>NZ_JBDPHA010000001.1:0-610247 GCF_039841805.1 Romboutsia sp. 1001216sp1
AAATATTTATATACTTATAGTCTATATATACTTTTTCAAAACTATGATTTTTTATATATTCTATGTTTGAAATTATAGTATTTATATTATCTTTTAATATTTTTTCTATGTCTTTTGTTATGAGTTCTTTATTTATAGATAGGTAATTTGGTTTATAATTTACGTCTTCATTAAATGCTTTAACTAAAAATTTATTAAATAAATTTTCTAGTTTATCTTCTTTTGCTTTATCTTTTAATTGTTTTTGAATTGGTACCTGGATTTTATCTAAATTTATATTAGTATCTATTTTTTGATAAATGACATCTTTATTGAAATTTGATTTTTTATAAATTATATCATATATATTACTAAAATCATTATTGCATTTATTTTGCAAACTTATTATATGGTCCTTTATTTCTATATCTATATCTTTTATATAACTTAGAGCATCCTTTTTTATATTATCTAAGGTGTATTTTAATTCATAATCTATTTCATTATATATAGATAAGTCTTTGTATAATTCTCTCTTATGTGAGTATATAGATTGTAGTATATTACTTTTAGTTATATATAAATTTTTGTATTTGGATTCTATTTGCTTATTTTCACAAAGTTTTTTAAAATTAACATCTATACTTTTATATAATTTTTCTATATTGCTTTTCTGTATATAATAATAATCTTCATTTAATATTCCTTTTATAGCATCCTTAGCTGATATGTATACAATGTCTTTAAACTTATCTTTAAATAATTCTTCACATTTATCTTTAACTTTATCTAGATCTTTTTCTTTTATTATATCAATCTTATTTACAACAGCTATTATATTTTTGTTAGTGTAATTTTTATCTATATCATTAATTTCATTTATAAGCTTTGTATTTTCACTAGATACTATATTTTGAGCATCTATTACCCATATAATTCCATCTGCTATCTCATAATATCGCTCTACTTTTTTATCAGTATTTAATAGACTTTGGTTAAGTCCCGGTGTATCTACTATAGTAAAATCATTTATTAAATTTCCTTCTTTTAAGTAATATTTAACCTTACATATTTGAGGTTTATATAAATATTTCTCTTCTAATTCTCTTTTGTATTCTTTAAGTTCTTTTTTTGTTTTTGTATTTTCTTTTTTAAGCTCTTGAACTAATCTATATATTTTTTCTTTAGATTTTTTGTACTTATCTTCTTCATCTTTCAGTAATCTATATCCACCTTGTATACTTTTTAAAATTTTTTCTTCGTTGTCATATATTATCTCTATTTTTTCTAAATTACTCTTTAAAAAAACATCAACCTTCCAAGTACTTGGTATATCTTTTGTAGCTACTACCTCCCTTTTTATTAATGAGTTTATAAGAGTTGATTTTCCGTAGTTCCCACAACCCACTATACAAAGTACAAATGGATTTTCTAGCTCTTTTACATTGTTTTTTAATTTATTTATCTCTTTTTGTATATAATCTATAATATATATTGATTTTGTTTTATCTTTGGTATATATATACTTTGTAATATTATTTATTTCATTTTCTATAGGTGTAATAATTTTCATAATATTGTTTAATTCTTCATATCTTGAATTATACATAATATCATCCTTTTTTGGTAAATTAATTTAATTATATTTTTACTTTAATAAGTGTAGTGTATATAAATTTAATATATAGACAAAATTAAAAACAAAACCATATTTAAAGTATATGATCTAATTATCTTAAATATTATACTAACTTGAAATATTATTGTATATATGATTTAATATTTGTATAAATTTGTAATATTTTGAAAGGAGATTTACTATGAGAAAAGCATCATTATTTATAGTCGTTAATGCTATATCCTTATATATAGTATCTTTACTTTTAAATAGCGTATATATAAGTTCTTTTAAGTCATTAATAATACTTACATTAATATTTGGATTACTTAATTTAACTATAAAGCCTATACTTAAGTTCTTTTCATTCCCTATAACAGTTTTAACTTTAGGGTTATTTTCACTAATTATAAATGGATTAGTTTTAAAGCTAGCATTCTCATTTGTTAATGGAGTTTATATAAATAGTACTTTAAGTGCAATAGGTGCATCTATATTGCTATCTATTGTAAATAGTGTTTTATATAGTATATTAGACTAATTAATAATATAAAAAGGGACTAAAAGCCAACTTTAGTCCCTTTTTATATTATTTTAATTGTTTATATAAAATAAATACAAGTATCAAATTATTTTTGTATATTTATATTTTTTGATTTTATCTTATTATTTATATACCCACCACATAAAGTATATATCATACTAAAAAGAGGTACTCCTATTAGAATTCCTAATACTCCAAACATTGATGAACCTATTATTATAGGAACTAATATCCAAAATGATGATAATCCTATGGAATTTCCTACTATAAATGGATATATAAAATTCCCTTCTACTTGCTGAATTATAACTATCATTATTATAAAGTAAAGTGCTGTTACAGGTTTTATCATAAATAATATCAAAGCAGAAAGAGCTGCTCCTAAAAATGTACCAAATATAGGTATTAAATCTGTAATTCCTATTAATGTACTTATTAATATAGCATAAGGCATATTAAATATGGTCATACCTATAAAGCATAAACTTCCCATAACTATACCATCTGTACATTGTCCTACTATAAATTTTGAAAATTTAACATCGCCTAATCTAATAATGCTCATTATTTTATCTGCCATATTTTCACTTAAAAGACCATATATCACCTTTTTAAATTGAACTATAAGCTTGTCTTTGCTAAGTAACATATATATGGCTATAACAAAACCTAATAATAAGTTAGTTATTATAGATGTTATTGAAAAAGTAATTCCAACTATATTAGATATAAAATAATTTAAAGTTTTTATCATAAAGTCTGACATCTTATCAACCCCTGATAATAAACTGTGATGTAAATTATCTGATATATTTATATGAGACATATAAGTTGTTATATAAGACTGTAATGAGTCTATATCCTGCGGAATACTACTTATTAAACTTGAAGTACTTTTTACTAATTGTGGTATTACTAAGTTTATAAATGCACTTAATAATAGCCCTATTGTTATAAGTGTTAATATTAATGATATTATCCTTATAATAATTTTTGAATTCTTTATATTATATTTTTTAACAATTTTTCCTATTAATCTATTTTCAAAAGATTTCATAGGTACATTTAGTAAAAATGCTATAGCTAATCCTATTATAAAAGGTTTTAATATAGATAATGTAGTGTTTAAAACATTTCCTACAGTTTTTATATTTAATAATAAAAAGGATAATATAATTATATAAGTTGCTAGTATAAATTGATTTTTCAGTTTAAAATCCCTCATAAATTTTGACTCTCCTTTTGTTGATTGTTTATTATTAAATTATACAACAAACAAGTTTAAATTAGTATGTTTTCAAACAAGATATAATATTTTATTATTTTTTATATAATTTTTTATTGCATTTAAATATTTATTGACTATATAAGATTTATAAAGTATTATTTTAGTTATTGATATTTATTTTCATTTATTTTTAATTAACATCTAATATTGATTCGCAAGGAGGTTTTATGAGTAATTGGTTATTTTATGCACTTTTAGCGGCTATCAGTGCAAGTTTTGTAACAGTTTTTTCTAAGGTGGGAGTAACTAACTTGTCTCCTTCACTAGCTACTAGTGTTAGAGCAGTTATAATGGGAGTATTTTTAGTATTAGTATCTTTTATAAAAGGGGATTTTTCTAATCTATCTTCTCTTTTAAGTCATAAAAAAGACTTACTATTCTTAATATTTGCTGGCGTATCTGGTGCTTTGTCTTGGTTATTTTTAAATATAGCACTAAAGACGGGAAAAACTTGGCAAGTAGCTCCTATTGATAAGTTATCTGTAGTTTTAACTGTAATTTTTTCTATTTTAATATTTAAAGAACAAATAAGTGTAAAAGGTATAATAGGCGTTTTATTTATAGCTATTGGTACTATATTTGTTGCCTTAGGATAAATTTTATATTACATATCAAGACAATAAAAATATTAACTATATATTTCATAGTACATAGTAATTAATTTTTTATTTACTATATACTATGAATTTGTTATTTTCTGTAGAAACAAATTAACTTCTTTTGCTTTTTTCAAAACTACTATTTTATTCTTAAAATTTTTTTCTATTTGTTTATAATGATTGCGTATTTTTTTAGTGCGACCTTTATAAAGAATCCACCAAATAAATTCTAAATCGATTTTCTCTATACATCCTTTAGCCATATCTTCACGAGTTGTGTTTTTGTATCTAAAATATCTCTTTAATGCTCTATAAATACAAATTCTACGTGGAAATTTCAAAAAAATTATTTTATCAGCTTGTTCTAATCTTTCTTTTTGAAAAAAATCACTATAATTTCCATCTATTATCCAAGAATCATTTTTCATAAAGTCACATACTATTAAACGCCCCTCATCTCTATCACGTTCAATCCAATTTGGCAAAAAATTAACTGTGTCGAGAAATAAAACAGGTGCCTTATAATATTTTGCAAGCTTCCTAGCAAGTGTGGATTTTCCACTTCCACTATAACCAATTATTGCAATTTTCATTTTATCCCCCCAATATTAATAAATTAAAATAATAGTAAATACATTAAAAACCTATTGCTAGTTATTTATAGCCATAGGTTTTTAATGTATTTTTATAGCAAAATATTCTTGTTTATTTTATAAATTCTTTGTTTACTATACTAACCATTTTGTCTAAAGCTTCATTTACTATTAGTTCTCCTTTTTCTTTAGAACTAGTTCTTCCTATGGCTAATAATCCTGATTTTGGAACTAAATTCTTTGGTATTGGATATACATGATAAGTTGGTACTTCTTCTATTTTTTCATCTATTAATCTATCCATATGAACTAGTTGTGGAGCAAATTTAAGTATTAATGAAGTCTCTGTTATAGCTGCATGTTCTAATGCCCACCCTGGAAACTCTATTTCATCAAATACTTTATCAATAGTATCTTGGCTTATTAAGTCCCACCAGCTCATCATTATTATTTTAGTATCATTTGGCATAAATTTGCTTACTAAATCTATGGCTTCTAGTAAAAATGCTTGATTTTCAAAATGAGAGTTTACTATAGCTATTTTTCTTACACCATCTCTTATTAACTCTTCTAAAATATCTTTTACTAACTCTATTAAAGTAGTTCCATTTAAATCTATAGTACCTGGAAATAATGGACCTCCACCTGATGCCGGTTGAGATTTATATCCATAATTTATAGAAGGCATTACTATAGAATTTGTTTTTTCTCCTAATAATTTAGAGAATCCCTCAGATATTATAGTATCTGTAGATAATGGTAAGTGTGGTCCATGTTGTTCAACAGACCCTATAGGTAATATTACTACATCTTTGTCTTTTCTTTCATTAAACTCATACCATGTCATTTCTGCCATTAGTGTCATAAAAATCACTCCTTTATTAATACTACTGTATAAATTATATCATATAAAAAAATGTATTTAACAAGTTTAAATAATTAAATTTACCAATAATAAAAATTTAATTTTTATACTTTAATAAGAGAGGGCATATACCCTCTCTTATATTTATCTTATTATAATTTTAAATATAGCTTTCTTTACATATTCTTTTTCATTTACTTTTATAGCTGTCATGTGAGCATCTTCTGGATAGCAAATCAAGAAATTTCCTTTTCTTAATTCTACATATCCATTATTTTCACCTTCTAGAGGTAAAAAGTCCGATTCTTCTTCATAATCTTTTTGAGTTAATTGTTCTATGAAATTTAAGTCAATTCTTTCGCATCCATCTATCATTAAATGAATATCTATGTACTTTTTATGAGCTTCCCAAAATCTTTCTTCTTTCTCATAAGTTTCATATTCTACTATATTTACAAATATATCTTTTCCATCTATAGTGTATGTCCCTTTTTCATAGCTTTTTAAATCATTTTCATTAGCATATTCAAAACACCTAAGTAGGTCTTTACTTAAATTAGGATAATTTTTTATATGCTCTATATTGCCAAATATCATAAATCTTCCCCCTATCTTAAAAGTCTTTACTTAAATTTATACCTTGATAGCTACTCATTAATTATTGTTCCTACAAAAGTTCTTTCTGTTCTAACACCTGGTTTTACTTCCCCATTTATTGAATATATCTTATTTCCATTAAGTATTAGACCTGCTCCACAAGGTGCATTAAATGGAATTTCTCCTACAGTTTTCCAGCTATCTTCTTCTGCATTATATATTAATATATTTTCATTCCAATTAAATTCCTGAGGATCTGCACCAAAATATTTTTGTCTAAAGGCTTGTAATTCTTCTCCTTTTAAGTTATCTAGATTATAAACTGCATCATCATATATTTCTTTATTAAATCCACCTATAACTAACATTTCTTCTTCATTAAGTTTCACTGAGCTTGCTCCTAATAAAGATATTTTATTATCATTTATTTTAATATCAGAAACCTTTTCCCATTTATTATTTTTTATGTTATATTTATATCCATCTGTATATGCTACTTTATCTCCACCACTAAATACATATATATCATCACCTAATATTTGAGCTACAGCTTGGTTTCTAGTTGCTTCTCCTGGCATAGGTGCTAACTCTTTAGTCTCACCTTTTTTTATGTCAAATCTATACATCTTATTACTAGGTGTTCCATTTTGCTTTCCTAAACCAATATATATATATCTATCTTTTTTAACTGCTATTCCATCGCTAAGTGTAAATGGTAAATCTCCTATGTGCTTTTCTTTAAGTTTTCCTTTTTTATTAACTGTAAATAAAGTTACATTATCAGCTTCTTTTTCATTACTACTTCCACCTATATAGTAAACTCCATCTTTATCAGTAATTGAGCTCCCATATCCAATTTCATAATTTAGTTTTTCATGGCTAACTTGCTTCAGTCTTCCATCTTCTTCCTTTAGTACATACACATCTGGATAAAGCTTTTTAGCCCCTCCATCTAAAACTGGTTTATCTGGGAAATTTGCTCCTCCACCAGCTATTATATATTCGCCATCTTTACCCGCAAGTAAACCTGCAGTACCTATATTTTTATCTTGTCCAAATTGTGCCTCTAAGTCACCACCATGTTCCCAGAGTATTCTATCTACATCATTTCCACCTGCATTTCCAGTATAATTCATAGTACTTGCACCTAGTATAAACGTAGATGAAATTGCAATTGCCATAGCCTTTGTTAGCTTTCTCATTACTTACCTCCAATAAATAATATATTTTTAAAACTAAAAATTATAGATATAATTTGTAGAGGTATTTATTTTAGTCAAAAACTATTTATCAATTTTATATACTTTAAGATTTATATATACTGTTATTTATAAAAATGACATAACTATATTTTTAGTTTTTTTACTTTTACAATTAGATTGTACTAATAAAAAATATTCTTATCAATAAGATTTTTATATAACTTCTATATAAAATTAATTTTATGTTTAATGTAATAAATACATAAACTATAATAGAATTTTTTATGTATTTTTTAACTAAAATTTAATATTATATATATAGAAAAAGTTATGAAAATAAATATTCTCATAACTTTATATATTTAAATTTTATATACTATCTTTTTGAATATCTTAATATGACAATCCCATTGTCTGAAATATACTCATCTAAGTGTAAATCTATTTTAGGGTTATTACCCAAGAATAATGGTCTACCTTTTCCAAGTATTGTAGGTATTATTCCTATTATATATTCATCTATAATATCTGCTTTTATAAAGTTGTCTACTAATTTCCCTCCTCCAAATAAAAATATGTTCTTTCCTTCTTTTTTTCTTTCTTCTTCTATTACTTTACATATATCGCCATTTATAAAATGTATATTTTCATAATCTTCTAGCTCCTTTGATGTAGCTACATACACCTTTTTGCTTTTGTAGTCATTATGAAAATTTTGGTCATAACATTTTTTTCCCATTACTACAGTATCTACTTCACTTAGAAATTCATTAAAATCCCACTTTTTATCACTATTTAAAGAATTATCTCCATCTCCAACTATCCAGTCAAATCCTCCATCTTCACTTGCTATATATCCATCTATGCTAATTGCTAAGTTTAATATTATTTTTCTTTTCATATTTATGTCTCTCTTTCTTACTGATTTTTTTAGTTTAATTTACATTTTATCATAAAATATTTTAAATTATAAATATATTATAGTACATAGTTTCTTATATTCTATTAAAAATAGATATTATATTAAATTATCAACTTAAAATCATTAATTGTTAGTATTACTATATAAAAAGAGCACCTCTTTTTTAGAGGTGCTCTTTTTTAGCTTATATTAATTTATTTTACATAGCTAATTCAAGATATCCACTTGGGTGGAAGTAGTATATATTTGATGTATTTTTATCTACAAAGAAACCTAAGTCAGTATCATAGTCTGGGAAAAATACATATCCACTTAATCCTTTTTCTTTTAATGCACTAAAGTTATTTTCATCACCTTGGTATGTATAGTTTGCATCTTGATTATACATTTTTAATAAATCTTTAGCTTGTTCTTGATTTAATACTTTTATAACTTCAACTTTACTTTCTTCTTTTATGTCTGGTTGTACTTTATCATTTGAAACTACTACATTTTCTTCTTGTACTTTATCATCTTCAGTTTTTTGTTTATTTTCAACTTTTGCATTTTCATTAGTAGTTGTATTTTCTTCTTTAGCTACTTGATTATTTTCTTGTTTGTTTTCTTCTTTATTTATTTTATTATCATCTTTTTTAACTTCTTCTTTATTTTCAACTTTTACTGATTCATTATGTACTTTATTATTGCTTTCATTTTTTATTACTTGTTTATCTATGTTGTTATTTTCTTCTTTATTTACTTCTTCTTTTGTATTAGTGTTTATACCTTCAACTGCTTCTACTTTAGGTTTGTTATTAGAATTTTGTGCAAATATTATGTTGTTTATTGGACTTACAAATAACATCCCTCCACATAATACTGATAATGCTGTTATAGCTCTTTTCATTTTAATCACGTCCTTTTAATTTATGTAAATTTATGTAAGTTTTTATTTTATTTCCTTCTATGTATTTATATTAACATATTAAAATTATATATAACAGTTACACGGCTGTTACCTTAGATTACAAGTTCGTAATTAAAGTAACAAGGATGTAACTTTTATATTTATACTTTTTGGGTACAACAAAAATTCGCTTTGCTTGAGCGACGTGTCGGCAAAACACTTCATGTCGCCCACGACTTCGTCTGTTGCTCAAAATATCTTTTTTTGCATTTTAATCTTATTGATATATGTTGTCTATGTAAGCTATCAACAGCTTTATGCTTAATATAAAGTACTGGTATATAAAAAAGATAGCATAAGCTATCTTTTTAATAAATATCTACTGTTTTAGCACTAACTACATCAATACCTGTGTCTAGTATGTTTTTAACTATAACATCTCCTACACTTATTGGTGCACTTACCTTTATAGTATCTAATTCTCTCATTATTTCAAACATCATATCTTTTGGTATAGATTCTTTTGTTTTTACTGGCAGTAGGTTTAAATATGAATTTTCAAGTCTTACAGTAGTAGTTATAACTCTTTTAGGATTAGTTAACTCTTCTACTCCATACTTTTCTCCTCTTTTACAAGTATTTCCTTCTACTTTATATCCATCATCAGTCTTAGTTACTACTAATGGACATCCCATAGGACATACTATACAAGTTATATTTGCCATATTTAAGCCTCCTTAACACTTACAGTTATATTTTCTTTTATATCTTTAAATAAATCTTTAGATAATTTTATATTTTCCATTTCAGATGGTATCATATGTTTTCTTTTCTTTTCTAATATTACTTTACCATTACTTTCTACTACTAATTTTTTGTTACTGTATATATTTCTAACTCTCATAAATAAATTTATATCTTCATCACAAGTTGTGTCTATATTTTGTGGTACTATATAAGAAATTCCTTCACTTGCTAAAGTTTTTACACTTTCATTATTTTTTAATTTATTTAATGAGTATAGAGCTGCATTTTTACCAGCTATTCTACTTTCTTTTGTAACAAAATCTACTAAGTCATGTACATGAACTACATTACCACAAGCAAATACACCATCTATATTAGTTTCCATGCTATTTCTAACTATTGGTCCACTAGTTTTACTATCTAGACTTACTCCTAAATCAACACTTAACTCATTTTCTGGTATAAGTCCTACTGATAAAAGTACTGTATCACATGGTATATATTCTTCTGTTCCTTTTATAGGCTTTCTGTTTTCATCAAGTTTTGAAAGTGTAACTCCTTTAACTCTTTCTTTTCCATGAATATAACTTATACCTGTGCTTAACATTAAAGGTATATTAAAATCATCTAAACACTGTACTATATTTCTAGTAAGCCCACTACTGTGAGGATTAACTTCTACTACTGCCTTAACTTTAGCGCCTTCTAATGTCATACGTCTTGCCATTATAAGACCAATGTCTCCTGATCCATATATAACTATTTCTTTACCTACCATATACCCTTCCATATTTGATAGTCTTTGAGCTGCTCCTGCGTTGTATACTCCTGCACATCTATATCCTGGTATATCGATTGCACCTCTAGTTCTTTCTCTACATCCCATAGCAAGAACGATTGAATCTGCACTTATATTTATAAGTCCATCTTCTCCAAGTGCTTCTATAGTTTTATCTTTAGTTATATTAAGTACCATAGTATTTAGCATATAATCTATATTTTCTTCTTTTATCATTTCTATAAATCTATGAGCATACTCAGGCCCTGTTAGTTCTTCTTTAAATTCATGAAGTCCAAATCCATTGTGTATACATTGATTAAGTATTCCACCTAATTCTCTATCTCTTTCTATTATAAGTACATCTTTTGCACCATTTTTCTTAGCTTCATAAGCTGCTCCAAGACCTGCTGGTCCTCCTCCAACAACAACAACATTATATTTCAACTAACTCACCCCTCATTTCCTTAACTTTACCTACTACCATGTTTGATTTGTCATAATCTTTTAATACATCTTCAACGTTTATATTAAGTTCTCTAGCTATTATTTCTATAACTTTAGGACCACAAAAACCACCTTGGCATCTTCCCATTCCTGGTCTTACTCTTCTTTTAACTCCATCTACAGTTTTAGCTCCACATGGTGATTTTATAGCATCTATTATTTCCCCTTCTGTTACCATTTCACATCTGCATATTATCTTTTTATATCTTTCATCTTTTTTTGCTATTTCTTCTTTTTCTTTGCTACTCATATGTGAAAATGGCTTATTTTTTCTTCTTATTGGGTTAAAATCTGTGTTTTTCTCTAAGTTTAATCCCTCTTCTTTTAGAATTTCTACTACATATTTTGCAATAGCTGGTGATGAGGCTAACCCAGGTGATTCTATTCCACCTACATTTATAAAGTTTTTGCATTTATCTGATGCAAATATCATAAAGTCTCCTGTATTTGGTGTTGCTCTAAGTCCTGCAAAAGATGTTATTGTCTTTCTAAAATCTATATTTTCTATACTTTTTCTTGAGGCATTAACTACTTCTTCTATACCTTCTCTACTTGTAGATATATCTTCTTTGTCATCTACAACATTTGCATTTGGACCAACTAATAAGTTTCCATGAACTGTTTGAGTTACTAATACACCTTTACCTTTTTTTGTTGGGCATTGGAATAATGTATGATTTGCTATTTTCCCTTCAGATTTATCTAGTATTTTGTACTCTCCTTTTCTAGGTATGATATAATACTCATCTCCGCCTATCATATTGTTTATTTTGTCACTGTATACTCCAGCTGCGTTTATTACATATTTTGATTTTATTATTTTGCCATTTTTTAGTTTTATATTAAATTCATCATCTATTTTATTAATATCTACTACTTCACTTTCTAATTTTAAATCTACTCCATTTGTTATAGCATTTTCCATAAGAGCTATATTTAAATTAAATGGGCAAACTATACCTGCTACTTCACAAAGTAGTGCACTTACTACGTTTTTATTTACACTAGGCTCAAGTTTTAATACTTCTTCTTTGTTTAGTATTTTTAGACCTTCTACACCATTTTTTATTCCTCTATCATAAAGTTGTTGTATATGTTTTTTATCTTCTTCATCAAAAGCTAAAACTAAAGAACCATTTTGTTTAAATTCTACATTTAGCTCCTCACAAAGTTTAGGATACAACTTGTTACCTTCTACATTTAATCTTGCCTTTAAACTTCCTTCATTTGCATCATATCCACCATGTACTATAGCACTATTTGCTTTAGTAGTTCCTTGACAAACTTCAACTCCCTTTTCTAGTACTACTGTTTTTAAATTATATTTAGATAATTCACGAGCTATAGAGCTTCCCACAATTCCAGCTCCTATTATTGCTATATCATACATAACTTTCCCTCCAACTTATGTTTTTTCTAAAAAAAGACAGAGAGCCCCCTATACGTTGTATAGAAGGCTCTCTCATCTCTTAGCCAAAAATATTTAAATATTGTACTTAATAAAATTCACTTTGTTATAATTTGTAAATTATAGATATTACTTTAAAATTGTAAACATTTTCCTCGATATATTAATTATATACTATAAAATATTTTTTGTCACTAATTTTATATTAACTCTCAACTGATGCTAATTCAGATTTAAATTCTTCATCTTCTCTTGCCCAATCAAGACTTCTTTGTACTGCTTTTTTCCATCCTTTATATAATAAGTTTCTCTTTGCATCACTCATACTAGGAGTAAACTCTTTATCTATTATCCAAGATTTCTTAATATCTTCTTTGCTATCATAAAATCCTACAGCCAATCCTGCTAGGTAAGCTGCTCCTAGCGCAGTAGTTTCTACTACCTTTGGTCTATTTATATTTGCATCTAATATATCTGACTGGAACTGCATTAAGAAATTATTTGCACTTGCTCCTCCATCTACTTTAAGCCCATTTAGCTTTAGTCCTGAATCTTCTTGCATAGCATTTAATACATCTTTAACTTGGTATGCTATTGATTCAAGTGTTGCACGAACTAAATGTGCTCTATTAGCACCACGAGTAAGTCCCATTACACTACCTCTTGCATACATATCCCAATATGGTGCTCCAAGCCCTGCAAATGCCGGTACTACATATACTCCATTAGTATCATCTACACTTTGAGCATAAAATTCACTTTGGCTAGCATCATATAATATTCTAAGCTCATCTCTTAGCCATTGTATAGATGCACCACCTATAAATATACTTCCTTCTAATGCATATTCAACTTTCCCATCTACACCCCAAGCTATTGTTGTTAATAATCCATTTTTAGATTCTACCATATTTTCTCCAGTATTCATTAACATAAAGCAACCTGTTCCATAAGTGTTTTTTGCACTTCCTTCTTCAAAACAAGTTTGCCCAAATAGTGCTGCTTGTTGGTCTCCTGCACATCCTGCTATTGGAATTTCAGCTCCTGCTAACATTTCTTTGTCTGTGTGTCCATATACACAACTAGATGGTTTTACTTCTGGTAACATACTCTTTGGTATGTTTAACATTTCAAGTATTTCATCATCCCATTTTAACTCTTTTATATTATAAAGCATAGTTCTAGCAGCATTTGAGTAATCAGTTACGTGTACCTTTCCACGAGTTAAATTCCATATTAACCAAGTATCTACTGTACCAAATAATAGATCTCCATTTTCTGCTTTTTCTCTTGCACCTTCTACATTATCAAGTATCCATTTTATTTTAGTTGCTGAAAAATATGCATCTAGTATAAGTCCTGTTTTTTCTTTTATAGTATCTTTGTATCCTTTAGCTTCTAATTCATCACATATCCCTGATGTTCTTCTACATTGCCAAACTATCGCATTGTATATTGGCTTTCCTGTATTTTTATCCCAAACTATTGTAGTTTCTCTTTGGTTAGTTATACCTATTGCACAAACTTCATCTGGTCTTATAGAATTAGTTTCTAGAACTTCTCTCATAACTCCACTTTGGCTTCCCCATATTTCCATAGGGTTATGTTCTACCCATCCTGCATTTGGATAAAATTGAGTAAATTCTTTTTGGGAAGTTGCTATTATGTTTCCACTCTTATCAAATAATATTGCTCTTGAACTTGTTGTTCCTTGATCTAGCGCCATTATATACTTTCTTTCCATACAAATCCCTCCCGGAAATTTTAAAATTTATATTTATAATTATTGTTGTATTTAATGTTTCTACTTAGATGCTTCTGTAACCTCTTCATCATCTAAATATCTTTTTACACCTTTGTCATATACAAATCCTGCAAGTAAACCACCTATAATTGGACCTACTATTGGAACTAAGAAATACATATTTTCTCCTAATGCATTAGTTCCCCATCCTGCTATCATTGCAAATAATTTTGGTCCAAGATCTCTTGATGGATTCATTGCAAATCCTGTTAATACTCCAAAACTTGCACCTATTATAGCTATTGTTAAACCTATCATAACTGGTGCTAAATTAGCATGAGGCTTGTTTGAGTTTTTAGCTTCTCCAACTGCAAGTATAACCATAACTAAAAGCATTGTTATTATTATTTCTGTAAATAAAGCTGTCATTATACTTATATCAGCATGTGGGTATGTTGAGAATATTCCCGCTGTAGCCATACCACTTGCACTTGCTCTTACTATATTATTAGCATTTTCAAAAGATATGAATAAGTTCTTAAATAAAAAGTAAACTGTAGCAGCTCCTACAAAACATCCTAGTATTTGAGCTATTATGTACGGTAAGACCTTTTTCTTTGGAAAATCCCTATACACCATTAAAGCTATAGTAACTGCTGGGTTTATATGTGTACCCGACACTGCTCCTGTAACATATATTGCCATGGTAACAGCAAGGCCCCATATTATACCGATTTCCCACTGTGAAATACTAGCTCCATTTAATACAAGTGATGCAACTGATCCACAACCTATAAATATTAGTATCCAGGATCCTATAAATTCAGAGATACACTCTCCCATCAATGTTTTTTTCAACTTAATTCCCCCTTAATTTTTATAAAATCAATTTTTTGTAAAAAAACAGAGAGAGCTCATAGTAAAAAAACTATTAGCTCTCTCGTCTCCAGCCTAGTATTGATTTAATTAAATAATAATAAAAAAACTTTTTCCCGTCAATATTTTTTAAGGTTAAGTTTTTAACATTGCAGTTAAGTTTTTAACAGCCTTTTTTTAATCCTTACCATATACTTTTATCTGTAGTTGAAACTGCCATAGCACCACAAGATAATATATTTATAACTTCTTCTTTTTCATCTATAAGTCCACCACATATTATTGGTATATTAGGATAAGTTTTATTTATCCTTTTTACTATCTTTGGCATTATTCCAGGCATTATTTCTATAGCTTGAGGCTTTACTTTCCTTAAGCTTTCTATAGCATTTTCAAGTGACATTGAGTCTATAAAGAAAAACCTTTGCACAACATCTAGGTTTAGCTCTAATGCCCTTTTTACAATATTAGTTTTAGTAGTTATTATTCCATCTAATTTTACTTCTCTTTTTATATAATCAACAATAACCGGATTTGATGCTATTCCAGATATCATATCTATATGAACAAATACCTTTTTATCATATTTATGAAGATATTCGATTATTTTTTTTAAATTAAGTATATCTCCATTTAATAAAAATACAATATCACAATCTGATTTTGCTACAGCTTCTAAGTTTTCGTCATTTTTAATTGCACCTATTATAGGATTTACTTCTAAAATTTCTCTCATTTTTTCCCTCCAAATTTGTATGCGTCTATATTTATTATACATTAATAAAAAAAAGTGCAATATTAATTATTTTTTTAACAAATTTTAAAATATAAAAGAGGAACGATTCGTTCCCCTTTTATATTTAGCCCATTTAATTATTTATAGTCATTTTGATTTCGTAAATCATCCCAAAAATTTTCTACATTAACTACTTCTTTATTTATCCCTTTATAACCATCCTAATAAAATTTTTGATTAATATGTATTCGACTTTTAGTTACATTAGCTTTATATAATAAAAAAGTTGGTCTATAAATTAGCCCAACTTTTATTTATTCTTAATATTAGTATATTTTTATAAATTCTTCTAATAATGAACTAGCATTTTTAGCTGCTATTGGTAAGAATTCCTCATATGATAAATCAGCTTCTCCATTTGCTTTATCAGATATTGAACGAAGTATAACAAATGGTATATCATTTAAGTAAGCTACTTGTGCCATAGCTGCTCCTTCCATTTCTACTGCCTCTACATCTTTAAAATTATCTTTTATTTTTTTAGCAATATCTCCACCTGCTACAAATTGGTCTCCTGTAGCTACCATTCCATCTACTATATTTACACCTTTTACATTCTTAGCAGCTTCTTTTGCTTTATTTATCATATTTTTATCTGCATCAAAGAATCTTTTATTTAATCTTGATATTTCTCCAAGTGGATCTCCAAATGCTGTTGTATCAAAATCATGCTGAACTGTAGTTGTTGATATAACTACATCTCCTTGATTTAAATCTTCATTCATAGTCCCAGCAACTCCAGAATTTACAAGAGCTGATACATTAAATTTATCAATTAAAACTTGAGTACACATAGCCATATTAACTTTTCCTACACCAGAACGAACTAACACTATATTTTTATCATGTAATGTTCCTTTGTAAAATTTTATACCTGCTATAGTCGTAGTTTCTTTTATATCCATCTTTTCTTTTAATATTTCTACTTCTTCTTCCATAGCCCCTATTATACCTAATACATTTTCATTTCCTGTTTCTGATTGTGATGTGCATCCTACCATTAAAAATATTGATAATAATATTGTTGGTAGTAAAACTAATATTTTTTTCATTTTCTAATTACTCCTTAATTTTATGTCAAAATCATTTTACAATATTATTTATATCATTATTTTCATACATTTTCAATATTTTTTTATATTTTTTATGTATTATTATGAATTTTTATATATTTAAATTAAATAAAGTTCGTTTTTTTACTTTATAATATATCTATTAGACACTTTAATTTTTATAAAAAAATAGATATAATAAGTTATTGAAAAACTTACTATATCTATACTTTTATCATATATTTTTTATGTTTTGATTATATGTACTTAAAATAACTGACTAAATATATGTGTATGTTCATTAAATATATTTATACCTATGCCTATAAGTATAATTCCACCTATAAGTTCTGCATATCCATTAAATACGTTTCCTATTTTTTTACCTATAAAAACTCCAAATAAACACATTATAAATGTTATAACACCTATAGCTATTGATACCTCTACTATGTTTATACTTAAAAAAGCAAAACTTATTCCCACTGCTAAAGCATCTATGCTAGTAGCTACAGATAACACTAAAATATCCTTTGTAGAAAGTTCTTCTTCAGATGTAGCAGCTAACAAAGTATCTACTTCATTTGCTTCTTTTCTTTCATCTATGAATCCTTTTATCATTTTATATCCTAAGTAACTTAATAATATAAGTGCTATCCAATGATCTATAGATTTTATGTACTTTTCAAATCCAATACCCATAACCCACCCTAAAAGTGGCATTCCACCTTGAAATATTCCAAAGAATAAGGCTATTTTTATACCTAAAGATTTTGTTAAATGTTTAATAGTCATTCCTTTTGTTACCGATACAGCAAAAGCATCCATTGAAAGTGCTAAAGCTGTAAATAATACTGCTGTAATACTCATAATTTCCTCCTAATTTTTTATTTTTGCAAAAAAATAACGAGACTCTAGGTATGCAAAATAAGCATACCTGAGTCTCGTTTTTTAAGATTAGACCAGACTATTTAGTCATTATGTTGACCTAATCACACAATACGTGCAAACTACTCCCTCAGTATGATAGGATATACATCTTATTATAATACAAATTTATATATAAATAAAGTTTTTAATCATTTAGTATATAAAAAATAGATAGACTTATTTTTATATAAGTCTATCTATTTTTAACTAAGTATATATTATTCATTTATAGGCTTTTTTAAAGCTGCTAATGCTATCATACCTACTACTGAACCTATTGCTATTGCAGCTAAGTATCCTAAAGGGTTACCAACAACTGGAACAACAAATATTCCTCCATGTGGTGCTCTTAGTGTTGCGTTAAACATCATACTAAGTGCTCCTGCTGTTGCTGAACCTAATACACAAGCTGGTATAACTTTAAGTGGGTCTGCTGCTGCAAATGGTATTGCCCCTTCTGTTATAAATGATAATCCCATTACATAATTAACCTTACCTGATTCTCTTTCTTCTTTTGTAAATCTATTTTTAAAGAAAGTTGTAGCAAGTGCTATTGCTAAAGGAGGTACCATACCACCTGCCATAACTGCTGCCATTATTTCAAATTGGCCTGATTGTAGTGATGCAACTCCAAATACATAAGCTGCCTTGTTTATTGGTCCACCCATGTCTATTGCCATCATACCCCCAAGTATTAATCCAAGTATTAATTTAGAACTAGTTCCAAGTCCATTTAAGAAGTTAGTTATACCTAAATTAAGTGCTGCTACTGGAGGTATTATTAAAAATGTCATTATAATACCCATTAAAAGTGTCCCAAATAAAGGATATAAAAGTACTGGCTTTATTCCATCTAATGAATCTGGTAACACACTAAATACTTTCTTAAGCCCTACTACTAAGTATCCTGCTATAAAACCAGCAAGTAATGCTCCTAAGAAACCTGAACCACCAGTATTTGCTAGTGCTCCTCCTACAAATCCTACTACTAAAGCTGGTCTATCAGCTATACTATATGCAATATATCCTGCTAGTACTGGTAACATAAATTTAAAAGCAGTATCTCCTATTGATTTAAAGAATGCTGCAAGCGGTGTGTTTGAACCAAAAGTATCTGGATTTATTGAGTAATCATCAAGTAAAAATGCTAAAGCTATTAGTATACCTCCACTTACTACAAATGGTAGCATGTTTGATACACCATTCATTAAATGTTTATATACTTTTCTAAATGTACTTTCGTCACTACTTTCTTCTTTTATTTCTACATTGCCGCCGTGATTATATATAGGTGCATCTCCATTTTCTGCTTTAGTTATTAACTCTTCAGCTTTGTGTATTCCATCAGCAACTTTAGTTATTATAACTTTCTTTCCATTAAATCTAGCCATATCAACTTTTTTATCTGCTGCTACTATTATAGCTGTTGCATTTGCTATTTCTTCTTTAGTTAATACATTTTTAGCACCAGATGAACCATTAGTTTCTACTTTTATGCTAACTCCCATTTTCTCAGCTTGTTTATTTAAGCTTTCTGCTGCCATAAAAGTATGTGCTATACCTGTCGGGCAAGCTGTAACTGCTAATACTTTTGGGTATTTTGAAGTTTTTTCTTTAACCACTTCTATTTTTTCTTCTTTTTCTTCTGGGAATTTCTCTTTTTCCTTTTTATCTATTAAACTTAAAAACTCATCTTCGCTTTTAGCATTTATAAGTTTTTCTCTAAATTCTTCATCCATAAGTATTGTAGATAATCTTGATAACACCTCTAAGTGAGTGTTATTAGCTCCTTCTGGTGCTGCTATCATAAAGAATAAGTGTGATAGGCTCCCATCAAAAGATTCATAGTCTACACCATCTTTGCAAATAGCTGCAGCTAAACATGCATTTTTAACTGAACTAGTTTTAGCATGAGGTATTGCTATTCCTTCACCTATTCCTGTTGTACTTTGATTTTCACGAGCTATTATTGCTTTTTTATATTCTTCTTTATTATTTAAATTGCCACTATTATTTACTAAATCTACTAGCTTGTCTATAGCATCACTTTTATCAGTTGCTTTTAAGTTAAGGCTTATAGACTTTTTATTTATTAAATCTACTATCTTCATAGCTTATCTCCTCTCTACATTTATTTCATCTATTAAACTATATATATGTTCTTTATCTGCTAAATCATTAGAAAATGCTGTTGCACCTCCACTAGCTGCCCCTAGTTTTAAAGCTTCTTTGTAGTCTTTTGAATTTAGATATCCAGCTATAAATCCAGCTACCATAGAATCTCCTGCACCTACTGAATTTTTAACTTTTCCTTTTGCTACGTTACTTATAAATATTTCTCCATTTTCTGTTATAAGTAATGCTCCATCTTTCCCTCTTGATATTAATACATTTTTAGCTCCCATATCTTTTAACTTTCTAGCATAAGTTATTATTTCATCAGTAGTTTCTAATTTAACATTAAATAATTCTTCTAATTCATGGTTGTTTGGCTTTATTAAAAATGGTTTGTGCTTTAATACATTAATTAATAAATTTTTAGTTGCATCTACTACTATTTTTATATTTTTATTTTCTAGCCTTTTCATTATATTTTCATAAAGAGAAGAATCTAAAGTATTAGGTATACTTCCTGCTAGTACTAATATATCGTTTTCCGTAAGGGTGTCTAATTTTTCATATAATTTATTTAAATCTTTTTCATTTATATTTGGTCCTTGACCATTTATTTCTGTTTCTTCACTGCTTTTAACCTTAACATTTATTCTTGTAAATCCATTTTCTATATTTATAAAATCTTCATTTAGTCCTTTATCTTTTAATACATCTTTTATATAATTACCTGTAAACCCACTAACAAATCCTAGAGCTCTACTTTCATATCCTAGTTCTTTTAATATTAAAGATACATTTATACCTTTACCACCTGGATATACATACTCTTCTTTAGTTCTATTTACCTCTCCATTTTTTAGATTATCTAGCTTTATTACATAATCTATAGATGGATTAAGTGTAACTGTATAAATCATTTTATCACCTCATTGTGTTATCTTATATACTTATAATAAGCTAGAATACCTTTTCCTAAAAGACAAAAAATTTCTCTTAGTTAAAAGAGAAATTTATCTATTAAATATAAAGGTGTATTTTCACCTTTATTATATTAAATTTTTTTAGATTATAAATTAAATATATTTATTTAAACATAGCTATAAATTTATCATAATTTTTAGATTCACATATACTTATAACTTTAGCTATAGAATCTATTCTTTTATATATGCTTGAAAGTAAATCTTCATAGTTTAATATACTATCTTTTTGTATACAAAGCATTACTATAAGCCTTACATCCCCTACTTCCCACTTTATGCTTTTTTTAAGTATTCCTATTGCTATAGTATTTTTATATACCTTTCCTTTAGCACCATGAGGAATAGCTACCATATTTCCAATTTCTGTTGTAGCTATCTTTTCTCTATCAATATAAGATAGTTTCATTTCTTCATCTATATAATTCTTTTTAAGTAATTTATCAGACATATAATCTATTGCATCATATTTATTATCAAAATCTAAGCCTGTAAAGAATAAATCCTTATCAAATATTTCAGATAAATTTATATTATAATAAATTTTACCTGTATCTATAAACTTTTCTATTATCATTATTTCCTTTTCATCTAAAAATGGTGATACATTTATAACAGGAATATTTTTAATATCTATAGGTACCGTAGATATTATAAAATCTACATCAAGTACTCCTATAAAATCTATTAAGTAAGAAGGAATTACTTTTAGTATTTCAATTCTTTTATCAAATTTAGCTTCAAGCTTTGCCTTTATGAGCATAGATGTTCCAATGCCTGATGCACATACTATTATAGCTTTTAATACTTTTTTGTTTTCTTTATGAGAAATTCTTTGTAATGCTCCTCCTATATGAATTGCAATATTTGCAATCTCATTTTCATCTATTTTAATATCTAAATCTTTTTCTAATGTATTTTTTGCAATAGTTGCTAGTTCAAATGCAAATGGATACTTAGCCTTTATATCGCTTGCTATTATACTTTGAGTATTTATGTTTAGTTCTTTGTTAGTATAAAAGCTAAGTATATGCTTATATAAATACTTTTTAAATATATTATCATTACTTAAATCTATAGATGTAGCTAATTTTAAATTTTTAATAAACTCATCTATAGAGCTTAGTACTTTTTCTTCATATTCTTTATTGTAATTACTGTTTATTTTTTCTTGGTAGTTATTAATATATATTTTTATAAATTCTTTATAATTATTATTATCTTCTAATGATAGTGATAGTAGTATATAATTGAATATATTATTAAATTCATAATCAGTAAATATTATATGTTTTTTATGTATATTGTATAATATTTCACTTCTTATTGAAGATATATTTGAAGCTACAATGTCACTAAAAAAGTCTTCAATATTTATGTTTTTGTACTTTAAGCTACTTTCTATTATACACTTTATTATATTTTTAGTATCTCCTGAAATACTAATACCTAGCTTATGTTTTGATATAGTTTTTAAATTATAATTTTCAAGTATAACTTTAACTTCTTTTAAGTCATTTTTTATGGTAGATAGACTAACATACATTTCATCTGCTAAACTTTCTATTTTCAATGTTTTATCTTTATAAAGTAGTAGTATCTTTTTTAATATATATCCTACTCTATCTATATTAACGTTAGTTTGTTCATCATCTTTATCAATAATAGAATCTACATTTCCAACTAATATATATCCTTTTCCTCTTATAGAATCTATTTTTACATTTTCTAAAGTAGAGTTTATCTCTTTTATTTCTCCTTGAACTGTTTTTGTAGAACAATCTAGTTCATATGCTAAAGCCTTACTAGTTATAGGTTGTGTACTTTTGTTTAATATATTAATTATCTTAACTTGTCTACTGTTTAAAATATATGTCAATATCATCAATCCTTATTATAATTTTTTATCTATTATTTTATTCTACTATAAGTGTAATTATAGTTTCAAATAAAATTAGTTTTCCTTTACTAATTATTTATCATTTATTTTAAAGTAAAGTAACCTATACATAAGCATCTTTAAAGCTTATATACAGATTACTTATTAATATACATCAGACATTTCTAAATCTACTATTTTATTTATATCTTTTATACTTGAACCTTCATTTTGCATTTCATTTACTTTCAAATGTCTAGGAAGGCATATCTTAAAAGTAGAACCTTTATTTATTTCACTTTCTATTTGTATTTTTCCATCATGAATATCTATTATTTCCTTTACTATACAAAGTCCTATTCCACTACCTTCATTGTGTCTAGTATATAAGTTGTCCACTTGATAAAATCTATGAAATATATAATCAACCTTTTCTTTTGATATACCTACTCCATTATCTTTTACTTCAATAACTACATTTTCTTTTTCTTTATAAATATACACACTTATAACTCCATTTTCAGGTGTAAACTTTATAGCATTTGATAACAAATTTAATATAACTCTTTGAATTTGAAATATATCTATAGCTACTTTTACCTCTTCACATTCTGTGTCAAATACCATATCAATATTTTTTCTTCTTGCAAAATCTATACTAGACTCAAATATATCTTCTACAACACATACTATATTGCAATTTTCTAAGTTTAATTTTAACATTCCAGATTCAGCTTTAGTCATATCTATTATATTATTTGATATTTTAAGCAGTCTATAGGCATTTTTATCTACATTTTCTAGCTTACTTAATATATAATCTTTATCTAGATTTCCTTTTTCAAGACTTTTTTCTAATACTTTAGTTGTTCCTAATATTATATTTATAGGTGTTCTTAATTCATGGCTTAGATTAACTATAAAATCTGATTTTAATTTCTCTCTTTCTTTTGCTCTTTTTTGTATTTCTATTCTTTTTAATTTATCATTTCTAAATCTAATAAAAATTATGATTATACCTATAATAATTATTATTGATATGATTTGTAAAAATATTAAAACTCCTTTCATCCATGTAGGAATTAGTAATTCAAAAGGATCTTTATTTAAAACAACTACATCCTTTATTACAGAAAAAGGATTAATATTATACTCATATATACTGTTATAATCTACGTATGATTTTACTTTAGGTTCTGGAACACTTTTAATATTTTCTATTTTTTCTCCATTTTTTAATTTAATTATCATCTCTCCAATTATACTACCTTGTTCTTGACCTATATCTATACTACCTCCTAATATACCAGCATTCATATAGGTTTGATCGTTAGAGTATATTGGTGCACTGCTATAATTTTTTATCGTATTTATAACTTCTATAGGAGTTTTATACTTTCCTAAATTTTTACACTGAAATTCTCCTCCAATTATATTAATAGTACTTTCTGAATTTTTAATCTCACTTAATTCTTTTGTTATATCTTCTAAATAATTACTTTTTATATGTCTTATTTTTACTTGATCTTTTAAGTATCTATCTACTATCCTTGTTACTTCCTTATAAATAGAATATCCATATCCTGATTCTTCCGTTATTATATTTATATATCTTACTTTAGGAGTTAAGTCTTGCATTAAAATCATTAAATCTAATGTATCATCACGGTGATATACACCTGTCATGTTTTCTTTTTCTTTGTTGGTTTCTTCTAAATTATTATCTACACCACTAAACAAAAGAGGTAATTTATAAAAATTGCTATTTATATTTTTTACTTCCTTTTTAAAAACTTCATAAGATTCATCATTTACTGCGTATATAAGATCTATACTTCCCTTTGGGTACTTTTTACTTAACATATCTTTTAATGATTTTATATATTCTTTATCGTGATTAACTCTAAAATCTAAATATTCAACTTTAAAGTTTATATTTGGCTCATTATTATTTGATATATAATTTTTAAGCCCCATTGCTATATTTGATTCCCAGTAATGTCCTTGATGATAAGAGTTTAGTACTAAAACGTTAAATGACGCATCTTTTGTACTTTTTGCATGTATTTTAGATATAAACATCTGTGTCATTAATATAACAGTTAATATGTATATTATTTTCTTAAATTTTGTCATTTATTAAATCTCCCTGTCCCAAAATATACTCAAGATTTAATAATTCTACATTATTTGTTTTTTTCCTTTATTATTTTTATTTAAAATAAATAAACCTAAGGAAATAATCCTTAGGTTATATATTAATATTTATATTTATTCCATAGATAATTTAAGTATTTCTTTTATTTCTTCATGAGTAGCAGTTATTGGATTAGTTAAACCACAAGCATCTTTTAATGCATTAGCTGCTAAAGTGTCAAAATCTTTTTCTTTCACTCCAAGTTCTTTAAGTCCTGTTGGTATATTTACAGCTTTTGATAATTTTTCTATAGCATTTATACAAGCATTAGCTCCTTCTTCATCATTCATATTAGATACCTCTATACCCATAAACTTAGCAACATCTTTTAATCTATTTGCACATACTTTAGCATTAAACTTCTCAACTCTTGGAAGTAATACTGCATTACATACTCCATGAGGTGAATCATAAAATCCACCTAATTGATGAGCTATAACATGAACATACCCTAATGATGTATTGCTAAATGCAACTCCTGCTAAACACTCAGCATATGCCATATTTTCACGAGCGATTAAATTTTGTCCATCATTAACTGCGCATATTGGAGTCATATTTTTCTCTACTAAAGCCATTTTAACATGTCTTTCTTCATCTGTTATTATAGAGAATATTGTTAACTCACTACCTGTTCCTGCTGTTGTGTTTACACATATTAGTGGTAATTGAGGTAGTTTTGATTTATTAACACCTTCGTAATCTTTTATTTCTCCTCCATTAGTTGCAAGTATAGCTATTATAGATCATAAAAAGATAGTTGGGCCTATACTATCTAGTAATATTAATAATTTAAGTTTATGCTGTAATAACTTATTTAAGTCTTTGAATTTAAAAGAAGTAGGATATGAATTTATTGCTCAAGGTTCATTATTTAATAGGAATTATATTAAATAATGAACTATATATTCTTAATAGCAATATTTTCTATAGATATACTTTTATTATTAAAGCTTTTATTGTTACATTTGGTAATTATATCGACTGAATAACTTTCGCTATCTTCAAAAACTAAGACGTGTTGTTGATTTAATTGTATAGTTAAAGGTTCTGTTTGAGTAATATAAATATCAAATATATTATGAATAAGCTTTATATCATTATTAGTTAATGGTCATCTTACTATAACTTCACTTATACCAATGATATCATTGTCTCTGCTATTTGGAATCATATATTCATTCATAAACTTTCGAGATTTTTCATCATTCATTTGTTGAAATCCAATTTGCAATGGAACTCCTTCAAAAAAATTAATATAACTATTTTGCCAAGGCATAGTTCTTGTAAGCATGTTGAAAAACCATTTAAATTTTAAATGCTCAGGTTTTGTAATTTCAATACTTTTTTTATTTAATAAGTTATAAACTTCATCTATATTAACTACATCTAACATAATACAAATTAATCCTCTATGCCCATTGTTGTATAAATCTACCCATTCAGTTTTCCAACCACCTCCATCAGATCTTAAAATATTTATCATCTCAAAATATTCATTTCCAATCCATAAGTTAGAGGCTTTGTTAATAATAATGATATAATTTTTTTCAAGATATTATCCTCCTTATCTCACTATCTTAATTACATATTTTATTTTCTAATTACATTGTAATCATAATACGTATCAAAAAGTTTGAATTTTAGAAATATATTTTAAAATTAGTATAAAATAGGAGCATCTGCTACTATTTTTTATTTAATTATTAATAGATTTAACAAACTCTTCTAAAAATTTAAAATCTATGTTTTTACCAATAATGTTGTATCTAGATACAGTGCTATAACTTAAACTTTTAGCTTTGCCCAGTATTATTTCTAGTAATATACTTTCTTAAAATATGACTATTTTCACTTTTTATTAATTTGTAATTGTGATTACTTTTGAAGTAGAAAATAAGGAGGAACGATTCGTTCCTCCTTGTAGTTTTAGAATTTATAAAGTTTGATTATTTTAATTTTATTCTATTATAATCAAACATTAAGAAACTAAATTTTTTGTTTAATATTCCTCATTACAAATCCACTTTTAGGCAACGTAGGTATCCTTTCTAGGCTATAACTTAAATCCTGATCAGGTACTTCAAACTCAATACTATTAATAAGGAAATCAATACTAGCTTTCATGATTTCAATTGTAATTTTTTCTCCTGGACAGCGATGACCTTTTGCAGGATCTCCGCCACCTTGAGGAATAAAATCAAATAAGCTCTCATTACGCTCTTTAAAACGCTCTGGTATAAATTCAAAAGGCTTCTCCCATATTCTTGAATCATGATTTGTACCATAAATATCAAGAATAACAAGCATATCTTTTTTAAATTCGTATTTATTCCAAGAAAAATCCTTTTTTACTCTTGCCCCTAAAAATGGCCCAAATGGGTAATAGCGTCTAACTTCTTGCACAAACATTTCAAAATCTTTACTGTTACCAGACAAAAGTTTTTCTTTACACTCTGGGTGCTCATATAAAGCTAAGGCCGAAAATGTAATGAATGTTGAGATAGCAACAATTGGACGTAGTATGTTGATAAGTTCCACCGCAGCAATTTTAGTATCTAGTTGACTACCATCTAACTCTCTATGAAAAGCCATAGCATAAAGTGCTGAGCTTTCTTCAACCTTAAGCTTACCAGAACGAACATCTTCTATGACTTTTTCTATCCACTCTTCGGCTCTAGATCTAGCTATTTTACCTTTCCAATATCGTGGTCCTACTGCTCCAAGAGCATCAACCATTGCACTAAAATCCTCTGCTCTCTCTTTTACCTCAGATTCTAAGAGAGGAACCCCAGCCCAATTACATGCTACCCAGCATAAAATATACTTTGCCTCATCAAAAAGTACAATCTCCTTATTACCTTCCCATTTACTAATTGATGATTGCAATTTATCCATTAGAAGTTTTGAAATTTGATTTTGATGATGTGAGTTAGTCAATGACATGAAAAGATTTTTACGATGCCTATGTGATTCTCCATCCATAGACTGTACACCACCTATACCAAACAATGTTTTTTGTACTCGTTTTGGAGCAGCACCATTTCGCTTAAATAATTCTGAATCGTAAAAAATCCTTGCTGCTTCTTTTCCAACTATACAGATTGCTTTTTCTCCTAGCAAATGTGTCTCAAATATATCCGACTGATATTTATCTACCCTATTTTTTATAAATAGATATGCCTCCTGGGACATAGCTATAGTATGGTCAATACCTTTATCGTGAGGAACTTGTTCTTTAATTGGCATTATCTTATATACTCCTTTATATTACATGTTTTAAAATCGCTTTGCTCTTTTATTTTTTCCATACCAATTATAAGCTATTCTACTTGTTTATAAAGATATAATAAATGAGGGTGTTCTATATAGCTTATTTTTTAATTTCACTTTTTTATTACCTAAGCTTATCTATAACAGAGCCAATTATCTTGATTCCTTTTTCAATATCCTCAAAATCAAGCCTTGAAAAACCAAGTCTTAATGTATCATGTCCACTATCATCTATATAGAATACATCTCCACACATAAATATAACACCTTTTTCATAACATCTAGATAATAATTCTCTACTATTTATATTATCTAATTTTAAAAATATATGAAGTCCCCCTTCACCCATAATATAATCTGTATGTATATATTTTTTAACACATTCTAGTGCAAATTCATATTTTTCTTTATAGAACTTTTTTATTTTTTTCATATACTTTTCAAAAGAGCCATTATTTAAATAATCATACAAAATAGCTTGGTCTAAAAAAGATACATGAATATTTTTACATCTTTTAACACTTTCTAATTTACTTATAATACTCTTATCCGCTAATATCCAACCTATTCTCATACCAGGAAAAAGTACCTTTGAAAAACTTCCTATATACAATACTCCATTAGATGAACCATCAAGGGCTGCAATTGGACATATATGAGAACCTGTATGAAGTAATTCTTCATTAAATCCATCTTCTATTATAGGTACATTATACTTTTTCATAAGATTATATAATTCATATCGTTCTTTGTGTCTCATGACTATACCCGTTGGATTGTGATAAGATGGAACTACAAATGAAAGCTTAACATCATTATTTTTAAGCTCTTTTTCTAAAACCTCTAAGTCCATTCCATTGTTAGTCATAGGAATTCCTACTATATTTAAATCATAAACCTTAAAAAGCTTTATAGCAGTATTGTGAGTAGGATTTTCACATATAATAGTGTCTCCTGATTTAGTAAGTGAAGATAGTATTATATCAAGCCCTTCTGTAAATCCATTAGTTATTAGTATGTCTTTATTAGAAGTATCAACTCCCTTATCCTCCATATATGAAAGTAGATAGTTAATAAGTGGTTGATATCCTTTTGCATAGCCATAGTTAAGTAGCTTATGACCTTCAAGGCTTATTCTATTTAAAAATGATTTTTTTATTTCATCAATGTCAAATAGTTCTCCTTGAGGAGATATGCTTTTAAAAGATATTAACTCCTTCTCCCAAGGTATTTCACTTTTTACTATATCAAGTTCTTCGCATAAATTTGCGTAGTTATTATACTTTTCATCCCAATTTATATTCCAAGTATTTTCCTTATGTTCATTAGATATACTTACAAAAGTTCCCTTTCCTTTTTCAGAGTGTATAACTCCTTCAGCTTTTAAATCTTCAAAAGCAGATATAACTGAATTTCTACTTACATTTAGTATTTCACTAAGCTCTCTAGTAGAAGGAAGTTTACTTCCTTTAGTAAGCATTCCTTTTGATATCATATCTTTTATGTTATTTTTTATTTGTATATATATTGGTTCTTCATCATTAAAATCTATATTTGAAAATATCAAGTGTTATATCACCTCTATCTTATTAATTATTTAAAATCCTATTTAAAAGGAAAGTTATAACTAATGTAATTAGTGAAAATATTAGCCCAATCATTAAAAAAGATATTGTGTATATGTTAAATTTTATAATTGAATCTAATAAAAAAATACTTTCATTTTTTAACATTGTACTAATTATAGTTAGTATTATAGATATAATGTAGCATATAACTAATCCATTTAAACTTCCTTGTATATCTTTTTTACTTAATGTCATATGAGTTGAAATAAAGTAAACTAATATAAGCATTATTATATGACCAATACTAAAAATATTTTTAGTTAGAAACATACTATCTATTATTACTTTTGTTTGTAATAATAAAATATTTATTATACTATTTATATCTATATTATTTAAACTATTTAAATACTCTATAACATTTATATTATTTATAAGATCATTATAAGTATTAGGAGTTAAAGCCATCATTATTAACCATATTAAAGCTGTTCCAAATATCATAGGTGCTATTCCTATAAAAAAGTCTCCTGCTCTTTGATACAAACTATTTGATTTATAAGAATGCTTAACGTATCCAAATACTCCATCTGAAAGTGCTTTTTTAGGTCTAAATAATTTAAAATCAACTATTTTATGATTAAATATTTTTGCCATTATCATATGACTTAACTCATGTACTACCGTTCCTATATATCCTGTAATTACTAGTCCTTTAAATCCAAATGTAGATACTATAAGTCTTTCATTTATAATTTGAATTACATTAAATATAAATCCAAAAACTATAAAAGTACCTAAAATTCCAAATAGATTTTCAAGGCTAGTTATTAAAATATCTATCATTTAATCACTCCTTTTTAATCTTATCCATACAACAAACATAGGAGGAACGATTCGTTCCTCCTTATAGTTTTAGAATTTATAAAATTTTATTAATTATTTTTAAGCTAATGAATATTCTATTATCTTATCTATTAACTCACTATACTCTATACCTCTAGCTTTTGCGCTTTGAGGTATTAAACTAGTAGCTGTCATTCCTGGTAATGTGTTAAGTTCTAAAACGTAAGGTACTCCTTCACTTATTATAACATCAACTCTCACATAAACTCTACAGTTAAAAGCATCCCAACATTTTTTAGAAACTTCATTTACTTTTTCTTGTAAATCTTTATCTAAGTATACTACTTCTTCTTTTGCACCTTTTCCACCTTGTGAGTATTTAGCTTCATAGTCAAAGAATTCATTTTCTGTTTTTATAGATATTGTAGGGAATACTTCTCCATTTAATATAAATGAAGTGTATTCTTCACCTTTTATATATTTTTCTATCATAGCTTCTTTATCATATTTTAATACTTCTTTAACTGCGTCATATATTTCACTTTTATCTTTTATTAAAAATGTTGCTACGCTAGAGCCTCCACTATTTGGTTTTATAAATAAAGGATAACCTATTTCTTCTATTTTGTCATAATCTATTTTATCTAAATCTTTTACAGTAGTCCAAGGAGCTGTTGGTATGTTTCCTTCTTTTAATATTTTTTTACTCATATTTTTGTCCATACATAAACCACTAGTTAAAGGTCCACATCCTGAGTATGGTATATCCATTGCTTCAAGTATTGCTTGAACTGTTCCGTCTTCTCCAAATTCTCCATGTAATGCAAGTAGTGCAAAATCTAATCCTTTTGCTTTTTCAAATATATCTTGTTTTGAATCTAGTATTACTTCTACTACTTCATATTTATTTTTATCTATACTACCTAGTATTCCTCTTCCTGATTTTAGTGATACTTCTCTTTCTGAAGATACACCACCCATTATAACTCCAACTTTCATCATTTTATCCATCTCCTATATGTCAATTAGTTCTTTTCTTGTTTATATTAAGATTATATGATTAAATGAGCTTTATTTAAAGTACCACATATATATAAGTTTTAAGTAGTAGTGGTACCACTGTTATTTTCATATAAAAAGCCATATATAAGTATGAATATATTTCTACTTATATATGGCTTTTATTTAAATTAATATTATTTGCAAAGTTATATTAAGCATTGTTTAGTTTATTTTTATTACTAATACAACATTTATTTTAGTATATACATCTATATTTAACATTAAAATATCATATTGTAAATAAATGCTGAAACTATAGCTCCACATATAGGTGCTATAACTGGTATTGGAGCATATTGCCAGTCAGAATCTCCTTTATTTGGAACTGGTAGTATAAAATGTGCAAGTCTTGGCCCTAAATCTCTAGCTGGATTTATAGCATATCCTGTAGGTCCTCCTAAACTTAAACCTATGCCCCATACTACTATACCTACTGCAATCGGACTTATTCCTTCAGCTAATGGATATGCTCCTATACCTAATATTGCAAACATTAATATAAAAGTTCCTATAAATTCAGTTATAAAGTTTGACTTTAAGTTTCTAACTTCTGGAGCTGTACAAAATACACCTAATTTAATACTTTTATCTTCAGTTAATTTAAAATGGTCATAATAAGAAATTAATACTAATGAAGCTCCTATAAATGCTCCTATAAATTGTGCTATTAAATACATTGGAACATCTTCCCACGGAAACTTTCCAATAGATGCAAGAGCTAATGTTACTGCTGGATTAAAATGAGCTCCACTTATATTACCAAACATAAATACTGGTATGGTAACTGCAAATGCCCACCCAGCTGTTATAGATATTATTCCACCATTTACACCTTTTGTTTTTTTAAGTATTACATTAGCTACAACTCCGTCTCCTAGTAATACTAATATCATCGTTCCTACTAATTCTGCAAAAAATCTTAAATCCATAATATTTCTCCCATTAAATTCCCCCCTCATTTCTGAAGGGGGATAATACTAGCTAATAATGATACATAAGCCATATTTATTCTAGCTTATAAATTCTCACAAATATCAACTGCTTGTCTTATGTTATTAGCTATTAACTTTATGAAAAGCATCAACAGCAGCTTGTGCTATTAATCTATCTTCTTCTACTGATCCTCCACTTACACCTACAGCTCCTACAACTTGTCCATCTACTACAATTGGTAGACCTCCACCAAAAGGAACTATCCTAGCATTGTTTGTAAGTTGAAGTCCATATAAAGATTCTCCTGGTTGAACAACTTCACTTATCTCATGAGTTCCTTGTCTTAGACAAGCAGCTGTAAATGCTTTGTTTATTGATATTTCTATACTTGTTATAAAAGCATCTTCCATTCTATGCATTAACATAAGGTTTGCACCTTTATCAACTGCTGAAAATACTACAGGTACATTTATTTCTAAAGCTTTTTTTTCTGCTGCTTTAGCCATTTCTTTAACTATTTCTAAGCTTAATTCTTTGTATTCATTTAATTTTTTCAAGTAATATCACCTCTTTATATTTTCTTAAGTTCAATTCCTTTAACTAATCTTGCTCCGTTAGCTCCTAAGTTTCTAAAATCTTTTAATTCTTGATTAAAATCTATGCAAAATAATGGTTTATCTTTTTTTAATTTATTAGTGGTTAAGATTATCTTTTCTTTATTTATACCAATTCCTATAGATAACCTAGATTTTAAAGATGCTTCATGACTTAAAGTTTCAGAATCGTCAAATTCCATTTGTTTTACTATATACGGAATTTCTTCTTCTTCTATTCCCCACAAAACTTCCTTAAATTCATCTATATCTGTATCAGCTGAATGATATACATATATACTAGGTGTATCTAAATCATAACTCTTTATAATCATAGCTTGCTCCTTATTTAGATGCTAATATAAGTCCTGTTGCTACTGCATTTCTTGGACCTTCTATTCCTCTTATATTTCCTCTACCTGCTACAACCCCATAGTGAGATAGTGCATCAGTTATAAGTTGTGGTACTTCAAAGTCTAGGGATGAGCCTCCAACTAATACTACAAATTCAATATCTCTAATATTGCCTGTAGGAGACACTATACTAAGTGATCTTAGACAGTTAGTAACAAACACTTTTTCTTTAGCTAATCTTCTTATATTTTTTATTTTTTCAACTGAATTTTGACCATCTATAGGAATCAGTTCATTATCTTTTATAATTACAACTTTTGCAAAAACTGATGGGTCTAGTGGTTTTTCAAAAAATTCTACACTTCCATCTTCATGTCTTATATTAAATAGCGATTCTACCTTTGCTAAAGAATACTTCTTTATATCTTCAGCTGTTGAAAAATCTTCAAGACCAAGTTCTGATTTTATAAGCATAGTTACCATATTTCCTGCACCTGCTAAATGTATTGATTTAACTTCACCTTTATTGTTCATTATAGAAGCATCCGTTGAACCTGCTCCCATATCAAGTATTGCAAGAGGTACGCTAGTACCTGGAGTTGTTAATGCTCCTTTTATAGCAACGTCAGCTTCTACTCCACCAACTTCTACTTTTATCTTTAGCTTTTCTTCAAGTTCATCTGCTATCATTTGCATTTGAAGTTTATCTGCTTTAACCATAACTGCTATTCCTACGGCATTTTCCATTGAAAACTCTTTTGCAAGACCACCCTTTACTTTTTGTGGTATGAATGTGTCTACAGCTAATAAGTCTTGTATTTTAATATCACATATGTTTTGATTAGTAAGCTCACTCATTACTTGCCTTACTCTTTCAATCATTCCACCTGCATTAGTTCCAGCTTCACCTTTTATATCACAAACTGGTAAACTTAAATTAACTCCATCCATTATCTTCTTAGCACCTTGGTCAACATCAACTATTTCTTTTCTTCTTTCCCCTTCGATAATTATCTTACCAGCAGGAATTTTTTTCTCCTTAACATCCCCTTTAGGAGTCTTTATAACTACTGCAGATCTATTTCCTATAAGGGCTCTAGATATAGGAACAATCATCTTAGTTTCTTCAGAAGTTAAATTAAACACAGTCGCTATTCCATAAGGATTTGACAACTTATCTATAACCTTTCCTTGCATAGCAACTTCAACTGCACATAGCATTCCTATAGGTACTTTTTCAAGTAGAGTTACTTCATCTACTATTGGTATTTTTTTATCTAACCTATTATTTATTAATACTGCATCATCTCTTTGAACAATGGCACCAGTTATATTTATTCCTCTTTCAACTGCAAAATTTATTCTATATGATGCTTCTAAAAAATTTATATCTTCTAACACAAGAGGAATATAACTTTCTTTTAAATCTATATCTTCTAAATTTTCTAAATCTCTTATATCTATGGTTTTACCTATACCTAAACCTTCTCCACCAGGTGTAGCTGGGTTATGCCCTATCATAGTTGATTCAGTTATTATAGTTTCAGTTATAGTTTCCATAGCTACATCTCCTATAACTGGAGCTGCTTCATTTATTTTTACTAAATCTAAATCTTCCATTTTTAGCTTTGCATTATTAAGAGCAATATTTAAAGATGAAATTACACCATTTATATTCTCTTTTGTTCCTTTTATTCCACTAGTTGGGACAATACTACTAGAAATAAAATCTACTTTATCATCATAAACTTTTGCAAGTGCTACTTCAGTAGTAGCATTTCCAATGTCTACACCTGCTATTATTTTCATTTTGCTTACATCCTTTTATTTATTATTCTATTCTTAGTTTTTTTCTAACTTCATAAACCTCTGCCGCTTCTCTTATAAAGTCTGCATTTACTTTAGCGTCATAAATGTTTTCAAGTTCATCAGCTATTTCAAGTAATTCTTCTTTTGTAGATCTAAAAGGTCTTAATGCATTATATATTTCTAATATTCTTTCATCAGGAACACTTATAAGTTCACCTGCTCTTCTAAAATTTCTTGCTATTGCATTTCTATTCATTCCTTCAGCTATTTGAGCTTGCATTTCTAAAGTTTCTTTAGATATTCTTATATCTTCAGGCTTTATATCTTGTGACATAACACTTTCTAATGTTATATCTTCTAGTTTTTTACCTGTTGGAGTCTTTATAAGATTTGGTATCTTAGTTGCTAAAGGATAATCCTTAGGTGTTATTCTATTTTTTTGCATGAAATTTCTCCTTTCTATAATTAGAATTTAACTTTTATCTCATTTGGTTTTTTATTTTCTATAATATGTTTCGTTTCCTTTATATGAAGTAATGCAGCTATTGCCATAAACTTTGGTCTAGCCATTTGATCATTTTTAGTTGGTACTGGATTTGGTGATTCTCCCTTTGCGTATTTTGCTGCATTTTTTCCTATTGCTCTAAAAGTATCTAAATCTAAAAGAGGTGCTTGTGGAAAAAGTTCTACATTGTTTAGTGGAAGTAAATCCTTTTGATGTATAACTGTTGTTCCCTTAGATTGAATACCTATACCAATTCCTGAACCACTTAATTTCGCAGCATCATTTGCCATAAATGAGACATCAGAAGTTCTTAGTATTCTAACAACACGAGCATGTAATCCCTCTTCTTCTATACCTGCTATAAGTTCTCTTAATACTTCATCATGTTTTATATTAACTATAGTTTTAGTTTGATATTTTAAAAATGCAGGTCCTATCCCTATAACTACTTCATCTGATCTTGTTCCAACACTAGCTTCTCCCATTTCTTCTATTTGAAGAGTTGGCATTATAAACTTATCCATCTATATCAACTCCTTAATCTATATCTTCTGGTTTTATTACATTAGGTATATTCTTTATTTCATTCCATCTTTCTTCACTTAATCTATATCCTGTTCCAGGACCTTTATAGTCATTAATGTCATTAACGGCACTTATAACATCAAAGTTTTCATCTAATATAGCTGATGTTTGTAAATAATCTCCTGTAACTCTTTGCTTAAGCATGTTTAATACATTATTTGCAACATCATCAAATCCATGTTTACTTAACGCTTTAACTATATCAAGTCCAGTTATTTTATTTTTTAACATTTCTTCTGCTGCTTTTAAATCTTCAACTATGTTTCTTTCTGGCATATCTTTACTTCCATGTGCATAAGTTGCAGCTTCTACCTCTTCATCAGTTACATCAGGGAATCCTAATTCCTTAAATACTGCTTGTATAGCTTTTGCTGCTTTATTTCTGATAGCTATTATTTCCTCTTCACTTACTGGTCTAAGTCCACCATCTACCATTAAATCTCTTTGAAGTATATTATAATCATCAAAATCTTCTGCATCGAAGTTTGATCCAGCGAACATATTATCATAGTTTGGAACTGCACTATATCCTGAGAATATAAAGTCCGTTCCTGGAAGCATTTGCATTAAAGTTCTCGCAGTTCTTCTTATATCAGAATGTGAGAATGTTTGATCATTTGCAGATGCTACTTCTATATCTAACATAGATGCAATTAGATTTTCTGCAAGTACAGCTCTTATTCCTGATGGAACAGCTCCTGTCATACCTATACAACTAACAGCTCCATTTTGAAGTCCTTGAACTCCAGCACCTTTAGTTATATATATACATCTTGCTTCTAAATAAAGCATTGATTTACCTTCTGCATATCCCATTAATGCTTCTGATCCAGTACCTGATGTATATCTCATTTTTAATCCTCTCGAAGCATAAGCAGATGCTAAAAATGCTTTTGACCAAGGTGTATCATCTCCATCTGTAAATACTGACTCTGTTCCATATACTGAAACTGTTTCAGCATAACTTGTAAGACCTCTCATTCCTAAGTCAAGTTCTGTAGCTTCTTCAACAGAACATTGAGTTAATATCCCTCCACGGCCAACTTGAGAACCTACAAGTATAGCTAATGCATTAAAAGGTGCATATCTAACTATTGCAACAGTAGTTTCTTGTTCTGAAAATCCTCTTTTTGCTGCTTCTGCTGCATCTGCTGCTATTTGAACTGGATTGTCTTTTAGGTTAGTTACATGGCATTGATTTGACGGAGTTTTTCTTGCTCTAGTCTTTTGAAGTGCCATCATCATCTCAACAACATTCATATGAGATACAACTTCAACAATCTTAGCAGGTGTTATAGCTGTACTTATATCAACTATTTCCTCTCTTGAAACATTTATATCTACTAATTTTTTAGCTATTTCAACTGAATCTAAATTCATGTATTCTTCTGCTTTTTCTAAATTTATAGCGTAGTCTGCTATAAATCTATCTATCATATCAAAATCTTCTCTTTTTTTACTATCTAACTCAACTACCTTACCATTTTCTATCTTTATAGAAGGCTTTGGATCATTTGGGCTACCCATTGCTATTAATCCTTCATCTGCCCACTCTCCAATAAGACCATCTTGATTTACTGGGCGCTTAGCTAAAACTTCAAATCTTTTTGACTTCATATTCTCATCTCCCTTAGTTAAATCGTTTTCTCGGTTTCACTTGTTATAATTTTAACTTATTTTTATATTTATTCCATTACAATATTTTGCCTTTATATGTGATTTTTTTATCAATTTATACGTATTTAAATAAGATTATTTTGTCTTTTATGTATTTTTAAATAAAAAAATAGTCCTATATTTAAATAGAACTATTTTTAATATGTAAATCTCTATATTTTTTTGGGGTAATGTTTTCTGACTTTTTAAATACTCTTATAAAATAACCACAATCTTCAAATCCAAGATTTATTGCTATGTTATTAATTGGCTCATCTGTACTTACTAGTAATTCTTTTGCTTTAGATATTTTTTTAGAATTTAAGTAGTTTATAAAATTTAATCCAGTTTCTTTTTTAAATAACTTACTAAAGTAACATTGGCTTAAATTGCAAACAAGTGATATCTTATCCAAAGTTATATTTTCATTTATATTATTATCAATATATTCAATAGCTTGTATTATAGGTGACTTAATTTCATTTTCTTCGTTAATCTTTAAATTAACATTTTCATCTATGTTTTCTTCTTCTATTTCTATATTCACTTCTTCTAATTGGTTTTTCTTATTTTCTTCTTTTAATTTATGACTAGCTTCATTTAATGACATTTTAAGAATTGCTTCTTCCACTATATAGTTACTAATATGAAACATCATTTGTGCTATGGCTTTTATCTTCGTAATACTAACAACAGGTAAGTTTTTATATTCTTTTTCTAGCTCTTTTTTTAAATCTTCACCTAAATTATCAAAGTCTTTATTTACCCGTACAATTTCTTCTAATTCGATATTTTCATTATCTTCAAGTAGAACTTGACCAGCCATAACAGCACCTAAGTATTGATCTTTAACTATTATTGGTGCAGCAAAGTCTACTAAACCTTTATGGCATATATATATATATGAATTTTTCATTCTTACAGATTCTAGTCCACCTCTTGAATCACATTTTTCACAAATGGCTGAATATCTATCTATTTTTCTAATCATAGAACAAAATTTAGTACAATTACTATGATTTGTTATTGCCTTTCCCTCGTAATTAACCATTATTATAGCTATTCCTGTAGCTTGTGCTATATCATCTTGTATTTTTTGGAATGATTCTATGTTTATTATTTTTTCTAATGATAATGTATTGTTCAATGTGACACATCCTTTTTACATTTTATAGACTCTTTTTATGTCTTTATTATATTGTTATGTGCAAACTTTTTCAATACCTTAATACTAAGCATACTAAATAAGGAGGAACAATTCGTTCCTCCTTTAATGTATTATCTATAAACTAAATAGTTCATTAATATCCTCTTCACATAAACTAGATAATAATGAAGAGTTATTCATATCACCACTTATAATATTTTCAATTAAATCTTTTTTATCATCTTGAAGCTTTATAATCTTTTCCTCAATAGTTCCTTTAGCTATAAGCTTTATGACTTCTACAACATTTTTTTGACCAAATCTATGTGCTCTATCAGTTGCTTGGTCTTCAATAGCTGGATTCCACCAAGGGTCAAAATGTATAACAATATCTGCACTTGTTAAGTTAAGACCTGTTCCTCCTGCTTTTAGTGATATTAAAAATACTTTATCCTTATCACCTTCATTAAACTCATTAACAAGGCTTATTCTCTTGTTTGCACTAGTTGAACCATCTAAATAAGAATAATTTATATTCTCTTTATCTAATCTATCTCCTAGATTTTTAAGTACTGATGTAAACTGAGAAAATAGTAATATTTTATGCCCTTCATTTATATTTTCTTTTATTAATTCTAAACAAACATCAATTTTAGAACTTCCACCACTATAGTCTTCTATTAGTATAGATGGGTCTAGACAAAGCTGTCTAAGCTTTGTTAAATATGAAAATATGGTTATTTTATCTTGTTTGAACTCTTCATTTTCCCTTTTTTTGTTTATGTCATTTACAAGTGCTGTGTATGCTTTTTTCTGAGGTTTGTTCATTTCAACGAAGAACTTCTTCTCAATTTTTTCTGGCAATTCTTCTAAAACATCTTTTTTAAGTCTTCTTAATATAAATGGATTTATCATTTTCTTAAGTTCATCTATATTTTTATTATTACCTTTTATAAATTTTTCTTCAAAAGACCTTCTATTGAATAAATATCCTGGCATTAAAAAATCAAATATAGACCAAAGTTCTATTAAATTATTTTCAATAGGTGTTCCAGTTAAAGCAAATTTAACTCCTGCATTTATATTTTTAACACATTCTGTATTTTTAGCAAATGGATTTTTTATATTTTGAGCTTCATCTATTACTAAATAATCAAAATACATTTTTTCATAATACTCAAAATCATTTCTAAGAGTTGAATATGTAGTAAGTACTACATCTACTTCACTAATTTCCTTAAATAATTTAATTCTTTGATTTTTATCTCCATGCATAATTAGTACTTTCATACTTGGAGCAAAGTTTTCTATTTCATCCTTCCAGTTATGCACTAGGGAAGTTGGAGTTATTATTAGACTTTTTTTATTTTCCTTTGAAAGTAAAAAAGATATTGTCTGTATAGTTTTACCAAGTCCCATTTCATCAGCAAGTATACCACCAAATTCATAATGATTTAAAGTGTTAAGCCACTTATACCCATCTATTTGGTAATCTCTTAATATTGCATTTAGATTTTTAGGTACTTTAATATCTATACTATCAATAGTATTTATTTTATCTGATATTGATTTTAAATACTCTTTTCCGCTTATAAATTCTAATTCATCATTTTTTAAAAGTTCATTTAAATATATAGCTTTGTTATTATTTATCTTTAACTTACTACTACTTATATCTTTACTTAAATCACCAACTAATGTATCTAATAGTTTAAAAAATTCTTGTGCTTTATCATCTTTTAAATCTATTATAGTATCATTTTTTAACTTGTAAAATCTTTTCTTTTCCTTAAATGCTTTTAATATTTTTTTATACTCTTTTTCATCGACATTTTCAATATTAAAGTTAATTTCTAAGTACTTTCTATCATTATTTTCATTTATACTTGCATTTATATTTGGATTTATTATATTATATTTAAATTTATCAGAATAATAAACTTCACCAATTTCTTTTAGTTCTCTTATTTTATCGCTTAATAATATATATAAATCAAGTTCACTTCCTATAAATACAAACTTATTATCAGTTTCTTCTTCAAATTTTAAATTATTTAAAACTTCTTTTATATTATTTTCTTTGTTAACATCTCTTATTATATAGTAATCTTTATTTTCTTTTTCATTACCATATATAAATTTTAAATCAAGAATTATTAAATCTTTTTTTCTATCTAAGTAAATCTTAGTATTTAAATCTTTTCTTATCTTTTTACTTATGTTTTCATCAATTGATACATTTAAACTAGCTTGTTCTAACTTTGGTATTACTTTAGTTATAACTTCTTGTGCTTTTGATTTATCAAATTTTATACTATTATCTTCTTTTAAATGCTTATAAAAGTGCTTATATGAACTATATTGATTTATTGAAGGTAGGTATATATCTCCATTGTAGAAAAATACATCTGCCTTTTCATTTAAAGGAATTGGCATATTTTCATCACTACTTATAACTAATTTATCATTTTTATCTTCTATATTAAAAGATATTGGTAAGTCTTTATAAAGTATATTAGGTTCATATATTATGTCGTCTATTTTTATCTTAATTCTTTTATTTCCTAAAGTAGTTAAAAATCTTTTTAAAGAATCTCCAATTATATTTAAAATTTTTCCCTCTACTAATTCTATTTGATCTTTATCTTTTTGTAATACTTTAAATTGTTCGTTTATAGTTACCATTTCATCTATATATGAAGCTATTGCCTCATCTTGTGATGAAAAAGTATGTTTTTTAGGCTCATATTTAAAGTCTTTTCCATAAATTATGCTACTTCCAAATTTTCTAGCTTCTGTAAAATCACTTAGGCTTTTTAAAACATACATCTTGTTTTTTCCTATCTTAAATTCAACTTTTGCATATTGTTGATTTGTAGATGTATCTATTAATACCTCTAGATTTATTTTTTCTTCAGTCTCTATACTTTCAAGTATCATATCTTGTGGAGTTTTCTTTTCTATTATATCTATTGTTTCTATACTTTTTATATTTTCATGTAAAGTTTCAAGTGGAAACTCTTCTTTTGATTGTTTTATATCATAAATAGCTTCTAAAAATGTTGCTACTAAGTGTTTACACATATATGGATGACCATCAGGCTTTTTATTTTTAATATAATCATCACATGTGCAAGAGGTATCTTCAAGGGCTAAGTTTTCTAGATTTAAAGCTAATTCATTTTTATAGTCTATATATGCCTTAGATCCTTCTACTATTGAATGTATGCATATATATTTACCTTCTATAAATATATTTAGGTTGTATACATTTCCTATTTCATAGTATTCTTGTCCTCTACTCCATCTAGTTATATTAGTTATTTTTTTTGCATTTGAATTTATTTTATCTAGTATCACGAATTCACCCCTAACTACCTTTTACTATTTTGTATTATATCATACATTGCATTCTTTAATACGATATAAAAGGTCTACCCCAATAAATTAGGCATAGACCTTTTATATATTTTTAAATAACAATCTATATATTATATTAAACTTTAAGTAAACAATATAATTAAACAAAATATTGTTATAATATTACAAATTGCACTTACTATCCCTTCGTGCTTACCAGTTTTAATATTTGCCATACTTATTCTATGTTTGCTGTATGGGTAAAGTATTGGTACACCTGTTGGGTTTAGCATATCTAAAAGAAGATGACTAATATATCCAACAGTTACTCCCCAAGCAAATATGTCTAAACTATTATAAATCATATTAGAAAATATTGTACATAAAGCTATTAACACTATTAAAGATGGATATTCTAAATCTAATAACTTTTTTATTTTTTTGTTATGTACAAATTTAGGTCTCATTGAGTTTAGTGCTGTATCTAATGCTATCCATATTAAAAAACCACTAATTATTCCTATTGCTACTCTTGATGTTATGTCTTTAGTGTAGAAATTTTTAAGTATATATATGCCACCAAGGGAAAGTATAGCTACTATAAGTGCTGCTACTAAGGTATGTGTAAATCCTCTGTGTTCTGTATGCTTTGCTACAAATTTAGATATTGGCTTTAATTTTTTACCTACCTCACTACCTTTATGGTCTATATCTGGTAGTAATGCTCCAAAAGATGCTCCTGTAACTAACATTACACCTTGTTCTATTGATATATTTTTAAATCCCCCTAGTGCTACCACCGTAAGAGTTGCTAGCGCTACTCCACCACACTTATGTGTTGTTCCATTCATTATATTTCTCCTAGTCTATATACTATCTTTTATTTAGCTTATCCTAAAGCTATTAATTCTAATTTTAATACTTATATAATATACACATTAAAATCTACTTTAGTCAAATAATTATTATATAATAAAAGAGCTTCTTAAAATATTTAAAATTTTAAGAAGCTCTTTTAATTTTATTTAATTATATTAACTAAGCATTAAATTTAATACAGATAATGCTCCTATTATCCAAAGAGTTACACTAATCTTTTCAGTTTCCTTAGAAACAACATGCATTATAATGTATGAAATAAATCCAAAACATAATCCTATACTAATGCTATAAGTAAGTGGCATTAATAAAACTGTAACAAATGCACTAACAGCAATCTTGCTATCATTAAAGTCAACTTGTCTAATACTTGAAAACATAAATACTCCTACCATTACAAGTGCTGGAGATGCAGCATAAGATGGTACTACACCTAAAAGTGGTGTAAATAATAATGTTACTAAAAATAATGAAGCTGTAACTACTGATGCAAGACCTGTTCTAGCACCAGCTGCTATTCCTGCTGCTGATTCTCCAAAAGTAGTAACAGTACTTGTTCCAAGCATAGAACCTATTAAAGTAGAAGTAACATCTGCATATAACATTCTTGATAAACCTTTTATGTTACCATCCTTATCTTCAAGTCCCATTTGCTTACAACAACTTATTAAAAATGCTAAAGAATCAAACATATCTATAAACATAAATGAAAATATTGGTCCTATTAATGAAAATTTAAGTGCCCCTAATATATCAAGCTTAAAAGCAACTGGCGCTATACTTGGAGGAGCTGAAATTATAGATGTAGGAAGTTCTACATATCCTAATACTATAGATAAAACAGTTGTTACAATAATACTTATTAAAATTCCACCTTTAACTTTTTTAACTTCAAATATTCCCATTAAAACAAGTCCAAATAAAGCTATTAAAACTGTTGGTGTAAAATCAGCTAAAGCAACTAATGTATCAGGATTACCAACTATTACTCCCATACCTTTAAGTCCTACAAATGATAAAAACAATCCAATACCTGCAGCTGATGCTATACTAAGCTCTTTTGGTATTGCATCTGCAATATATTTTCTAACCCCAGTTACTGCTAAAATTAAAAATATTGTTCCAGATATAAATACAACTCCTAGAGCTTGTGTCCAATGAGTTCCCTCACCAATAACAAGTGAGTATGTAAAAAATGCATTAAGTCCCATACCTGGTGCAAGTGCAAAAGGTGCATTAGCTAAAAATGCAAATATTAATGTTCCAATGGCTGTAGCAAGTATTGTTACAGTTATAAGTGCTGATTTGTCCATACCTGCATCAGATAATATTGCAGGATTTACAAATACTATATAGGCCATAGTTAAAAATGTTGTAACTCCACCTATTACTTCAGTTTTTGCATTTGATCCACGTTCAGTGTATTTAAATATTTTATCTAAAAAAGATAAAGATGCCTTACTTTGTTGTTTTTGTGCTATCATACTTTCCTCCTAGATTTTAATTTTAAAAAAAGATATATATTCTAATTGAATAGAACATATATCTTACAAATCTAGTCTATAAGTATGTGTAGCTATTCATAGCAAACTCATTTACGGCGAGCTCGTAGAAACATATGGACCATATCACCATATTATACGAATAATATATCTATATTTTGAATTAATTATACATCATAACTGAATTTTTATCAATATTTTTATTTAAAAGTTTGTATTTTAAATAGAACTTTAGTTATATTTTGATATTTTAATATATATTTTTATATTATATTTCAAAAATTAAATTAAAATCCGAACTATTTTATGTAATTATAAATTATATTCATAAAATCTAAATCATACTTATCTACACACTCATTAATATCATCATTTATATAGTTTTTTTCATCTACATTCTCTTTTATATATTTTTCTTTGTCAATTTTATCAATTACATCTTTTTTAACTATCTCTGACTTTATTATTTTTCCTCTGTAGATAATATACATTTTATAAGTGTCCTCACTAACTTCATTTAATGCAATTTTTATATTTTTGTCTATACTACTATTTATTACTTTTTGCTTATTAATTAAGCTTTTTATCTTATCCATATCGTCTTTTATCTTAGATGCTTTTTCAAAGTTAAGACTCTCTATTTCTTTATTCAAATTATCTTTTAGTATGCTAAGTATATTATCGCTCTCACCTTTTAAATCACTTATTACTAATTTTATTATTTTATCATATTCATCTTTAGATATTTTTTCTCTACAAGGTCCTATACATTTATTTAAGTCATAGTTTATACACTTATTCATTTTTTTGCATCTTCTTAGTTTATAGTTTTCGTTTAGTATTTCTTTTATTTTCTCTAGGTTACTTAACTTTGTATATGGACCAAAGTATATGCTATTATCATCTATTTCTTTAGCTACTTCAAGGTATGGGTAGTCTTTATTTGTATCTATTTTTATATATGAGTAATTTTCATGGTTTTTCATTAGAGTATTGTACATTGGCTTTATTTTCTTTATATACTCACATTCTAGTAATAGTGCATCTAGTTCTGTATCTGTCTTTATTATTTCTATATCATGTATTCCCTTTACCATTCTTTGTATCTTTCTTGAGTGATTTTTAGAATTTGTAAAGTAGCTTTTTATTCTATCTTGAAGCTTTTTTGATTTTCCTACATATATTATGTTGTTGTTTTTATCTTTCATAAGATATATACCTGGTGTTTTTGGAAAGCTATTTATTTTTTCTTTTAAATTCATAATATCCTCCAATAGCTTATTTTTTATGATTATACAATAAAAATGTAGATAGTTTAATGATTTATTGATTTAAATGTCTTATTTTGTTAGACTATTATATATTATTGTTTAAAGGAAGGATATATTATGGGGAAAAAAATTTATACATTAGTAGTTATTGCTGTAGCTATAGTAATTATAGCTATTCCTGTGTACTTCATATATTCTATATTTTTTGTAAAGTCTACTTCTAAAAACTTTGAAACAACAGGTATTATTACTGAAATGGAGTATGAAGAGGGTAAATGGGAAACAAAAGAAGTTACTAAAAAGGTTAAGCAAGAAGATGGAACAACGAAAAAAGTAAAGGAAAAGAAAAAAATATACGATTATGAAGAATGGGACTTAGAAATTGAATATACTGATAGTGAAGGTAGGGAAAGAGTTTATAAAGAGGAGCCAATCGAAAAGTCTGATTTATATAAAAGCTTAGAAAAGAATAATTTAAAAGTTGGAGATAAGGTGAAATTATTAATTGAAGAACGTTTTAGAGGAGATTCATTGGTAGGAACAGATATAATAAGTGTAATAGAAGATAAAAAGTAAGGAGGAACGATTCGTTCCTCCTTATCTATATATTATCTGATATGTAGTCTACTATTTCACTTTTTATTATGTCATTTGATATTATATATGAAGATATCATGTGTTTAATATCTTTTTTTATCTTATGTTTGTATAGTTCATCTGAGTAGTTTAACATTTCACTTAAGTCCATGTTATCTATTATTTTATTTATTGCATCATAGTCTTTAACATTTTCTAAAGTTATTACTTTTTTTTCTGGAGAATATATAAATATATCCAGTCCATTTTCTCTATACTCTTCTATGTTTAGTTTGTTTAATGATATATGACCTTCTAGTAGTGAAAATACTGAGAATATATATCCTTCTTCTTTAAATGCTGTTTGTAGTGATTTTTGTATTAGTTTATCTATGTTGTCGTATCCAAAATCACATAAAATGATTTGCGCATTCTCTAATGTCATTTGTTGTTCCTGCCTTTTAATTTTGTTTATTATTTTAATCTTTTGGATAACTCATTCTTTAAAATGTCATTTCTTTTTTCTATAAACTCCTTGAAGTTTAATATATTTAAATCAACATTAGGTATATAGTGTTTTGTTATATAGTCATTTCTACTTTGATCATTTTCAAACATTTCATTAATCCAAATACTGAACTCTTTATCATTTTTTTCTATGTTAGTTTGACCTGCTAAAAGTTGTAGATTTCCTAGATTATTTACATTTTCTTTATAAAACTCAATATCTTCCTCATTTACTCCAATGTTACTTAATCTTCTATTAGTAAATAATGATTTAGGATGTATATGGTCTACATGGAATTTATTTTTAAAATCAAAATATGGATAAAGAACTTGTAAAATAGAGAATGTATGACCACTACCATATCTAGAATATACTAAATTCTCAATATCTTCATCTGTAAATATAATAGTTTTATTTGTTCCTCTAAACCCATCTATTAGCTGTTCTATAGGAAACTGACCACTATTTTCTTTTATAATTTTTCTTAGAAGTCTTAATACATTATCTACTTCACCACTAAATACTCTTTTTATTAGAGCTTTAACTAACCAAATTTTTATATTATTCCTATCATCTTTAAAGTTTTTTGAATCAATAAATTTACTATCTAGTCTATTTACATATAAATAATATGCTATTGGTATTACTGCATTATTTGATGTTAGGTTATCTCTATCATATCCAAAGCTACTGATTAATTGAAATGCTAAAACAATAGAATTTGTAATTTCATTCCATTTATTTTCTATAATTTCCATATTCTCTTTGTTGAAGTTTTTAACCTTAAATGCTATATCTTTTATATCTGCTAAAACTAATGCTGATTTTAGTATAAAGTCTTTATCTATATTAAATCCATTTCCAATAGAATTTACTTTATCAGTAACTTCTATTATAGATTCTCTTGCATTTAAACTACTCCATTGTGCAGTAGCTATTGATAATAATAAATCTGAGTAACTTAATTTTGTTCCTCCAGAATTTATTCTTATGAATATGTCTAATACTCTATCTAGATCTTGATTCTTTTCTAAATAATATGATATAGTAGACTTTTCGCAGATTACATCTCTTAGCTTAAATAATATTTCACTTGCTAGTTGTGCATCATTATCAGTTAATTCTTTTTTCGAAAACAAAAACTTATTAACATCATATGGTTGCTCAAAACTAAGTATGTCTTTAACTAAAAACCAATAGTTTTTTTCATTACATACTATAGATTCTTCATCAGTTAAAAATCTAAAATCATATTCTTTATCTCCATCATTTGATTTTGATAATAAATTTATATAAAGCCTTCTTTTCGGATATGCATTAGGATTATCATATCTTTTTCTCGGTAATTTATAAGCATATGTACCTGTTAATCCTATATATAAAGATGTTAATCTCTGTTATCCATCTAATATAGCAATAACTTCTTCTTTCCCTATAGTGTTTGCTATTTGGTTATGCGATTTTATCTCATGGTATTCTCTTAGAAACTCATAAAACTTATAATTTTGCACACCTTCCTTTTTTACCTCCCAGAATAAAAAAGAGTTTATTGGATAATCTCTCATAAGACTATCAAATAACTTTTCTATTTGTGATGTGTTCCATACGAACTCTCTTTGTATAGATGGTAATAAGTATTTATTTGAACTTATATCATCTATAACTGATTTTATTGTTTTTGCTGTTTCATAAGACATTATTTTTCCCTCCAATATGCGATAACTTAATAATATATTATTTATTTTTAGTGACTTCTATTTTATCCTCTTCTACATTTATTAAATTAACACCTACTACATCTTCAACATACCAGTAGCCTCTTTTTTCTGCCTTTTTCCATATTCTAAATATATATCCCTCTTTATTAACCAATTTCTCAAATAAATTATACCACTTACTATCATAATCTAGCGTATATGAGTCTGTTTTTTCTATGTTATACTCACTATCTAAGTCAAAAAATATTTCTATTATATTTTCTTCATGATTAGGATAGAACCACTTACAATGTCCTCTATGAGCTATTTCCCATCTATGTTTAACTTCTATTTCTTTTATCATATCTTTCACTCATTAAAATTCTAATATTTCATCTTATCTGGTATAACTCCTCTTACCCCACCTTTGGTACAAGATGTATCTCCAATATATCTTGGTATAAGGTGAACGTGAACATGCATAACAGTTTGCCCAGATACTTCACCACAGTTTACACCTACATTGTATCCATTAGGAGGATATCTTTTATCTAATAGTTTTTTACCTTCTTCTACTAAATTAAATATAGCTTCTCTTTCTTCTTTAGTTATGTCAAAAAAGTCTTTTACATGCCTTTTAGGGATAAATAGCATATGCCCTTTGTTAACTGGGAATTTATCAAATATAGCATATGCTAATTCATTTTCTAGTATATAATTATCCATTTCACAAAATATACAATTCATAATTTTCTCCTTTTACCCCTATGTCATGTTCCGCGACACAGGATCTAAGCTATTTATTTTACTTATTTTTAAATCTATTTTTATAATACTCTTTAGTTCTAAAGTCTATAGCGTCCTTTATATTTTTAATGAAGCTCTCATTATCTAAGTACTTACCTAACTCTTCATTTAAACAAACATAGTCTCCATCTAAATAGAAAAATTCACTACTACTTTTACATAAAAAGTGTATAGGATTTTTTCTAGCTAGATTTACGTATTGCTTTTTCTCCCAAGTTTCAAACTTAGATGTTGATTTATCTTTTAGCATATCAACCTTATTAGAACCTTTGCTATAAAAATCTTTAAAAGATTTATATAAGTCTTCATCATCTACTTTAAGCTTCATATTACTATTATTATAAAAAGCAAGTAATACTGGCAATTTATAAGTCTTACTCATACTAGTATTTTCTATAAATTTTATAAAATCATAAGCAATAGTGTCAGTGATAATTTTTTCATATTCATTTAATTCATTTAATTTTTCTAAAAAGCTTATATAGTCTCTAAATGGATTTATCTTAGCTTTTTTCTTTATATTATTATATAAATCATCATCCATATAAGTAAATAATTCTAATCTTGAAGGTCTATGTCCTAAATCTCTTTTTATATTATAAAATTCTTCTTTAATCATATCTTCAATCTTTTGACTTTCTTTTCTCATTCTTTCAAATATATCTCTAAGCCTAAAATCAAAATCTATAATGCAGTCTTCGGGATAATCTTCTTCTTGTAAATATGATTTTAATGATGATTCTTTAGTTTTACTTTCTCCAGTTAATAAATATGGTACTAAATTAGCTTTTTTATAATTTCCTATAAAATCTAAGACATTTAGATATTTCTTATTCTTATCTTTTCTAAGACCTCTACCTAATTGTTGTAAAAATATTGTTGGACTTTCTGTTGGTCTTAAAAACATTACCATATCTATACTTTTTACGTCTAATCCCTCATTAAACATATCTACTGAAAATATAACATTAATTTCTTCTTTTCTAAGTTTATTTAATGCAATACTTCTTTCTTCGTTATACGCTCCATCACTTCCACTATATACTGCACATGAAGGTATCCCATTTTCATTAAAATATTTTGCCATAAACTCTGCATGAGATTTACTTGTACAAAATCCTAATGCTCTACTTGATTTATATTTTTTATAATGATTTAATATTAAATTTGCTCTATTATTTATACTTAGAGCTTTTTCCAATTCTTTATCATTATACTTACCATTTTTATACTCAACATCATTGTAATCTATACTATCATCATATATACCATAGTATCTAAATGGAACTAAAAACCCTTTGTCTATGGCAGTTTTTAGTGTAGCTTCATACACTGTGTTATAATTACATACACTAAATACATCTTTATTATCTAGTCTATCTGGTGTAGCCGTAAGCCCTAGCATAAATTTAGGTTCAAAGTAATTTATTATATTTTGATAGTTTTTAGATACTGCATGGTAAAATTCATCTACCACTATATAATCAAAATAGTCTTTTGAAAAATATTTTTCATTTAAATATTCTTTTTTTCCTAAACTTTGGACAGATGCAAATATTATATCTTTATCATTATCCTTAATAGAATTCATAAAAAATCCCATATTATATCCATCTTCATTATATGTATTAGAAGGTAAGCTATTTTCAATATTATCTGCTACTTTATCATAAACTTCAATATCATTTATACACTTATCAGTTCTTACATTTTTAAAGCTATCATAGGCTTGTTTTAGTATTTCTTCTCTATGTGCCACAAATAATACTCTATTAAACTCTCTACTATCAAATGCTGCTAGATATGTTTTGCCTATACCAGTAGCTGCTACTACCAATCCCTTATCATTTCCATCTAATCTAGTCTTTTTTAACTCATATAACGCTTCTATCTGAGCTTCTCTTGGTTCAAATATAGATGTTACTTTATTATTTTCTTCATATACATAATTTATATCTTCTTTATCATTATTTATATTGGCATATATTTTAGGCTTTTTCCAAGTTTTCGAGTATTTTTCTAGTTCTATATCATTTACTATTATTGATTCATTGTGGAATAAATCTTCAAATACATCTTTAAAATATTTAAAATCATCATGATTGGCTTTTTTATCTATTCTATAGTTCCATTCTATACCACTTGTTAATGCACTTCTTGAAAGATTAGAAGATCCTATAAATATTTCTCCTTCGTTTTCTTTTTCAAATATGTATGCCTTAGCATGAAAGCTTCTTTTTGTATCATTATAAAATCTTAAATCAACATTATCCCCTAGTATGTCTTTTATAAGGTATAATGCTGATGGTTGTGTTATGTTTAGGTAGTTTCCTGTTAGTATTCTTATTGGTATATTTTTATTTTTTATTATTTCTAGGTCTTTTTGTATTAATTTAACTCCGCTTTCCATCAAAAATGATACTATTATATCTATTGATGAAGCTGTATGGATGCTTTGCTGTATTCGTTTATATAAATGGTCATTATGACCTGTTATACAATTTATATTTAAATTCATTAGTTTAACCTTTCCATTGTATTTTTGCTTATTATTTCCAATTTGTATAACTATATTTTATCATGTTTTGACAAGTGTTTTAGTTCATTTTATAATTTAGTTATTATCTTATTTGGAGGTATTTTATGAAAGTTTATGATAAATTAGTTAGGGATAGGATTCCTGAAATTATAGAGGCTAGTGGGAATAAGTGTGAAATTGAGAGGGTTTCTGATGAGTTAGCTCTTGAGTATCTTTATAAGAAGCTTGGTGAAGAGGTTAATGAACTTTTAGAGGATAAGAATTTAGATGAAATTGCTGATGTTATGGAAGTACTTTTTGCGATTGGTAAGAAGTATGGTTATAGTGAGGATGATGTTTTAAATAAAAGAAATGAGAAAAGGAATTCTCGTGGCGGATTTTATGATAATTTAGTTTTGAAGAAAACATACTAATTATATAAATAAGAATGATATCTCACATTACTTCATTTTTATGAAATTATATAAATCATGTATTGAATTTGAGTTTTGGAGAAACATTTATAAATCTATCAAAATAATTAAAAAAAGGCTTTGTTTATAATTAACAAAGCCTTTTACTTTAATCACTGTTCAAAACAATAACACATATTATTTGTTTTGGTATTTTATATAAACTTGTGAAATTATCTTCATATGTTATTTTATCTCAAAATACCATCTACTTCTCATATAATTTTTCGACTTTACTCCAATCAATTACATGCCATATATTTTCAACATACTCAGCTCTACGATTTTGATAGTTTAAATAATAAGCATGTTCCCAAACATCTATTGTAAGTATAGGTGTTAACCCTTGTTCAAGAGTTGTATCTTGATTAGATGTAGCTTTTACATATAAATTTTTATTTTCATCCATAAGTAAAGATGCATAACCTGAACCAAACTTAGATATAGCAAGTTCGTTTAACTCACTCTTTAAGTTCTCAACACTACCGAAAGTATCATTTATCTTATTTAGTAAATCTCCTTTTGGTATTTCGCAAGGGTTTGGAGATAAATTTGCAAAATATAAATTATGATTGTAAACTCCACCACCTTGATTTATTACAGACTGTCTAATTTCTTCTGGTAAACTAGATACATTTTTTAATATATCTTCTAATGTTTTTCCTTTAGTAAATTCTTCATAGCCTTTTAATATATTGTTTAGATTATTAACATAAGTTTGAAGATGCTTTCCATAGTGAATTTCTAAAGTATCCTCGTCTATATACGGTTCTAAATCGTGAAATCCATAAGGTAATACTATTTTATCAAACATTTTAAACACCTCTTATTTTAATGCTCGTACTTATTAAAAAAATATAAGTATCTAATTCCTATTGATTTTTAGTAAATACTTCATTATTATATTTTTATTTCCTTATATTTATACCCAAGTAAAATATATTTAACAATATTTTAGTTTGTTTTCTAATTTATTGATTAATTTTTTTTATAATACTTTATATCATAACTTAGTATATACATATGCTACTTTAGTCCAGCGTTTCTTAATAATACACTCTAGACAAAAGGTTATGATATTATAAAAAAGGAAAATATTTAAAAAAATATTCTAATTATAGTTAATCTTGGCCCTTATGATAGTATTCAACTTAATAGAAATTAATATATTATACAAAAATTAAGACTATAATTTTTTAGTTATAGTCTTAATTTTTGTATAGGTTTACCAGTTTACTCCTATCTAGCTTACCTCTAAATCATATTCACTAGTTCATTTCATAAGATTTCATTATATACTTTTGAATTTCTTCAAACTGCTTTATATGTGTAAATCTTATTTCTAAATTTCCAGTTCCAAAGTGTCCGATATTTGTTACATCTCTAGTAAATCCTTCTTTAAGTTCTACTTCATTTATATTAGCTTTAACATATATAAGTACTGTATTGTTTTTAGGGTGAATTTCTACACAAGCAAAATTTTTAATTCTCTTAAACCCAAAATAGTTTTTTAATATTTTTTGCTGAATATCATCTCCAAGGCTTAATATAAAATCTTTTAATATATTGTATCTATTTTTTAATTCATCACTGGCCTCTCCATAATAATCTTCTACTGTTTTATATTTATTCTTAGCCTTATTTATTTCTATTGGCTTATTTTTAAGTTTGTTATTTTCCTCTACAACTATATTTGTATGTACCATTTCTAGTAATAGTAGCTCTTCTTTATAGTTTTTGTATTTTATAAGATCTACATTTCTATTTATCTGCTTTACAGCATGTATATCATACTTTGTAAAATCATTAGCTATGCATATAAGTCTTGGGCTAGACCATTCAATATTTTCACAAACCTCAGCTCCTAGTTTTTCCATAACTAAAAGCTTAAATTCTGCTCTATGATCCATTAGCCAATCTAAATAATATAATCCTTGGTTTATCACATTTTCATTTATAGCTCTCTTATATTCTATTATTACAGGACAGTTATTTTCATCTATTCCAAGTGAATCTATTCTACCATTGTGTACCTTGCCTGTTGAGTATTCTGTTGCTAAAAATTTTACTCCTAAGAATACCTCCATATTTTCTTCTATTATATTTTGTAGATGCTTTTCTAATTGCATTGAATTCCCTTCTATTTCTTCTACTTCATCTTTTATTTTAAATAGCTTTATATCTCCCATAATTACTCCTTTAATATATTATATTAAAACAAAAAAGCATAGGTATAACCTACACTTTTATTATGTACTTTCTTTATCGAGCTAAAAAATTCGTCTATATATTGCTATATACTATCCAGCATTTTAATTTATGCTTTTTTATAAAATCTCAATATTTTACTAATATTTAATTAAAAAAAATATCATTAAATGATTGATTTCTGTCACACTTGTGTGCATGACAATAACATTATTCTCTAAGTAGCGACTCGCTACCCATTAAAGGTTGTAACCTCTCCAATACTATAGACATTTCATCTATTCTCATTATATATAAATTTTTTTATATATTCAATACTAACTTACAAACCTTCCATCATTTCAAATAACTTTCTACCTTTTTTCCAATTTATTCCCTTTATAAAACCAATTTTACCTCTTAATTGATTTATATATTCTTCCTCTGATATATCAATATTACTATATTTTAAATGCTCTTTAACTCCATATTTTTTACAATAATAGATTTCTTGTCTAATATTTTTTATATACTCTTTATTTGCTCCAACTTTTTCATTAACAACAAGACCTGTAACTATTTGTCTAGTATTGTTAGATAACAATCTTACTTTATCGTAATTTATTTCAAATCCTTCTTCTATAATTATATTTTCTATACTTTTAATATATCTTTTTATATTCTTATTATTGCTTGATATTGTTATATCATCTGCATATCTAGTATAATCAGCATCTATCATATTACAAATAGAACTTATTCTTTTATCTAAATTAATACATACAATATTAGATATATATGGACTAGATGAGGCTCCTTGAGGTATTCCTCCATTATATGTACATATCCTAGTATATTTTAAAGCTTCTCTATGAGGTATATTTTGTGACTTGAATATATTATAAACTCTTTCTTTCCCTATATTGTTAAAGAAGTCTTTTAAATCCATATTTAAAACATATTTTTTATTTACATGTTTCTTTGCATTATCTTTTATAGTGCTACCTTCTATAAATGCTGTTGAATAAGATGATATTTCTATGCTTTTTAATATTAACTCTACTATAAGCCTTTGAGCATCTTTCAAAGATTTATTTGGTGATTCTATAGTTCTATATCCACCTCTTTTTTTAGGTATTTTAAATGTTTTATAGGATACTTCAACTTCACTTTCTAAGTAATTAAATAACTTTATATTATTTATTATAGAATATTCTATTTCTTCATATCTACAATAGTAAATGTCATTAGTAAAATCTTTTTTAGGCTCATATCCATTTTTTAATAAGTTTAAGTTATATTTCATATTATCATCAAAGTTTAAACTTTTATTATTTATATATATATTGTTTATTAATTTTATCAATTCTTTTTTAGGTATTGGGGCTCCAAAATCTTCTCCAATATATATAAATGTATATTCTTTATTATCTATTCTTGTAGTGTAATGATTATATCCATATCTCATATAATGCTTTATTGGATGTCCTTTTATATAAAGTATTTTTCCTTTTCTATCTTTGTTTATAATTATTTTTTCTAACTTTAGTTTATACTTATTAAAAACATTGATAAAATCGATAATATCGATTTCTAATTTTGATACGATACTTTTAAAAATATCATCATTTATCCACTTTTTATAATCATTTGGATATTTTATATTTTTGTCATTTAAAACTACTTTTATTTTATTCATTTTTATCCCCTAGCTTCTAATGTCTGCTATCTTAATAGTTTATTTTCTAAATAATATTTTACCATATTTTGTATATAAATCTCATCTAAATTTATAGCAATTATTTTTTGGTAGTGGTAAAATATCCCTAAAGTCTAATATAAGAGAGGCATAATTATGAAGAATAAAAATAGTTCATTTAAAACAGTTATTAAAGATGTCATAAGCTTTGAAGTAGATATTCAAACTGCTAGTGACTTTAGACGCTTAATTAATTCTCTAGAAGAAATGGGCGTTTGTATAGATTTTTCTTGGTATATGGACTCTAAATTCAATTCAAATGATACACAATTTATACATATTGAATCTAATAGTAAAAATAGAGACTTATCTGAAATAGGGTATGAAAAGTATCACTATTATAAAAGTAAAATTGTTACTGTCAATTTAGATTACCACGAGGAGTTATATTCTATTTTTTCTGCACTGTATTTTGAAAATTTTACTGATTCAATCTATAACTTTTATGAAGGTCCTGAAGCTACATTTGTAAGTTTCTTCATTGATAAATCTTTTTATAAATCAGAAATGGATAAGGAGAATGATGAATTTGATCAGTCTGAAATATTAGAACTTGATCCTGATGAGTTAAAGTTAATTGAGTATTAATTTAATAGTTAAAACAAATTATGAATATTAAAAGATATATTTATAAATAAAGGAGGAACGAATCGTTCCTCCTTGTAATTTATTTTTCTGAAAATTCATTTTCTAATACTTCTTTAGCATCTTCATTGCCATTCTCAGCTGCTATTTCATACCAATACTTAGCTTTTTCATTATCAAATTCTACGCCTTCTCCATACATATAGCACTCACCTATCATAAACTGTGCATTTATATGCCCTTCACTAGCTGCTTCTTCATAAAGTATAACAGCTTCTTTAAATCTTACTATTTCATATATTTTATCAGTTTTAGCTAAATCATAGTAATAATTTCCTAAGTTGTACTTAGCATCGATATGTCCCTGTTCACTTGCTTTTTCATACCATTTCTTAGCTTCTTCTAGATCTACATTTACACCTTCTCCATATTGGTATGCCAGTCCTAGATTATTTTGTGCATCTGCATGATCATTATTTGCTGCTAGTGTAAATAATTCTACCGCTTTTTTATAATCCTTATCTACTCCATCACCATAGACATAACATAGCCCTAAATTATTTTGAGCATTAGAGTCTTTATCCACTATCTTTTCATAATATTTTACCGCTTTATCATAATCTTTTTCTATTTGTTCATAGTACTTCCCTAAAAGATAAGTAGCTTTATTTAATCCTAATTTTGATGATTTTTCTAGATATTCTTTTATTTTTTCTTTGTTAGAGTATCCATTTTCTATTTCATAGTAATATTCTTCACCTATATTGTAATAAGCATTTGCTAACTTTTCTTTGATTTCTTCATCATCCACGTTTTCTAGCAGGCTTTCATAATAGTATATAGATTTTTCATAGTTATTTTCTACAACTTCCCCACTATAATATATATCTCCTAGAATCTTAAAAGCTGATATATTTTCATCTTCTGCACTTTCTTTAAATAACTCTATGGCTTTGTCAGTATCCTTTAAAATACCATATCCATTATAGTAGAAATCTCCAAGTTCAAACTTAGCTTCTTTATATCCTTTTATAACGCAGTCTTCTAATAACTCAAATGCTTTTTTATCATTTTTCTTTATTCCATTTCCATTATGGTAACAACTTGCTAACTTATATTGTGCTTTTAAATTTCCTTGTTCACTAGCTTTTTTAAACCATTTGATAGCTTCTTTATAGTCTTTATTTATAAAAGTACCATTATAGTAATATTCCCCAAGTTTTACTTGCGCTATGTCATATCCTTTATCTGCTGATTTTTTACAGTATTCAAAAGCTTTTTTCTTATCCTCTTCTTTTCCTAGTGAATCTTCATAAATTTCACATAAAGCGTACTCACATCTTTCTTCGTCTAGCTCTGCTCCTTGAATGTATAATTCTAGTGCTTTTTCCATGTCTTTTTTAGTACCATTTCCATTTTTATAGCAATTAGCTAGCTCATAAAATGTACTTAAGCTATGATTATCTATAGCTTTTCTAAACCACTTTATAGCAGCTTTATAATCTACTCTTTGAACTCCTTTACCTTCTTCATAACACTTTCCTAGCATATGTTGTGCTTTACAATTATTATCCGATGCTTTTTTAAACCATTTAACAGCAGCTTTATAGTCTTTATCTACTCCTCTACCATCATAATACATCATGCCTAATCTATATTGCGCTTCATCTATATTTTGTTTAGCAGACTCTTCATATAGCATTTTAGCTTTTTCTAAATCTTTTTCTACTTCTGTTCCATTTTCATAAAATGCTGCTGTTGTGCACATTCCATATTTATTACCAGCTTTTGCTGATAATTCATACCATTTAATAGCTTCTTTAAGATTTTTCTTTACTCCATTCCCTTCACCATAGCACATTCCTACACTGTACATAGCTTCTGCATTTTCATTTTCTGCTGATAACTTAAAGTATTTAAACGCTTCTTTATAATTTTTCTTTATGCTATTTCCTTGGTAATAAATACATCCAATTTGAAATTGTGCAGTAGCATTTCCTTTATCGGAAAACTCTTTAAGTATTTCTAACGCTTCTTTGTCTTTCCCTCTCATCTGATATAAAGTAGCTCTATCCATTTTTTCTTTAGTTACTTCTTCATCTTCTTCAATTTCTATATCTATCTCTTCTACATTATCTTCAATTTCATCATTTTTATCAAAATGTTTTTCTAATTCTATACTAATACTTTCTTTTTCAATTTCTATATTAGTAGTTTCTTCTTTAGCTTTTATAATGCCTTTTGCATTTTCAAGTTTCATATCTTCATTTAAATCTTCAAACTGTATTTGTCTCGCTGATTCTACACTTTTAATTGATTCACTTTTTAATAAGATTTTAATCTCCTTTAATAGGTCATTTTTTAAATCTATAAACCCATCCTCTACAGTTTTTATTAAGTTATCTATATTGTCATTTATATTATCTACTTCTTCTTTTAGTTTTTGGTTTTGTGTATATAAACCACCTATACTTGTAGACATATCTATTATTTCTCTATTTATTTCTTCTATATCATTTTTTATACTTAATTTTTCTTTATTGCTTTCTATTAAATTACTATACTCTTTATTAACATCACTTTGAACTTTACATAGATCATCTTGTAATGTTTTAAAGCTATTAATACTTTTTAATATGTCTGTAGATTGCTTTTTAACTAATTGTAAACTACTAACTGCATCTATAGATTTTTCAGTTAATGAATCTATTTCGCTATCTTCATATATATTTGATATAGATTCATCTACCCTTGAAATACTTGTGTCTAATTTAGATAATACATCACTTAATTCAATTAAAGAATTAGACATTCTTTCTGTTTCACTTAAGCTTTTTTCAAACTTGTTAATTAAACTTTCTATATATTTTGTGTCCATATTACTCTCCCTTAGTTGCTCTTTAAAAACTTAATGCTATACTCTATTAAATCTACATTATCGCTTTGTTCGTTTATTTTTTTATCTATATAATCTTCATATATTTTAAAATAACACTTACTTAGTTTTTCATCATCTTCTTTTAGTACTATATCTAAAGGGCTACTATTTAGTATGTTTAATTCCATTAGTATTTCTTCATACTCTTTATTTAAATTTACTAGACATTTTAAAAATCCTAATTTATTATTAGATGCTTTATAGCACTGACTAGCTAATTCATACTCACTTATATCAAAAAATTCATTAGCTGCTTCTAAATGTTTTCCTTTGTCTCTTAACATAAGAGCTTCACATCTTCTTATATGAATATTACTATCACATACTTTAGACTTTTTATATTGACTTATAGCATGAGAATACTTGCCTTTAGCTTCTAGATATTTTCCTTCTTTAAAGTAATCATCACTAGTTGATTTTATATTAAGCTTAAGATTTCTTTCATCAAACTTATCTACATAATCAATATAATCAATTAATTCATTATATAGTTTTGATTTTTTCTCCTCATAAAAACATATATTATTTCTAGCTCTTGTTATAGCTACATAAAACATATTAAAATGATGCCTATATAGATTATGTTTATCAAAGTCAACACCTTCTAATATATAGTCCCAATCATCTTTGTAATTTGATATTAAGTTATAGCAAACTATATATGGCTTTTCTATACCTTTTATTTCTCCTACTGTAAATACATTTTCACATATATTTAATTCATTTTTTAACTTATCTTTTTCATATTCATCACTAACTACAATAGCTACATAGTGTCTATCATCTGCTATGCTTAAAAGACTTTTTTTGTTATACTCACTATTCCCAAGAATCACTGGCTTAGTGTTACTTGATTCATCTAAGTCTATATACTTTTCAATATAATCATTCTTACTTTTATATAGCTTATCTATTCTAAGCTCACTAACCTTATTAGAAAGCTTTACTATTTCTTTACAACTTCTATAATTAGTTTCTAGTGTTTTATTATTTACTTTAATATTTTCATTATGTATTTTAAATAATGACTCTATTCTATGAGTATTAAAATATGTAGCATTTATAGTTTGGTTAAAATCTCCGCTAAAAAGTATATTATGTTTATCTTTAGCTAGGTTATATAAAAAATATATTTGCTTTTCACTTAAATCTTGTACTTCATCTACTACTATAAAGTCATACTTTTTTACATTACCTTCATCTAGTTCTTTTAGGGCCATTCTAGCTATATCATTTTCATCAAATTTATCGTTGTTTATAAGCCACTTATCATACTTAATTGCTATATCATAAGCTAATTCTCTATTGTTAAATGTTGTGTAATCACTTGATAATCCTAAATATATTTCTTTATCTATTAACCTTTGACTGTATAAATCTCCACTTTGATATTTCCAGTCAATACCAATCATACCTTTTATAATTCCTCTTATTTCTCTATAAATATGAAATATATCTATATCTAATTTATTATCAAATTTTAAAATATTTTCTTCTATCCATAATTTAAATTCATCAAACCTTACAAAATCTAAAGCTTTGCTACTTTGCGTTAAATATGAATTAACATCATAAAACTCAACTTTACTATGCATCTTTTCTTTGTCATCATCTTTGCATAAATAATCAAATATTTCTTTTGTTTCTTCTTTTAGTAAAGTTGAGTATGTAAAATAGCCTATATCTATGCTATGAGTTTTGTAAAGCGAATATATTTTATGAATACCTATTGTTGTTTTTCCACTTCCTGCACTTCCAAATAAAAATAATGGTGTTTGAGATTTTATAACATCATCTTGTTCATCACTTAAGTAGTATATAGTTTCTTTTGAGTTATCTTTTAATAATGATATTAATTTATCATTGTCTACTACTCTAGTTATAGTTGATGCTGAGTTGTAACAATAGTTTTTATACATTTTTTCGTTGATTATATCATCTATATTATCGTTTATATCATTATTATTTAAGTCTATGTAACTTATATCTATTTCTAATTCTTTAGCTCTTCTTATTTGTTCATCATGATTGCAATAGTCAAGTATTAATAGTCTATTGTCCTCCTTGTATTCTCCCCTTATTCCCTCTACTTTTGATGTGTATGTAAATAATACTCTATTTGAGCTATCTATTCTAAATTTATAAATATTGTCATTTCCTTTTATTTTCCATACTGAAAAACTATTTGATATACTTCTTATATCATAGTTGTTTTTTTCTAGTTCTTCTATAAATTTATCTAACTTTGATAATACAAATTCCTTTTTATCCTTTGGTATATTTTTTAAAAAATTCTCACTTACAAGAGTTTTCATTTTTCCTTCCTTTTTAGTCGTTTTTTGTCACAATCAATATTATATACCATTTATTTCCATATTCAAACTCATAATAGACTTTTAGCTTAGTTTGAGTATGAAATTTGTTAAGTTATTTTAAATTTATTAATGTTTTCAAAGAATTTTATAATTTAATTAATTTTTATATTGGAAATTTTTAGTATAAACAAGTCTATATTGTTGATGATTCTGAGTATGAATATAAAAAACTTGATAAGGATGAATTTATTAAGTATATCGGTGGGTTATATTATATGTAATATATATGTGAAGAGATTTATGAGGAGTTAAAATCTATAGAACAAAAGGCCAGTATATTAAATTAAAATTCATTTAAGAAAGTGTAGATAGATTTATTTAAAATAAATCTATCTACACTTTAAATATAATAAATATGCCTATTTCACATATTGATTAAAATAATTTAAGTTGCTCTGTTTGTACTATTATCTCTTCATTAACTCTATTATAATTTAAGTATTCATCAGTTTTTTTGTAAAAATAGTTAAAAATACTTTCATATGCCTTTGAAGTTATACCTTGTATATTTGAAATATGCCAAAATCTACTTATCGGTAATCTATTAGTTATTTTTTCTGCTGCTTTTTTAGATATACCTATATCCTTATATTTTTCCATTATATCAGTGGCATTTATAATATCAACCATATATTTTTCAGTTCCCTCAGCTTCTACTTTTTCATCTAAGCATATATATACTGGTATATTTAAATCACCTAAATACTTTTCCATCAATACCTTAACTTCTTCCCAATCAAGTCCTCCATTATGAGTGCCTAATTTTGGGAAAGCTATAGACTCTATATTTCTCTTTTCATAATTTTGAGCAAAATATTTTAATCCAGACTCAATCCATTGTATTTTTGATGGAAACCTCCAATGTCCTTTTGTTGCAAAGTTCATAATCCATCTATCATTACAATGCTCATATATCTTAGGAATACCAACTTTTATTTCTTTATTCTCACACTGCTTTGTATATTCCTCATACATTCTTGGATATCTAAGTTTAAATTCCAATGCAATACCAGCTCCCATTACACCTGCACAATTAACTGTGTTAACTATAGTTTTAGCTGGCGAGTTGAAAACTGTTCCATCTAAGTATTCTATCATATAATTAATCTCCTTTTTATTCTTCTGTACAGATAACCTTTTTATTACATATAGTATCATGTATATAAACAATATCATCTATATAGTACTTTATTTTATACCAATTTTCATTATAATCATCAAGTGTAAGTTTCCATGACACACTCTCTTTATAATCGCCAAAGTCTATTATTCTACTTTTTATTATATTATTGTTTATATCTAAAATTTCATATCTATGAATATAATTGAGACTCTTATTATTTTTTAATAACCATGTAAAAATAAACTTTTCATTATTTTGTTCTTTCAAAAACATTTCATATTTTCTTATTTCTTCTTTAAGGAAATCTTCATCTATGTATAGAATTCCATTTATATATAAATAGAATTTACCAATTTCCTCTATATTCCCACTTATTTCAATCAATCCCTTTTTACAATTTTCCTTAGTTTTACACTTGTTACCAAACTCATCTATATATATCTTCTCTATTTTATATATATAATTTTTATTTTTCGTTATATTGACTCCATTAACATCTTCAATCACAAATTGAATATCATAATCTGTAAATAACTTTTGAAATTCAATTTCTATAATTAATTTTTTCTTTCTTAAATTCTCATAAAATTCATAACATATATTATAATCTTTTACAAAATTATTTTCTTGCCAATCATTTCTTGCATGTCCTGTATTTTTATCTGAAAATATACTTAAATCCACTTCATACTTACTATTATGTCCATATACATTTATAGCTCTTTTTCTATCAGCTTCACATCTAAATATAATGCTTTTTAGATATTTATCAATAGATATTGGTTTACTACTTAGTAATTCTGCATGTCTTTTGTTTACTATATAGTCTCTTTCTTCTGGATAAAACCAAGTGCTATGAAATATGGCTGACCAATCCATACTCTGAAAAAATTCGTATGTACACCCTATATCTGATCTTGTTGCATTTCCATTGCTAAATTTTGTTGTATCTAAATATAATAACTCTTCATCAAATAGCAAATATACTGGCATCGGGATATGTATTTTATCACAATACTCTTTTAATTTTACCCCTTCATTGTCATAAAGTGTTGGTGTTTTAGGTCTATAATATAATCTAACACTATCATGTACTGTATCTTGAGCCTTGTCTAATACATCATGATTAGCTCCATCTTTAAATATAATTTTGTTTTTATTACAACCATTTCTACTATATAAATATCCAGATTTAAATATACTTTCTAAATTTTCAAAGTCTGTAAAATGATATAACCCTTTAAAATTATATTGTTGTTTTAAAAATCCAACATATTTTTTTATATAATTACTATCTTTTTTATAATTCATAGTAATGTCCCCCCATGTTGATATAATTTGGCAATTTTTAATTAGTAACTATTTTAAATTACTGACTTTCATTTTATATACAATGAAAATACTAATCATTATTATATATGATTAGTATTTTCAATTATTAAAACGCTTCAAATATAAAAATTGGATATAATTCTACATACTAATATAAATATGCATCTTCATTTTCCGCTATCTTTTCGCTATTAATATATCTTTCCTCCATAGCTTCTTCAAAGCTTATCTGCTCACTCATAAGCTCCGTTTGTCTCATAACAATCTCAAGTGCATGTCTTGCTTGCTTTGGTGGATAGTCGTACTTTTTAAGAAGTCTTTTAATAGTATTTCTCATACCAGCCTGTAAATTAGCTCTAACATTATAATCTACATTAACTTGCTTTCTTATAGTATCACTAAGTTCTTGGGCAATCTTTTTAAGAATTTCATCACTCATAACTTCTCTAACTATCTCATCATCAGTTAATGCATCATAAAAAGCTATTTCATCTTCACTAAGCCCTAAATCTTCTTCAAAGGCTCTAGCTTCCTTTAGCTCATTAGCCATTTTTATAAGTTCCTCTATAACCTCTGCATTAGTTATAGCTTGGTTTCTATATTTATTTAAAGACTTTTGAAGTTTTTCTGAAAATCTCTCAGACTTAACAACATTTCTTTTTTCCATTAACTTTATATTACCTTCAAGTAATTTTTTAAGCATTTCAACAGCTAAATTTTTATGCTTTATAGATTTTACCTCTTCTAAAAACTCTTCTGATAATATTGATACATCCGGCTGCTTTAGATTAAGAGCATCAAATACATCAATAACATCTTCAGATATTATTGATCTTTCAAGTAATTGATTAACTCTATCTTCTATTTCTTTTTTTGTTTTCTTTTGAACTCCTCTTTGAGATAGCTTCATTAAACTAGCTTTAACAGCTTTAAAATAACTTACTTCAAGAGCAACTTCTTTTCCTTCATCAGTAGCAGCACATAAACTATGAGCCTTAGCAAGCTCTATACATAAAAGCTTAAACTCTTTTTGAGCATCTTCACTAAGTCCTAGTATAAAGTTCATACCTCCAGTTATAGCATTCATTCTAGCTCTTGGAGAACCTTCCATAAACTCTGAATAATCATATCTATGCATAACTTCTCTAAGTAGCTCTAACTTTTCTTTCATAACAGCTATAGCTTGTGAAGAATCTATACCAGTATTTCCTCTATCACTATCTGTATATTGCTTTAGGGCATTTTTTAAACTTTCAAGTATACCTATATAATCAACAACCACTCCACCTGATTTATCTTTAAATACTCTGTTAACACGAGCTATTGCCTGCATTAAGTTGTGACCCTTCATTGGCTTATCAACATACATAGTATGCATTGAAGGAACGTCAAAACCAGTTAACCACATATCACGAACTATAACTATCTCAAGCTCATCTTTATTGTCCTTCATACGTTTAGCAAGTAAATCACGTCTGCTTTTTCCACCAACGTGCTTTTGAATCTCTTCAGTATCAGATGAACTTCCAGTAATAACAACTTTTATTTTTCCTTTATTTTCATCATCACTACACCACTCTGGTCTTATTCTTTCTATTTCATCATAAAGGTCTACACATATTTTTCTACTCATACAAACTATCATAGCTTTACCTTTGATAGTTTTAGACTTGGTTTCATAGTGATTAACAATGTCTTGTGCAAGTTTTTTTATTCTATTAGGAGAACCAACAATAGCCTCCATCTTAGAAAACTTACCTTTCATCTTTTCTTTTTGATGCTCTTCGTATCCTTCTGCTAGTTCCTCAAACTCTTCATCTATTTTTTCTAGTTCTTCATTATCAGACTCTAGCTTTATAATTCTATTTTCATAATATATCTTAACAGTAGCCCCATCATCAACAGCTTGTGTCATATCATATACATCTATATAATCACCAAAGACCATAGGAGTTGACTTGTCTTCAAACTCTATTGGAGTACCAGTAAATCCTATATATGATGCATTAGGAAGTGCATCTCTTAAATATTTAGCATACCCATATTTAACATCTACTTCTTTTTCATTTTCTATAGTCTTAGCATCAAGTCCATATTGACTTCTATGTGCCTCATCAGCCATAACTATAACATTTTTTCTATCTGTTAGAACTGGCATTTCACCATCTTCTGGCTTAAACTTTTGTATAGTTGTAAATATAATTCCTCCAGATTCACGACCATTTAATAAATCAAATAACCCATGCTTTACTTTTGAATTATCCTTACAACCTACATTAGCCAACTTATCTTCTTCGCTTAACTTTCTTTTGTCGGCTCTTTTAGGCTCTTCTCCTAGTAAATCCATACTTTTAGCAAACGTAGAATATAACTGCTCATCTAAGTCATTTCTATCTGTTAAAACAACTATAGTTGGATTTTTAAACTCTCTTATTAAGTTTCCTGTGTAAAATACCATTGAAAAACTCTTACCAGAACCTTGAGTATGCCATACAACACCTATTTTTCTATCTCCAGCTGCACTTGTAGCAAGTTTAGTCTTTTCTATTGCTTTTTTAACTGCAAAATATTGATGATATCCTGCTAATATTTTTATAGTAACTTGGCTTTCACCAATTTTATTTCCGTCATCATCTAATACGTTTTTAGAGTCATTTTGAAATAATATAAAGTTTTTAATAATATCTAGTATTCTTTCCTTTGGGAACATTCCACTAAATAAAACATCATATTGAGGAACTGATAAAGGAGTTATATTTTCTCCATCAATAGTTCTCCAGTTCATATATCTTTCAATATTTGATGTTATAGTACCAACCTTTGCACTAGAACCATCACTTAAAACACAAAATGCATTGTAGTTAAATAATGCTGGTATATCTTTTTTATATGTTTGTATTTGATTGTATGCTTCTTCAATACTTGTATCTTCATTACTCGGATTTTTAAGTTCCACAATAACTAAAGGAATACCATTTATAAATATAACTATATCTGGTCTTTTTTGCTCATTCCCAACAACAGTAAATTGATTTACTGCTAAAAATTCGTTGTTGTTTGGATTTTCAAAGTCTATTATATATGCTTTTTTAGTTCTTATTTCACTTCCTTCTTTGAAAGATACATCTATACCTTTTACCATTAAGTTATGGAAGTATTTGTTGTTTTCTTCAAGTGAAGGTGAATTGAAAGATATTATTTGTCTATATGCTTGCTCCAATCCCTCTTGTGGAATTTCTTTGTTTATTTTAAATAAAGCATTTTTTACTCTTTCTTTTAAAATAACTTCTCTAAAGCTTTCTCTTTCTGGAAATTCACTATTTGGTGAAACTTCCTTGCCCGGGATATATTCATATCCCAAGCTTTGTAAAATCTCTAAAGATGCTAATTCTAATTCATCTTCATTAAAACCAAATTCACTCATATTTCTCTCCCTATTAAATATTTATAATAAATTTTTCAACAAAGTCTTTCATGATAGACTCAAAATCTCCTGCATTGTCTACCAACCTAGCAACATCTTGGAATGGATTTGCTTTTCCATAAGTGGCTTTGTTTATACTCATCATTCCGTCTTTTACAAACACTATAAATCCATTTTCATAATTAACTAACTCCCCATAATCAATACCTTCTTCAGGAAATGCTGAACCATCTCCACATATATATCCATCTTCGCACCACATACCTTGGTCTATGATGAATTTTATATAGAATATTTTATTTTCTATATCTTCTGGTGAAAATGACTCTATTGGTTCCCAATCTAAGTCTACATATACTCCTTCTTCTATGTTACTTGGTCTCATTTGTGTGATTATATATGCTGGTTCTATTACTTCTTCTAAGTTTTTTCCTATTTCCCCTACAAAAGATTCAAAATCAAATTCCTTTGATGATATTTCTAATATTGTCGATTTTCTCATTTTGTTATCTCCTCGGTTTACTTTTTACAATGTTTTTAATTAGAAATTATCACGATAATAGTCTCCATGTCCAATAGCAATAAAATACTCATGTGATAGTCCAAAGTCTTTAACTATTCTTTTAATTATTTCATCTTTTTTACTATTATCTTCTTTTTCATTAACTACTTTTAACTTATTTATCATGCTTTTAATTTCGTCTAGCTCTATTTGTGCTTCATATACTTCTAAATCATATAAAGCTTTTATCTTTGTATCATTACAATAATGTTGCAAATTGGTATTGTATTTTCTTATAGAGTTCTTCATATGCTCTATTCTTTTTAAACTTTTTCTTTTAGCCTCATCTTCAATTTCTCTAAGTTCATGAAGCCTACATTTTAATCTAAGCATATCCTCTCTTATAGTAAATATCCTTGCATATGGCATACCATTACTCATTAATTCACCCTGTATCTTTGTCACATTAATTCTCCTGATGTTATGTTTTAATCTGTTATTTGTTTATAGTTACTCTTATTTCTCCACTAATTAATTTTGGTAGTATAGTATCTCTTAGATTTGATAACTTTTCATTTTGTATAGATATATTTTTATTAGTAAATAATAAGTCCCTATAAGTTTGTACAAACTTTAATAAGATATTTTTACTTGGTAATATAAACTTATAACCTAATACATAATTAACTTTCATATTCGGTCTAGTAGATGTTTCTCCTGTAATTCTATTAATATAATTCATAAAATCATTTGAGCTTAATAATGCATAAATATATGGTGCTATATTGTTATCATTGACCTTTAGTCTTATCAAACCATTATTATATACAGCATTTATATTTCCTATTATAAATTTTGTTAGACCTATACATGCAGTTCTAGTTATTAATATATCATTCTCACTTAATCTAAACTTTTCATAGTCAACATTAGATATTTCACAGAATCCCCAAGAGTCTAGCTCTCTATTATTTGTAAAATCACCAACTCTTACACATCTTATACCAGTATTATGTTCAACTATAGGAGCTCTTCTTATCGCATCTGCCCCTGTATTTGCTGAAAGTGCTATATCTTTAATATTTTTCACTTCCCATCCCTTAGGAATCATCCCAAGTTCACTTTCAACCATTTCTCCACCACTACTTTTATAAGGCTTTCCTTCTTCATTTGGAAATTCAAAATCTACAAACCAATGTTTAAAAATACTACTAGCCATTTCTTCTAGTCTTTTGTTTATTTTATTGTTTGTTTCTATCTTATCGTCTATATCAGATAAAATCTTTGCAATAGCTTTTTGTTCTTCTATTGGTGGTAAATCAATTTCTAAGTTTCCTATATCACTAGGCTTTATTGATGGATATGCTGTAGTACTAGTTTCAGCTATCCCTTGTAAATATTCAGTTATTTCATTTTGAGTTAAATAATTGTATAAATAACTTGGATTAACTATATTTTCATTAGGAGTTAATACTGCAAATCCTGTTGATACTATCATATTATCTTCTACTTTTTTTAATATACCATAATGTTTTTGATTGGGTCTTACAGTAGATATCAATATATCACTAACCTTTACCTTTCGTTTAGCTCTACTTGGTATTTTATCTTCTCCAACTATAAGCTTCTGTAATTCATTTATATTACCTAGAGTTAAGTTACTTGTGTCTAAATAATTTATATATTTTAAGTCATCCTCTTTACTTAAGTTGTCTCTATTTATATCACAAATATCTTTTATTTTAAAACTCATAACCAATTCCTCCAAGATTCGCTCTTATCTCATCTTCAAGTCTTCTTGACTCTTCAAAAAGCTCATTAAGCTCATCAGTTATAAGCTTCATTTTTTCATCAAAAGGTACTCCATCATCTTCTACATCTTCAATGCCAACATATCTACCTGGAGTTAATATATAATCATTTTCTTTTATTTCATCAAGTGTAGCTACCTTACAGAATCCTTTAACATCTTCATAGTCATTAACTTTTCCATTTTCAATACTTTCTTCATTTCCTTTGTTTCTATAGCTATGATAAGTATCTGCTATCTTTTTAATATCTTCTTTGCTTAGCTCTCTATGCTTTCTATCTACCATTTCACCCATGTTTCTAGCATCTATAAATAAAGTTTCACCTTTTCTACTTCTATACTTAGGGTTGTTTTCCTTATTTCTATTTATAATCCATACACAAACAGGAATAGCAACAGAATAGAATAGCTTATCAGGCATAGCAACTATTGCATCTACTAAATCATTAGCTATTAAGTTTCTTCTTATCTCTCCTTCATTAGAAGTATTAGAACTTAAAGAACCATTGGCAAGAACTATTGCTCCCACTCCATTTGGTGCTAAGTGGTGTACTATATGAGATATCCAAGCATAGTTTGCATTTCCTTCTGGTGGTACTCCATATTTCCATCTTATATCATCAACTAAAGCACTTCCTCCCCAGTCCTTTATATTAAATGGTGGGTTTGCCATAACAAAGTCAGCCTTTAACATTTTGTGCATGTCATTATGAAATGTATCCCCTTGGTGTGGTCCTATATTTCCATCAAGTCCTCTTATTGCTAAGTTCATCTTACATAATTTCCAAGTTGTAGCATTTAATTCTTGTCCATATATAGATAAGTCTTCTATTTTACCTTGGTGTTCTTCTACGAACTTCTCACTTTGAACAAACATACCACCACTACCACAAGCAGGGTCATATATTCTTCCTTTGTATGGCTCTATCATTTCTACTAAAGTTTTAACAACACTTGTAGGTGTGTAGAATTCCCCTCCGTTTTTTCCTTCTGCACTGGCAAATTGTCCTAGGAAGTATTCATATATTCTACCTAATAAGTCTTTTTCTTCTTTAGTGTGTAGCTTTATAGTTGATATTAAGTCAACAAGTTCTCCAAGTCTTCTTTTATCTAGTTCTGGTCTTGCATATCTTTTTTCAAGAACTCCCACTAGGCTAGGGTTTTCTTTTTCTATTTCTATCATAGCGTCATCTATTATTTGCCCTATTTCATTAGATTTTGCATTGTCTCTTATATAGCCCCATCTTGATTTTTGAGGTACCCAAAATATATTATACTCTGTGTATTCGTCTATATCTTCTTCAAAACCAGCGCCCTCTTCTACTAATTCATTGTATCTAGTTTCAAATTTATCTGATATGTATTTTAAGAACATTAATCCTAAAACTACATCTTTATAGTCATAGCTTGACATACTTCCTCTTAATTTATCTGCTGCTTTCCATAGAGTTTCTTCAAAACCTATGTTTGCGCTAGTTTTACTAACTGCCATAATTTTACCTCCATTTTATAATCAATTTTAATTATCAATACTCATTACTAGAAAATACTTCAAATATTTCTTCTTCAAAGTCTTCTTGCTCTGTTGATGAGTTAACCCACTCTGGTATTACTTTATAATAGTGTGCCAACGCTTCTATTGTTTTATGAAATACTATTTCATGTGGCACTTTTTCCATTAGCTCTACTATTAGTTTGTATGTATCCATATTAGGCATATCATCTACTAAATCTATTGAATTTTTAAATCTATCTATTAGTTTTGCTTTTTCTATAGACCTTTCTATTGAGTTTATTTCTTCTTTATCATAAATTGGTTTTTCTATAATATCATTTATTTCTCCTATAGAGAATTTCTGCTCATGCTTTTTTATTACTGGCTTTAAATCTTGTTTTAGTTTTTCTTTTTGAATCTCTAGCTTTTCTATTTCGTTTAGCTCTTTAACAAAATATTTTGAATCTATATTAAATATTTCTTCTAATACTGGTAGATATTTTTTAGGAATGTTTTGCTTTCCTTTTATCCACATATTTATATTTTGTTTTTTTATACCTAGAATTTCTGCAAGTTCTATATGTTGCATATTATATAAGCTCAATATGTACTCTAAACCATTCATATACCACATCCCACTTTTATTGTCTTAGTCAATATATTTATATACTACTTTATTTTATTGTCTTAGTCAATATATTTATATGGATTTATTTTCCATAAAAATAAGGCTAGGTTATACTCTAGCCTTATTTTTATTATTTATTATATTTCTTACTTCTTTATCTTATCCTCAGCTTCCTTCATCTTAAGCTCAACAGTAAACAATAAAGCCCTTACAAGGTCATCATAAAACTCCCTCTTAAAATCATCAAAATATGTATAACTATCAAAGCTTATAACACCATTGTTCTTAACACCAAACCTCTTACAATACTCCTTGTGGCACATTGATATAAGCCTTCTGTTAACTCCTAAATCCCTATTTTCACAAAGCACCTTCTTTAACATTTCCTCTTTACCAAGATACTTAATATCTTTTTCCTTAAACATTCCATCTAACTTTTTCATAGCCTTTTCATACACCTCATCACCAAATTTAATACCTTCTTCATAAGGAGGTGCTGCTTCTATTTCTAAATTAGCATCCTGTACTACTTCCCAAAAGTCCATTTCAAGTTCATCTATAATACTTGTAAGTATTTTTAAATTAGGTTCTCTTTGCCCTTGTTCATATTTTGCTATTGCATGTTTGCTTATTCCAATCCTTTTAGCTAGTTCTTCTTGAGTTATATTTTTTCTTTTTCTAGCTTCTTTAAGTTTTTTTCCTAAATTATCCATTCTTATCACCCATTAAATAATAACCCATTTTGGGTTATTATTCAATATTATTGGGTTATTTATTAAATAAAAAAGAGGAACGTTTCGTTCCTCCTTATTAATAAATATTAACTATCTTATTCTAAACTCTTTAATTATAGTGTGATTATAAAATATAAGAATAAAAAACTTACCGAATAAAGGATATGTTGGTGAATATAGCAACTTAATAAATAACTGTACTTTGGTATTTATATATTTAAATCACTAAAGTACAGTTATTTTATAGTCTATTTTTAATTTTATCTACCCTTTACATACTAGTTTTATAAATACGTTCAATTAATTTTTTATAAATTAGTTATTAAACCATTCACTAGGCGATTGATTAAAATAATGAGGTAAAAATTCTATAACGTTGTAATCTTGTATACCAGAAAGTTTAAGTGGCTCATTAGATAGGTACTCATCTATTTTTTCAATAGATTCTGCCTTCATAACAAATAGTCCTCCACTCATATTTTCTTTAAGTCCAGCCATTAATATTAATCCTTCATCCATTGCCTTTTGAGAATAAGCCATGTGCTTTTTCATTATATTTTCATCAATTGGATTTTGACTTTTTAGTTTTCCTTCAACAATAAAATACTTCATTTTTATTATGCTCCTTTGACTATGTATGATAAATATATTTAACTAGCATTTCTATAATTAGACTTAACTTATTTAAAATAATAAATACCCTTAAAAATACATTTAAAAACTATTAACTAAGCAAAATAAAACAACTCTATCATAGTTTTTGTAATATACATACTAAGATAGAGTTTGTAATTAAATTTAGTAAACTTCTACCACCCTTCTTTGCTATACTTATCTATTAATTCTCTGTGCCTAGATTTGCTGAACGTATTACAACTATTAATTATCATTTTTTATATACTCGATTAAATCATCTAAGGAATTCATATATAAATCTAATGATGTTCCATTTTCTAAATTACTGCTTCCATCTGCATTTAAACCTTTCTCTGCTGTACTTCTAACGGCTAAACCACTATTTGGTAATTTAAATACTATAGGGTCAATACCTACGCCGTCCCCACCGCTATTTTCATTTCCTACAACTTTTGCCCAACCACTGTCTTTACAAAATATAGCCAATCCTTCAGCTGCTGAAAATACTCTTTTATCTACCAATAAATATATATTTCCACTATAACCTTCTTTATTTTCTGTACTATCAAATATACTTTCATTAGAAAATTTTAATTTATATTCAGTGTAATATTTAAAATCTTCTATATTTCTCACATTTTTTAACATATCCTTTTTAGGAAATTTATTTATGTCCTTTAAATCATTTCCTCTTGCTTCATAATATTCTTTTGTTATTTTTCCATCTTTATGAAGTGCATATGTCGTGCTTTCATATGTATTGTTTACAATAGGACTTACTATATGGTCAATCCATAATTGTGTATTACCACCTCCATTACCTCTTATATCTATAATATAGTCCTTATAATTATTAATCTCTTTATATAACTCATTTATTTTATTAATATCTTCATTAGTAAATTCACCAAAACTATTAATTTTAATATACGCTATCTCATCATCAATTATCTTTGTTTCTATATTACCCTTATAATTTTTAGAAATCTTTTCATTAATTTTTTTATTTAAACTTTGTAAATTATTATTTTCACCTATGTAGTTTTTCCATTTTTTATTTTTATCTATTAAATCTTTATCATTTAAAACATTACCTTGATAGCTTCCTTTATATAAATTTATATACCAGTCTATGCTATCTGGTGGTATTAGATTGGTGTGACCATCTCCAAGTAAATTTATTAAAGTGTTCATTACGTTATAAAATTCTTCATTGCTATTACTGTTTTCTACTTCTTCTTTAAAAACATCATATAAATCTAAGTATTCTGTATTGTATTTATTATAAAATACATCGAAGTTGCCGTAATTTTCTTTCATTGTATTTATATAATAATTAAAATCCTGTACTTTTTCTTCTTTAGTTAATTCTTTTAATTTATCATTACTGCTACATCCAATTGATAGACCTAATAAAAAAATTATTACAATTAATTTTATTATTTTCCTCATACAATCCCCCTAATTAACCTTAATACAAGTAAAAGAATGTTTTTATATATTTACTTTGAATTTATAAACTTTAGTACCTTCTTTTTATATTTATCATTATAATCCAACCAAATATTAGCATGCTCACTATCATTAACCGTTATTATCTTCTTTTTATCATGAGTAATATACTTATAAATATCCTCCCCCATAAAATAAGGTGTAAGTGTGTCATAATAAAATATATATATTCTTAGATGAAATTTCATGTGTAATTTGTAATAGCTATAAACTTCGATTTAAATATAAATAAAAGTATCACATACTTTGAATTTAAAATTTAAACTTAAATAATAGTTATAACTAAAAAAGAGTATGTCTGTTGAAATTTATATATTTCAGCAAACATACTCTTTTTTAGTTGATTTTAACGTATATAACACTATCTTATGTATTTTTTGCTTGTTATTACTATATACACTAAAACCATCTGATATCTATATGTTAATGTTTTTTAATACTTTTTATAAAAATTAATTTCCTTAATTTCTAGTTAATTGAATAAGTTACTAGCTCATTTTCTCTGACATTTTCTAAAGAAAATTCCATTGTGTCTATATAATTAAAAACACGTAAATATAATTTACCTAAATTTTGATCATATGCACACATATAACTTGAAAAATCTGAATCATCTTTATCTTCAAAGAAACGCATAACTCCCTTTGGAACCCAAACAGAATTTAAAATACTAAATAATTGAGCAGGTGCTTCTTCATCACTAACTTCTCCTATAAGATTTCTTAAATATACTGCACGTACAAATCTTGATGGTGAAGTATAATCTCCTGGTAATCCAAGTAGACCTGTACCATTTGAAATTGGCGTAATTGCTGTTTTATTGTTTAAATGATTTTGTTGTCTATTAAATCCTTGTACTTGAATATAATTTGCTAAATTAGTCATATGCCAATCGAATGTTGGATCATTAGCCATTACGCCTACATTATTATCAAAAACTCTAAAACGTCCATTATTTGTTGGTTCTAATACGACTGAATTACCCATTTTGTCTGTAAAAGTATAATGAGCAGTAATAGGGTTACCCTTACCTAACTCTCCTAATGAAGGAATATCATCACCAGTAACTGCAACTTTTGATATATTTTTCTTTATATCACTAACATTTTCAAAGTTGCTTAAAATCCAAGGAATTATTTCACCACTATTAATAGCTGTAAGACCTTCATTTTCTATGTTGTCTTTTTTATCCCATGTACATGCCTTTAAAAATAAAAGTCCTCCAGCAAGTCCTTTTTCATTTACTCCATCAAAAAATAAAGTAGATCCTGATAAATTTATACCTAAAAAAGCGTATTTTGTTTTCCATGGTTTACTTTGTGTATCTAAAGTAAAATTTTTAGGAACAATAGTTACTTTTGAGCCAATATCAAATGGATTAAAAGAAGTATCTAAAGTTCTTCCCCAATAAAAGTTATTTTTGTTGCTTGAAATGTGAACATGCGTACACATTTAACTCATCTCCTGTCATTTTATTATAATCTTTTATTTAATATTTTTTATACCTAAGATTATCCATTTAAAACAGAAAAATTTCTATTATTTATTTTACCTTTAAGTTGTCATATACTCTGTCGAGACATTCAATTTACTCTAGATTAAGCACTCTTCCTTATAAAAAACTATCTATTTTAATTTTGCTTATATACGTAAGTATTTCTTTTATCACCTATTCCTTAATCAATTTTTATTATTAAAGGACCGTGTATACTTGTTGTAAAGTTTTATTATATATACCCTGTTTAATTCCACTTAAATGTGTCCTAATGTCATTAACTTTATACAAAATACGTAACTAATCTCTAAAGTGAAATTTAGTAAATAGTTATATTATAATTAAATTACAAAGCATTTATTTTTCCTATAAAGTTTAGGAATAAGACAATAAACATAGATAAATTTCCTAATAATGAAATTAATAATATTGAATATCTTATAGTGAATACTTTATAAGGACAATTTCTATAATTGAATGTAAGCTTTTTTCCAGAATAAGATATCATAGCAAAAAGTGTAAATATTACTAACAATCCTTGTGCACTTGCACTAAATAATTTAAATAAAGAATCAAGATTATTGTTTGTCCAAAATGAGTAATTCAATAAGCTTAAAATAGCGGTAATTATTGCAATTAATTGTGATATTTTAATCAGATCCTTTCTAGAAATCTAGTTTTTTTAATTATTATAATATATCATAATAATTAAACTAAACTTAAACTAAGCTTAAATTATTATTAAATTTAATTTTAACTAATCTTAAAAAACATTTAAAGATATCTAGAAAAATACTCTTAGAATCTTAATTTATCATAATTGTATGGGATACTTGTTCCAACCAATACATCTTCAATTTTATCTATTATTAACCAGTCATCCATCTTACTTTGTTTTTCAAATTCTACAAGACACATACATTTTTTATGCCAACGTTGCGTCTGTTTATTAGTAAGATTCAACTTCTATTGATTATCGGCAAGAACAGTATTTATTTCATCTTCCGATAGCTTTACATAATTAGTATTTTGTATATGTACACTAAAACAGATGTTTTCGTAATAAATAGTAAGTTAAAAAGGCTAGAAACATTGAAAATACATCAATTTCTAGCCTTTTTATATTTAAAAATAATAATTCGCAATATATTAAAATTGTTCATAAATCCAAGTGATAGATTGGTATATTATTTATCTTTTTGTTCATTTAAAATCAACCCATATTTCTTCATTAACACTAAGTATATAAATGATAATAAAGATCCTGCTAACCCGTATATAGCATCAACAATATCTTTCGTGTTTATAATGCTTAAAAATAATTCATATACAAAATTTCCTAAAATCAAACTTATACCTAATACAATTACATATTGAAATTTAATATCAAATAAGACCATAATATAACCATAAGCCAAGTAAAAAAGCATACTTAAAGAAAAATTTGATATATGTGAAGTAATGGTGTTATTAATAAATACAATATCACTATTAAAACTATTAATCCACCTAATGATAGTTAAAATGAAACAAAAACAAACTAATGCAAAATAACATATATTAAATCCCTTTTTTATATTGTATTTAGATTTTGGTTTCATATTATTCTCCAATTCAAATTTATATTTACTTAATAATATAATAAAGTTCTAATTCCCGTAATATAACGTTTGCAAACTTTATTATATTATACTAAATATTCAATTATTTTCCAATTACCAAATAATTGAATATTTTCATTAAATCATATGTTTTTTGAATGAAAAATAGAGTAATAATATTATTACTCTATTTATATTTATTTAGTTATAATATAATTTTAATTTCATATGCAGTATAGGGAATGGATTACCCTGTTCATCGAACTTAGATTTTAAGAACTCTAGTAAAATATAACAAAAACAAGTTATTTATGAGTATGTAAATGTTTGTCCCTTAATTAATATAAAATTCCCCTAGAATTGATTATAAGTATTATTTTCTATAAGTTTTTACTATATATAAAAAAACTTCTTAGTGACTAGTTAAATTTTGTGATTAAAGAATATTAAATCTCCAAAATTTATTCCTACCGCACTTCCAAAACTTATACTAAAAATACTACCTAAATTTATACTTGAACTTTTCAGAATAAACTCTAAAATAAATAATACTATAAATGAACATAAAAAATCTTTTAAAGCATTAATTAATCTTCTTTTTCTATCCATCGAATTTAAATATATGATTTTTATTATTAATGAAATTCCTCCTATGACTAAGCATGAAATAAAACTTATGACAAAAAAACCTACACTATACTGTACTATTTCTCCTTCTCCTATAATAAATCCAGTAAAAATCAATATAAGTACGGAAAGTATAAATAGGTATGTTAATGCCCTTGTCAACTTAAATAATTTATTGTATTTATCCATCGAATCCCCCATTAATTTGTATTACTTTAATAATATATCTTTGAAAAATAATTTACAATCCATATAATAATTATAAGTATATCTTAAATTTTACTTTAGGTATTAATTATGTACTTTACATAAAGAAAAATTAACACATTATTTATTCAAACAAGAATAATTTCCATTAATTTGGAAAATATATTTTTAACCAAAGATCAAATGGAGGTACATATTTAAATGTTTAAGCATGATAAAAAGTTATTAAGAGAAGTAAAAGTAGAAAAACCAAACCCTCAATATGCAGTTTTAATGCAAGAACAATTAGGTGGAGGTAATGGAGAGCTTAAAGCAGCTATGCAATATATGGCACAAAGTTTTAGAATAAAAGATCCTGTTATAAAAGATTTATTTTTAGATATAGCTGCAGAAGAACTTAGTCATATGGAAATGGTAGCTCAAACTATAAACTTACTTAACGGACATGATGTAGATTATAAGGCTGTTGATTCAGGAGAGATAGAGACACATGTATTAACTGGATTATCACCTGTATTAATAAATTCATCAGGAGCACCATGGAGTGCAAATTATGTAACTGTAACAGGTGATTTAGTTGCAGATTTATTATCTAATATAGCATCAGAGCAAAGAGCAAAAGTTGTATATGAATACTTATATAGACAAATTGAAGATAAATACGTTAGAGAAACTATTGATTTCTTACTTAATAGAGAGGAAGCACATAATGCTTTATTTAGAGATGCACTAAATAAAGTTAAAGGTACAGGCTCAAATAAAGACTTTGGGGTTACAGAAGATTCTAAGTTATATTTTGACTTATCTACTCCTGGACCTAACCATGATACTAAAATAAATATTACTCCACCATCATTTGATAACCCTATAAATAATGATAGTATTCCAGTTGGAAAAAATTCTAAAAAGTAACATTAAGTATATCAATTTGAAATATACACTGTAATTAGGTATTTATAAAATAAAGTTAAAGCCCTTAGAACCCAAATAAATGGATTTCAAGGGCATTTTCCCTAGATATATTTACTTTAAATGTGTTTTAAATACTAATTGAAATTAAATTTATTTGTAAATTGTACCATATTTTTACATTTATTGTTTTTTAATTATAAGTCTATATTTTTTATTCATCATTATCATTATAATTATGATCTTTATCATCGTCTTTGTTATTATCTTTATATTTAAGATCTTTATCGTCATCATCTTCGTTATTATCATTATAATCACGATCTTTTTCATCATCTTTGTTATTGTCATTATAATCACGATCTTTATCATCGTCATATTTGTTACTGTCATTATAATCACGATCACTATCGTCATTATCTTTATTGTCTTCATATCTATCTTCAAGTTCATCTTTTATTTCTTTATTTAAATAAACTGGAGTAGATTTATTTTTTAGTAGATTTATAAGCTCATCAACAGACATATTTTCTATAGTATCTTCTAATAAATCTTCATTTATTATCTCATCTGCTTTATATCTTCCAAGGCTTATCCCTTTTTCAATTGCCATTTCTCTATCTTGTGATGAACCATACATATAAACTATTTCAACTCCACTAAAGTTCTTTCTTATTATATTTTGGATACTTTTTTCAAATACTTTATTGTTTGTATTTTCTAAAAATGCAAATCCTACTATCATTGAATCTTTATTCTTTATATCTTTATTACTTTGTACATAGGATCTAATAATCTTAGTTGCTTCATCAAGACTTTTCCCATTTAAATCTTTCATATTCATTTTCTTTCCATCTTTATTTAAACCTTTTGCATTAACTACTATTTTATTCTCATCAACTTCAAGCCCTATACTTGGATTTATATCTAATGTTACTAATGCATATGGATTTGATATAGATTCTTTGTCTTTACCTGAAAAGTTAAATATAATTATAAAGAAAATTGATGCAACTAATGCCAATGGCTTTATCCATTTTTTATTTTTAAATTCTATAACTTTGCTTTCTTTAATTATATCTTCTTCAGTAAATATAATTGCATCCCCAATCAATAACCCCTTTTTAATTTTTATTTTTAATATATCCCCACTATTTATCATAACTATTGCATGGTCTTTATTTAATTCCATAACGATACCTTTGTAATACATAAGCTTAGTCACCTCTATTTCCCTATCCATAACATTAGGTTTCTATATTTTTTAAAGAAAATTATTATAAGTGAAATTATAAACTTTTTACTTCTCTTTATCACTTTTTCTGTAACCATATATTTTAAAGAGATTTTTTTTATTGGAAGTCTCTTTTTTTCATACATAAAATCAGTAACCTCAAGGTCTTTACTTGCTTTCTTTGATACATTAATAGCATTTTCCCTTGTATCACTATGCTTTGGTGCCTCTTTTATTAAATCTTCAATTGTTAATTTGAATAAATTAAGTTCTTCTTTAAATTGTTGTATTTCATTTATAAGTTCTGTTTTATCTTCAATTGGATTATATAAGATATTATTTATGTCTATTCCTATCTCCTTATATAAATCTATTGATACAACATCAACCTTTTTTTTCTCTTTTGCTAAATAATTTTTTATTCTGCTTTCAATTACTATCTTTGCAAATGATAAAAATGGACCTTTTTCTTGATTATATTTATCTAATGCTTCAACAAAAGCCATAAGGCCTATGCTAAATTCATCGTCATTTTCAATTGAAACATATTTACCTGTAACTTTTGAAATTGTATTTATTATAAATCCGATATTTTCTTCAACGATCTCATTTATATCACCATTTTGAAATACCTCTTTTGACATAAGTTTTATTCCCATCCTGATTCTTAAAATATATTTGCTAGTTTTATATAATAAATAACTTTCTATTTAATTAACTATATACTTTTTGTTATTGATAAAATGAATTTTGATAATGTCCCATTACATTACTAATAGAAGTTTCTTGATTTAATTTATTAATTTGTATATCATCCAATAAGTAAAAGCAGATATTTTAATAAACTATCTGCTTTTGTTCTTTATATAACTTCTGTACTTGGTGCTAATACATTTACACTATCTATTTTTTCAAACTTTAGTAAGTCATCTATCAATAAATTATCTTGATTATTTGATACCTTTATCTCGTAAACTAGTTCAAAGGAATCACTTAATATATTTTTGGCTTTTATATTATTTTTAATTTTATATTTATCAAGTATCTCTTGAATTGTATTTAAATTAACTTCTTTACCTCTTATTACTAGCAATAATTTATTTCCACACTTGCTTTCTTTTCCCGTAATAATCATAAATAAAGCTATTAAACAAGAGCTTATTAGACATAAAAAAAGATTTTGTGTGGCTGATGCAAGACCTACTGACATACTCCAAAAAATAAATCCTATATCTCTATAATCTTTTATATTTGTTCTAAATCTTACTATTGATAATGACCCTAGCATCCCTAGAGATATCGCTAAATTACTTTGAATTAAATCCATAAGAACAGTACTTATAAAAGCTATCATAACAAGTGTTATATTAAATTTCTTATTATAATTTAGCGTATCATATGAAAGCTTATATGTATAATAAATTATTGCAGAAAAAACAATAGTCATGATAATACTTTGTATAATAAATTTTGGTGTTTGTGCATTTTGAATTATTGAGTTTAAATCTATATTTCCTTTTAAAATTTGATTCATAATATCATCTCCTGTCTAATAATAATATTTATTTAATAATTGTCTCGATGTTCCATACTTACTTGGAGGCTTCCCAATAAAATTACATTTTGATAAAATTTCTTGTATCTGATAAAACAAAAATCTATCATATTTAACTTCAAGAATAGTTTGATCCTTAGGCATAGCTTGTTTGAAGTTTATATCTTTATCAAATAAATTATAATTAAAGTTTGTATACCTTAAATTGTTATCAAGGGTTATTCTTGTATTAAAACTTTCATGTATGAATGCTCTCCTATCATATTCAACCATAGAAACTGGTCTATAATTATGAGTTTTCATTAGATTAAATGCATAATGTGAAAGATGATTATTATTATATTTTAATAGTACATAATAATCTCCATTTATTAATTTTATTGCATCTTCTTTAGAAATTGTTATGCTTTCTTTTAATTCTCTGTCTAAATGTTTTCGCTTAATTTCAAATTTAGCAAAAGTATCCGTAGTGTTGTATATTCTTAGTCTTACACGCTTTCTTTTTTCAGTTTTTACTAACTTTTGTGTAAAATCTTCATTATCAATACTATCAAAATATACACTTCTTGTTTTATAGCCATTATAATCACCATATTTATCTGGAGTTAATACTTTACTTAAAGAATTTAACAAGTAAATTCTATCTATAAGAGAAACTAAAAACTTTACTTCTTTTCTTGATACAGATAACATGTCAATATTACTCATATTTTCACCTCCTAAATTATCTTTCGATATATAATACAAATTTTTTTAAATATTTAGGGACTTTTTTTCTAATATTAAAGAAATATTTAAATAAAAATATAATTAATTTAGAATATACTGATACCATGAATGCTTATTTAAGATTTATCAAATAAATATATTTATAGATTTTACATAAAGTTAAAGCCCTTAGAATCTATTTATTTAGATTTTAAGGGCTTTTTTACTATATTTCTTTAGTATGTATTTTTTAAGAATAATCAAAAATGTATCTATTTTGTTACCACATAAATGAATCTATAGCTTAAAATTAGCATAAATTACATTTTTAAAATATATACGAAATGAGGGGTATCTATTATGGATATGTATTTTTTTGATCCAACTTTTGACTTATTTACGGTCATGTTTTTTATAATCTTTTTTCTTATTTTAGGTACAGTTATAATTAATATAATTAGAGGTGTTAATCAATGGTCTTACAATAATAAACAACCTATATTAGATATAAAAAGTAAAGTTGTTTCTAAAAGAAGTGAAGTTATAAGACACGCTGGACATGTTGATTCAAATGGAGTACATCATAACGGAGGTTCATCTACAAACTATTATATTACATTTGAGTTTGAAAGTACTGATAGAATGGAGTTTAGTGTTTCAGGAAAAGAATTTGGTATGATTGTTGAGGGAGATGTAGGGACTTTGAAATTTCAAGGGAGTAGATATCTAGAGTTTAAAAGAGAGATTTAATCTCCAGAATATGTTTATTTATAAATCTTTATACAGGTTTTATTGGATAATTATCCTGTAATTAAAACATCTACGACTAATAAAACAGATATAGGGGAATTATTATTTGAGAAATATCTAAAAGATAGTTATGAGAATTATATAAATGGCGAATATGAAACTATAAACATACTTAATGGCTATAATATAATTAGTTCTGAATTAACAAATATTTGATGTAAATAAAGAATTAGGTTATGAAGGAAAAGAAATACATGAAAGTGTTGATAAAAACTTAAATAAAATGCTTAATAGACTTAATTATTTAAAAGAAGTGTATTCTAAGCCTCTAAAATAAAATATCTAATTATAAGTTAGATAATATATATAGCTTTAACTCTTGAAATTTTAGTAGTAAGCTTTTGTTCACTTACTTTATTTATAAAAACTCTAAAGATATATATAATAATTCTTCATACATAAAGTTTATAACAAGTTTCTAAATTAAAATTCTCAAAATAGTAAAAAAAGAGTGTATCTATTGAAATTGCTACATTTTAGTAAATACGCTCTTTTTTCTTTTCTATGAAATTTTATTTATTAATTATTATACTAATTTTGATTTATTTTTATCTATATTATTTGCATTTATTATATATTTTCTTTAATTATCTAATCTTTAAAATTTAATCCTCTTACTATTCAGGTACTATAGTAACTGTACATTTAGATTTTTTTACCACATATAAAGTTACAGAACCTATAGAATCAATAAAGTTCTTTTTAGTAGATTTGGTCATTATTATTTCATCAAATTTACCATCTATTGATTTTGATATAATTTCTTTGCCTGGATCTCCCAATATCCAATATTTTTCTACTTTATATCCTTGCAATTTATTCTTAAACTTTTCTAACATAATACCTGCTTCTTTTTGAGATTTTTCTATCTTCATGTCTATAATCATTGGATTTGTAATATTAGTTAAGCTAATATCACTAACAGTTATCAATACTATTTCAACTTCATCTTTAGAAAAATTATTTGATACAAAATCTAAAGATTTTTGGCTTCTTTCTGTTCCATCAATAGGAATTAATATTTTTTTCATTTCTCAACACATCCTTTTTAAGAAATATTAACTGTATAATTAATATATTATCAGAAAATATTGTAGAAAAATAGTCTTTTTTGGAAAACATTTCCCAAATTATTATAAAAATTTAAAAATTAAAAGGAATGGTTATTATGCCAATGATTGAACTTATTGATTCTATTATAACTTCTAGAATAGGAGGATTTAGTTCATTGTTTTATAAGTATTTTATAAATAATAAAATTTAAGAATGCAAATTTAAACTATTACTTAAATTTGTATTTAGGTAATAGTTAAAAAAAATCTAATATCTTCAATCCTTGTAAAGCCTATCAAAATAAAGAAAAGTCAAACTTAATTTTATTAATTCATCTCTAAATGTATTTAAACCATTTTTAACTATATAATAGTATGTATACTAAATGGCTTTATACCTGTACAGTGGTAAGTATAAAAATCCATATTTTTATTTGATAGTTTCTCGCTCATTAACTCAATAAATTCAAATCTCTCACTTTTCATTGATACAGTATTGAACAAGTGAAATCCAGCAATAGTCATATCTAAATTGTTACCAATTATCTTCTCTGCTGTTTCTATAATATTAGTTATACCACGATGAGAACGACCTGCAATAAGTGTATATTTATTGTTTTCTTTTAAAATAAGATTTTGCTCATGATTAAAATTATCTTGAACATATCTATCTTCTTCTTTTTTTAGTAGTGATTTATTTGAATTTGGAATTAAATTATTTCCTTTAACATTTGAAAATAAATATATACTATCATCTAATTTATAATTACCATCAATTAAAACAATTCTATGATTATTCTTAATTTTAGCATCTAGCCCTACATAATATTTTGCAAACTTCATTATTGAAGTATAGTCCGTGAGAAATAATAACTATATCAACATCAGAAATATCAATGTTTAGCTTTCTAGCGTTTTTTATAAATGTATCATCTGGACCTACATCAAACAAAATACTATGTTCTCTAGTTTTAATATGTAAGCACAATCCATGTTTTTTCTTATATTCTTTTGATATTGTAGTATTCTCAACTAAAGTTGTTATTATCAAATATAATCCCCCAATCTTTTCCCCAATAAATTAGTATCTAAATTATTTAACATATAACCATCTGATTTATTGATATTATACAATACAAAAGTTATCTTTTTAATATATAATAGCTTAGTTAGGGAAAATATACCAATTGTACAAGAAAAATTCTCCTAAAACAGATAATATAATATATATGATAGCCTCATTTTTAAATATGGACATAGTGGTTTTATATGTATCCACAGTATCTTCACTTTTAGATATAAAAGCAATTTCTTTATTTATGCTATTAAATAAATTGCTTACAAGTACCCATATAAAATACCCCAAAACAGCACCTAAAGAATTCATTACTAAATCATCAATATCTGTAGCTCTATGGTTGAATAGTTGACAAATCTCAATTGCTAATGAAAAGCCTACTCCAGTTAGAAATACTCTAATAGGATTTCTAAATCTCTCCCAAATCAAAGGAAGTAAAAATCCTAAAGGCATAAACATAATAATATTTAAAATATAAGTCAAAATACCATTTGAGTTAAATAAAATTAAATTTATTTCTTCTAATCTAATAATTCCACTATATTGACCTATATCCCATACACTACCAATCCCTGCTACACTAATTGCTAAATAAATATAAATTAAGAAAATATATACCCATATTAAATGTGGTACTAGATATGTTTTTTCTTTTAAATCTCCCTGTTTTATAGCAAATATTTGGTATATTACACAAGGTAATATTACACAAATAAATGGATAAAGACTCGACATAATTATAAGTTATCTCCTTTCAAAATTTGATTTGTTTATTAATATAAATACTAGCATAATAGTAATTTTTAAATATTAAGAAAATATTAAGAAGCTCTTAATATTTATTAAGGTGTATTTTTTTAATTTAAGTCATATATAAAGTCAGTGTGATATATGTGTAATATAGAGATATAAATATATCACATTAACAGGGGGTATTTTTAACTTATAAATTTGATACAGGAAACTAAAATTATGGCAAAATTTATTAATAATTAAAAAAAGTATGGTCAATTTAATGAATTAACCCAAGAAGAATTAGCTAATAAAGTTAATGTTAGAAGAGAAACTATAGCTCGCTTAGAAAATGCAAAGTACAATCCTTCACTTGAATTAGCTGTTAGAATTTCAAAGGAGTTAAATACTCCCCTTGAAAAACTATTTATCTTTGAATTTTAAATAGTATTGAAAAATATTGTAATTAACCAATTAATAACTTAAAATATAAACTTGTTATACTAAATAATATATAAAATTATAAACAATAAAAAGACTAGAAAAAACTGGTCTTTTTTTATTTTGCTCTATTTTAAATAATTGTTGATAATTAATTACTTTTTTTAAATTAAGTTGTAATATAGATATATAAAGTTTTAAAAAGATATTTAATAAAGACCAAGTATGTATTTAAATTAAATAGAAATTTCGGAGGAAAAGAAATATGAAGATAAGGGAATATAAATCAAGTGATTGTGATAAAATAGCAGATTTGTTTTATAATACTGTTCATTTCATTAATGCAAAAGACTATACACAAGAACAATTAAATGTATGGGCTACAGGAAATATTGATATTTATAAATGGGATAAATCTTTTTTAAATAACTATACATTGGTTGCAGAAGAAAATAATATGATAATTGGCTTTGGTGATATTAATAATGAAGGATATCTAGATAGATTATATGTACATAAGGATTATCAAAACATTGGTATTGCTACTGCTCTTTGCGATAAATTAGAAAAGCGATACCATGTAGAATACATTATAACTCATTCATCCATAACTGCAAAACCATTTTTTGAAAAGCGTAGATATAAAGTAATAAAAAAACAATTTGTTGAGAGAAATGGTATAAGGCTAACGAATTATATAATGAAAAAATATATAAATTCCAGTTTATCTGCATATTAAATGAATAATCTTAAATTTATAAGCATTTTACTCCTACTATAAATTTTATCTCTAGTATATAACACATCCAAATAAAAAAAGAGGAACGATTCGTTCCTCTTTTTTTATTAGTTATTTATAACGTACCCATCATCTGGAACAAATTTTATTGTAACTCCCTTTAGCTCTATATTAGTGCCATCCTTTAATACTACATTTTGTTCTTCTCTTTGATAAAAATCATCATTTCCACTTACGCCCATTATTAGATTTACTCTAAAGTCAGATGACATTACATTTCCTCCACCTTTTACAGCATATAAATCATATACACCTTCTGGTATATCCTTACCTACTAAATAAGTTCCATTTCCTAAAGTTATACTTCTTGCATCTAATTCAGCTTGTTTTTTTGCTTCTTCTTCTTTTTTCTTCTCTTTGGCTATTCTTTCTTGCTCTTTTTTATTTTCTTCTTCTTTTTTATGCGTTTCTATTTTCATAGCCTCTTTTTCTGCATCTTTCATTTCGAAAAATGGCTTTGCTTCATCTACTTTTGCTTGTAATTCATTTACTGTATTCTTTGAGCTTTCTAGTTCATTACTTACTTTATCATACTTTGATTTTAATTCATCATAGTCAGCTTTTGATACCATACCAGATGCTCCCATACCTATTCCTAAGAAGGCTGCTACTACAAATGTAACTATGTAGCTTATTACTTTCTTTGCACCCATTTCCCTAATTTTAGTTAAAAACTTATTCATATAATTGCTCTCCTTGATATAAAATTTATTATTCCTATTTAAAAATTTTTATACTGCATCACTTATTAATCTACCTATAGCCATTACATCTATGCCTTTGCCTAGTTCAAACTCATATTGAACACTACCTATTACTAACTTAACTTCACTATCTAAATCAAAACTTCCAGAACTCTCTATTGCATAGCTGTTTATTTTGTTGTAATGGAAAAACCTAAATTCTTTTTTCTTTCCTGTTAATCCTTGGATATTAAGCATTATTACTCTTTTGTCTGTAAATACAAGTTCATCTCTTATTCCTTTAAATGAGTATATTATTTCTTCATTAGTTCCTAAGAAGTGATTGAATCCTTCATGTTCTTTTCCCATATTTTCATATCCGAAAAATCCTAATTTTACTATGTTCATACTTTATCTCCTTTTCTTTATTAAATACCAGATATTGTTGTTTTGATTTTCACCATATTAATTATACATATCTACCTTGTCGAAATTTGCCATTTTTAGTCTTCTTATTAATTTTTTTATATTTTTTTGGTAGAATTTACAGTTAAATGTATTAATATATTAATTTTTTCATTTAATATATTGTAAAATAAGACCTTTTAAAAATGTTTAGTTAAATAAAAAAAGTGACTAGAAATTATTCTAAATCACTTTTTATTTATGTTATTAAGTTATAAAAATATATAAATAATTTAATTACGATTCACAATTATTTATATACACCCTTTTAAAGACTCAATATTCTCGTTAAGAGTATTTAAATATTTTATTCTTGCTTCATATTGTTTAATTGTTAATGACCCTAACTGTGTTTGACTGTACATAATAGATGAGTTTTGAACCTCATAAAAATTATCAAATTTTATATCTAAATTATTTTCTTTACAATAATCATTAAGGATATTTACATATTCTTCAACTTTATTAAAGTGTTTCTCATGAAGTTTAACAAAAGGTGTCATTAACATAAACATAATTGCGTTAGTTGTATACATAAATACACTTAAATTAGACTTTGATTTTTTTATATGATTTTGCATAGTGTTACAATCATTTTTAATATTTGACATATAAATCTCCCCTTTTATTTATAATTATATAATATATTAGGTTAGATATAATAGTTACGATTTATATCAAATATATACACATATATTAATTTTTAAAATTAATTAAACAAGAATATTATTTCTTTTTCCATAATACTTTATATACCTTTCATATATTGCTTTTTTAATCTTTCAATTATATTTTTACATATTATGCAAATAAAAATAAGGAACGAATCGCTCCTCCTTATTCTTATTTTTCTGATTTTATATTTAAAACTAATTACTAGCTTGTATATACGCTTTAATTTCTTCTATATTTGGATATTCTCCACATTTGATAATCTCATCATTTATAAATATTATGGGCAACTTTTTATTGCTCATTTCCTTGACTAATTTATTTCCACCTGTATTTATTAAAAAATCTATTTTTTTAGGTCTAACTCCATACACATCCACCTTATAAGTTAAAACTTCTATATCATTATATTGAGACTTTAACATATTTAAATCTTGATGAAATTTTGAAGCTTTCATATCCTTAGATGTATCCGTTAAACCTTGTATTCCATAATTCATTGATTCAAAAATCTCTATTCTCACAATTATTCACCTTCTATATAATTTTATTTTACAAACTAGTATCTGGTTTTATTTGCTACTTCAACAAATACTTCTTACTTATATAAACATATTCAAATTTATGAATATGTTTACTTATATTTAATATAAATATGTTATCTTAAATATAGATTTATTTTGAGTTACCCTCTCTTATAAGTCTTGCAAATTTATTTGGAAGTATTTCATTTTCCTCAATTTCTTTTGCTAGTTTCTCAAAATTATATTCTACTTCAATTATTTCAACTTCAACACTTGAATACGTTTTTGCTAACTCATCATCATTTTTTATATCTATAATTACATAATTTGCATCAGGTCTATTAGTTTTTGGCTTTCCTACACTTCCTGCATTTACAAGTAATTTTTCTCCATGATACTTTGCATATGGTATGTGTGTATGACCACAAACTAATATATCCTCTACCAACTCGTTCATAACTTCATCTGCTTCTTTAGAGTTTTCCTTTAAGTATTCATTTATTACTCTAGTACTTCCATGAACAAATCTTATAGTTTTATTGTTAAAAATTAATACTACTTCTTTCGGAAGATTTCTTAAATATTTTTTATTTTCTTCAGTTATTTCTTTCCCTGTAAAATGCATTGAAAGTCCAGCATTATGAGCATCTTTAGGATCTGGATAATCACATCCACATACTATTTTAGAGTTTCCTATAGCATAATCATAATTTCCCATTATAGTAAGTATATTTTCTTCCTTTATCCTATGTATAACTTCATTTGGTCGAGTTCCATATCCTACTAGATCACCTGTGCATACTATCATATCTACATTTTTTTTGTCAATATCTAATAAAACTTTATCAAGTGCATATATATTACTGTGTATATCTGATATTACTGCTATTCTCATGTTCTTCCCTCCTAAAGTGATTTTCTTTTGTTAATTTTACAAATTATATCTTTAACTTTAGATACATTTTCACAATTTAATCCAGCATCTTTATAGGCTGTTAAAATATCATAGTCATATTTTAATTTTTCCTCTTTATCTAATTCATTTTCTAAAAAAACTTTTATAAAGTTATATTTTTTTAAAGTTTTTTCATCTAATTTATAATACACATATTTTGCCTCTTTGTAATAAGTAACTATATTAGCATTCATTAACTTATTCAAATGCCTAGATGCATTAGATTGTGTAATTCTAAGTATTGATTCAATTTCACAAACGCATAATGGACCTTCTCTTAAAATATTGACTATTCTTATTCTAGTTTCATCTCCTAGAGCCTTTAACATTCGTATTATCTTCATAAAATCTCCTTCATCAAATTATCATATTCACTTTTAATCATATGGTATGCTAAAAAATTAATTTTGTAAACTATTATATCAATTCTTTTTTATATCCTTCTTCTTTATAATTAGCTTAATATAATAAAAATAGCCAAGGATAAAAATCCTTGACTTTATTTTTAGTGTTGAGCATTAAGACGCTTTACATAACTTGTTTTTCTTAAAGAGCAAGTAATAGGAACTGCTATAACTATACTTGTTATTCCTTGAACTATGTTTGCTGGTATAGAACCTGCTGAAACTAAAACACCTCCATTTAATAATATACCTGCTAAAAAGTAACCAATTACCATAACTATACTTCCTAGTAAAGTTGAAGAAACCATATTTATCATTGTATGTCTTTTTAATATAGTAACACCTACTATATATCCTTCTAAACCTTTTATAATAAGAGTAAATAATGCCCAATGAGAATATCCACTTAAAATATCTGCTAGTGCTGAACCTACTCCCCCTGCAATCATTCCTGTAAATGGTCCAAATAAAATTGATGAAATAAATATTACACTATCACCTACATTTACATATCCTTGTGTTCCAGGTATTGGAATTTGAATAGTCATTGTAGCAAGGCATACTAAGGCTATCATAAGTCCATTTATTACAATTTTTTTAGTTTTATTATCCATTTTACTCCCTCCAAATTTTTAGTATCTTATAAGTTAATTATATTTGTGTTTATAAAAATTCTCAATATTAATTGTAACCATACAATTTGTTTTTTAAGGACAAACTAAACTCATACACATATATTAATTTAACTTAAAGCATCTCTCTAATAGAATCTAATAAAAAGGAGTTGATAATATGAAATGGTACTTAGACTTTGGTCATGGTGGCAAAGACCCAGGAGCATTGGGAGAGTTTTCAAAAGAAAGCGACGTAGTCTTAAAGGTAGGAAACTTAATAAAAAATACATTAGAAAAATCAAATGAAACTATAATAACAAGTAGAACAAATGATACATACCACACACTAGAAGAAAGAGTAAATAAGGCAAACAAAGAAAAATGTAATTACTTTATAAGCATCCACCTAAACTCATCAAGTAATAAATCAGTAAGAGGATGCGAAGTATGGGTATACGACAAAAATTCAAAACTATATAATCTATCTAAAAACATTTGTAATTCCCTATCAAAATCAATAAATACTAAAAATCGAGGAGTGAAAATATCTAAGGAATTTTATGTGCTTAGAAAAACAACAATGCCTGCACTATTAATAGAAATAGATTTTATATCAAATATAGAATTTGAGAAAAATCTATCTAATAGTTATTTCCTGGAAAATATAGCAAATACAATATCAAAAGAGCTTTTATCTTTTGTAAATAAGGAAGTGAATAATAAAAAACTATATCGTGTGTGTATAGGAGCTTTTGAGGATAGTGAAAATGCTATAAATCTTAAAAACAAAGCTATATCTAAAGGATTTAGTGATGCTTATATAATATAAAAGATAGATGTGTAAAAAAGTATAAAATATATTATCTAATTATATTTATTCTCAATTTTAATAATATATAAATCAAGGAGGAACGATTCGTTCCTCCTTCTTATAAATATTAAACCTTATACTTAATCTATATTCAAATACATCTTATATTGATAATATTATCTGAAAATTATAGACTTAAAGAAATTAAAATGAATTTAAATTATCAGTTAGTTTATAATTATAGTAGTTTTATCTAATACATTATTATAAATCCACCTAGCATTTTCTGTAGCTAATCTAACACATCCATGGCTCAAAGCCATACCAAGTCTATCATCAATTATTTCAGTTCCTGCTGCATTAAATAAAATTGAATGATAATAGTAGCTACCTCGGATTCTAGTAGCGTATTTTACCCTATAAATATCAGATCCAAAGTAAGGCTTTCTACCGCTAACATAAAAAGTTCCCTTAATAGTTGGTGTACTAGGTTTTCCTACTGTACATGACCACTTATAAAGTAAATTCCATGAACCATCATGATTTTTTTCAAATATATAAGTAAGCTTATTTTTTAAATCTGTTGTAATTAAATTTGTAGTGGGGCTTTTAATTTTATTATCATTTACAAACTTTGTCATATCTGTGTAAAAGTACTTAAAATCATATTCTTTAGGTGGGTTTCCATCATCAGAGAGGAAATAGCTAAATATATATCCTTCTTGATTATTATACATAACATGACTCCAATCTCCATTTACAGACAGAACTTGTACTATAGATTTTGGAGGAATTGTAGTTACTGGATTTGATTCAGCAGATGGATAAGATCTTAAAGTAACATCTGTCCATGTATATTTCGTTTTGGATAAATAATCACTATATATATATCCTCTTTTTCCATTATATAATACTTCATACCAATATTCTTCAGCTTCGATAACTTGAACCTTAGACCTTGCAGGTATTACAGTGATTACATTTGAAGAAGTAGACTTTTCTTCTCTTAGATTAGTGTTAGCTAAGGTATACTTATATAAATTTTGTTGTTGTCTTTTATATTCTTTCATACTTCACCTCTAAATTTACTTTCTTATAATATCCTATGAGGCTTTTTCTTTATTTGGCACCATTATACTCAATACTAGCTAATACAAAATTTTTATTCTTAAATATAAAAAACACATTGACTAATTAATCAATGTGCTTTATATATTTATTTTTTATAAAATATATATCCTTTTCTTTTACGCATTCTATTTGTAGATATTTTCCTATACAATATTATAGACACTGCTAAAACAACTCCTACAACAGCAACAAAAATACCATATGGTACTATATTAGCTTTAATTAAATCAAATAATGATATATCCACTTTTCCTGGTACCTTTGCTTTATAATTTGGTAATGAAAATGTTAGCTCTACTTCTTTATCTGCTAATTTCCATGCATTTTTATCTTTAGTGTTATATTCTATTTTTGCATTTTTATCATTGATAGGATTTTTATAATACATTATATCTTTTGATACTACAATTGGAGCATCTACAGTCTTTTTAGGCCCAAATAGCCCAAATAACTTGTACTCTAATTTTACTGTATCAATCTTTTCTCCAGCCTTTTTAAATACTTGCTTTTTAGCATTATATCCATCATCTGCAATTATCTTTGTATCATTAAATACATCTACATCATTTGCCCCATACACAGAATTAAGAGCAACTGTAACTAATTTTCTACCATCTCTTTCAAAGAAACCAACAAAGCAGCGACCTGCTTTAGCTTCATTTCCTGTCTTTCCACCTATATTGCCATGTTGGCCAAGCATTTTATTTCTTGTTTCAATAATAACAGGTGATCCTGCTAGGTTAACAGTTACCTTTTTATTTTTTTCTGATATTGTATCTCTAATCCATTCATTCTTAAAAGCTTCTCTTGCAATTATTGCTATATCATATGCACTTGATAAGTTTATTTCTTTATTTTCTGGGTTTAGAGCATTACTTTCTAATCCACATGGATTTACTACATGTGTATCTTTTAATCCCATAGACTTTGCTCTGTCGTTCATCATCTTTACGAAATCTTTAGTATTTCCAGCTACAGAATCTGCCATTAAATATGCAGCATCATTAGCAGAAAAAATCATAACGGCTTTCATAAGATCATCACTTGAAATTTTATCTCCTGGATTAACTTTTTTAAAGTTATTTAATGCAGTTTGAGTAGTTTTAAGTGCATCTTCAGTAAACGAAATCTGCTCTGACTTTGAAGTATTTTCTGCATAAATTAATGATGTTAGTAATTTTATAGTACTTGCTATAGGCATCTGCTTATCGGCATTTTTTGATGCTATAATTTCACCAGTATCCATATCCATAACTATTGCTGACTCGGCAACTATTCCTTGGATTTGACCTGTGTTATCTTGGGCATTAGCTAAACTGCTAACAGATGTTAGTGCTAATATTAAAATTGTTAGAATTATTGTCTTAAAAGACTTAATTTTTTTCACTTTAAACCTCATTTCTATCGTATATTATTAGTTGCTACTTTTAAAGTTTTATAGCTTTTTTCTTAATCTTAGTCTAAATATAGCCTTCTTAGACGTAAGAAAGCACTCTTACTAATAGAATAAGAGTGATTTAATCGATTTCTTTTTAATTATACTATATTAATAATAAATAAACAAAACCTTATTTATAATGTGAAAAATAACAACTATCTTCTATTATCTAGAGATATATTTTTTATATAAAATTAAAAAGCTATTGATAATTTATCAATAGCTTTTTCGTAAATTTCAATGTTAAAGATAATTCTCAACAATCAAATCCACAATTGTATTATTAAATATAATATTCTAGTATATATATCTATATAAATATTAATAGTTATATTTTTAGTTATTGTATTGTCTATCTCTAACTTTTTCTTTAATATATTTTTCTACTTCTTCTCTAGGTATTCCTAAGGCAATTGAAAATTCATCATTAATTAATCCTTGAGCTAGTTTCATAAACTTTTCATCTACTTGACCTAGTTTTTTTCCATTATATTTCTTCTTATAAACACCTAATATTACAGATAATAAATCTACACACTCATAATTTTTAATAAAACGTTTATATTTAGATTGCAATAAATTTACATTTTTCTCATTGCAGTCCATTTCCTCCATAGAAGAAATACCCTCTATTAATTGTTGAACTTCTTCATACGTAGAAATTGCTCTCATAAATACATCTGTATCTATTGGTGTGAATATTTTACCATTTTCATATATTGGTTTTAGTGTGTAATAATCCTTTTTATTGTTAATGCCTGAAATATTAAGTGGACCTATATCCTCTACTTCACATAATCCACAATTACTATAAATAATAAATTCTCCAATTTTGTACATGCTTTTATCTCTCCTCTTTTATTTTATATATGAAAATAAAACTTAGCCTATTTAACTAGATTTATCTTTCTAAAGCTGTACTGTATACTAATATAGTATTTTATTTAAAGTTTGCTAGTAATGTAGATTTTAAGTTTAAATTATTTTCTATATTAAATATTATTATTAATATTATATTCAACTCTTTATACTGTTATAAATATAAAAAAGACCCCACTAAGGAATCTTTCTAAGAACAATGTATATATTATAATATAGTTATGTTTTCTGCTTGAGGACCCCTAGCACCTTTAACTATATTAAAGCTTACTTTTTGACCTTCTTCTAATGATTTGAATCCATCTTTTTGTATAGCCGAAAAATGAGCAAAAACATCATCTCCACCTTCAACTGATATAAATCCAAAACCTTTTTCATTATCAAGCCATTTTACTATTCCGTTATTCATATAACTTCTCCTATTGAACCTGCATCAAGATATTCTTGACTTGCTTTTGTATCTCTACAATATTTATTATAGCATAAATATAAAATAATAGATACTATTATATATTTTTTATTTTAAATCTGTCTTATTTATTTTATATTAGTGTATATTTTTAATTTATTAAATCTGACTCATCTGTTAAAGGTATCGCTTAGGATTAACAGTGTGTTCTCACATTTTAATATAAAATCTATACAACCTAAATAGACCTTAAAATTTAATGGTAATCAAATTCTTTACCAATAAATATAAAAAATATTAATGTGCTATAATTTTTTTAAACTAGTAAATTTTATATTTATTAAAATACAATCTATGGATAAATTACTTTATTAGATCAAAAGGATTAATGTTTAAAATAAAAAATAGTTAGGGAGATATAATTATGATTTTATATTTTAGCGGTACTGGTAATAGTCGATATGTAGCTCGCAAAATTGCACAAGAATTAAATGATGAACTGATATCAATAAATCAACTTATAAAAAAAGGAAAAACAGATGAATTAATGTCAATAGATAAACCATTCGTATTCGTATGCCCTACTTATGCATGGAGGTTGCCAATAGTTGTTACGTATTTTATAAAAAATACAAAATTCTTAGGAAGTAACAAAGTTTACTTTGTAATGACTTGTGGTAGAGATACAGCAAAAGCCATAAACTATATTCAAAGGCTATGTAAATATAAAGAGTGGCAACTAAAAGGTATGGCAGAAATTAAAGTGCCAGAGAATTATATAGCTTTATTTTCTGTACCAGATAAAGAAACATCAAAACAAATTATTATAGATATCTACTTAAAATACGCTTCTATAAATATTTTTAAGAAGCGTATTTTCTATAGTATTAAATATGTCCTCCATAATCAAAGGAATTACAATATACATCGACTTTATCTATTTCAACATATTCTGCATAGCACTTTTTATTTTCATTATATCTACAATTATGAGCCTCACATTTTATATCAGATGGTTTTGTAGTTGAATCACCTGTACTATTTACAAAACTGTTATTAGAACTATTAAAAAATGACTCTTTCTCATTAGGACTTCCAGCTAAACTATTTACTAAACTACTACTCTCTTTATCTACAAAGCTTGTACAACTAGTCCCTTTAACCTCTACTGCACCAAGCCCACTTACATGTATGGCACCTGCCTTACAGTCATAATTTATGTTATGTATACAATCAGTTGCATTACATTTTAAATTCCCACTTTGCATTTTGTTTTCCTCCTTAATAAATATCTATTTTATTATTTCCAAAATACAAAATATAATTCGATTTGATGTGTTTAACTTTATCTAAAAAAATAAATAATATCTATAAAACAGACTATATATGTCCTATTTAAGGTTTATATTAAAAAAAACACTTTATACATTAAAGAATTTTTTACTGTATATAGTGAAAAATATGATATAAGCAAATTTTTTATCAAAATTAATAAAGAGGTGCAAATATATGAATAACTTTATAAAACAAGCAGATTTAATAAAAGATGAAATAGTAAATTATAGAAGAATAATTCATAGTAATCCAGAAGTTGGAGCTAAATTACCTAAAACAAAAGCTTTTGTAATAAATACATTAAAATCATTTGGATATAATCCAAAAGAAATTTGTGAAAGTGGTATAATAGCTACTATACAAGGAAATAAACCAGGAAAAACATTTTTATTAAGAGCAGATATGGATGCACTTCCAATGAATGAAGCTACTGAGTGTGATTTTAAATCAACAAATGGATGTATGCATTCTTGCGGTCATGACATGCATACTGCAATGCTTTTAGGAGCAGCTAAACTACTTAAACAAAACCAAAATCAAATTGAAGGTACAGTTAAATTAGTATTCCAACCAGATGAGGAAGGATTTACTGGGGCTAAAAATATGTTAAAAGCAGGTGTACTTGAAAACCCTAAAGTTGATGCTGCTATGGCTATGCATGTTCACTCTGGAACACCTTCAAATGTTGTATTATATGGATTAGGAACTAGTATAGCAGGATGTATTAGATTTAGAATAGTTGTAAAAGGTACTGGATGCCATGGTGCTCTTCCTGAAACTGGTGTAGATCCTATAAATATTGCTTCTCATATATATTTATCTCTACAAGAGATAATTAGTAGAGAAATATCTCCAACTAAACCAGCAGTATTAACAATTGGTAAATTTGCTGGTGGAGATGCTCCAAATATAATACCTGAAGAAGTTGTTATGGAAGGTACAATAAGAAGTTTAGATAAGGAATTAGGAGAATTTATATTTAATAGAATGAGTGAAATAGTAACTTCAACAGCACAAATGTTTAGAGGACAAGCACAACTTATAGAATTATCTTCTGTTCCACCTCTTACAAATGATACAAATTTAGCTAATGAACTTGGAAACTATGTAAAAGATTTAGTTGGAGAAAAATCTGTTGTTTCATTTGAAGGTGGAGGTATGGGCTCTGAAGATTTTGCATCTTACTCATATGAAGTTCCAAGTGTTTACTTTATGCTAGGTGCAGGTACTGAACAAGAAAATCCACTATATGGACTTCCTATGCATAATAATAAAGTTGTATTTAATGAGGATATAATGGTTACAGGAGCAGCAATGCATGCTTATTGTGCTATTGAGTGGCTAAAAAATAATAAGTAATTAATTAAAAGGAGAAAGATATGAGATTATTAGAAATACTTTTTTATCTATTAAAAATCAACTCTAAAACTACAATAAAGAATTTAGCAGAGATGTTTAATGTATGTGAAAAAACTATACAGAGAGATTTAGATAAATTATCGCTATTGGGTATTCCTATAATTTCATATCGAGGTGTAAATGGTGGAGTAGAAATAGATAAAAATTATATAATAGCTAAATATATACTAACTGACAATGATTATAAAGATTTAATATTATCACTATATATTTCTCAGCATATAAAACCAGACTTAAAAAAGACAGATCTTATTGAAAAATTTAGGCTAGTTGACTCTGATAGATGTAATAAAATATTAGAAAAATTAAAAGAAATATTTATAATAGACTTAGATGAAGACCAAAGTGTTAATAAAAAAGATGTATATAAAGTAATTGAGGATGCTATAGATGATAAGTCTTTTGTAAAGTTACAGCTTGAAAATACTGTCATGGAAGTATTTCCTATTTCTTATGTTTTAAAAAAGGAAGGATTGTATTTATATTGTTATGATGAGGAGTATAAATTAGTTTTAATGAATATGGTATTTGATGCTTTAAAATGTGATAGATACTACACCGGACCTATAATTAAATACAATGATAACATGAATAAATTAAAAAATTATCTATAATTTTTAATTGATGTAACTAGTATACCAAAATTGATTTTTACCAAAATACTGCCATCATACATAAAACTTGGTAAATTCTATTTTACGTATAAATAAGGAGGAACGAATCGTTCCTCTTTATTTATCCTATAATTTAATTTCTTCCCTTACTCATCTTAAATAGTCCTACTACCAATAGACTCATCAATATTAATAATCTCATTAAAGCTATATATATTTTTACAATACCATACTAGACTTAATTCTACAAAACTTTATTCTTCAATAAATTGTACCAACTCTTCGTTAAATCTCTCTTGCTGATCATAAAAGGATGCATGACCGCTAAATTCAAATGGTACAAGCTTTGAGTTTTTAATACTTTGATTTTGTACTTTGCCTAGTGAAAATGGAACAACTTTGTCATGAATTCCATGAATAATTAAAGTTGGAACATTAATTTCTCTTAGATCAGTAAATAACACTTCATTTATCCAAGTATTTGCAATGGCTGCTGTTGACCAACCTGCTGCCTGTAAGCCTAATTGCAAGAACCAATCAGAGAATGGTTTAGTTATATACTGAAAGAAAAAAATGTCACCAAAATTACTCAACATTTTAGGACGATCAGTATATGTTCCCTCAATAATTTTGGTAACCTCCTCTTTTTCTAAACCATATGGGAAATTTGGACGTTTTATAAGGCTAGGTGCTGCTGCAGCAAAAAGAGCAAGTTTAGATACTCCATATCCTTTATGGCGAGACATGTATCTGATAGCTATAGCTCCTCCAGTTGAATGTCCTGCCAGTGTAAAATTATGTAGCCCTAATGCATTAACCACACATCTAACATCGTCTGACAATTTATCGTAGTCATAACCTTCATAAGGCTTATCTGACTTACCAAATCCTCTCTGATCTATACCAATACATCTATATCCCATTTTAGGAAGCTGATTAAACTGATATTCAAACAATTTATGACTCCCTGGCCACCCGTGCAAAAACAAGATTGTCTTCTTCCCCTCTGGGTTAAGATCTTCTACGTAAAGTTTTACATTTGATTCTACTTTAACATAATATCCCATACAAATACCTCCATTAATAGAAAGTCTTTATTAGTAGCTTATTCTTATTGATATAAATATGTAAGTTGTCTTTTGCCTTTTTATCCTGTATTTTAATTTTCAAATATCGTAAGTTAAAATACTAAATGATTTTAATCATACTAATATTTTATTTTTAAAGAACTATCATAATTTAGGGTATAATATATATATCATTAATAGTGATATTCACATGTTAAGAGGTAAAATTATATGAAAAACAATGAAATAAAACAGAAAGTCCCTCCTTGGAAAAAGCCTATATTTATAATGATAGTAACCATTGTTGGAGGGTATATGAATGGATATACCTACATTACAAGGCATCATATATTAGCTAATATGCACACTGCTAATATGTCTAAATTAGGAATTAACATAGCACTTGGTCAGTGGCAAGGTGCACTAAGCTACTTTATTCCAATTGTTGCCTGTATATTAGGTGCTGCGTTTAGTGAACTAGTTAAAGCTATACTTGTAATACATAAATTTAAAGGAGATTGGAGAAAGCTAGCTCTTATTTTAGAAGCAATTGCACTATTCTTTATAGGACTTATACCTACTTCTTTCCCGGATATTATTGTTACTAATCTAGTTTCTTTTTTTATGGGATATCAGCTGTGTTTATTTAGAGAATGCCTTGGTATTGCATTTAACACAACTATATGTACAGGAAATATTAGAAATGTTGGTCAATTATTATATAGTGCATTAGACGAAAAAAGTAAAGATTCTATAAGAAAGTTAATTATTTTTACATGTCTTACTTTCTCTTTTGCATTAGGAGCTATTCCAGGTACTTTAATATCTATTGCTATAAGTACTAAGGCTGTATGGGTTTGTAGTTTTATATTATTAACACAAGCAGTTTGGATAAATATCTATGAATGTAGCGTTGTTTAATTTTATAAGAAACTCCCATACCCAAGAAATTCATCTTAGGCATGGGAGTAAAATTTACTTTTATTTAGTCATATAATCATTCTTCCATTGTCATCATACCATATATACAATAGTTATTTTTCAACTTTGCTTTGCTATACAATAATACCCACGATTCTCTATATAAAAATATAGATTATCTAGCTATTTTTCCAGCTCCATATTGCATTAAGTTTTCTACATCATCTACATTAACTAAGTTTGCATCTCCATATATACTATGCTTTAAAACTGATGATGCGGTTGCAAATTCTACCAGGTACTCAGCTTCTTTATTATTTAATATAGAATATAGTATTCCAGCAGTTAAGGCATCCCCTCCACCTACTCTATCTACTATATCATCTATAATATATTCTTTAGATGTATAAAACTTCCCTTCAGTATAATAATTGCACTGTAAAGTATTTACTGATACTGACTGTATAGTTCTTATGGATGAAAACATATGATTTATATTTGGATAAATCTTATTTATTTCATTATAATAATGACTTAACTTTTCATACTTATCTTCATATTCACAATCCATTTTTAATATATTTTCAGCATCTAATATCCCTGCTGATAGTATATTTACGAAAGGCAATATCTCTAATGTAGCTTGTCTTGCTTCTTCTATAGTCCAAAGCTTTGCTCTATAATTTGAGTCATAACTTACTAATATATTGTTCTTTTTACAATGCTTTAGTATATTCATAGTTAATTCTCTTAGTTCTTTAGATAAAGCTAAAGTTATTCCTGAAAAATGAAATAAATCTACATCTTCTAAAGCTTTTTCTATATCTAAATCAGTAACTTTCATATTACTAAATGCTGAGTTTGCTCTATCATAAATTACTTTTGATGCTCTATTTCCACTTCCTACTTCTAAAAAGTATATTCCCGTTCTTTCTTCACCTTTTTGAACTTGGCTAGTATTTACTCTATGGCTATTTAAATAATTTATGATTCCTTCTCCAATGTCATTATTAGAAACTTTTGTTATCATTTTTGTATCTATTCCAAACTTTGATAAAGATATTAAAACATTTGCTTCTCCTCCACCATAATTTGCATTATAGTTGTTTGTATTAGATATCATAAAACCTTTATTAGTTGCTAGTCTAAGCATTATTTCCCCAAATCCAGCTACTCTCATTCTATTATCCTCTTGCTTTGTTTAATTTTTCTATATATTTTTTGCATATTGATGTTATTTCATCAAATTTCCCTTCTTCTCCGATAGTATTTAACTCTCCACCTATTCCTACTAAATCAGCTCCAGCATTTATCCATGCATCTAAGTTATCTATGTTAACTCCTCCAGTTACCATTACATTTGCATATGGAAGTGGTCCTTTTATAGCTTTTATATAGCTTGGTCCAAATGCACTTCCTGGGAATAATTTTATAACATCGACTCCACTTTCATGTGCTAAAACTATTTCATTTATAGTCATAACTCCTGGTATGTAAGCTACTTTATATCTATTACATAAAGTAGCAGTTTCTAAATTAAATGATGGCGATACTATATATTCAGCTCCTTGTAATATAGCAAGTCTCGCAGTTTCAGGGTCTAGTACTGTTCCTGCTCCTATTACTACATCGTCTTGAGTTTTAAATTCTTCACTTAATTCACGTATTATTTCATTTGCAAATTTATTAGTATAAGTTACTTCTATTGCTTTTACATTTCCTTTTATACAAGCTTTTGCAATATTTATTCCTGTTTCTTTTGTATTTCCACGAACAACAGCAACTACGCCACACTCTTGTAGTGCTTTTAAAACTTTCATCTTTTTCATAATAAATTCCTCCGATTAAATTTATATATTTAAAAAGAGAATCTCAAATAATTATATATTAATTTTGAGATTCCCATTTATTTAAAAACTAATTACAAAAGACCTGGTAAAACGTTTTGGAATAAAGATAGTATAGATATAAATGCAAGTGCTGATAAACCTGCTATAAATCCACCTACTGTCCAACCTCTTATAGTGTCTTGAACTGATATTTTAAAGAATCTACTTATAGCCCAGAATCCTGAATCATTTGGAAGTGATAAACCTATTCCACCTGCACATATTGCTATTGCACATAATATAGGAGATACAGAACTTGCTGCTATTGTTCCACTTAATATAGATGCTGTTGTCATAAGCGCAACTGTTGTTGAACCTTGTGCACAACGTATAATTTGAGATATTAAGAAACAAAGTAGTAATATTGGTATACTAAATTGTGATAATGAACCAGCTATATAATCTGCTATTCCTGTTGCTTGTAAAACTTTTCCGAAAGCTCCACCTGCTCCAGTTATTAGTAATATAAGACCAATTTGGTCAGCTGCGTCATTCATAATATCAGATATACTTCTAGTTATATATGGTTTTGATATAAGCGCTGCATATATAACACCTATCAACATTGCAACATTTTTATCTCCTAAGAACTTAACTAAAGGTACTACCGAATTGTTATCTCCTAATGCTAAAGGTACAAAACTTCCTAAAAGTATAAGCATTATTGGAACTAATAATATTGATAAAGACTTCATAAAAGATGGCATAGGTCTAGTTTCTTTAGTTGCTTCTAATTCATCTTCTATCTCTTCTATATCTTCAAAAGTATAGAAATGTCCATTTTTCTTATCTTGCTTATCTAAAAACTTACCATATAATATACCACCTGTAATTGTTGCTACAAAAGCTGTTAAAATTGCATATACAAAGAATATTCCTACATCAATTCCTAAACTTTCTGAAACAACAAGTGGTGCTGGTGTAGGTATTACTAATGAATATGTACAAGTTGTTGCTACTGATATTGCACATGCAAATGTTACCATTGATATATTAGTTTTTTTAGATAAAACTCTTAACATAGGTGCAAACATTATATACACTACATCCCCAAATACTGGTATACCAGTTAAAAATCCTGATATAGCTATTGCTGCTGGACTATTTTTCTCACCAAACTTATTAAGTATTGCATTAGATATAGTTTCTATTGCTCCACATTCAAACATAAACTTTCCTAACATTACACCTAATCCAGTTACTATCCCAATTCCACTTAATGTAGATCCAAATCCACCTGAGATAGTAGAGGCTATATCTCCTATTGGCATTCCAACTAAAATAGATGTTACTAATGATGTTATTAATAATGCTATAAATGCATTAAGTCTAAACTTTATTATTGAAACTAGTAATATAGCGATTGCTAATAAAAATACACCTATTAATAATGGTCCAGTTAACATATTTTTCCCCCATTTTATAATTAATTTTTAATTATTTCATATATCCACCTAACATTGGATCAACTGCATTTTTAGAATATATGCTTAGTATTCCTGATTTGTATTTTTCCTCTTTAGGAACCCAATTTTTTCTACGTTCTTCAAATACTTTTTCAACTTCTTCTAAGCTACATTCCTTGCCATTAATTCCTATAACTTGTAACGTTCTACTTTGTATATCAATTTCTATTAAATCATTTTCACAAACTAAAGCTATTGGTCCCCCTACTGCAGCTTCTGGTGATATATGCCCTATTGCAGGACCTTTAGATGCTCCAGAAAATCTTCCATCTGTTAATAATGCTATACTCGCTGATAATTCTTCATCTGATGATATAGCTTCTGTTGTATAAAACATTTCAGGCATTCCACTTCCTTTTGGACCTTCATATCTTATGATAACTGCATCACCTGGCTTTATAGCTTTTGTTAATATTGCATTTATAGCTTCTTCTTCACTATCAAATGGTCTAGCTTTTAATATAGCTTTGTGCATTTCTTTTGGAACTGCAGAGTGCTTAACAACGGCTCCTTTTGGTGCTAGATTACCTCCAAGTATAGCTATTGCACCATTGTCACCTATTGGATTTGTATTTTTACGTATTACGTCTTCTCTTTTTAATCCAACTTTACTTAAATACTCATCACACTTTTCATAATACCCATTTGTTTTTAAATCTTCTAAGTTTTCACCTAATGTTTTTCCTGTAACTGTCATAACATCTAAATGTAAATAATCTTTTATTTCTTCCATTATTGCAGGAACTCCGCCAGCATAGTAGAAGTACTCTGCTGGCCATTTTCCAGCAGGTCTGATGTCTAGTAAGTACGGTATATTTCTATGTATTTTATCAAATTCATTTGCATCAAGGTCTATTCCAAATTCACGTGCAATTGCTGGTATGTGTAATAATGAATTAGTTGAACCTGAGATTGCTGCATGAATCATAATAGCGTTTTCAAAAGATTTATAAGTTACTATATCTCTTGGCTTTAAATTTAACTTAGCTAACTTAACAGCATAACGTCCTGCTTCTTTAGCTACATCTTCTAAATCTTTGCATGTTGCTGGCATTAAAGAACTTCCTGGTAACATTAATCCTAATGCTTCTGCCATAACTTGCATTGTTGAGGCTGTTCCCATAAATGAGCATGCACCACATGAAGGACATGCATTATGCTTGTAATATGTTAACTCTTCTTCTGTTATTTCTCCCCTTTGATACATAGCACTATACATTCCTATTTGCTCTAATGTAAGTAAATTAGGCCCAGCTTCCATAACACCACCAGTAACAACTATTGATGGGATATTTACTCTACCTATTGCCATTAAATGAGATGGAACACCCTTATCACAACTTGAGATAAATACTCCACCATCAAAAGGTGTTGCATTTGCATGTATTTCTATTAACGCTGCTAGTGTATCCCTTGATGCTAAAGAATAATTTATTCCATCATGGCCTTGTGCTTGACCATCACATATATCAGTTGCATAAAATCGAGAACCTTTTCCTCCAAGTTCATTAACACCTTTAATAGCTTGATTTACAAATATATCAAGGTGTGCACTTCCTGGATGACTATCTCCAAAAGTACTTTCAATTATTATTTGTGGCTTAGATAAATCATCTACACTCCATCCCATACCTCTCCTTAAAGGATCCATTTCAGGAGCTATTTTTCTAACTTCTTGACTAATCATATCCTACTCTCCTTATTGGTTTTTATAATACGTCTGACGTCTTTCTTTACTTAATATTAACACGTCTGACGTATTTTTACAATATTTTATCTATTTTTTTCGTAAAAACTTTTTCCTAAGGTATTTAAGTAGTTTTAATCAGCATATAATTAAATATAAAAACAAAAATACATCTGATTAATCAGACGTATTTTTGTTTTATTTATTTAATTTTTTTCAGCTACTATCCTATTTATATTTCTACGGTTGTATGCTAAGTGAAGTAACATAGCATCATGTGCTTCATTTGCATTCTTATTTCTTATTGCATTTAAAATCTCTTTATGAGTTTCTATTGTTTCATTTTTTAATTGTGTATTTGTAACGTCTATAAATACTGCTATAGATTTATTTATTATTGGAACTAAACTTGTTGTTACTAAGTTTTTACTGCTTCTAGCTATTGCTGTATGAAATTCTATATCTTTTTCCATATGTGGTATTCCATTTAATATAAGTTCTTCAACTTCATCACATAATTTTGATAGCTCTTCTATATCTTCTTTAGTTGCATTTATAGCTGCTAAACTTGCTATTTTAGGCTCTATCATAAATCTTATTTCTAATAAGTCAACTGCTAGTTTTAGTTTGTCTTTTACAAACATTAATCCTAATGGATCATCTGCTACCCCACATTTTATAAATGTTCCTGAACCTCTTTTTATTTCTAGTATATTTCTTGATACTAATGCTTTTATCGCTTCTCTTATTGTACTTCTACCTACACCTAATTTATCTGCTAGTTCATATTCATTTGGTAATTTGTCTCCTATTTTTAGGTTTTCATCTACTATTAACTTTATTATTTTTTCTGAAGTTGTTTCTCCTAATGGTTTTGTTATTTCTTCCTTCATATTTTACTCCTCTTGTTTTTTGATATGTTTTTTGTAGAGTCTTTACGCTTAATTATGTCATTACTTATTCTAAGTTTTTATGTCTCCTTATAAAATAAAAAACCACTTATCTATTAACCGTAGAAAAAGTGGTTTAAAGTTTTACTTTAAATTAAATAAAAATAATTTATACTAGAAATCACTGCTCTACATGACTAGATTGTGATTTCTTTTTTTCTTACAACTATATTATACTATATTAAATTTAAAAATAAATAGCAAATTTATTCATTCTATAAATTCTTTTTTAGTATAATTCACTACTATACAATTCATTTAATAATTTACTTTTAAAGTAGCTATCATGATTTAGACTATAATATATATGCCATTAATAGTGATATTCAATTAGCATAAGCAGTTTGGATAGATATCTATGAATTTAATGTGGTTTAATTTTATAATTTTTCTATTAACTGATTATATACATCCATAGTCTCATCTTTAGTTTTTTCATTATATATAAAATAGTTATTTTTCAATTTTACAATGATATATGGTTTACTATTATTATAAATATATACTCTACACTTTCCATATTCTCTAGATCTAAAATTGCCTCTACAATATTCATCAGTGCCTATACCGTTAGTTCTCAGCTTAAAACTAACTTCATCGACTAATTTAATATCTTCTATATCATTAACACTAAATTCATAATCATAAGAAGGATAATCAATACTTATACTTTCATTTGATATATTAATCTTATGATCAGTAAGTTCCATACTTAATGAATAAAAAAATGATGGTATAAAAATCACTGCACATATTATAAATCCTGAATAATATGATATTTTACCTTTTTTAGTAGCTAAGTTGTAAGTATATGTATTAAATCCAAATCTAGGATTTACTTTTGAGTTATAATCATTTTCATTATAATATTTATATCCATCTATCCAATACTCATCATCATCTGTATAAATAACTTCCTTATCTATTTTTAGTAGCTCTTCTTCTAAACTTTTTATTCTATTATTAGTATAAATATATACTACAAAAGTAACTATAGCCCCTAAAATAGCTATAATAGTTATAACGTTATAGCTTACATTAATAACTTCATAAATTACTAAATATGTAAACAAGAAAATTATACTTGAAGTTAGAGATGTAATAAACCAAGCAATTGAATTTAAGTATTTTTCTTCTTTATTCAAAATATAATTAATATCGCTATTTTTGCTATACACTTTTATTCTAAGCTTATTACTACCTCTAAATCCTATAAAATATAATAACGCTAATACAGCCATTAATATAACTGCTATAAAAGTTGCATACTTTAAATCTTCATCATATTTAACTATAGATATAATAAGTGGAATCAAAGATATACCAAAAGGTATAAGAATATACTTATTAGGTATAGGCATCTTATCTTTTAACCTACTAATTTTAGTATCCATACTAACAACTCTTTTTTCCCCAATAAACCATTCATTATCTTTCTTCAACTTTTTAAGCTTTCTATTCATATATATATATGGTTGCCTAACTAACCATTCTGCCGTAACTAAACTCCAAGTAAGCAAATATAAAACTGATAAAAGCTCCTTATTTATAAAAGCTATTGGCAATCCAGTTAATATAATTACTAAAGTAAATATATTTATTATTCTCTTGTAATCATCAATCATCTTTAAAACAGCATCATTACTTAAAGCTTCAGTTGGAAGAGTAACTCCAAACAATATATTTCTTCTTGGTTTAGCTGCACTCTTCATTGTAAAATAAACCACAATTGTAATCATAATAAATGCAGGCATTAAGATAAAATTCTTCATATATTTTCTTTCCCCCTATTTGCTATCTAAAGACACACATTTCATCAGACTAAATATATTCTCACACATATCCATAAACTCTTCTTTTTTTACACCTTTGATACTCGCCTCTGATATAACCAAATTCAAGTCTTCTTCTAACTTTTCCTTAAACTCCAACTTTCCACCAGAAAGTAAGTTAACCTTAGCCCCATGCCTTCTATCAATTGTGATAAAACCTTCTCTTTTTAAAAGTCCGTAAGCCTTATTGACTGTCATAGGATTAATCCCTAGATCCTCAGCCATTTGTCTAACAGTAGGAATACCTTCTCCCTGAACAAATTCTCCCTTACCAATTCCTATTACAATCTCATTTCTAAGTTGTAAATAAATAGGAACTTCACTTTCAAAATTTAAATTAATAATCATCAAAACACCTCGATTTCAAAATATTTTGAAACTAAAATAAAGTATTATTTGTATTATATATAGTAATACAAATAATACTTTATTTCAATAATTTTCAAAATAAAAAAAGATATTAACTAAATATGGTCAATACCTTTTTCGTAGATTTCATTGAGTCAATGCTATTCTTAGATATATAATTCAATAGTTGTTTTATTTCACTTTCAGGTTATATTGGTGTAACTACAATTAAAAATTCTTTAATAATATTTTCTAAATCTTAATTTCTTTCTTCTAAATTACTATATCGTTTATTAAAATAATCAATGAGTTCATAAATTTAGAAATCATCACTCGTGTATTTTAAACATTTACCCACATTTACTTTTATCCTATAAATTATTTTATTAAACTGCTTTACAAGTTTTGTACTTTCTTTTATTATCTCATTAACAGTTTTATACTCTTCTTTTTCTAGAATACCATTTATTTTATCCCATATATTAAAGTGCATCTATCTAATTCTTTTATTAATGTATCTATCAATATATTTTCCTCATCAAACCTATCCAGATTTCCAATTTCTAAATTTATTACTAGTGATTCTGTTATATTTTTATCTTTAACATTTTCTTTTATAGTTTGTCCTTGACTTATACGAAATGATCAACTTGCTAATCTCACTATATTACCTAATTTCTGACATTGATTTTAATTTTTTTAAATTGCAAATTTGTGTATAATGTACCTCATCATTTTTATTATAATTATATATATATGTATCAGGATACATACTTTCTCTTATTACTCTTCCTATTTCTATACATAATCCCGCCGGTGCTGCAATAAATAAGTGGATCTCTTTATATTTTCCATATATTCCATCTAACTTATTCTTAACCATGTTTTTCATCTTAACTACATCATTTCTATAATTTAAATACCCTAATCTTGGATTATCAACTTTAAATGACAATAAATCATAATTTGTTTTCATAACTTGGCTAATATCCTCTTTCTTAATCTCTGAACTTACCTCTATCGCTACCGCCAAAATATTATTATCTTCATTAATGAAACTCTCTTCCATTGGTATATTATCATCTCTTTCATCAAATACCCACTTCATATCATTCTCACTATATTGATAGATTTTTATGTTTGGTGAATCATTTTGCATCAAATAACCTAATGCAACAAGTAGTGGTATTTGTGCAATAGGAAATATATGAATATTATCATCTTTAATATCCGAAATTATTGAATTGTAAAACGTTTTCAGTTCTTTTAAATATTTATCCCATTCATCATTTGATTTTGGAGAAATATTTTTATGTCCAAATTTATAGTCAGATGTATTTTTAAGATTATATCTATTTTTTATATCTTCATAGTCTAATGGTACCCCCATTAACTTAAAATCAATAATAGTATCTACTTTTTTAGATTTTTCTTTATTGTATTTTTCCCCTCTTAAATAATATTTCCCATGCTTAGCAGATTCTACTGAATAATCATACATCCATTTTGCAAATTTTGTACTCCAATTAAAAAACATATAATAACTTTGATTATTATTAACATCTATATTTCCAACAACAAATCCAGCAGGATACTCATCAGCCTCAGCTCTTGCTTGTTTACAAAAGCATAATTCCATATCTACACTTCTATCGTGTTCTACAATTGCTTTATGACAATGACCTCCTAAATACATATCAATGCCACTTGTTCTAAATATAGATTTCAAATTATTTCTTTCTTGTAAATTTAAATCGTCTAGCCTGTGATGTCCTATAGCAATATTAAAGGCTTCTCTATTTATATCCTTCAAAGAATTATATACACTATTTAAACCAATACAAATTTTACCGTCTTCTATTTTTGAATCATAACACATCCATGATGTATTTAAATGTATTATATTTATATCTTCATCTACTTTCTCAATAAAATGTACTTTATCCTTTGGATACTCCCTACCTAAAATATTTTTATATGTTGTGAAAAAATTATCTTGAGCATCTATTAATGTACTTATGTTTATATTTTCCTCTACTTGATCTACTATATTTCCATCCCATAGTGTTTTAACTATATCTTCTCTGTTACTTGGTATATCTCTATTTACATCATGATTTCCAGGTACTATAAATACTCTATTTTTATGTATACCAATTCTATAAATTAGCTCTGAAATAAATTCTTCTGCTAAATCATAACCTTTATTTTTATCACTTATATCTCCAGTTATAATAATAAAATCAAATTTATCTTCCTTATCTAATTCCTCTATTTCTTTAATGAGATCATCTCTCATTATCTTAGTTTTTATTCCAGTACAATATGAATGTAAATCTGATAAGTGTAACCATCTATATTTCATTCATTTACCTCCTATATTATATTTTGTTTAATACGTATTTAATATATCATAAAAATCTTTTTTAATTAGTTATATATATCATCATCCCCACTAAATTTATATGAAAATATATATAAATCAAAACTTTTTCATTCTATAATGAAATACTACCACACCGTTCTATAATCTTACTTTCTCTATCTCCACCCCAAATTTCGATAGTATTAAATCCTATTATGATAAAAATTAATATTTTACTATCTGAAATACTGTATTTCAATAAGTTTTTCCATGATCGTTTATCTAAAAAAGATGGACTAGGAGTATCTTGAGGGTGTGTATGCCACTCCCCTAAGTACATTTTCTTGTATTCACTCTCAATCCATTTCTTTCTTAAAATTTTATTATGTTCATCTGATCTATGAAATCCGAATCTACTTGATTTATCTAATTCTTGTGGTTCTGTGATATCATTTATTTCAATTATATTTGCATCAGCCCTTGCAGATCCGATTAGCATTCCTCCATTTTCAGGCAAATTTCTAACTTGAATATAATTCTTCATTATTTCTATAATTTCATTATTAATTTTAATTTCATATTCCTTATAGCTAATTTGTATCATTACAATAAGCACATCCTTCTAATTTTACATCATGACGCTCCCCTATTCCTAAATAAAAGTCATAATAACTTTCACTTAGTGTATATCCGTCATTTAAAAATCTGTCTGCATTACCTCTCCATGATACTATTGCATTTTCTAATCTATTATTAATCAGATAATCTTGAGCTAATCTAGCTGTCATTATTGAAGTTTGCATAGAATCCATGCCTCCATATGGAGTAAATGTACCTAAACATCCACCAAAATTTTTAGTAAAAGGCACTTCACTTTTACCTGCAAAATTTACTTTACACCTTAAATCCTCTGTAAATAGACAGTTATAGCATCCATGTTTATTTATAAATACTGCATGTCCACCTATCCCATAAGCCTCTACCCAAGTATAAATTACAGGAACTTTTGTTTTTAGAATATATTTATTCAATAGTCTTTCTTTATTAACATTTCCTATTGCTGAAATTACCAAGTCATAATCTGATAAGTCTATTTCTTTTTCTTCCAATAAGGTAAATATATCTGAATTTAATGATATACATTCAATATCTCTATATCTACTTTCTAACTCTTTTTTCATTAAAACTACTTTAGATCTATCTTTTTCTTCTATAGATTTTCCGAGAAAATGCCTATATACATTATCTTGACTAAAAGAATCATTATCTACTAAAGTAAACTTTTTAAACCCTGACCTTGCAAGTTGAAATATTGTATCACTCCCTACTGACCCACATCCAATTACAAGTATATTATATTGATCACCAGTTGTAATTGCACCTCCCCTTGTTAATATCTTTTTATCATCAATCCGTTCTATATAAATAGGTGTTATTTTATATTCATTTGCATATTTTAATATAGGTGACTCTCCTTTATTTATTTTACCCTCATACTTTATGCCAACTAAAACATTTTCTCCTCCAGCTAATAAAATATCTAAAATATATATCATTTTTTTACAATTTTTTGTTAAATCATTTATCTTTTTAAGGTTATCTTTAGATACACATCTTTTCACTAGACATTCAATTTCACTTCCTGTCCAAAACTTTTGCTTATTTGGAATATATAAATCTAATTCTTTATTAAAAGGAATATAAAGTGCATTCACAATTTGACCATCACCTATATTATCCTCTTCTAATTTACTTGTGTCACAAATAAACTTTAAGTTCTTTTCTTTAAATACAAATGCTTTTATCTTACGTGTAACTTTTCCTTGCGATATAAATGAAAATATCCTTTCTTTATCTGGAACTTGTGAAAAATAATATTGAAACTCTCTGTGAATTCCCTCTTTAGACTCTTGTTGTAAAAATACAGATTCAATTCTTTTAAATATAAAATCAAATATTTTTTCAATGTTGTCACTCCAAGCCACACCTTCTTCGTCTAGATAACATATATATCCAGAAGATGTTATATGCGGGATAGCGGGTATATAACTTTGTTTATCTAAATCTATAAACACTAGTGGAAGCTCAAATGGAAATCTTTTTTTATTAATATACATTTTTAATGGAATTTCATATCCATTTCTAAAAATAAAGGAAAAAGTATATACATAACTTTTTTCTTTTATTATATTTCTCAAATATTTCTTTTTATTTAATATTTCTTCTATCATCTATTCACTCCTATGCAAAATTAGAAGATGGTGCACTACTTGCTCCTACTGTTTTATATCTATTTTCTGTAGATTCTGGAATAGGAAGGTCACATCCAAAATATTTTACTAACTCTGTACATGCTTTATTAGGATCTTTCTCATCTAGAGCAAACTGTATTGCATTTTGAAGATCTTCTACTTTTTTGTAAAAAGAATTCATTTTTTTATTAGTCATTTTAAAGAATACATTACTTTCATCTCCAACTGGAAGATTATACTTTATAGTATATAACCATTCTTTCTCTTCACAACAATATTCATAATTAAACAAGGATTTAATATCATCAACAAGATATTTCATAGCCTTTAAATCATTTGGAACTTCTTTCCCTGTAATTGTGTTTATCTCATGCACAGGATTTAATTTGTCTGCTGCAATAATTGTTAAACCTATACTCGGTGGAGTTCCATCGCTTGACTCGGATGCAAACTTATTATCTTTCCACTTTTTTAAATATCTAACAATTCTTTTAAATTGTCTTTTATCGTTATCTGAAAAAGCCTCTCGAATATGCTTATTTAGTCCTTCTGGGTCTGCTAACTTCCATTCTTTATTTTCTTTCGACGTCTTATTCCCCCATGCTAAATATAAATTATCATCTTTGCTAGACCTTAAATACACAGGAAGATCAACATGATAAGTTGGTTCTTCATTTTCAGAATATGTTATTGTAACACATGGTTTTTTTACTTTTGGAGGTATTTTAGTATGATTTTTCATAATATCCTCAATAACTTCTTTAAATATAGTTGGATTATCTTCATACTCTTCCTTACATAAACCAATTATCACACCTTCATCAATATCATAATTTCCATCTTTTGGTTTTATTCCTGTATCAACTGCGTAACTTCCTTGATCTATAAAATCTATTGACGGTGTATCTATATCATTATTATCAAAATATTTTTTTAGTCCTTTTTCTACTTTATTAGTTATTATGTCTCTCTTATCCCTTAATTCTTTATTTTCTTTAAATCTACCTAATTTAATATTTTCATGAAATTCTTCTAATTGATTTTGAATATCTGCCATATAAAATTCTCCTTTTTTACATAGTACTTTTTAACTAAATTATATCATTCACACCCATATATTTACAATTGCATGCTTTTTATTAGCATGTATTATTCAATTTTAAATTAATACTTTATTCCTATTTTCTAGATCAATTTAAACATCTAGAAAGTAAAAACATTTCAATTTGAGACTTTTAAATCATCGAGTTTTAAGCTATGCATACTAAAACTCTCCCCAAAATCCAAAATATACTCTCATAAAAAAATACTCACCAAAAGCCTACGCTTTAAAGTCAGTATTTTTATCAATATTATATGTTCAATTTTTACTGAAAAGTCATTAACTATTTAGTCGTACTATTAGTTAATTAATATACTCTACAAACTACCATATTCTATAATTCATATGAAGTTTTTTAAGTTAATCTAAGTTAAAATTTATAAAAATGATAATTTTATATCTTCACTCTCACCATGCCTTACTGCTGACTTTTTATTGAACAGAATTGATATTTCTCCATCAGAACTTATTTTAAATACAGGTGACTTCATATAGTTAAATACAGACTTTGCTGCTGTACTTCTAGCACCTTCTTCGTTATCTGCATTATCGTGATTCTTTATAATGGATCCAAATGATTTTAACTTACCTTCCTTATCAAAGACTATTGCACCATCTACAGATGCTAACTCTAATATTAGTGGTTTGTGTAAATCTTTTGTACATGTCGCATTTAAATTTATTTTTCCTAAACTTTCCTCTAATATTTTATATAAAGGATTTGTTGATTTATTTAATATACTATTTTGATTTAATATAATATCATCAATAGTATTATTAATATCAAATAAGATTAATGCACCATGCCTTTTATAGCTTAAATCAAATAAGATTGATGTTAGATTACAGCCCATATAATAATTTAAATCTAGTATATCGCCAACCGAATTTTTAAAAGTATAAGGATCATAAATCTTCCACTGACCTTTTCTGCATGATGCTAATATTCCATATTTACTATATAAAATCAGATCTCCTCTTTTAGTTCTTGTTATTCCACATTCTTCATTACCTAGAATTGATTGATATGGTTCTAAAAAACTAGGTATAATTCGATACTTTTCATCTGGACTATAATTTTCTCCTGTATTTATATAACCATACTCTAATATATTCCATGACTTTCCAACTTTAATATATGTATGCTGTGATTCTGCTAATACATCTAATATTTTCTGATTTGTACTTTCAGTTAGTATACTTATAGAACTTGTTGTAATATTTGGCTTATATATAAATGTAAATCCTATATTAGAATTTTCATATGTCTTATATTCTATTGAATTACAAAAATCGAAAAATTCAAACCAATTTTCATCATAATTATTAATCTTCATCCACTTATTAACTATATTTCTCTCAATTAATTGTCTTTCTAGATGAATAGAACCTAAGTCTAAACTTAAAAATTGTTTTGCTTCATCTTTTATAAATCTAATCAAAGAGCTTAATTTAGGAGTATTAGCTCTAAATGAGTATAAACTATACTCATCACCATCTAAGTCAATAATTATACGATTACCTATACCTTTTTTAGATTTATAATATTGTGGCACTATATCACATATTATCTCAAACAATGTGTCTTTATTTATCAACGATACTCCTCCTTATATTACCAAATAATGTAATCTATGCTTGTTATATTTTATCATATAACTATCTTATATCACTAAATAAATGGTGAATTTTTTATTTTTCATGTATACAAATTGTAAATATAATCTTTTCAAAATCAAACAGATATGAAGAATTATTTTTTGAATAATATATAGAAAAACTAAGTGTTCTTGATACAATAATATAATACCCTTGAATAATCTCTTACACTTTATATTTGTATTATTATTCCAATTCAATTAAAATTAAGCAAACACTCATATCTAATGGATATGAGTGTTCATGGATTTCAATAGTGAGGACGATGTGCATTGAACCCCTGTCCACAATTTAAATACATCTTATATTAATTCTACGTAAATACTCGTAGATTTCAATAATAATAACAACCTTAACATAAATAAATAACTATATTATCATATAAATTTACCACATAAACAAAGAGGAACGAATCGTTCCTCCTTATCCATATATCCTATAATTTAACTTCTTCCCCTTAACACTCACCAAATAATCCTTACTCATCTCAATAATCCTACTACCAATAGCCTCATCAATTTCAACAAGCTCATCAAAACTCTTTTCCGTACTAACAATCATTGGCAAATTATTAAAATATCTAAAATTAATAATCTCAAATACAATATTTATATCACTTTTGCTAATACCACCCTTAAACAAATCATCAATAAGTAGCACCCTAGCCTTTTTATACCTGCCAACAGCTTTTCTATAATACTCCTCATCCATAATATTTTGCTTAAGAGATATAATAACATCCCTATAAGGCATATACAAAACCCCTACCCCACTATCCATCAAATCATTGCTAATAGCTAGCGATAAATGAGTCTTGCCACTTCCTACTTGCCCCATAAATATTATAGAGTTTTGTCTAGTCTTTTCTATATCTTTAAAATTCTTTTTATAGCTTAAAGCCTTGTGATAAGCATCTATTGTCTGAACATCATAAGCATAATTAAAGTTTTTAAAAGTCTTTTTCCTAAATTCGTCACTTATGCCACTATTGTTTAATATATCCTCACACTCTCTTAAAGCCCTACACTCACAAGGTATAGCAGTATTATCTTCTATTATAAATTTTAAATCTCTACACTTAACACATCTATACTCATTGTAGGAGTCTTTGTATTTCTCTGATTTGTTCTTCACTTGGCTTTTGATATATTGGCTCGTCTTCAATTTCTCTAATATATCTACTCTTTTCATTTATCCTATCCCCTTTGTTTTTAGAACTTACTTCATAAGCATTTAAATCCTTTAAGCTTCTTATATTGTTAGTTATCCACTTATTTATAATGCCATTTATATATCCTCTATTAACATGTCCTCTATTAGTAGCTACTTCTATAGCTCTTTTAAACAATCCTATATCAATATTTTCACTTATATAAATTAGCCACTCACTAACTAATTGATTTATAATACCTACATTTTCTTCATATAATTTAGCATACCTACCTACATCATTTGCTTCTTCTTCTTTATATTCTTCTTTATCTTTTTCTTCTTCTTTTTCTTGTCTTATATTTTCATACGACTCGTTATACGTATGGTAGTACGAGTCGTCATTACTATACATATCAAACAAATCTTTTATTTCTTTTTTAGGTATACTCTCACTTACATATTTTATAAGTGATTTATCTTTTACTTCTTTTAGCTCTTTATTTATACAATCCATCATTGGCTTTCCAGTTCTATCTAGGTTGTACTTTCCCCAATGTTTAATGGCCAATTCCCTAGTTTCTTCATTATATTTTATAGTTTTGTATTTATTTATAAATATGTCCATTAAAGTATTTATAGTTTCAACAGAATAGCCTAGTTCAAAGGCTATCTGTTTTTTAGTTATTTTATATATTCCTATTTGAGTAGTATTTTGATTGCTAAGAATATAGACCATAAATATTTTACATTCTGGAGTATATTCTTCTAATACTTTATCATCTCTCCAAAACTGTGTATGTATCTTTCTAAATATTGCCACAACCTCACCTACTTCATTCTAAAAGTTCTAGATGTACTTGTTTTTGTATAATTTTTAATTATTTCTGGATAATCAATTTTTAATCTTTTAGTGTCTATACTATTTTTAATAACTTTCTTCCAAGTTATTTTTTTATCTTTACAAAATGCTGTTTCGTACTCTCTCATTTCGCTTTGAATAATATGTTCTATTATCTTTTTTTCTTTTTCAAGCTTGTTTATATTATCTACTATGCTATTGTATTTTTCTATTTTTTCATATAGCCCATCATCTAGCACTACTACTTCATTTAAAGTATCTTTATAGGTTTCTTTTAAAAACTTCCCACATTCATCACTTCCAAATGGTAGGTTTACCTCTTTTTCTTTTTTCTTAATGAAGTCTGTAATTTTTCTCATATCCAAATTCCTCCCCTATAATTTTTATAAAATATTTTTGACCTTTCCCTGTTATATAAGTAGTTACTTTTATCTTTTGACCATTATTTGTATTTACTACATACTGACGAGTTTTAAATAGTCCTTGTTCTACATACTTTTGCTTTGGTTGGTTTTCATTTCCTTGATTCATAATATATCCATTTACTCTAAACCAATAAAAAAGTCTATTTCTTCCAATATCTATTCCTAGTGAATTTAGCATTTTAGCAAATGCCCCTATACTTATAGCATCTTCACATTCCCCTACTACTTGTCCTATTTTTATATATGGTTCAAAGTCTTTTATAGCTTTGTTTAGTGCTTTTACTTTTTCTTTTTCACCTTTTAATTTTTGAGCTAGTTTTAATAGAAATTCTGGATTTTTAAGTATTTCATCTACTGTTTCATCACTCATATATCCCCCATTTCTTCTTATGCTTGGTAAAATCTCTTCTACTACCCACTTTTCAAATTTCTTTGCACTAGGTAGTTTAGATTTTAATACTAGCCTATATAGATTTGCTTCATCTATAAATTTTTTATTTATATTTTTAGTTTTTAAACTTCCATCTTTATTTTTTCCAGTTATTACTTTTGCCCTATAAATTGTTCCCATATATTTATCACAATGATCTCTTATTGCTTTTCTAGGATTAGTATATCCTAGTATTTGTGCTACTTTAGTGGCTTCAAAGTATTCTTTATTATTTTCAAATACTACACTTATTTCTCCATATTCACTACTTTTAAATACCTTTAAATCAAACATTTTATCCCCCATTTTTTTATTAAAATTTATTTCATATTTAGATAATTTATTTGTTACCTAAAAATATGCTTTCCACACTAACTCCAAGTATTTTAGCTAAATCTAATGCTTCATAAACTGTAAATGAGCTTTTCTCATTTTCTTTTTTTACATAAGTTACTTTTGACATATGTATAAGCTTTGCTATCTCCTTTTGTGTAAATCCTTTACTTACCCTTAACCCCTTTAAGTTTCTTTTATATCCCATATTTACTCCTTTATATATTTTATGATTATTTTTATTTAAACTTTGGTAACTTCCCTTGATAATTTAATAGTATTACCCTTTAGGTAAAATATCAACATGTTTTTATCCAAAGGGTAAAAATATGGTAACAAGTTGTATTTTTAGATAATTTTGTTATACATTTGGACTACTTCTGCTATAATTAAATTAAGGTGGGTGAAAAAATGGAAACTTTATCTATGAGATTAAAAGCTTTAAGAAAAGAAAGAGGGTTGACTCTTGAAGAGTTAGCTAAAGAATTAGATACCACTAAGGTAACTCTATCTAGATATGAAAATGGAATAAGAGAACCAAAAGGTGAAACTTTAAATAAATTGGCAAATTATTTTAATGTTTCTACTGATTATTTATTTGCTAGAACTGATGATAAAAACTACTTATCAGATGAGGGAATAGCTGATGTTAAATTAGAAATGGATAAAATGCTTAAAAAGATTGGAGCTCATGGTAGTTTAATGTTTGATGGTGAGCCTATGACTGATGAAGAACTAGATAGTTTCTTGCAATCAATGGAAGTTGTTCTTACTTTAGCTAAGAAAAAGCAAGAGTCAAAACTAAGGGGAAAATAATTAATGTTATTGGGGAGATTTTATGAATGCTAAATATGAAGCTAAAAAGCTTATAAATAAATATAAAACTAATAATCCTTTTGAACTTATGGATTATTTAGATATACTGTATATTCGCTATCCTCTTAAGGGAAATCTTAGAGGATATTATACTAAAGAATTCGGTGAGAAAGTTATATGTATTGATAGTAATCTTTGTGATGAGGAAGTTAACTTAGTAGCAGCCCATGAACTTGGTCATGCTATACTTCATGAAGATAAAAATATATTATTTATATCTAGAAATACACTTCAATCTAAGGATAAACTAGAAAAACAAGCTAATAAATTTGCTGCTGAAATACTTTTAGATGATAGTGTATTTAGTGAGTATTATGGTTATTCTTTAGAGGAAATTTCAAAGTGTGAATGTGTTTCTTATGAATTAGTTGAGCATAAGTACAATAATCTTAATAAGTAAGTTTTATAAATAATAAAGAGGGCTAATTTTAGCCCTCTTTATTTGTAATATACTTAAATATATTGTGTAATTTAATTATTTAATATAAAAATAGGAGCATATTTATTTGCTCCCTTTATATTTTCAATATATTAATATTATTAATCCAATTAGCAAATTAGAATTTAAATTTTAAATATTACTTTAAATTCTTCACATACTACTTTTTATCTTTCTAATGAACCTTAAAATAATGTAATAGAGATATCATTCTACCCCTTTTGTATAAACATAAACTTCACTTTGTAATTTATCTATCCATTCATCATATATAAAACCTAAGTTAAGTAATAAATTTTTTGATGGAATATTTTCTTTTTTTGTCATTGCTATTATTTCACATTCCGGATATTTTTTTCTGATTACTGGAAGTATAGCTTTTAAAGACTCCTTTATATATCCTTGTCTAGAGTATATAGGATTAATAGTATATCCTATTGAAATAGTTTTTGCTTTCTTTATAATATAAATATCACCTAGAAGAGTATCTGTAATTCTGTCACTAATAGCAAGTCTAATTCCTTTATTAATGTCTTTATTACCTAACAAATCTTTTCTATAATCATCTTTTGTTAAAGATTTCGTGCTTTGATATTTCATCCATTTTTTATTATTTCTATAAGACATAAATAACTCTAAGTCATGTTCCTTAAAATCTCGTAATATACATCTATCAGTTTCAATCATCATATACCTCACTTAAATTAAATTTCAAAGTGTAAATGTGTTTCTTATAAATTAGTTGAGCATAAGTAAAATAATCTTAATAAGTAAACTTTTTATAATTTTATATATTAGCTCTCTTATCTTATAGTTTAATTATTATATAGTTTAGCTATAAAAAATTCATCTACATATTTACCATCTACAATCATTGCATTTTTCTTAACTCCTTCTATTTCAAATCCATTCTTTTCATAAAGATGTTTTGCTACGGTATTAGAACAAATTACACTTAATTCAAGCCTTGTAATATTATTTTTTCTAGCCCATATATCTAATTCTGAAAATAATTTACTTCCAATACCCTTACCTCTGAATTTTTCACGTATTCCAACAACAATATATCCAGTATGTTTAATTCTTTTTGGTACGCCTCTTTGAACAGAAAGAAAACCAACTATATTTTCATCATCAGTAGCTACTAAAACTAAATTATCACCATTTATACTTTTTTCAATTATATTTTTTGCTATATTAATATCAGTAGGTCGTTCCCCAGGCTCAAACATCATAAATTTAGTTTCTTTATCTAAATTTAAAAGCATATCTAAATAATTATTAGCATCTTGCATTTGTATCTTTCTAATCTCCATTTTTTATCCTCCATATCCCTTATTTTATATTATAATAATTATAGCAAAACTTATAGTTAAACAAATGGCCACTAAACCAATGCTTTGTTGAACATATTTAATTATTTAAGAATTAAATTCAATATATTTAAATTACTCTCTTTACCTCCCATATTTATAGTTGTTGATTTTATTTGCTGATATCCTAGGGATTTCCAAAATTTTAGACCTTTAGTATTTTGTTCTACTACTCCTATTCGAAGTGTGTCAGCTCCTTGTATTAAAGCATATTTATTAATTTCTTCATGAATAATTGTTCCTAGTTTTTTATTCCTTTCATTTGGTGAAAGTAGAAGTAAACCTATCATCCAAGTTCCATTATCAGGATAGTTTTTAAATATATCTACCATTCCAACTAATAAATCACATTTATCATATACTCCCAATGTTAATGAATCCTCTGATGTTTTTTTATCACTATATTCAAAAATACTGTCTACATCCTCATAAGTTGCATTTTTTCCACTGCACATAATATGATAATCAGAACATAAATCATATAAATTTTTGATTTCATCTCTGTTAGAAGAAGTTATAGGCTTAATTAAATATTCATCATCTAATATACCTTTTATCATAAAAAAATCCCCCTTTAGATAATTAAAATCACTAAAAAATTATCAATTTAATTATAGCAGAAAGTGCATTTCCCAAAGTGTCCACTAAAACAGATATTTTTTTGGACACAAATAATGCTATAATAAAAACAAGTACGCAATTGTTATATAATGTGAAAATAATGGTACTTTTGATATTATATAGTTAAATAGAAATTCATGAGTTCTATTGTTTTAGCTCAAAAAATAAAGTTTAAAACGGGGGATATCAATGAAAGATAATATAATATGTTCAAAATGTGGTTCAACTAAAGTTGTAGAAATTAAAGATGGAGCTGGGATATACCATATACCGATTACTAAATTTAAAGTTGTATCGACATGCAGACGCGTTTGCTGTGATTGTGGGTATATTGATGAACGATGGGTTAGCAATAAAGAAGATTTAGAGCTTATTTATAATACTTATAAATAGGAATTTAGGGGGATTAGTATGATAACAATATTAAGTGTATCAGTGATAGTTTTGGGATTTTTACTTGTGGTTGCAACTATAAAATAAAGACATGATAAAAAGGATGAAGGGGAATATAATAAAACTAATTTTTCCATAAATTTAATTAAAGGATTTTATTCTATAATAATAGGGTCATTGGAAATATTAAATATAATATCAGAAAGAAATTTTATTAATTTAATGATTTTACTTGCTGGTATAAATATTTTTATTGATTATAAAATTAAAAACCAACCAAATCGTTAAAATCAAAAGTCATAAAAATAAATTCCAATTTGTAGAATTGTTTTAGTTAACAATATTAATATAATACGAACAAAAAGTAGGAGTTATATCATTATTAAATATAATGTATACCCCTACTTTTTTGTTATTGAAATTGTTCGTAATATCAACATTGTATTAAAACATAGCCTAATATTTAATAACTATAATTTAAGTTATATAAAAAGTATTATATAAAATTGAATATTTTATTTACTATTTTTTATTACTTTTATTGTTTTTATATGAACTAGTAAATTTTCTAACATCAAGTAATGTAAAAAATAAACCAGGTATTGAAAATATAAGACCTAATTTATCTCCAGCAGCAAAGAAAACTAACAGTCCACCTGTAAGGCAAAAAACTCCAGTAAATCTAAAAAATAGGTTAAATCTCTTTAGCGTTTTTTCACTCATTGTATCCCATGCACTTCTATGAAAATAATTTACTGTTCCTGTTTGTGCATTTTTTTCTATATTAATTATTCTTTCTTCTTTTTTTATTCTTTGTTCTTCATTTATTTTTTGAATACCTTCTTTTAAATAAATCTTGGCATCATTAAGTTCTTGCTTCATTTCTTTTTTAGTTTTACCCATTAAAAATCTCCTTTAAATAAATTTATATAAGTATAGCAATCTTAGATTATAAATACAATTATTTTTATTTTAAAAAATAATATTTAAATTGTAAAACATATTTTGAACAAATTGGTAAGTGACGAAAAAAATACTCAAGATTACAAGGTATTTAGAGCACCTTTAGAAGTTAGATATACTTTCTAGTACTACCCATACAAGTTTTTTTGTTGATTAGATAACCCATTATATACAAAATTTATTTTAATTTTTGTTTCCTTATCTATGTATTCATGGAATTTTGTTCCTTTATCTTTATCATACCAATATTCTTTATAATTAGATCCTAATATATCTGTAATTTGGTCTACATTTTCAAATTTAAATAAATAATTAATACTGATAATTTTCCTATAAATCTTAAATTAATATAAAAAATTCGCTTTGCTCATATCGCCAACGACTTCGTCCGTTGCTGAAAATGTCCTTTTTTACTTTCACGGAGTTATTGATATAACTTTACTTTATAACTTATCCATAGTTTTCTTAGGCGTAAAAAACAAGCCTTATACATAAATACATGTAGTAAGGCTTTATTATATTTATAAAATAATTAGACTAACTATAAATTAAAAGATTTATCATCACTCTTTATATTCTTTTTATCAGCGACCCCAGTAAGCATAAGAGTCAACGCACCATCTCCAACAACATTACAAGCTGTTCCAAAACTATCTTGAAGAGCAAATATAGTTAATATAAGAGCTGTTCCAGTTTCATTAAATCCAAGAACACTAGTTATCAAACCAAGAGATGCCATAACTGTTCCCCCAGGAACACCAGGTGCACCTATTGCAAATACTCCAAGTAATAATATAAATAAAACCATATTCCCAACACTTGGAAGATGACCATAAAGAATTTGAGATACAACCATTACAAAGAATACTTCAGTTAAAACAGAACCACAAAGATGTATATTTGAACAAAGCGGAACAGAAAAATCTAATATATCTTTTCTTAAAACCTTAGACTTCTTAGCACATTCTAGTGCTACAGGTAATGTTGCAGCAGAAGACATACTTCCAACAGCTGTTAAATAAGCTGGACCATAATATTTTATAACTTCCATTGGATTTTTTCCTGACATGATGCCTGCAATAAGGTATAATACTGACATCCATATAAAGTGACCAATAAGTACAATAACTATAACCTTTAAGAATACTGGAAGATGATTAGTTATAGAACCTTCATATGCTAAACTAGCAAATGTTGTAGCTATAAAGAAAGGTAATATAGGTATTACAACTTTATTAACCAAGCTTAAAACTATATTTTGAAACTCATTTAGAAATTTTTCAACTAAGTCAGCTTTAGTCCAAGTTACAGCTAAACCAACTATTATAGATAAAAATAAAGCACTCATAACAGGCATTACTTGAGGTATGTCTAATTGAAAGATAAGTTCTGGTAATTCACGTAAAGACCCTGTAGTTGAAGCGATTGATAATTTTGGAATTAATATGTAACCAAATATTGCAGAAAATGCTGCTGCACCCACTGATGATATGTAAGCAAAACCAATTGCAAATCCTAATAATTGAGAAGCATTATGTCTTAATTTAGCTATGGATGGAGCTATAAATCCAATGATTATTAATGGAACTGAGAAGAATATAACCTGACCTAAAACGTATTTAAGAGTAACTATTACGTTCATTACGGACTCTGAAGATATAAATCCAACTATAAGACCAATAGTAACTGCTAGTACTAGCTTAAATATTAAGCTATTGAAAATCTTTTTCATAATAAATCCCCCTTTTAATATGAATAAAATTTTAAAATAAAATATTTAGTTATGACAAAATATTATCATCATCAACACAAATGATAGCAAACTAGTACTCAATATACAACAATAATATTAAGTCTTTTATTCTATATTTATAAAAATTGAGAATTTTAATTATTATACATAGACTCTGTTAGCTAACTTTATGATAAATATAGTGCGTATATTAAGTGAGTGATATAATAAAGAAAAGAGGTGAAATGAATGGGAATAAGTATAGTAGCTACGATTTTATCAGCGGCAATTTCTAATTTTTTATTAAATATCTTAAATGACAAGGTATGGGGAGTATTTAAGCCAATGCAAAGAGATTTATGTAATTTAAGTAATGGAACTAGACGTATTTTAAATTTTGCAGGTATTCTATTAGCAATCTTAATTACTGTATTTCTGAGCATTAGTTTAGGTATTAGTAAGCTTGGTAGTGGTTTGATTTTAGGTTTTTTAGGTTCTACAGTAGATATATGTTTCAGAAATAATATTGTAGAAAATACTACGAAATAAAATAAAAACAATATTAATATTTTGATAAATTTAAGTAATATAAACAGCTAGATATTAATATATCTAGCTGTTTATATATATAAATAAGACCATGTCCATTTGACTAAAAGTAAAATAAATCGGGTTAATTTAGGCTATTCTATAAATTGGAATTTATCGTATTAAATTTTATATTTTACTCTTGCAATAAATTAGTCTAATATTTATAAAAACAGTTCATTCATTTTTCTTTCGGAACATACCTTTTCTAATTTTTTTGAAACTGCCAATATCAACTCTTCATTTACACTTCGAGCTTTATTTGGACAAATAGCTACACAACGCATGCAGGAAATACATTTTTCTTTTTCTACCAACGTTGGATTATCTTTTGAAATAGCATTAACTGGACATTTTATAGCACAAAGACCGCATTTCATACATTCTTGTCTTGCTTCTGGAACTAAAGGAATAACCTTATATTCTTTATATGGATTATTCCCCGGTACATATAAATCTTTAGTAACCTTTTCCTGTTTCAAGATTTCTTTGATCTTATCAGAAAATTTTATTAATTCTTCTTTGTCTTTTAAGTCTGGTCTTCCAGTCGCAAATTGACGCATAATTGAATGTTCTGTAACCGAAGCTATTGCTGCAATGCAGAAAAATCCTAATGTTGTTAATGTATCTTTCAATTCTAACAATACATCTTCATATGCTCTATTCCCGTATGTTGCTACTAAAATGACTTTTGATCCATTGCCCTTTAACTTATTAATATTAGACATTGCTGCCATTGGTACACGTCCACCAAAAGACGGAACTGCTATAATGCAAAGGTCTTTTTCACTAAAGGTAAATTTTGAGAAATCTTCCATGCTATTTGACAAATCTAATTTTATTGTTTCGTAACCAAATTGTCTACTTATTAAATCTGCTATTTTTTTAGTTCCACCTGTTGGGCTAAAATAAATTTCAAATAGTTTCATATATACTATATCTCCCCCTCTTTATATTAGTTAAATAAAACTAATTATTAATTTAATTATATCAGAATTTATTGTTTATCAAGTGTCCTCTAAAATAGATGAAAAATATGTTTTTTTGAACAACTTACTCTTCTAATTTTGCATATTTATAAATTTTATAGTACGCACCTAATTCAGTTGCCACAACAAGTAATATAATTGTAATTACAATAATATTTTGATAAGTATTTTCTAATACATAGTTTATACCAGCGATTGCTATTAAGCATATCCCAAGTACCATTATATGAGAACCCATGATATCCGCAACTTTATCATTATCATATTTTTTTAAATTTACCCAACTTACAAGACTACACATTTTATATTTTCTAACTATCCATCCTAGCACAAAACCTAAAATACCTACAATTAGAATTATTATACTAAATGCCATATTTATAACTCCCCTTTATAAAAAGATAATATAAGTAAATTATACTCTTTTCACCTAAAATATATAATAATAGTGCTTGAATTACAGAGATATTTACATAAGATACAGAATAAAAGTAAGTGCCCACTAAAACAGATGATTTTATGAACAAAAAAATAGAGTAATAATTTTAGATCACTACTCTGTAAGCTCACAATATATTAAATAAATAAACTACTTAATTTTATCTAACTTATCAAAAAATATTGAAATCTCACCACAATTTGGACAAACAGCAGCCTTTATTTTTCCTTTAGTATCTGAAAAAACTCCACTTCCTTTTCCTAATAACACTGAAGCTTGAGCTGTAAAATTTTCAGTTTTCAACATATAATCTTCAACCATAGTTTCATTACATCTTAAACACTTTCTCATACTATCTCCTCCATTTGAATATTAACAGAAAACATATTTTTTGAAACATCATTTACTTTATTTTTATCCTTCATCTGTGTGACTAAAGAAGTCATAAATGATACTATAAATACATATTTAAATTTTTAATTAATCTTTTCGTATCTATGCCACCTATGAGGTAATAAATCAAACAAAGGAAAAGTTATAATTATCATTAATATTTGCAATTTAATTTTTAGCATGAAGTCATTTAAAATAATGATATTATTAAATACAAACATATTTGAAATAAGAATAATAAAAGTATATATTCCCCTATATACATTTGCTTTAGATTTATAAATTGAGTTACATTCTGTACACTTCAAATGTTCTTTCAAGCTTAAAATACATTTTAATCTATCATAAAATGTAAACTTATGATTACATTCAGTACAATTTCTCACAATAGTTTCCCCTTTCAACCTTTTATTGTAATATATAACAATTGCTAATTTAATTATAGCAGAACTTATAGTTAAACAACTGTACACTAAAAGAAATAATTTCATAAACACAAATAATGCTATAAATTTTTACATTTAAATTATTAATATATACCTTAAGAATTTTATTGTAGTTTCAACTTTCTCCACAATTTGTTGATGATGTAGTATTTATGTACCCATATGCTTTTTAATATTTTATTTTTTAACTATCTTAAATAATTACATGATAAATAAGCAATAAAAATAGCTAGACATATGGGAATTACCCAATATCTAGCTATTTTAACTATATAAATAATCTGATTAAATATGCCAATACTATAGAAGTCATTAAACTATATATAGATCCCTTTGGGGTATCGTACAAAACAACTAATATAGTTATAAAAAACACTGTATTTATTATACTTGTAAAATCAAAATACCACATTCCTATACTAAAAGAACATAATATCATAACTGTAATTATACATACCTTAATCATAAATGGGATAATTCCATTTCCTTTAGCATACCAACAAACAAATGCCAATAATGGAGAAATAATTGTTACTGCATACCATATCATCATGTAATTCATAGGATTAAATCCTACAAAAATAATACTATATAGATGATAGCTAGCACACATACCTAAAAAGAATAAAAATACATTAACACCTGACCGTAAAGGTGTATTACTAAAAATAGATATACATACTGCAATTAAAATCCACACTCCAAGTAAAGAAAATACATTTCCTAAATCGAGTACACCTAAAATATGTTGCCACCAAATACCATCATCTATAGCTAAAGTATCTAGCCATTTTGAAAAAATTCCAAGTCCAATTCCAAGAAGAAAAATTATTATTGAGTTCATTATCTTTTTTGAAGTCGTCAAATCATACTTAGGAATTCTTATTTGCTCTAAAAATTTTATCATTGTCTAACTCACTTTCTTATATAAATCCCTATTTATCTATATTATTTGAAATGTTTCCTAAATGAGAATCCATAAGGATGAAAATGTTTTAAATCCTCTATTAGTTTACTTTTTATGCTTATTTTTATTATATAAAAATAAGCCAACTCCAGCTATCAATATCCCAAATACTGCAATTGCCTCGTATGGAATTGTAAAAAAATATGTAGTCATTTTTATCCTCCCCTTTACTTAACAACTTGTCCACTAAAATTCCATTCATCATAAAACTCATTTAAAAATGCTTCCATAAATTTATGTCTTTTTTCTGCTATTTCTTTTTCTGCTAAATATTTAGCTAAGTTATATACCCTTTCTATGTGAAACCAATCGTGTCCACTTCCCTCACCATATAGTTTGTTCTTTACAAACTTCTTAGTTTTCTCTATCATTAAAATCTTATTCATATCTCTTAGCCCTTCATTTAATAATAAAGTTTATAATAACATACATTTAATTTTTTATGGATAGTTTTTAACCTATATATTATTATTTCTTCTTAAATTTATTAGGTTTTAAAACTCTCATAGCTATTATATATCCATATTCAGTACTACACTAGCTACTACTTCTTGTGTTTTTGGAATTAAACTATTTGAATTAATTAATCCACCATAACCTACAAAACTACCTTCTCCAATTTCATTACATCCGCATAAAGGACATTTTTCTAAATCCATTGATAATCCCCCTAAAATGTATCTTATTTAAATTCTCATTATATTAAAATTGTTCAGTATTTATTATGCTAATTTAGCTAATTTTCTCATCCACCAATCCTTAGTTAAATACATATATCCATTTGGAGTTATTACAATATATTCATCATTTACATCTAGTACATCTGGTACTCCCGTATATACTATATCTATATAAAGATTAAATCCCTTAACTTTTCTATTTAATTCACATCTTAATTCATCTATATAATCACAAAATCTATTTTCTACCATAATTTCATAGTAAGAAATCGCACTTTTACCTCCAGCTTGCATATCCCACCACTCAATGAAGTATGGATATGCTTTTTTACAGCATTCCCTAAGCTCAATATACTCCAACTCTAAAAAATTATTTACATTATATATTTCACTAACAAGTATATTCCTTATATTATGGTTAATATTATTACACCTTTCTTCTATAACTCCATTAAACCATAGTTTCCACTGTGATTTTAGCTTTTCAATATGTAAATCATCGAAAACTAGATTTGATAGATTAGTTGGCCAAGGTGTATTTGATTCATTAAAGTTTTCATTATCAATTAAATTATACATACACCCAGTAAATATAATAAAGTTTAATAACTCATCCTTAGATGTTCTAATAGACCAAGATTCATTAGTATCTTCACTTATCATTTTAAATACCCCCTTACTATTATTTTTTATTTTGTGTTATATAATAATTGTAAACAAATAATATACATAATTATACTATATGTTATAACTATTTGTATATTTCAACATAATTGACTTTAACTTGTTATCTTATATCTTTAAAATGATAATATACATAAGATTAATGTAAACCTTAATAAAGATATAATTTTATTGTTAATTATTACGTTTACTGATATAATTTTATTACAGTAAACGTAATAAAGGTTACTGTAATAAAGGAGACATAAAATGAGAGATAATGTAAAAGGTGGTGCTTTAACAGAAACGACACTTTTTATCCTATTAGCACTTTACAAGCCTAACCATGGCTATGGGATTATGCAATTTATAGAATTAAAAACAAGTGGTCGTTTATCATTAGGGGCTGGGACTCTCTATGGAGCTATTAATACTTTGTTAAAAAAAGGATGGATAGAGCCATACGAAAGTAAAGATGATAGTAGGAAAAAGGAGTATTTAATAACATCTAAAGGTAAAATCGTAGTTGAAAATGAAATTGCACGATTAAATGATGTTCTTAATATCTCTTTAAAAATAGTAGGGGATGATAAAATATGAAAAAAATAGTGTTTAAGTATTTCTTTGATTTTTTAGAGGGGCAAGAAAGATGGTTAAATAAAATGGCTAAACATGGATATAGACTTGTTAAGGTAGGAAAATTAACCTATGAGTTTGAAAAATGCAATCCATCAGAATATATATACTGTGTTGAATTTGTTGCTGATAAATCAAACTCTGAAATAAAAAAATATAAGAATTTTTTAGAAGATGATATTGGGTATAAGAGTTTTATAAAGAATATAAATATAAATTGGTCATTTGGAAAAATGAAATTTAGACCATGGAGTAATGGTGGTAAAATTTCAACTTCCCCAGGAAGTTTTAACAAAGAATTACTAATATTAGAAAAGCAAAATGATGGAATGGATTTTAACCTACACACAAGTAATGATGATTTAATAAAATATCTTACCCCAATACGAAATATGTATTTATTTACAACTATACTTCTTGCAATAACTACTTTTATAAGTAAATACAAAGCTTCTAATCATTTATTATTAAATACTCTATTATGGGGATTAATTTTAATTACTCTATTTTTAGGAATACAAACTATAAAATACTTTAACTTAGTAAAGAAATATAAAAAAGATAAAAAGCTTTATGAATAATTCAGCATTAAAAGAGTTATATTATATAAGGTTTAAACTATATAGAATTAAATTTATCAGATAGCTATACCACCATGGCTAAATTAATTTTAGTTACTGTGATATAGCTACTTTTATTGTTTTTTCAACTTTTTCCACTTTCGTATTTTTATTCTAAGTTATTTAAATTCTTATATAAATAATTTAAAAAAATTATTAATAAAATTTAATAAACTGGTTAAAATAATAACTGTAACAGACAGGTAAAAATTTTCTACACTATCCAAAATATATGGGAGTATGGCTCAGTTGGTAGAGCAATTGACTGTTAATCAATGGGTCACAGGTTCGAGCCCTGTTATTCCCGCCACTTTAAAAACTCTTAGTTTTGGCTAAGAGTTTTTTATTTGGATATTTAAATATTTTATCAATTATATTATATAAAGAGTCAACAAAGTTTAATTAACATAATTCTCTTTTGTATATCACAGACTATTTATAAATATTTTATAATAGTTAAATAATTTTAAAAAAATATTAATAAAATTTAATAAACTGGTTAAAATAATAACTGTAACGGACAGGTGAAAATTTTTACCCCATCCAAAATATACGGGAGTATGGCTCAGTTGGTAGAGCAATTGACTGTTAATCAATGGGTCACAGGTTCGAGCCCTGTTATTCCCGCCACTTTAAAAACTCTTAGTTTTGGCTAAGAGTTTTTTATTTGGATATTTAAATATTTTATCAATTATATTATATAAAGGGTCACCAAAGTTTAATTAACATAATTCTCTTTTGTATATTACAGCTATTTATAAATATTTTATAATAGTTAAATAATTTTTAAAAAATATTAATAAAATTTAATAAACTGGTTAAAATAATAACTGTAACGGACAGGTGAAAATTTTCTACCTATCCAAAATATATGGGAGTATGGCTCAGTTGGTAGAGCAATTGACTGTTAATCAATGGGTCACAGGTTCGAGCCCTGTTATTCCCGCCACTTTAAAAACTCTTAGTTTTGGCTAAGAGTTTTTTTATTTGGCTATGTTTTAATAACAAAAAAGTAATTGTATACCTACTTATATACTCCTACTTTTTATTCACATTTTTACAATGAATACCCATACAATCTCTCAGCCGCAAATTAGCTACCTCTTACCATTGTTTCACCAGTTTTAATTCTATCTTTATCATAAACATCCCATATCTCCATATTTTTACACCTTCAAAATATATATTTAATTATAATTTAACTATATAAACTTAACATGATTTTTTCTTTTCCTTTTAGTGCCATTTTTACAAGAAGTCCATGTTTTATAACCTGATGAATTAGGTCTTTCCCCAGCACCATATCTCATAATCAAGCCTGCAATTATCATTAATATACCTAGATAATATGAATGTTCAAAGTAATTCACATTATACCCCTCCTATTTTTCTACTTATATATAAATATATTATTTATTAAAACTTATCTTACTCTTAAAAATAAGAAATGTTTTACCTAAAAGATATCCAATTCCTATCGCTCCCATGCTAGGAAATAAGTATTTAAATAAAAATGCTATATTATGAATTGCTAATTATTTAAACTTCTAGATTTCTTAATTCGTAATATAACAAAATTATAATCTAAATCAGAACTCATTTGATATCATACTTTTTACTTCTTCAATACTATGAAATTTCAAGTATTGATCTATAAAGAATTTATTTTCATCACTACTCAATATATAAACTTTATTATCTTTAATATTTTGAATATATCCTATTTTATTACCTATCCATAAATTATAACGATGGACTCTACTTGATACTCCCTCAATTTTATTATATAAAAATAAGGACATAGTATTTGTTGGTTTTCCTAATTTTCTAGCATTTTCTGAGTTTATATCTATACCATTTTTTCGTTTTGTGAAACAAACCCTAATGATATATTCTTCATCTTCTTTTGAGATGTTTTCATTTTTATCAAGGTTAAGTGCACCAATACTTCCACTTATTACTGCTCCACCAAACTCTTCATTACTTTTTACAAATACTTTTATAACAATAAACATAATAATTATTATCAAACCTAATATTAGGATTATCTTGTTTTTCTTCGAATTCATTTTTCCCCCTTGTATAATACTGTATAGCCTATTATATAATTCATAATATATAACAATTTCTAATTAATCTTTTCGTATCTATGCAACCTATGAGGTAATAAATCAAACAAAGGAATAGTTATAAATAATATTAATATTTGCAATTTAAATTTTAGCATAAAGTCATTTAAAATAATGATATTATTAAATACAAATATATTTGACATAGTAATAATAAAAATGTATATTCCCCTATATACATTTGCTTTAGATTTATAAATTGAGTTACATTTTGAACATTTCAAATGTCCTTCTAAACTAAAAAAACATTTTAATCTATCATAAAATGTAAACTTATGATTACATTCAATACAATCTCTCACAATAATTTCCCCTTTCAATCTTTTTTTGCAATATATAACAATTGTTAATTTAATTATGTCAAAACTAAAACTTAATAATATGTCCACTAAAGCAGATGATTTTATAAACAATACTATTACATAAAATTATATTTATCAAAATGTTATAAAGAAAAACTAGGCTTAAAGCCTAGTTTCTCATATTTTAATATTTACCTTTCACTTTTAAGCCACTTTAGGGCATTTTTAAGTTTTATTGGATTTCCATACATTAAAGTAGCCATTCTGTATATCTTAGCACCACCTATTCCTGCTAATACTGTTGATACTATTAATATTAATGCAGATATTATAAATTCTACTGATGTAAAAGCTCCTGTTGCAACTCTTACTATCATTGTCATTGGAGATGCAAATGGTATGTATGAACAAACCTTTATTAGTGTACTATCTCCATTAGTTAATCCAAATATACTAATCATAAATACTACAATAAATATCATCATTATAGGTCCAACACTTGACCCTATATCTTCTGTTTTTGATACTAAAGCTCCCAATGCACCAAATATGAATGAATAGAATAGGTAACCTAATATACCAAATATAGCAAATGTAGCTATTAATTCTGGAGGAATTTTAAATAAATTATCTAATATACCATTCCACGCTTTACTATTTACCTTATATGCAATAAGTACTGATGACATTATTACCCCAACTTGTATTATACTTGCTATTGCACCTGCAATAACTTTACCAAATATTAAATTATTTGTATTTGTACTTGTAACTAATACTTCTATTGCTCTATTGCTTTTTTCTGCAGTTATTCCCATGGCAATTAATTGACCATACATTAAAATCATCATATATATAACGAAGATTAGTATATAAGCATAAAAATAATTATTTGCACTATCTTTGCCTAGTATTTCAACATTAGATGCTATTTTGGTATTATAAATTGTATCTACCTTATTAAAATCTATTCCTTCACTAGTAATTTTATTTTTTCTATACTCTTTTTGTAAAAGTTCATCAAATATATACTTATTCTCATCATTAAACTTAGTATTTTGAACAACATAATCATACTCAGTTGGATTTTTAACATTAAAACCTGCTTCTACATCTTTATTTTCAACTAACTTATCTAATTCATCTTTACTTTTTACCACTTTCCAATATGAGTTTGGAAAATAAGTCTTTAGCTCTTCTTTATTAGGAATAATATTCTTTTCATCATATATTGCAAAATTAGTTTTATCTTCTTCTGCAAGATCCTCTAATTTAGCTTCACCTTTATTTCCTATTGGCAATATAGATGACATATCTATAAAATTAGGTAGGGATAATCCAATTATCATTACTAATGAAATTATTATAGTACTTATTATAAAAGATTTTTTATGAAAGTAGTTTCCAAGTTCAAATTTTAATACTGTGAAAAATTGTTTCATTACTCTTCACCTACTTTCTTTACAAATATATCTGTTAAGTCTGGTTCATATACAGAAAACTTCTCTATATCTATATTTTCTTTTAATATACTTTCTAAAAGTTGGTTTTTCGTTGTATTTTCATTTAGCACTAATATTAAATAATCCTTTTTAACTTCATCTACCGTTACTAATTCCTTAAACTTATCTTTACATATAGATTCTAAATCATTTAATGTAAAATTCTCTGCACTTAGTATTAATCTATTGTTACCAAATTCTTTTTTTATTTCTTTAAGATTTCCACTCAGCACAATCTCACCTTTATTTAAAATAGCTATTTCTTCACAAAACTCTTCAACATAGCTCATTTGGTGGCTAGAAAATATTACTAGTTTATCTTGATTTATTAATTCTCTGACAGTATCTTTAAGTATCTGTGAATTAACTGGATCTAATCCACTAAATGGTTCATCAAGTATAACTATTTCTGGATCACATACTAATGTTTGTGCTAATTGAACCTTTTGCTGATTTCCTTTTGATAAACTCTCTAATGTTCTATTTGCATATTCTTCTATACCTAATTTTTCAAGCCATATCTTTGTACTTTCTTTTGCTCTCTTAGCATCTGCACCTCTTAACTGAGCTAAGTAAACTATCTGTTCTGTAACTTTCTTTTTAGGATATAATCCTCTTTCTTCTGGTAGGTATCCTATCTGGTAATCTCTTGGGTTAAACTTCTTTCCATCTATTAATACCTCTCCTGAATTAGCCTTGAAAACGTCCATTAATATACGAATTGTTGTAGTTTTTCCTGCACCATTTCTCCCTAATAGTCCAAGTGCCTTTCCACTTTCAACTGAAAAGGATATTCCATGTAATACTTCATTTTCTGAAAAACTTTTTCTTAGATCCTTCACTTCTAGCTTCATATTTTCTCCCCTCTTTAAAGATGTTATCTACTATATAGTATATTAACGATTATTTATATTCAACTATTTCCCTTAACAAATCTAATTCACTAAACACTTTATAATTTATCTATAAAATCTCTTAAGGTATCAGTTAAGTTGACTTTATCAATTTTTTATTGTAATATATAAAATAAGTCACATGAATTTCAACATCTTCTACTCTCAATTATCAGAAAATAAAATCATAAGAATTTAAGTTTTTAAATTATTCATTATAATGTTTAAAATTTAAATTTATATTAAGGAGGGTAAACTTATGTTTCAATTTTCAAATGAATTAAAAATGATGACCCTAAATTTAGATATAATTCAAAGTATTGCATTTACTACTGCTGTACTTTTAATAGGGTCTTTTATAAAAAGTAAAATCTCTATATTAAATAAATACTGTATACCATCACCAGTTGTAGGAGGATTTTCTTTTGCAGTAATAGCCTTTATATTAAGGCAAACAGGAATAATTACGATAGTATTTGATACAACGCTACAAAATATATTAATGACAGCCTTCTTTACAACGGTTGGATTCACTGCAAGTATGAAAGTCTTAAGAAAAGGTGGAACACAAGTAATTAAGTTTTTAATTATATCAGTATTATTGATATTAGCTCAAAATATAGTTGGTGTTTTCTCTGCTAAGTTAATAGGTGTAGACCCACTATTAGGATTGGTTTCAAGTTCTGTTTCTATGACAGGTGGTCATGGAGCTTCTGGTGCATTTGGCCCTCTTCTTGAAGCAAATGGACTTAAAGGTGCTCTTAGTATAGCTATGGCCTGTGCTACATTTGGATTAGTATCTGGAAGTATTATAGGTGGTCCTCTTGCAAATAGATTAGTTCAAAAACATAAACTTCAACCAGAGGAAATAGAAATAAAAGAAGAATTAATATCAACAAACGTAAATGAAGAAGTATCATACAATGAAATATCTATAGGAAAACTTTCAGAAAGTAAATTGACAAGCTCAATTATACAAATAATAATAGCTATGGGACTTGGTACTATAGTATCAGGCTTATTTTCATATATAGGTATAACAATGCCATCTTATATAGGTTCTATGATTGTAGCAGCTATTATGAGAAATATTTCAGATGCAAAAGGGATACATAATGTATCAAGCAATGAATTAGAATGTATAGGTTCAATATGTTTATCATTATTTTTATCAATGGCTATGTGTAGCTTAAAATTATGGGAGCTTGTAGACCTAGCTATACCTATACTAATACTACTAACTTTACAGACATTATTAATGATACTATTTGCCTACTTTGTTACATTTAACGTTATGGGAAAAGATTACACAGCAGCAGTACTTGCAGCAGGACATTGTGGATTTGGTCTTGGAGCTACACCAAATGGAATAGCAAATATGGAATCTGTAACTTCTAAATATGGTCCAGCACCTAATGCATTTTTCATATTACCACTAGTTGGAGCATTATTTATAGAATTTATAAACTCAGCAGTTATAACGACTTTTATGAATCTACTATAAACATATTTATAAAAAATAATGTATTTAAAATAATTGTATATTTATTTCAAATATATATAATAAAAACCGTATCACTTCTTGTGATACGGTTTTTCCTTTGTAATTCTAAATCACTAATTTATAATGTATAATTATATAGGATATATTGGAATTTCATATGAAAGTATATATTAGGGGGAAAACATAATGTCATTTATAATTTTTGTAATATGGGCATATTTATCAACACTATTATTTAGTTTTTTATTTTATAAGTTAAATCATATCAAACCACAATTATTTCAAAGAGTACAAATAAAAATAAATAATTTAAGTGAAAAAAAGAAACGTAGATTAGGAATAATTGCAAATATATTATTTTTAATAATAATTTTTATTTTACCTATATTTAATGATAGTGATATTATAGCTGGTTTAATTATAGGTTTTTTATTTTCATTTAAGGATATATGTTTTAATAATAATGTTATTGAATATGCGCTAAAAGATTATAATGAGATAAAGTAATATATAAAACAATACACAGTATAAAAGAATATCAAAATTGCCATTCTTTTTAGTTATTATAATAGGTGTAAGTTATCATTTAATATATAACAATTATTTGGTTAATTAGGGGGAATATTATGGATAATGTTATTGATTTTAAATTGGTTTTTATATTTATGATTTTTATAATTATGTTTTTAGGGGATTATATATCAGAAAAGAAGTTTAAACCAAATAAAGCACTTTTAGAAGAAATTGAAGATTTAGAATTTTCAAGAAGATTTATTATATTATCTAAATTATATATAAAAATACAATTAAAATACAGAATTTTTTCCAATATATTCTTTATAAGGCCTTTTAAGTTCTTTATGAGTCATTCTTCTATAGCCTTGGTAAACATAGGGATAAAGCAATACTAGATATGTTACTACAAAAGAAACTTATATTGCACAATATAATATCAAAAATATACATATCAAATTAACATAATGTAGTATAATTTATAATAAAATATAAGGGGGTAATATTGATGAATATAGGGAACAAATGTAAAATAAAAGACATTTCAAAATGTTTAGTAGATGAATTTAAAGCTCAACAAATTACTAAAGAAGATCTTTTAAATTTAAGTGGAAATCTTTCTACTATTGAGTTAAATGACAATTCAATAATATATAAAATAAGTGATTTAGATTTCATTCAATCACTATTAAGTGAAAATGAAAAATCAGAAATACAAATAACTATAAATCATTTTAACGAAAATGTTGAAGATATAGATTGCTCATCTTATGAATATCAAATAAGTACTGGAAAATTAATAATTATTGTTTTAGAAAGCGAAGATGGAGATAATTTATCTAGTTTTATAATGGATGGAAATGGAGAACTATTATTTAATTATTTATCAAAATTTATTGGAGATGATATTGAAAAAATCGAGAATCCTTTAGATGAAGTAATTGAAGAATTAAAACATTTTACGCCTTACGGAAAATATTTTAAATAATATAAAAAGTAGTTCTATTACTATGATAAGTACTATAAATTTTTACGCTATGTTTAATTATAATGTTGAAAAATACAATGATTAAAAGGACCGTTATATGGTCCTTTTAAATTAGAATTCTTTATTATATTTATTTTCATGTACGACTTTTTAAATTACTTTATTTTATAAAATTATTATCTAAACCTAAATTTAGAAACTACTAAAGAAATTGCCTAATTATCGAATAAATTAAACTATAACAATTTTTCAAAAGCTATTCTTTTACTTGAATCATCTACATATATTATTCCGCAATACTTAAATCCATTTTTCTTAAGTACCCTTTGCATAGGAATATTCTCTTCATGTGTATCAATTTTAATACTATGTACACCACTATCTACACAAAGTTGTTCTACACATTTAATGATCTCAGTTGATAGACCTAACCCTTTGTGGTTATTACTTACAGCTACTCTATGGATAGCTGCATATTTATTGTTACTTAGCCACTTTCCATCATAGATAGATTCATACGTTGGCTCTCCTTTAAATGTTACCATTGAAGTAGCAACAACCTCACCATCTTTTTCTAGTACATAGCTTTCAACATTTTTTATATCCCCAATAATTGTATCTTCGTTTGGATAACCATTTTGCCATTGGTCTATTCCTTTATTTTTAAAGAATTCTTGAGCTTGATTGATGATTTTCATTATACTTTTTACATCATTTGTTTTTGATTTTCTAAACTTCACTAATATCCTCCTTGTCAGTTACGCATTCTTTAACAAATGCAAAACACTGTTTTATATCTTTATGATTTAAATTTTTAACATCAAAATTAAATACTTTATACATCATTTGAACACAGTAACCTATCCCAAATACAGTTAATAAAGTACCTAGTCCAACAGTCCCACCTAATATCCATCCAGTTATTAGAGCCAGACCTTCTATAAAAAATCTTATTATACTTACAGGCTTTGATGTAAGCTTTACTAAGACTACCATTAATCCATCTCTCGGACCACATCCCATTTCACACCCTATATATAAATAACTTCCTATTGCATTAACAAACATACTTCCTATCATAAGTAGTACGCCGTAAAATAAATTAGCACTGGTAGGAATTATATCTATATAGATTATTAAATCTATGAAACATCCAATCATAATCATATTTGCCAATGTTCCAAATCCTATTTTTATACCTAATATACTAACTATAATTACAATTAATAGACCGACAATTATACTTGCCTGACCGATTGTAAGGCCAACTAAATTAGACAAACCTTGATGAAAAACATCCCATGGACTCAAACCCAAATTTGATTTTATTGACATTACAGTAGATAGTGCACATAATAAAAAGCCTGATAACATTCTTAGAAAAAGCATTAATATTCTTTTCATAATTAATCTCCTAAAAAATAATAGTTGAACTTTCAACTATTATTTTTAACTATTCTCCAATACCTTTTTTAAATATATCTCTATGATATAATTATATTATAACTGTTTATATATATCATCATAATTAATTTTAATCTACTCTTTAAGTTCTTTATTTTCTTCTTCAAGTCTGTTTATTTTTCTTTTTGGCTATGTTAGCTAACTTTTTAATAATATTATGATAAAAGTAAACATACCTTAGTATTTTCAATATTTTTCACCACTTCATCTGAAGTAATTTTTTCTCCTTTTATATCATCCTCTATCATTTCAAAATACACTTGTTTTAAGCTTTTTATTTTCTTACCATCATTACCCTTCATATATACCATAACAATTCCTACTATTCCCAATAAAAAACATATACTTAAGACAATATTTCTTTTTTTGTTCATGAATCTCCCCCTAGATTTAATAATTTTACTAGCTTTTATCTTTAATTATATTGTACTATCAATAGATTAATTTTCTATAATTTTATTTAAATCAAAACGCCAATAATGTTAATCTATGATACATAATTATTTTACTTATTTTTAAAATTTAACTAGTTTATCTGCACAAAAAAAGTATCTTAAAAATTAAGATACTTTTTTGAATACATAATTTGAATACATAATTAAGGGTTTAAGGATTTATTATAGTTTGGCTGCTTCCTCACCAAAGTATATATATCCATTAAAGGAAATTGATTATCTTTATCAAACCTTCTAATTAAATGATAATATTTTTCAATTAATTTGTCAATATTTTTTTGAAATTTTTATCATTAAATTCTCTAATAAATCTACTAAATAAAATTTTGTTAATAATATTATAAGTATTATTAAAGAAGGCTAATTTTTGTCCTCTTTATATACAATATGCTATGCAAAAAAATACCCATTTAATTTCTTTAGCTAACTTAAATCAAGATACTTTACTTAAAGTTTAATGAAACCATTTTGTAATAGGAAAACGATTAAATATTATGTATAATATAACTAAAGTTTGCAATTGTTATAAATTATAAATAATATATGTGGGTAAATAATTTAAGGGGTGGAGATGTATAATTTAAATCAAATATATAAAAATGAAATAAAAATTAAACCAATATCTTTATTAAAATCACTTTTTGCTATAGCTATATATATTTTAGTTCAAAATATAATAAGTTTGTTATCAGTTTTTATTAGTGTTTTAATAAATCCAAATATGTCTTTTGGAAATAATATGATACTTGTAATGATAGTAACAGTATCTATAAGTATAGCTATGGTAATATTGGCAGGGCATATATTTACAGAAAAAGGTAATACTAAGATAAATAACAATAATTTTAAACCTAACAAGAAAGATTATTTACATATTTGTTTGATAATAATAGGGTATATTTTAATTAGAGAGGCTGCATTGTTTGAAGTATTGACACAGTTTGAAGGACCTATCCCTGATGAAACTATTGATTTTATTATTGAAAATTCTAGTGGTATAGAATTTTTTGTACTAAGTTTAATGTTATTTTTACAAACACTTATAGAAGCACCTATATTTGAAGAACTGTTTTTTAGGGGAATATTATTAAATGGATTTCTAAGTAAATATAAAATAAATCATAAAAAAGCTATAATATATTCTGCGATAATATTTGCTATTGCACATTTAAATATACCTCAAGGGATAAATGCTTTTATATTAGGAGTAATACTAGGATATATTTATTATTATACAAAATCTATGAAACTATCTATTTTAGCTCATTTTATAAATAATTTAATTATATTCATACCAGTACCAAGTAATATAATATTTAAAATTGCATACATTTGTTTAGGATTATATTGTATTTTAAAGGGGCTAAACTACATAAAACAATTACAAGAAAAAAATAATAAGCTAGCTATAGATAATTAGTTATAAATTTACGGTGGGAGGTACTTTATCATGTTATTATGGATTATGGTGTTTCTTGGTACTTTACTCTTTGTTGTGGGACTTTATTTTATTGTAAAAAATTATAAAGATGGAAAATACATAAAAAAATATGGAGTAATTTCTTATATAGGGTTAGGCATAGCAGTTCTTGGAACAATATTATTAATGGAGCCTGTATTTACCAAGTTACCCCCAAATTTATCTGGAGTTGTACCAAGTTTTATATCTTTAGCTATTTTTATGGTAGCAGCTCAATTATTGCTAAAACCTACATTTTTAAAAAAATAATTACCAATTTATTGAGTAGATTAAATAAAGAATTTTAACATATTTAAACTAAATTATATAAAAATGGCTAGACTTTTGATAATTCCAATAGTTCTAGCCATTTTTTTGCTTATTTATAATACAAATCCTAATAAAGTCTAAATTTAATAAAAAAGACATTTATTATACTAATAATTTATACATTATTTTTATTATCTTTTATTGCCCGTGTTAATTTACGTAAATTATCATTTATAGAAATTAATAATATTAGAATTAAAATACCTATAATTCCTGTTCCACCTGAATTATTTATACTATTATTTACATTGTCTACACTATTTTGCAAATTAGATATTTCACTAGATATATCTTTAAGTTGCTCTATTATTTGATTTTGTTCTTCCACTGTCTCTCCCCATACCCTTTTATTGAAAATTTTAAGAATTACTTATATAGTTTTTTATATATAGTAATTGTTGCTTTTTTATATGCTTTTTTATATTATATACTTTTTAGAATTTTTTTCCAATAATTAAATAAATTAAATCTAGCCATTATAAATTTAAACTAATTCAATGAATCTATTCTTGAATTAACGAAAATATTTCCACATCCAAAAAGTCGCCTTCTTTAAATATACTTTGTCTAAGCATTCCCTCTTTTTTAAATCCAAGCTTTGTTAATAAGTTAGAAGATGAATTATTCCCTATAACAACTTCAGCTTCTATCCTATGTAAATTTAAATCATAAAATGCGTATCTAATTATTTCACTAACAGCTTCCATTCCATAGCCATTGTGCCAATAAGCACTATCTATATCATATCCTAAATTACATTTTTTGTTTTTAAAATCTATGCTATTATACCCTGCTAATCCAATTAATTTATTATTTTCCTTAAGAACAATTCCCCATCTCATACCATTACCTTCTGAACTAGCTTTTAAAATTTTATCAATTAATATTTTAGCTTCATTTTCACATTTAAGTGATGTTTTTCCTAGGTATTTAGTCACTTCATCTTTTGATAGGTAGTTAAATATATCTAATGAATCATTCTTTGATATGCTTCTTAATAATAATCGATTGGTTTCTAAATTCTTAAAATTCATATTCTAATCCCCTTATTAAAATATTAAGTCTACAATATTTCTTTTTTTATTCATAAATCCCCTCCTAGATTTAATAATTTTACCAGTTTTGCTCTTTAATCAAATGGCTATATTTTAAATTAATATTGAAAATGATATTATTAAAATAAATATACAATTATTATATAATGCAAAATTAAAAGCAGGGGTTATACTCCTGCTTTTGTTGTTAAAATAATTTATAAAATCAACATTGGTTTAAAACAGAGCCAATACAATAAATACAGTTAATCAAAGTAATTAAAATAATCAGTTTTCTATATAATTTTAAGGCAACCTCTGTTTATAGTATTAGATAAAATTTTATGCACATTGTTTAAAAAACTTTTTCTTATCTAAATAAATAATGACTATTATAGCTACAATTATTACAATAGTTTCACAAATACCTCCTTCAGGTCCAAACTGTCCACCTGACAATGAGGGATTTCCAACCAGGTTTAAATCAAATAGTGTACCAACAGAAGTATTAGTTCCACTAACTTCAAACCCAAATATATTTCCCATAAAGAAATTCCAAGAACAGTGAATGCCACAAGCCCCCCAAAGGTTATTAGTTTTTAGAACATAAAGTCCAAATAAAAATCCTGTTAAAACTAAATTTATAACCGCTATATAGCTAACATTTGGATTAAGTAAATGCATAAATCCAAAGTAAGTAGATGATACAATTAAACCAACCCATACATTGTACTTAGCACTTAAAACATTCATAAGCCATCCGCGAGTTACAATTTCTTCGGCAGAACTTTGAACTATCCATCCAATTAGTATTATACTTATATACTTTATAGCAGATCATATAGTAACATATAAAATTAGATTCCTAAGAACTAAAAATATTTTTAAAATTCAAAAATAGGAACATCTCTATGCTGAGATATTCGCTTAAATTTACACTATTGTATTAAGTTTATCTATGGGTAGAGTCAGCATTTTGAGTATTTACAATGTTAATCAAAGTACTGACTTTATATCTTTAAGTAAGTAACTATTCTAAAAGTGGGAAAGTATAGGTTTTATGCAACTACAAGATTATATTATATAATTAGAATGAATTGACATTAGAAACTAAAATATTATGGTATATTTTTCTATATTTAGCATTGCAAAGTAAAGTCTTTGAAAAATAAAGTTAATATAGTTTTTAAAAAAATACAAAAGAGTATATCTAATGAAATATAGTTATTTCAAAGGATATACTCTTTTGTATATACAGCTATTCCGAAAATCTAAATTTCGGGATTAGTGATTAATTTTATGTATTAAGAATTATAATTAAATAAATATAGATTATCTGATTTATACTTAAACATTCTATTTTAGAGGTTTAGAATATATGTCTTTTAAATAGTTAAGCCTATCAAGCATTTTATTTAGATTTGCTTCAACATTTTTTTGATTTTTCTTTCCTTCATAACCTAATTCTTTGTTTACATCAAATTCATCATCTACTGCATCAGCATTAACTTTAATTGTTGCAGACATAACTTTCCATTTCCCATTTATTTTTGAAAGATATACTACATAATCATTTCCTGCCCCGGCTTCATTTGTTTTCCCAGTATTTTCATCTTTAAAAGAGTAATATTCCTCTATATAAACATTAACTTTTACACAGTTTCCAGAGCTCACAAAGTTTCCATAATCAAATTTAAAATTTTGAGAAAGTACTTTTTTATAATTTGTTTTATTATTAGTAGCTTTTACAGTATTTCTTGCTAATAGATATTTCTTTAATTGTTCATTTCCAACTGTTGAGAAATCATTCTTTCCTCCATTATAATTGTAATCATCTTTGATAAAAGTTTCCAATACTTCTGTTATAGAACTTCTTTCAAAAATAGCATGTTTATATACATATACACTAGAAATAAGAAGAATTGATAACCCTAGCAAAAGAATAAACCGTTTGTTTTTCGCCTTTATCATGTGATAACCTCCATATATATATAACTAGTCTTAAAGTAAAATTTTAAGACTACTTACTTTAGTTTCGGGGAATAATTATTTTATTTACTAAGTTTTTAAACACCCGAGTTATATGCAATAACATATAGCATAGGAATTGTTATATATGTGATTGCTATTAAGCAATAATGAATTACCATATTTATATTTTTATTTATTATCCAATATATTACTAATAAAAAGCAATATATTAAAAATACACCTGCTACCATTATAGGAATATTATATGGGTAATCATAAACTGTTGCCATTATAGGAACCACATATAGATTGTGGTCTATAATCCAATTAGGTACTGATACAGAGGAGAGAGCTAAAATTCCTGCTATAATCCAATCTACCATCTTCCAGTCTTTATACTTACTCATTTCTGAATTCACTCCATTCAAGTTAGCTTATTTACTAATTTTACCATAAATAAATTAAATCCACAAAAAATGACTAGCAATTTCTAATCATGAAATTCTAGTCATTTTTGTGTTTTTTATGTATATCTACTGATATAAAACCAAATCCTTTTTCATTGTCAAACCATTTTGCTATTCCTTTATTCATTAAAAATACACCTGTGAACCTATTTCTACGTTTCTCTAAATTTATTAAAATTCAAAAATAAATAATTCTTCAATGGGAGTATTTAACTCCCTTGAAATTCTAACAGCTAATTCAAGTGAAGGATTGTATTTTGCATTTTCTAAACGAGCTATAGTTTCTCTTCTAACACTAACTTTATTAGCTAATTCTTCTTGAGTTAACTCATTAAATTGACGATATTTCTTTAAATTACTAATAAACTTTGCCATAATATTTACTTCCCTAAATCAAATTTGTAAGTTAAAAACGCCCATAAATTCATTGATATTGCAAAAGTAAGTGCTACTATTAATATTTTGTAGTCTATAAAGTGTTAGTAAATCTACTGTATATAACTGAATTAATACACTTGATACAATTGCTATAGCAAAACATGCAGGAAATACTATAGAAGCTGCTCTATGTTTATTGTAAATTAATCTCTCATCTTCACAATCACCTAGCTTGTACCACCAATAATTAACTAATTGACCAAAGAAGGCAAAATATAGAAGTCCTAGTGGGTCACCGTTTAATTCTTTAAAACCTAAAAATCCAAAAAGTGCAAAAAAAATTGAATACTTGTTTAACTCTTTCATAAATAAATCCCCCTTTATATATGTGATATATTTATATCTATATATTACATATATATCACATTGATTTTTATATTATGATTGAAATTAAAAAATATATTTTACATTTAAAATTATAATAATTAACTAAATTAATTTTATCTTCTAAAGTTATACTTTTTAATATAATTTAGCATACCTACACTATTTCCTTCTTTTTCTTCTTTATCTTATTCTTTTTCTTCTTCTTTTTCTTGTCCTATATTTTAATACGAGTCGTTAAAATTTTTTTCACTACTTGTTAACGATTGGTTATACGTATAGTGGTACGACTCGTTACAATTTTAAAACAAATAAAACTTAGTATATAAATATAAAAAGGAAGGAATCAATCTTATTTTGAATTTCCTTCCTTCATTAAACCTTAAACCTATTTTATCTAGTCCCCAATAAATTTAATAAATAATTTATTATAAATTTATCTTATTAGTTAAAACATCATATCCTGTGTATGCTAACGCTAGTGATGCCGTTAGTAGTCTTTCATGACCAAGTGGGGTTATTGTAGCATCTGCTAATTCTTTTTCCTTAATTTCAGTAATCCCAAGAGCTCTTAAATTTTCATTAAATAATAATTCTTTAATATAAATCCCCCCTTTATTTAATTAGCTTTTTCTAATTAATTTAGCTGTTGTTATATCTTCTTTTAGTATTCTTTTTATATGAGTAACACTCATATTATACTCTCTAGCTAAATTATTTACATTAAACCCATTGTACTTTTTAATAATCTCTCTATTTCTAGCATTTTTTATAGCGCTAGTATATGTTGGTATATAAACATTACTTCCTCCATACATTCTAGCTATTTCTAAAAACTTCTCCTTACCTACTATTTCAAGTAGCATCTCTAATCTTTCACTAACATCTTCACTTTTTATCTTCATATTCTCCTCCTAAACAAAATTTGTACACTTATGTTTTAACTACATGTGTTTAATTTTAAGTACTATCTAATTATAAGTAAGGGAAGTTACTTATAGTTTAAATTTAAAGGGGGAATGAAAATGGCAGTAACTATAACTAAAAATCCATCATATTTAAAGCTTAGATTTGATTGTGGAAAAGATGATGAAACTGGTAAAACAGTAGTAAGAACAAAGTCTTACTCAAATGTAAATCCAGATGCAACTGATCAAGATGTATATGACGTAGGGACTATATTATCATCACTTCAAAATCAAACATTACTTGAAGTGGCTAAAGTTGATAACAATACTTTATCAGCTTAGTATTAATTATAATTTTAAGGAGGTATGCTATGGAAATCAAGAAAAAATTAATTATGTCTTTTAAAACTTTATCTGGTAAAAAAATATCTATATCAGTTGATGACCCTAGAGAAAATTTAACTGAATCTGAAATAAAAACAGCTATGACTACTATATTATCTAAAAATATATTTAAGGTAAATGGTGAGGATTTAGATTCTTTAGTTGAGGCTAAAGTTGTTGAGACTGGCACTACTGAATACGATTTAGTATTATAATATAGGTTATATTATGGAATTTGATATACAAACTTTAATATCTAATATTGGATTTCCTATCACTTTGTCTATGTATTTACTTATACGAATTGAAGGAAAGCTATTAAATCTTACTGATAGTATTAATAATTTATCTAAAAATATATTAAGTATAAAAAAGGGATGAATTTCATCCCTTTTTATTTTAACTCTTTTTCTTCTCTAGGCATTTTTCAGGGTAAATATAGATTAATTCCCATTTACCATCTTTACCTTTTTTATAATCAGCTATTTTTATATCAACACCATTAGTTAACTGGTAAAATAAAACATAGTATTCACTTCCATCTTTATCCTTAAAATAAACTCTCTTTTCATATCCTCCTTCCTTAACATCTATATCACCACTAACTAAGGAACACCAATCTCCATACTCAATGGCAACAAAACTCTTTGCATCATATGACCACCCATGATAAGGTGCACACAAATAGTTTTCAGCTGTATATTTTATATCTTTAATTTTATATTGTCCATTTTCATTGTCTAAATAAATATATCCATAATAATATGCAAATAATCCCTTTTGCTCCTTAGAGCCTTCTATTACCTCTAGCTCAACAAAGTACTTAATTTCATTAGGATTATTCTCACTTGGCGGCACTTCATTTAGCTTTATTAAATTAATATGTAGCTTGTTTTCAAATGATTTTAAATAATCTTTATATGAATATTTTTCTTTATAAGAGTCTGATAAAAAGTTATATGAAACAGGATAAGGACCCTTTGCTTCACCTAATGTACCACATCCAGTGTTTGTACCTTTAGTAGGATTTGCTGCTTCTCTTAAAACACTAAAATAGTTTATTATAGTGTCCCTTGGATTTTCTAGAAGCTTTTTAGGTAATTTTACATCAGAAGGTTTGCCATTGTAGATATTGTAAAGTGAAGTTTCTATTCTATCGTTTAATATAGGCATATTAGATGGTCTAAAAAATCTTTCTAGGCTATAATACTCTTCACTATTATCAACATCATGCTCATATTCTACTTTTCTTTCTTTTATATATTTTCCACCTAGTATTAATTTATCATGGTTTCTTTCTTCGCATTTACCTATTATAGGTGTGCTTATTAGTGCTATTGTAATTAAAAATATAGCTTTAATTTTAAACATAGTTGTCCTCTTTTCATTTCTTAGTAAGTTCATTACTATGTTTAACAAATAGAATTGAATTTATTATTAAATTTATAAAATAAATAAAATTCCCACCTCAAATATAATTATTTATAAATCTTAATTTATATATTGGATTATTTTGGATTCACATATTTACACGTATTTAAATACGTGTTATTGTATATGTAAAATAATAAATTAAAATAATTAACTTTAAACCCCTTTTGCTTTATATATTAACAAACCAACTATTATCAAAGGAGAAAATAAAAAATGAAAAAAGATTTTTATACTTATATAGCCGTAGTATCTTTAGAAAAAGATGATTCACGTCCTGATGAATATTATGCAGCATATGTCCCAAATTTCGGTGAAGTATATACAGATGGTGAAAACTTAGAAGAACTCTTAAAAAATATAACTGAATGCTTAGAATTTGGAATATATGGAAGAGAAAAAGACAATGAAGATTTACCAGATCCAATAAATCCTATTGAATATAAAGATAAGTTAAATGATAATGAGTTTTTAATGTCTGTAAATGCAATAATGCCTAGAGTTAGAAAGGCTTTTGATAATATATCTATAAAGAAAACTTTAACTATTCCACAATGGTTAAATATAGAAGCTATGAAACAAAATTTAAATTTTTCTCAAATACTACAAGATGCTTTAAAAAAAGAACTTGGAATAGTAGAAAAGTATTAATATTTAAATAATTTTTAAAAATATATTCACTATTCTTATTATACTTTTTATAAAATTTATGATATAATGTTAAATGTTCAATTTTAATACAGATACCTTTCTGTGTTAAATTTGTTTTCTGTGTTAAAGCTGGTAGGATTTTTTCCTGCCAGCTTTTTATTTTTCCTGTTATATGAATTCTTCAATGCTCTCAAATTTAAGTATGTCACTTTTTAAATTATCCCAATCTTTTTTTAATAAATCCATATACATTACATCTGCAAACTTACCATATCGACTATCAAAATAAGCCTCTCTAATTATACCAATTTCTTTAAAGCCTAATTTTCTATATAATTGTTGTGCTCTTTTATTATCACTCATAGTAGTCAGCTCTATTTTATTTATATTTAAGAACTTGAACATAAAATCTATAAAGTGATATAAAGCATCTACTCCATTACCTTTACCTTGCTCTTCAATATTGCATATTTTTATGCCTAACTCAGCTTTCTGATTCCTACTATCCCAATTAGAATAATTTATTTCCCCTATCGGAACCAAAGTATCTTTTTTACAAATAATAAATCTTTTAGAATTTGGAAACATTTTTGTATCTTCAATATCTTTTAAAATGCTCTTCTTTATTGATTCCTTACTCTGTAAAGTTCCAAATACATGAGTAGCATGTTCCATCATATCTCCATCATTCCACCATTTATATAAGTATTCTTCATCTCCTAGTTCCAATTGTCTTATTATTAAATTTTTGCTATTAATCACTTTGCTTATCCCCTTTTAATAAAAATTTTATAATAAACACTGCTACATAAAATTTTACATATTAATTTAATATCCTTTAATAACTTATAAGAAAATTAGTGTACATAAAAATAGATGTTTTCGTGAACATTCATATTTATAACCTTTTTACACTCTTTATTTATTATCTAATTTACTAAGTATTAGTTTAGTACAATAAATTATGGTAAATATTATAGTTGCAAACATTGATACATATATCCCAAGCTCTCCTAATACAGAATTTAAAATCATATTTACAACAAACAAACATACCAAAACTATACCTATAGTAATTAATAATGAATATAGTATTTTTTTATCCAAACTATCACCCCTTATCTCATATTTACTATCCATCGCCATAGTAATCAGCAAAGTATAAAATTCCTTTTTTTACTACTTTATAATTGCTAAGTATCCCTTGGGTTGCTTTTTCTACTGGTGGATTAGTTAACGTATAACATTTTGCCTTTTACCTTTCTAAAAACTCTTTGTCTATTTTGTTGTGAAATTCATCATCAACTATATGTGTCGTAATGGCTTCTATAAAATATCCCCTGCAATTTTTGAATACTTATATTATAGCTTAATATTAGTATAATACATTTAAAAAACAACATCTCTTTTAAACATATAAAATAAAAAAGGGAATGAAATACATTCCCTTTTTTATCTATTATTTTAATGTTGGCCAGAAATCTTTATTAGCTTCTATCATATCATCTAATATAGCTTTTGCAGTATGAGCAGAACCTATAGTCTTATTAACTATAAATGCCTCTAATACTTTTTGATAAGAACCAGTTATAGCTCCTTCTACTAATAATTTTTCTGAAGCTAATTGTTCTTCTATTAATCCTTTATAGAAATCTCCTATTGGCTCTCTAGATATAACTTGTGGACCATCCTTTGTTATATATGCTGGCACTTCAACCATAGCATCATATGGTAAGTTTGGTATAGTACCTTTATTTTCTACTATTACTAAAAACTTTTTACCTGTATCATTTTTAAGTGCAACAGCTAAGTCCATTATAAAGTTACCATGTTCACCATGATAGAATGTCTTTTTGTCCATTTCTCCTGTTTCTAAATACTTTTCAACACCTTTAAATAAATTAGACTCTCTTCCATCCATTACCTCATTTGCTCTAGTTCTATCTTTATTAGATTGAGATACTACAAGATCTGATAATAAGTAGTATTGAAGGTAACTATTTGGGAAATACTCAGGCATTAATTCAACCATTGTTTTCATATTAGCCCAAGTTTTTAACCAAGAAGCATCATTGTGTCTTATTCCAGCTTCTTTTGCTTGTTCTATCTTTTGTATTATATCTTTTGATAATAATGTTCCATTTTCAATTACATAGTCTTTTGCCTCTTTAAGTATATCTCTTCCTTGATACTCTAATTTTGTAAACCATCCAAAGTGGTTAAGCCCAAAGTAGTCATACTCCATTTCATGAGCATTTATATCTAGACATTGTCCTATTTGGTCAAGTATAGCTATTGGCATATCACATATATTTATTATTCTTGCATCCGGTCTTAATCTTCTACAAGCTTCTGATACTATTGCAGCTGGATTTGAGTAGTTTAATATCCAATGATCTTTTTTAGCATATTTATTTGCATAGTCTATAACTTCTATCATTGGGAATATTGTTCTAAGTCCATATGCAAGACCACCAGCTCCACAAGTTTCTTGACCTACACATCCATGCTTTAAAGGTATTTTTTCATCTTGTTCTCTAAGTGCATATTTACCAACCCTCATTTGAGCAAATATAAAGTCTGCATCTTTAAATGCTTCTTCTGGTTCATTTGATAATGTTAATTTAGTATCTACATTACACTCTTTTATTATATAATCAACTATTACCCCTACTTTATCTTGTCTTTCTTTATCTATATCATATAAAACTACTTCATCAACTTTTAAATCCTTATTTCTAAGTACTATTGATTTTACTATTCCTGGAGTGAATGTACTTCCCCCACCTACTATTGTTATTTTCATATTTAATTCCTCCCTTTATATTAATTTAATACATTAGCTTGCTTTTATTGTTTGTAAGTATTTATCCACTAATTGTCTTACAGATGATACTTGAAGACCAAATATTATTTGGATATTTTTACCCTTTTTAACTATTCCACTATTTTCAACTTTATTTATTAAATCATCTTTTATTAAAGATTCATCCTTTATTTCAACTCTTAATCTAGTAAAACAGTTATCAACATTAACAATATTATCTATTCCACCTAATCCATCAACTATATAAGATACATCTATATCATTATTTACTTGATTTAGCTTTTCTTCTTTACTTTCTTTTTTATCTTCTCTTCCTGGAGTTTTTAAATTTAATTTATTTATTAATACTCTAAATAAAGCGTAGTAAAGACCAAGTTGAGCTATACCAACTGCAAAGAAAATTGGCCAGTTAGTTTTATCTACTCCTGCTGCTAAGTTCATTATTATTACATTTATTATTCCGCCCCCAGCAATTGAAGTAACATCTAAAACGTAAAGTGTAGCAAGTGCTAAACCTGTAAGTAAAGCATGTACTACTAAAAGTATTGGTGCTGCAAATAAAAATGCAAATTCAAGTGGTTCTGTTATTCCAACAAGTACTGAAGTTATTGTAGCTGGAAGTAATATTGATTTTACTTTTTGCTTATTTTCAGGCTTTGCACAATGATACATTGCAAGAGAAGCACCAACTAATCCAAACATCTTAGATATTGATGTTGCTTGGTATATTATAGATGTTGAGAATTTCGTAATTTCTGGATTATTCATTTCCATCATTGCTATTGGCATTGCACCTGCATATATTTTACCACCAACTTCTACAACTCCACCTAAGTCACTAAATAAAAGTGGTGTGTATACTAAGTGATGAAGACCTGTTGGTACTAATATTCTATCTAAGAATCCATAAGTAAACATTCCAAGTGCTCCTGAATCTGATATAAATCCAGTTGTTTTAGATATTACCCCTTGAATTGATGGCCATACAAATGTCAAACCTACTCCTAAAAATATTGCTATTGGTATAAGTGTTACTAATGTAAATTTTGTACCTGAATACATCTGCATTGCACCTTTAAACTCTTTATCACAAGTTCTGTTATATATAAATCCTACTAAACATCCTATTAATATTCCTATAAATACTCCCGTATCTAATACTTGAACTCCTAAAACTAATGCTTGTCCTGAACCCATAAGATTTTGAGGATCTACTAATTTCCCCATCATACTTAACATTGTGTTCATTGATTTTAGATATGTAAAATATATCATTAATGATATAAGTGCTGCTCTATGCTTGTCTTTTTTAGCATATGCTGAAGCTATTCCTATTGCAAATATAATACCTAAGTTTTCTATTATAAACATCATAGATGAATATAATATATTCCCTAACATTTGAAATGGTGCAGCTTTTAGAAATGGTATAAAATTACTTATAGTAGGATTTACTATTAAAACCCCAAATGTAGTTATTAGACCTACTATAGCTAAATACATAAGTGGCTGTACCATAGCCTTTGAAAAACCTTCTGTTATCTTAAGAATTTTTTCTTTCATATTTTAGTCCCCCTAATTTTATTTTCATAAATAAATAAGGCAAGAACCAAACTACAACTATCTAAAGTCATAATCTAGGTCTTGCCTTATTTAAAAGTAACAATCCATCGTATTATTAATTTTTACTACTTACTTTTTTTATATGTAATATTAAATATATTATTTCCTGCTTTGAAAGGGTATAATTAAATGATCGTTCTGTGTATTTAGATATTTTATCTACACAATTTTTTTCTTCTTTATACTTACTTACAATCATATTATATATATCGTCATCTTCTAATTTTAGCTGTTCTTTTTTAAATACTCTTTGAGAAAAGAACTTTAAATGAGTTACTAGCCTTATATAATCAAGTGAATCTTCATTAAAATCTAAATTAAAATGAGTTTTTATAATTTTTAATATATCCTTTGTTAATATAGTTATATTCATAGTGTTATACATTTCTTCTCCAAGAGATGCATTAACTATATGAAGTGCTATAAATGCTGCTTCATCCTCAGGAAGTTCTATGTCTAACTTGTCTTTAATTAAATTAATAGACCACTGTCCTAATCTATATTCATCTTTGTATAATGTTTTAATTTCCCAAATCATAGGATTTTGAAGTACAATATTTTCTTTAAATCTATCTACTGCAAATACTATATGATCTGTTAAAAGTACATATATAGATGAATTTAATTTTTTCCCTAATACATCTTGAGCATGCTTTACTATTTCCTCTGTTATTAAAAGATACTCACTTGGTGTATTTTCTAATAGTTCTATTAATTTTTGATTTTTTGAAGGATTATCCATAGTAAATATTTTTTCTATATTATCTTTATCTATAAGGTCCCCTGGCTTTTTTTTAAAACCTATACCCCTTCCCATAACAACTGCTTCTTTACTTTTGGAATCAAGTACGGTTACAACATTGTTATTAACAATCTTGTCTATAATCATATTTTACCCCCTAATTCATAAGTCTATAAACTCGGATGTCTTTTAACTATATAACATTTATCATTAAAATAAAAAAATCTATACCAAGTCTAACGTAATATCGCGACTCAATATAGGTTTTGCCTTCTAAAAGTAACAATCCTTTTTCGTATTTTAACTTTTTATTATGTCTATATTATATATGCCACAGGAAAACATTGTCAATATATTTTTATAGAATTTTCTTAAATTTATTTTTATTTATTCAATTGACAATTTTTACATATATTTGCTAGAATCTAAATAAACGTGTTACTGTTAAATCAGGCATAAGTTTATTTGATAAACTTATGCCTTTTTTTATTATTAAATAAAATAATATATATTTTTTATAAATTATAATATGAAAGGATGGTGAGGTTCCTACTTTAGGAACTAACTTATGTTTAGTATATTTAAAAAGAAAAATTTGGCTTTAAAAGCACCTATATCAGGGAAAGTTATAGATTTATGTAATGTTCCAGATGAAGTTTTTTCAAATAAAATGTTAGGGGATGGAGTTGCTATTGATACTACTGGAGATGTTGTAGTTGCTCCTTGTGATGGTACAATTGAACTTATAATGGATACTAATCATGCTTTTGCTATGAAAAGTAATGATGGTTTAGAATTGTTAGTTCATGTTGGTATTGATACAGTTACTCTAAAAGGACAAGGATTTAAACTTTTACGTAAAGTTGGTGATAAAGTTACTGCTGGTACTCCTATTTTAGAGCTTAATAGGCAAATTTTTATTGATAATAATATATCTTTAATTACTCCAGTAATAATTACTAATAATGATGCATTAAAAGAACTTAATCCTATGATTGGATCAGATGTTAAACATGGTGATGATAATATAATTGAATATAAACTTTAGATAAAGAGGAACGAATCGTTCCTCTTTTATTTTTCCATTTTTTATATTTTAATTCTTCTTAATAAACAGTTGCAATTGATAATAAATATCTATAAAATTGTAAATATATAAGGAGGTTTAAAATGGACAATATTAATAAATTTCAAAGTTTGATTATATTATTGATGGTTTTAATAGGAATAATACTCGGGCAAATAAATATTATACAAACCTATTCTGAATATTTAATTATGCCTTCTTTGATAATAATGTTATTTTTAGTATTTATACAAATACCATTAAAAGATATTACAAAATCATTTAAAAATATAAAGTTTACATTAACAGCAATACTTATAAATTTTGTATGGACACCTATTTTAATATTCTTTTTAGGGAAATTTTTCTTACAAAATAGTCCAGAGCTTTTAATTGGATTTATAATGCTTATGGTAACACCTTGTACTGATTGGTATTTAATATTTACAGCTATAGCAAAAGGTAATGTTGCATTAGGAGCATCAATTTTACCACTAAACTTTATGCTTCAATTACTACTGCTTCCTGTGTATGTATTTTTAATTGGAGGCTCAAGTGTAAACATAGATGCATTAAGCCTTACTCAAGGAATGGTTGTAAGCTTATTTATACCTCTTTTATTAGCTACTATTTTTAGAAAAATTACAATTAATAAAAAAGGTTTAAGTTATTTTGAAGAAAATATATCTCCAAAGGCTTGTGATTACCAAGGTTATTTTTTAAATTTAGCAATAATTTCAATGTTTGCATCTCAAGGTAAAGTATTACTTAAAAATCCTCAAGTGCTTTTACAGCTTTTACTACCAGTACTACTATTTTTTATAATTAACTTAGTTATTGGACAAGTTGTTGGTAGAAAAATAAAATTAAGTAAAGAGGATAATGTTGCTTTAAGCTTAACTACTTTAGCTAGAAACTCACCTATAGCACTTGCAATAGCAGTTTCAGCCTTTCCTAATGAACCTTTAATATCATTAGCACTTGTAATAGGCCCTTTAATAGAATTGCCTGTGTTGTTTTTAGTATCTAAAATATTATTAAATATTAACAATAAAATAAATGCAAAAAATATATATTAAAAGCTAGGAGGAACGAATCGTTCCTCCTTAGCTTTTATATCTATATAAAATACATATTAAGTTTAATAGTTTCAATGCTACCATAAACTTCATTAATAGCTTTATCAACATCTTATTTATTGAAACCTATGAAAAAAACTTATTTTTATTTCTCAAACAACATCTTATTGAATTAACTATACTTAATAATAAAATTTACAAATTTAATGAAATCATTTTGTGATTGGAAGGTAATTGAATATTATGTATAATACTACTTAGGTCACAATTATTATAATGTGAAATTAAGCTAGAAATAGATATATTAAATAGAAAGGTGAATATTTATGATATACTGCAGTAACTATAAAATTGGTTTAGAAGATATAGGAATAAATAATGAAGCGACTAATAAAGCACTTCTTACAATAATGGAAGACGTAGCAGGGCTTCACAGTGCATCTGTAGGCTATGGAGTTTTAGAAATAGAAACTAAAAAGAGAGTATGGATGCTTTTGGATTGGAAGGTGAAGGTCATAAAAAGACCTAAATATAATGATGATATAAAGGCAGAAACATGGTCAAGAAAAGTAGAAAGACTCTATGCATATCGTGATTTTCAGCTTAAGGATAAAGAAGGAAATATAATTGCAATTGGAACATCAAGATGGATATTTGTTGATACAGATAGAAGGAGACCAGTAAGACTTACAGCAGATATTGCAGATTTATATGAATCAGAAACAGATAAAAATGTATTTCCAGAAAAAATAGAAGATATTGAATGTGAAGATTACCTTTTCAAAAAGGACTACTATATTCAAAGAAGAGACATTGATATAAATGAACATATGCATAATTTAAGCTATCTAGATATGGCCTATGAAATTTTACCAGAGGATATTTATAAGAATAAAGTTTTTGACAATATAAGAATAGTATACAAAAAAGAAATATTATATGGCGAAAAGATTGAATGTTATTATGAAGAGCAAAACAATAAGCATATTATTACAGCAAAGACCGAAGATAAGATAAATGCTATAATAGAATTGTCATAGAAACATAATAGAAAGGACTTAAAATGGAAATCTATTTACCAAAAATAATAGCTAATTCACCAACTAAGCTACCTATACTTGAGAAAACAATACTTTACTATATAATAGACAAAGCCTTTAAATCTAAAAATGAAAATACTAAAAATTTAAGCTTAGAAATTAATATAAATGAAATAATAGAAATTATAAAAAATACATCAATAGAATGTATTGATGTAGTATTTCAAACTAAACAAGCTATAAATAATCTTAAAAACATAAAGTTAAGTTTAGTAGATAATGGTTTTCATATAAAGCTTAAACCAATTGAAAATATCTCTTTATACGCTTCAACAGTTTATGTTGACTTAAATCCAATAGTTATAGAATATTTAGACCAAATCCTATTTGGAAACTACATTAAATTTGACCTACTTAAAAATTCTATAGTTAATAAAACTAAAACCTTTATATAAAATTTTATATTAAAATAAAAATACCAAATATAATCATAAATATATTTGGTATTTTTATTTTAACATTCTACTCTCTTTTTAAAAAAAGTTTTTTTATTGTATAAGTAATCAACCAAATAACCCATAACAATAACTCCAACTATATCAATTACAAGTCTAACAAGAGTAAACTCATATCCAATAGCACTTATTTCAAATGTCAACGTAGAAATCTTAACAACACACCAAGCATTTAAAAATATAATTATATTTGAAAACCTAACTCCTTTATCCATAAGAACTTTGGCAAAAGGAAATGCTGCATACATAGGACCTGCTGCAAAACAAGCTAAAGCAAAAGATAAAAATATACCAAGTAGCCCTGATTTATTTCCCATATACTTAATAAAATACTCTCTAGGAACCCACTCTTCCAAAAGAGAAAGTAAAATCATAACCCCTGGAAGTATCCCTAACATTTGTAAAATACTAGATTTTACGTTACTAAAAATACTAGCCCCCAAATTATTATTAAAAAAATATATAAATATGCAAATAATAAATCCAATAAGTACATATTTATATCTATTTAAAATAAATTTTATATTTATCATCCTAAAATTCCCCCTACAAAAGAAGCTACTACAAAAGCAAATAAAAATGCTACAACATTTCTATAAAAAGCAGCCTTCTTTCCTATAAATTTTGATTCTAGTGGAAGTGTTAGTATTCCAACCATAGTAGAAGTTGATATAAATGCTGCTACTTGTGCATATCCAGCCCCACTTTTAAGTAGAGAATCCCCCACTGAAAAAGCTACAAATGTAGGCATCATAGTAACTGCACCTATAACTGATGATATAGTTGTTCCAATAAATTTTGATTCTTCGCCAATAAGCTTTGATATAGACTCTGTGTCTAATACAGATAAGATTATAGCAATTATAATTACAATAAGAAAAAATTGAGGCATTATCGCTTCTAATGATTTCACACCTTTTACAAAAGCACTTTTTGTTTTTTTTGAATCTCTTATAAATGAAAAAATAAATAAAATAATACACATTAAATAAATAATAAAATTAATCAAACATACTCCCCCCGTAGCCATGCTATAATTAGAATTTAATTATAATATGCAATATTTATTATCATTGCCACTTAAAGAAATTATAGAAAAAATTCTATTTATTATTTAACAAATCTCTAACAACTTCAGATGCTATAATAAGACCTCCAGAAGATGACATAAAAGATATACTTCCAGGAATTATTCTATGACCATCTGATATTTTTTCTTTTAACTCTAAAGGGTTTTCACTTGAAAAAACTACTTTTAAATGATCAATATTTCTGTCCCTTAATTCTTTTCTTACTACTTTAGCTAGAGGACAAGTATGAGTTTTTGAAATATCACTTACTTCTATTTTTGTTGGATCTAATTTATTGCCCATACCCATAGAACTAATTATTGGTATATTTCTTTTTTTACACTCTTCTATTAAATGAATTTTAGATGATACCATATCTATTGCATCTACTACATAATCATAATCATCATTAATTATTTCTTTGCTAGTATCTTTATTAAATATAGTATTTATAGCTTTTATATTTAAGTTTTTATTTATATCTAAAAGCCTTTCTTTTACTACTTCTACTTTGTCTTTGCCTAATTTTGAGTTAAGCCCTGGTAGTTGCCTATTAAAATCACTTTCACAAACTTTAGCATAATCTACTATAGTTATATTTCCTATTCCAGCTCTTACTAAAGCTTCTACACAAAAGCTTCCTACTCCCCCTACTCCTATAACTAGAATATTTGAATTTTTAAGTTTCTCTAATCCATCTTCACCTATTAAAATGGCTGTTCTTTTTATAAATTTATTTTCCATTTTAACTCTCCTTTTTATTTATATCTTAATTAGTATAACAAAAAAAGAAGGAACGATTCGTTCCTCCTTAATAATCTTATTTATTTAATTATATAGCTATTATTAATCCAACTACTAATGCACTTAGTACACTAACGAAGAATCCACCTAACATTCCTTTGAATGCTAATTTAGCTAATAAACTTCTCTTTTCTGGACAGAAAACTGATATTCCTGATATACATATACCCATACTTGATATATTAGCAAATCCACAAAGAGATATTGCCATCATAAGACCAGTTCTGTAGTCTAAGTTTGGTAACATTGTACCTAATTGTCCAAAAGCAACGAATTCATTTAATACTAACTTACTTCCTAAAAGCTGAGAAGCTGTTAATATCTTGTCTGTAGGAAGACCCATTAATGCTCCTATTGGTGCAAATATATATGATAATATTTGTTCTAATGATAATCCTACAACTCCTAATATACCATTAACAAGTGCAACTAAAGCTATTATAGCTATAAGTGAAGCACCTATACCTAATGCCATTTGAAGCCCGTCATTAGCACCTTGAGATATTGCAGATATAAGGTTTGGATTATCCCCTTTATTATCTATGCTTATTTCTTCTTTAGAACCTTCATGTTCATGACCCTTAGCTACAAATTCATGTTCAACTTCTGTTTCTGGAAGTATTATCTTAGATACTATTATACTTCCAAGTGGCACTAATGCTCCACCTATAAGTAAGTATTCCATAGGTATTCCAAGACCTGCATATCCCATTAAAACAGTTGCAGACATACTACCCATACCAGATACTAAAACTAACATTATTTCACTTTTAGTCATTCCTGATAAGTACTTTGAAACTAATATTGGAGATTCAGTTTGTCCTAAGAACATATTAGCAACAGCAACGAAACTTTCTACTTTAGAAGTTCCAAGTACTTTACCTATAACCCCACCTATTGCTTTAACAACAGCTCCTATTATACCTAAGTAGTATAATGCAGCTACTAACGCTGATATAAATATTATGTTACCTAAAACTTGTATACCAAATATCATTCCTGTTGGAGCACCTGAATCTGCTAGTGGCCCAAATACAAATGATAAACCTTCAAATCCATAACTTAAAGTAGCAGTTACTACATCAGATACCTTTTGTAGTGCAGCTCTTCCAAGTGGGAATTTTACCAGTAAAAATGCTAGGATAAATTGTATTATAAATGCTTTAGCTATCATCTTTTTATTTATTGCTTTTTTATCAGATGATAATAGATACAATATTCCTAACAAAATAATTATGCCTAGTGCATTTATTAGTATTGTCATATTTTCTCGCCCTCTACTTTTGTTTAATTTCTGATAAATTTAGTTTATTTATCTAGTCTAAGTATTTATAATATGCACTTCTTAAAAATTAAATATTAGAAGCCTTGCCCCACACATATCATTTTTCAATACTTTTCGACAATTAACAAAACTTTATTTACCAATATAATTAAAATGTAAATGTTATTTTTCTTTAATATTATAACCTTTTCTTATTTATTATGACAAGACTTTTATTTTATTTATTAATTATTTATTTACATTTTTATATATATTACCCATTTGTATATATATTACCCATTTTTAATCTTTATATTATCTAAATTTATAACAATTTAATCTAAGTATTAGTATAAAATATATTAGCTTGCATATACTTTTAATATATAATTTATTATCAAAGGAGTATAAAATGAAAAAAAACTCTAACAAAAAACATGATAATTTATCATTTTTAAATCATTTTGATGACCAATACAATCAAATAATAGATAATAACGACGTTTTTGAAAGTTCTGATAGTGAAACTACTGATTTAATAAATTTTAGAGTAATAAATACAAATAACTCTTATCCATCTCAAGATCCTAATATTTATGAAAGTAATAGTGAAGATAACAAATAATAAAGTTACTTAAAAGGCATGTAAAAACATGCCTTTTAATATTGTAAAATATTAAATTTTTATGATAAGCTAAAATTATTATATATTTAGGAGAAAATTTATGAAATTTATAAAAGATTCTTTTATAGTTAATGACTATGTTAAATTAGCAATAGTAGACAAAAGAATTACTCCTACTATGGAGAAAAATTTAAGAGCTAGAGGTATAGATTTAATAAAAACAATTGGATGTAAAAATTCTTATGATGCTATAAAGTTTCATCCAGATATAAGTATATTTAAATTAAATGATGAAAATATAGTTGTATCTCCTGATGTCTATGATTATTATAATGATAAATTAAAAAAGTATAACTTTAATGTCATAAAAGGAAATCTACCTATAGAAAGTAAATATCCAAACAATATACAATACAATGTTTGCTTGTTTGGAAAGTATGCTATTCATAATTTTGATTATACAGACAAAAACATTTTAAAGTACATAAAAGAAAATAATCTTACTATGATTAATGTAAATCAAGGATATACAAAATGTTCAGTATGTATTGTTGATGAAAATTCTATTATAACTTCAGATGAAGGTATATATAAAGAAGTAATAAAACACAATATTGATTGTTTACTTATATCTAAAGGAAATATTGATTTATTTAATATGAATTATGGATTTATAGGTGGATGTAGCGGACTTATATCTCATAAAGAATTAGCTTTTTACGGTAATATCAAGCTTCACCCTGATTATGATAAAATTTATGATTTTGTTAAATCTAAAAATAAAGAAATTATTTCTTTAAGTGATGAAAAATTATTAGACTTAGGCTCTTTAATACCTATTATGTACTAAATTTTGAAAGGTGTGACATATTTGAGCGTTGATAAATTAAAAATAACCTTTAATAATGGCTTTACTAAAATAGTAGAAAGAAATAACATTAAAAACTTTAATGCCCTACTTGATTGGATGGACAAATTTAATTCTAATCAATATGTAAGTTTACTTACTGTCTCTGGATTTGAACTTGGTAGTTCTATATCTTTAGATAAAAATAATATAAAATCTATAGAAATAATAGATTAATAAAAAGAGGACTTAAAAGTCCTCTCTTTTATTTATTTAATTATAAAAGATATTATACCTATAACTATACATAAAACTCCACCTAAAAATTGTCCTAGCCCAGATGCTTCTCCCATTAATATTAAATTAAATATGTTTTTATCTGCTTGGCTTTTTCCAAAAAATGCATCATCAGTTTTCATTCTATGTATTCCCCAAAGTGTTAAAATTATTCCAAAAATTATAAATGCTATTCTCATTATTTTCATTTCTCCATTTCTTATTTGTCCCCATCATCAAATATAAATGCTTCTTCAATCGATAAATCAAAAACTGAAGCAATTCTATATGCAAGTAAAACAGATGGGTTATATTTTTGTTTTTCTAAAGATATTATTGTTCTCGAAGATACATATACCTTATCAGCTAATTCTTGTTGTGTTAATCCATGTTCTAACCGTAATTCTTTTACTCTATTCCTCACCAAATCACTCCTAATTAAATCCTACTATTATAATATTTTCTAGCTAAAAATTCAGTGACCATGAAAGATATTATTATAATTAATAAAGCATTATCAGTTTGAATTTTGACCCAGTTTGAAATGAACATAGTAAGTAGGATTATAGCTATTAAAACCCTTAAAGTAAATTTAGCAACTTTACCATCTATTAAGTCATCTCTTTCATCGTACTTTCTTGAAAATTCTTTATCTATTTCTTCTTTATTTACTTGATATTTAATGTTAGAAGCAATAGATAATATAAAAAGAATTCCACCTATAATTGCGGTTAAATATCCAAAATTTACTTCTATAGATGAATTAATTACCATTTCGATAATTCCCATTAGAATAATTATTACTGATATAATAACACGTTGTATAAATTTATCCTCCAAATAGTTCACCTCTAAATATTATAATATTTAATTTTCATGTGAAGTTTATTTCACATGAAGTTAACTTCATATTACATATTTTGTAGAAAAATGTCAATACTTATTTCTCATTTGGAATAACTTACATAAATATATATTATTTTAAATTAAACTTATAAATTTATTTTTATATGAAAATTTTAATTATCCTTAAGTTTTCTAACTTTATTGTAATTGTAGTATAATCATTAATAAGCACAGTACATACTAAAATAGAAAGGAGTATTTTATGAATATTGTTGAAGTTTCAAATATATCTAAGAAACTATCTAAATCTATAATTTTAGATGATTTAAGCTTAGATATAAAAAAAGGTGAAATAGTTGGTCTTATAGGACCTTCTGGTGCTGGTAAAACGACTTTTGTTAAAGCTATAATAGGTATGGAAAAAATAGATAGCGGATTTATAAAAGTATTTAATAAACCCATTCCTAATTTAGATGTATTACAAAACATAGGATATATGGCACAGTCAGATGCTTTATATGAAGATTTAAGTGCAAAAGAAAATTTAGATTTCTTTGGAAAAATATTTGGATTAAATAAATCTAAAATAAAAGAAAGAATAGATTATACTTCAAAATTAGTTAATCTTGAAAATCACCTTTCTAAAAAAGTTAAAAGTTTTTCAGGAGGTATGAAAAGAAGACTATCACTTGCTATATCTCTAATTCAAGACCCTGCTCTTTTAATATTAGATGAACCTACTGTAGGTATAGACCCTCGCCTTAGATTTGATATATGGAATGAGCTTTATAACTTAAAAAATGAAGGAAAATCTATAATAGTAACAACTCACGTTATGGATGAAGCAGTAAAATGTGATAGATTAGCTTTAATAAGGGACGGTAAAATAATTGCTACTGGTACTCCTAATAATTTAATAAAAGAATTTGAAGTTAATACTATAGAAGAAATATTTTTAAAATTAGGAGGTGAAACTAAATGAGAGTTAAAGCATTAGCAATTAGAATTATAAAACAAACTATAAACGATAAAAGAACCCTAGCTCTTATGATGTTTGCACCTCTTATAGTTATGTCTTTAGTATATTTTTTATTTAATTCAAGTAAAGATGTAAAACTAAATATAGGTGTTTATAATACTAATAGTGAATTTAATGATAACTTAAAGGAAACAGATTTAAATATACTAAATTATTCAAATAAGGATAATATAAAAGATAAAATATTAAAAGATGATTTAAGCGCATTTATATATTTAGATGATAATACTTTAAATGTTACTTATGAAAATAGTTCTCCTCAAAATAGTAAACAGATAGAAGCTAAGATAAATGCTACATTAGCAAAAGACGAAATGATTAATATTAAAAATTCACTTAGCTCATATCAAAAGCAATTTGCCTTTTCTAAAAATACACCTAACTTAAGCACTAACTTATATATTAGCAAAGTATCTGTTAAAAATAACTATATATATGGAGATAAAAATTTATCTTACTTTGATACTTTAAACCCTATACTAATTGGATTTTTTGTATTCTTCTTTGTATTTTTAGTATCAGGTATATCTCTTTTAAAGGAAAGAACTTCAGGTACATTAGACAAACTGCTTTCTACTCCAATTAAAAGAAGTGAGATTATAAGAGGTTACTTACTAGGTTATGGATTATTCTCAGTTATACAAACTATAATTTTAGTACTATTTTCTGTATATATACTAAATATAAAAATAGTTGGAAGTGTATTTTTAGTAATAATTATAAATATATTAATAGCCTTTGTAGCATTAACTTTAGGTGTTTTAATGTCTACTTTTGCAAATTCAGAATTTCAGATGATGCAATTTATACCAATTATAATAGTTCCTCAAATATTTTTTACAGGAATAATTCCAGTAGAATCTATGGCTAATTGGTTACAAGTTTTATCTAGATTTACACCATTATACTATGGTTCTAATGCACTTAGTGGTGTAGTCCTAAAAGGATATACCTTTAATGATATATATATGGATATAATTATATTGCTACTATTTGCTATAATACTTTCATTATTAAATATAGTAGGTCTAAAAAGATATAGAAAAATATAAAATTAATTTTTTAATCAAATAAAGCGTACCTTATAAAATTATAAGGTACGCTTTATTTTTAGTCTACTCTTCTAAATTTAAATCTAGTTCTTTCATCAGCATTTACTGCCCTTGCTACTAGTCTAGCATCATTTTCTCTAACTCTAACAAAGTATCCATTAGGTGCCCTTAATACATATTCTCTATCACCTGTTCTATATATTGTAAACTCTGTAGCTCCTCTTCTATCAGTATCTGCAATTAAAAAATCTCTATTATCTACTCTTACGAAACTTCCTCCTGCTTCTCTTATTCTTGCTTTATTACCATCTATTATAAGTCTAAATGTATCACCGCTATTAGCATTTTGAGCTGTTGCATATAAAAAAACATCTCTACCAATTACTACAAATTTATCGTCAAATACTGACTTTATCTTTACTCTTGACCTTTCATTACCACTATCAGGCTGTGGCTTTGACTTTAGTTGTTGTTGTTGTTGCTGTGGTTGTGGTTGCGGTGGCATGCTTGGTAAACCAACTTGTCCTGGGGATCCTCCTTGAAATTGTTGATTTGTTCCTTGATTTTGGGATCCCCCTGGAAATTGTTGATTTACGCCTTGATTTTGAGATCCTCCTGGAAATTGTTGATTTGTTCCTTGATTTTGAGATCCCCCTTGAAATTGCTGATTTGTTCCTTGATTTTGAGCCCCTCCTGGAAACTGTTGATTTGTTCCTTGATTTTGAGATCCTCCTGGAAATTGTTGATTTGTTCCTTGATTTTGGGACCCACCTGGAAATTGTTGATTTGTTCCTTGATTTTGAGATCCTCCTGGAAATTGTTGATTTGTTCCTTGATTTTGAGACCCACCTGGAAATTGTTGATTTGTTCCTTGATTTTGAGATCCTCCTGGAAACTGTTGATTTGTTCCTTGATTTTGAGACCCACCTGGAAATTGTTGATTTGTTCCTTGCCCTTGTAAAGATTTATTATTCATATTATTTTTATTCATATTGTCATTATTTAATTGCATGTAAAATCCCCCTAGTTGATTTTTTTATTTTGTATATGTATATGACAATATATAATTAAAAGTTACTCTATTATGTATATCAAATAGATACTATTATTTTTTATAATATTATAAAAAGGTGTAGAATAATCTACACCTATAATATACTTATTTGAATATCTTCTATTCTTCTTTTATTAATTCTTATTAATTTAAGAATTAACTTCCCTAAATTAATCTGTATGTCTTCGTTCTCATTTGGAATCTTTCCTAGCTGATTTATAATATAACCATTTAAGGTGTCATAATCTCCTTCTTCAATGTTAACATTAAATATTTCGTTAAAGTCACTTACACTTAATACTCCTTTAACCATAAAGTTGTTGTCATCTATCTTCTTGATTTTATCATGGTGTAAATCACTTTTGTCATAAGTTATACCCTTGATCTCACAGATTAAATCTTCCATACTTACTATGCCTGAAAATGCTCCATATTCATCTATTAATATAAATAAATTATCATTTTGTGAATCTATTGAATTGAATAATTCACTTACATTTTTAGTTTCTGGTATGAAACATGGTTTATGAAGAATCTTTCTTATGTCTATATTTTTAAATCCTTCTTTTCTAGCCTCAATCATTAAATCTTTTACATGTAAGACTCCTATTATATTGTCTACATATTCTTCGTATACAGGTATTTTCGAATAATTTATTATAGATATATCATCTAATATAGTATCTATATTTTCATTTACATCTATTAAAAATGCATCTTTACTTGATACCATAATTTCTCTAGCTACTTTATCGTTTAATTCAAACTTACTATCTACAGCTAGATTATCTAATTCATTATTTTCTTTTTTACCTGTTATAATGTGAATAATATTATTTATAAAGTCCTTCACATTTTTAAAAATTGATTGTAAGATGGTCCTTTCGGGTTCAGGTTCTAACATACTCATATCTCCTTTAAATATAAATTTTTAAATGATTTTATCACAGTTAATTATATAAGTCAATTTACCTATAGTATATACTATGACTTATGTCTGTATAAGTTGTTAGACAAATATTTACTACGTCTATACTTATATCTTATAATTTTATTTTATATTAAAATTAAATATTTTAAAACCAATTTTTATAAAATTTACTTTGAACTTTTATTCATATATTTTACTTAATAAATTCACTTTAGGATTGTTTCATCCTACAAAAATAATTCATTATACATTTTTTACTTTTATACCCTAATTTACTTAGAATAAACATTTTCCTTTACAACTTTTTTAATAAATACACTTTTATTTATCTTAATTTACATACCATATTAAATAGTATAAAATTATATTAGGGGAAAATTTTAACACATTAAACTTTTTAGGGGGTATCCATGTTCATAAAAACTACTAATCCTGCCTTTAAAAATTTTGGGGAACTAGTTTGTGAAAATTTAGATAGAGATTTTTCAAAAGATATAAATATAAAAAATAAAAGTATTAAGAAATTAAAATTAACATCTGATAACTCTACCTTTTTAAAAGTAAATAAAGGTGTTGTTATGATACTAGTTTCATTAGATGGAAAAGATATAAAATCTTTTATAATAAATAGAATAATTAACTTAAAAAAAGGAATATATTTCAATTTAATATCAATTTCAGATGAAAGTGAAATAAGCATAATATCTAAAGATGAATTTAAGTCTATAAATCTAAAAGAAGAATATACTTATACTAAAATTTCATCTTCCCTTAATATTGATCAAATTTATACTAAGTTTTATCAAGAAAAGGGGACTAACTATTCTTTTGCTGGTGAATCTCACCCTTATTGGGAGCTTACATATGTTGATAAAGGAAACCTATCTACTAATGTAGATGGTAAAGAATATAATTTAAAACAAGGCGATCTCATATTTTATGCTCCATTTCAATTTCATACTCAAGCTACTTCAGATAATATTAGCTCTTACTTAACTATTAACTTTAAAATGGACTCTAATGACTATGAAGTACTTTGTAATAAAGTATTTACTTTAGAAAGAGAATCCTACAATATTATAAGTAAACTTATAGAAGAACTTTCAAACGACGATATATACTCCAATGATTTATCTATTTGTTACTTAAAACAGCTTATTATACATACTGCCAGGCTAAAAAATACCTACTTTCAATCTAAACCAACGACTCACATGCGACAAACTTATGAAAACAGCTTATTAAATGAAATACTTTCATTTATAGATGAACATATATACGAAAAATTATCTATAAATACATTATGTAGTCATTTTTGTATAAGTCCATCTATGATACACTCATTATTTAAAAAGAATATGGATAATACTGTAAAAAATTATATAAATGAATTAAAATTATCAAAAAGTAAAGAACTTATTAAAAACACTTCTTATACTATTAGTGAAATATCTGAGATGCTTGGGTTTTCTTCTATTCACTATTTTTCTAAAAAATTTAAGACATCATTTGGTATTTCTCCAACTGAATACTCAAAGTCAATATATGATTAACCTCATTTTTATTAATTCTAAACAATTTTATACTTAACATAAATTCTATATATATGAAAAAGCTGGCTTATATGCCAGCTTTTAATTTATCTATTGATTACATTTTGATCTTTTAAAATAATTTAATCCTACTCTAACTAATACTCCTATTATTCCTATAAATAAAAATAGATATCCTATAGGTATTAAGAAAAATGGCTCTACTAAAGTACCATCTGGTGCTACTTCACTTCCTATAAAATTAAAACTTACAAAACATCCTATACTTATAATAAATGGTATTAAATTTAAAATATATTTTTTCATATTTCCTCCATACACGATATATAATTATTGTTTTTCGATAAATAGATTATATAATACATAAAGATATATTCCAATACTTTTTTATTGTTTTTCGATATTTTTTTATTACATATTTGCAATTATATTATCTAAAATATTTATATAACCTTATTAAAAATTCACAAAAGTTTAATAAAAATAAATAATACCAATGACTATTAATAATCATTGGTATTATTAAAAAATATTAATTTAAGGAATATCTATTTCTATTTTTTCATCTTCAAAATATTTAGTATTATTTTCCGAATAGATTACAGGAATTATGGTAATCTTCTTTTCGCTACCTTTACGTTCAAAATTATGGTATATACCATTTCCATTTGAATTACCAATTCCCCCACCAAATAATCTATTTCCACTTTCATCTTTTACAGAGACATCTGCATTATGTATTAAGGATGTTACATTGGACTGATCTCCTTCTAATTGTGTTTTAATATTCACTGAAGTAGGAGAAATTCTTACTTGATCAATTTTAAATTTAACTCCTTTACCTATATCTATAACTTTGTTAATATCGACAATTTTTAAATCACTAGATATATTAGAACTATTTATAGTTGTGTTAAACTCCCAATTGCCAAAACTTTTACTTAATAACCTTCCTTTTTCAGTCTTTGATTCCCCTATATCAAAATCTTTAAATTTAATTTTTAAATTATAATCTTTATTTTTTTCTAGATTATCAAGTATCTCAAAGTCAGTATCCACAAGTCCATCTCCGTCAGTGTCAATACTAGTTAAATTAACAGTATATAAAAACTCTTTTTTATTTTCAGCTCTTAAATCTCTTTGCATGATTCCCCCACCTTGACCAGGGAAAGACATATTTCCTATAGTTACTATTGGTATATCTGGTATAAAATCTTTTTTATTAATGCCATACTCTTTAAAATCAAAATTAGTATAATCCATACTTAAACTTATAATTAATTGTCTATCATCAAGCATTACATCTCCTAGATTAAGAACTAATCCATTATCTTCTATTGATTGATTCCCTTCAAATTTGTACTTCTCAAATTCACCATAATCTCTATCTAGGAAAGATTCAATATGATTTACTAATCTATCAATATATGCCCATGTAGTTTCATTAGTTAGAGCCACAGAGCCTAGTATAAGTGTTGCTGATATACTTGCTGCTATTAATTTTTTATTTACTTGTTTTCTTGACTTTAACTTAGATTTCATTATATTTTTCATTTTTTCGTTATCAGTTTTTACTTCATCATATCTATCAAATTGAATTTTTTCATTATTTAATACTTTATATTTATCTATCATATTATTTTCCTCCGTCATTTAATAAAGCTTTTCTTATTTTCGCCTTACCCCTAGATAATTTACTATGTATACTTGAAATAGCTAACTTTTTATCATTTGCTATATCTACTACACTTTCATCATCTAGATAATATCGTCTAAATATTTCTTTGTCTTCTTCTGATAAGAAGTTTAATGTCTCATTTAATTCCTCTTGAATTTCTACCTTTAGTAAATTTTTGTCTATATAATATGTTTGTTCATCTAAACTAGATGTCTCTATCTTATTTAGATATTTTCTTTTGCAGTCAATTGCTTTATATTTAGCTATTGCACATATCCAGTTTTTGAAAGAGTTTTTATCTTTTTCAAATCCTTCTATATTATCCCAAATGGCTAGTAAAGTATCACTAACACATTCTTCTTCGTAATTAATAAGTGTACCTAAATGATATCTAACTACTGAAGTAATAAGAGCATTATACTGGTCTATTAAAATTTCCATTCCTTTTTGATTTTTCTTTTTGATATATTTAATCATTAATTTGTCTTGCAAGTTACTTCCTCCTAACTATAAAAGCTTTTACACTAATTAATTCGTAAATAAAATTAAAAAACTTGCATGTTTAAATATTTTTTTATTTAATTATTTATTTGTTATATAATCAAAATTTTGACACTAACTAAATTACTCTAGCAAAATCAATACATTTAACAGTGCCATAAACTATTAATTTATAGATTTTATCACAAAGAACTTTATACCAAATGATTTATAGATACGCAAGTGTAAGTAAAAAACACAAGAATGTATTATTGATTTTTATACAGATAAGTCACTTAGAAAAGAAGTTAAAAATATTTTAAATAAAAAGTTGATATTTTTGGAAGGCATTTATTTGAAGGTTATAATTAATAATATATAACTAAAAATGTACATAAATTAACACCAACTAATATCAGAATAAATTCTATGATATTACTTGGTATTACTTATCTTTAATAAAGTTTTATAGTTTTTGAAAAATATTTAATAATAGATATTTACTATAAATATTTTATAATTTTAGCAGGATTTCCACCTACTACTACATTATCCAAAACATCTTTTACAACTACAGCTCCTGCTGCAACCACTACATTATCACCAATTGTTACCCCAGGCGCTATAACTGAATTTCCACCAAGCCAAACATTATTTCCAATAGTAACTGGCTTACCATATTCTAAGCCAGATATTCTTAATTCTACATCTAATGGGTGAGTTGCAGTATATATGCATACTCTTGGAGCCATCATACAATTATCTCCTATTGTTACTTTACAAACATCTAATATAATGCAATCATAATTTGCAAAGAAATTTTCTCCTACATAAATATTGTATCCATAGTCACAACGGAAAGTAGGTTTTACACAAAAATTTTCACCTGTTTTTCCAAATAGAGATTTTAATATTTCACTTCTATTTATATCTGAAGAATTGTTAAATTCTCTAAGAATGCTTTGAGCTTTCTCATGTTCTTTTTCTAATTCACTATCTAAAGCACAATAGAGTTCTCCTGATAACATTTTTTCTTTTTCTGTTTTTTGATGTATTATTTTCTCCTTCATTACAAATATCTCCCTAACTAATTTTGATTATAAATTTATCTGTTTTTCCATTCTTATATCACTATACCAATTTTCATTGTAATACACAAAATTTTCAGATTTTCCTATTGCTTTATATCCATTTTTTTCATAAAAGTTTATAGCTTTAGTATTATATTCAAATACACCTAACTCTATTTTATTTTTACCTAACTTCATTACCTTATCTTCTAATAGCTTCATTACTTTTAGCCCTATACCTTTCCCCCTACATTTATTATCCCCTACACATATACTAATCCAAGCAGTGTCATCACTTTCATTAAATAACATTTTAAAATTTGTATTAATAGTTACAAATCCAACCTTTTTATCATTTTCAACTATCATGTATGTATGCTTGTATTCATTTATTCTAGTTCCTTCTATTAATTCCTCTAATGTTATATCTTCTATTTCTCCTTCTTTAAAATTAGGTCTAAGTAAATACTTTATACTGTTGTCATTATTCCATTTTTGTATTAATTTAAAATCATCTATATCTTTATGTGTTATCTTTTTTAGTTCTACATCCATTAATTTTTCTCCCCTTTATATAAATAAAGTATATAGATAAATCTATATACTTTTAATTCTATTCTTTATAAACATAATACAAACAATCATTTTCAAAATTAGTTAATGACCCATATTTGTTTTCTTTTAACTTACTTATTAATTCATCACTTGGATTATGTATATATATTTCAGCTTCACTAGAATTTTCTTTTAATAAATAATAATTTACACAGTCATTAATACCTTCAAAAGTATTATCTATACATATTATAGAAGGATTTCCTTTTACTTTAACTATACATCTATGACCATTTACCATTACTAAAGAATTACTTTCAACTAACTCATCATATATTTCTTTACATAAATTAAAATAAGTAAATCCATAAGTTATTCTATTTTTATTTTTCTTAAAATAATCTAAGTTTTTAAATTCTTCATATGATATGTCCCATTTTTCAATATTAATATCATTTATATCTTTATTGTAATTATCATTTTCTTTAAATACTACCATACAACTATCTTCTAAATAAAAATTCTTTGCCTTCATCATATTTATGCTAGCTACAGTATCTTTATGAGTGCACATTGCTATATTAGTTATCTTATTATTTCTTAAATCTTCTCTTGCTAAATTAAACAGCATATCGCAAATTGCATGTGCATATTGTCTCCCTCTATAATCAACATGTACTCTAAGCCCTTCAAGCCATCCTTGTCCATCTATTAGAATACTATATTTTCCTACTGCTACCACCTTATCATCTACAACTAGCCCTAAAAAACACCCATCTTTTTCATCTACCCATTTGTGAAATACACTAGGTAAATAATCATTTCCTTCCCAAATATTTCTTGATATATCTACTATATCGTCATAATCTTCATGTGTAAGTATTTTATAATTCATTTTTTCACCCTTTTTACTTCTTTGTTTTAATAAAATTGATTTATTTTAATTATACATCTTATTTACTTATTATTAATACATAAATATATTTTATCCTAGGAGGAACGTTTCGTTCCTTCTTCTTTAATCATGAAAATGTGTCCACGATTTTATAAATACTTATATATTATTTTGACTACTTCACAAGGCTTTATATATTCTTAAAATCAAATAAACAATAAAAAGAGCAGTAATTTTAATCTTACTACTCTCAATATAATAATTTTATTTAAATAGATAAATATTACTCCTCAATATTTTTATATAAAGTATATCCACTCATCAACATCCCTAATCCACCTATAAAAGAAAAAACAAATCCACCTGTTCTAAAATTATCTATATTAGATTTAACAATCATTTCATATTGAGATGTTTCCATTCCTCCACCACTAGCTTGAATTGCATCATATCCCATTTTTAGCCCTATAGATGTCGATAAAAATATTAATATCATACCGATAATAAACGAAATTACCATACACTTTAATGAACCAATTAAAAATTTATTTTTCATACTTCCCCCTTAGTTTAATATTGACTGCTAATTTAATTATAACACACAACATTTTTAACGCATATTCATTCAAACAGAGGTTTTGTATTTATATTATTTTATAATTAAAAAAGCTATAAAATTTAGTATCTTCCCTAATTTTATAGCTTTTTAACTTATTTTATTTTTTAGTTTACATAACCTAATTATATTAGATTCTACTATACTCTAATACTTCTATCTCTTTAAATAATTTTTCAACTTCATTTACATCTATAAATCCAGTTTTAATATTCATAGCATTAGACATTCCACAAGCATTAGATAATCTTAGACAGTCTTTTAATGAATAGTCATTTAATAATCCATATGCAAATCCTGCTATTGATGAATCTCCACTACCAACTGTATTTTCTATTTTTATACTTGGTATTTTTACTTCATATATACTATCCTTATTTACAAGAATCATCCCATCTTTGCCCATAGATATACATATATTTTCTATATTATATCTTAATAATTTATAAGCTTCTTTTATAGCATCTTCTTTATTATTTATATTACACTTACATAAAGCCTCTAGTTCATCTATATTAGGTTTTATCATATATATATGACTATTTATTGCACTTTCAAGGTATTTACCGCTAGTATCTAATATAAATTTTATATTTTTAATCCTACATATTTCTCCTAACAATCCATAATAATCAATTGGCAATCCTTTAGGTAAGCTTCCACTAGCTACTAGTATTTTAGTTTCTTCTAATATATTTTCTAAATGTCTTTCAAACTTTATCATGTCGTTTTCTTCTACTGTAGGACCACTTTCAAGTATTTCTGTACTTACTTTATTTTTATCTATTATATTTAAACAAACTCTAGTTTCACCATCTATTTTTATAAATTCATCTCTAAGACCAATCTTTTTTATTTCATCCTTTATATAAAGACCATTGTATCCACCTACAAAACCCATACATATAGGATTATGCCCTAATTGATTTAGTACTCTAGCTACATTTATACCTTTTCCACCTGCACTTTTTTTAACATCCCCTGCCCTTTGAACCTTTCCTATTTCAAAAGATTCTAGTTTGTAAAGTGTATCTATTGATGGATTAAATGTTATAACTGTTATCATAATCTTTATCCTCACTTTTACACATTTTAATTTTATTTACTACCACATCATACATTGCTTTCTTTGTAGTCATTCTTTTTTGTTCTCTTAGTCGCATTTGCTGTATTAAATCCACTACGTTCATTTAATATATCAATTTCTATACCTAATAAATTGCTCTTTATTTTTTCCATAATTATTTCTTCCTTTTATGATTACACTAATATTATATAAATTTACTTTATTTATGTATTTGTAATTTCATTTGATTAATTTGTTATTTTCTTCTTCATATTTAATATATTTTTCATATTGTTGTTATAAAATTTTTAAGTTCTATAAATTATTTTATTTGTCATAATTTCAAATTGATTTTTATAAATATTTGTCCTACACTTAACTTGAATACAGTTAGCAATACAATCTAAATTTTTAGGGGGAAAAGGGAATGAAAAAATTAGTTGTTACAGACAGATCTCTATGTCAAAATTGCTTAGCTTGTGAAATGACTTGCTCAAATGCATTTTATAAGCATTATGGATTAAACACTCCATGTATAAAAATAGGATTAAAGAAAGATGATTCTTTAGATGTTAAGGCATGTAATCAATGTGGTCTATGTGCTAAAAAATGTCCTCAAGGAGCAATAACTCAAAATCCTAAAGGTGTTTATATGATTAATAAGAAAAAATGTAATGGTTGCCTTACTTGTGTTGATGCCTGTCCTAAAGGCATAATAGCAAAAGTAGATGATAAGCCTGTGCCATCTAAATGTATAGCTTGTGGACTTTGTGTTGATGCTTGTCCTATGGGAATTCTTGAGATTAAAGAAGGTTAATTTTATAATAAAATACATCAATAACCCCTGTTTAATATAAAAACAGGGGTTATTGATGTATTTTATATTTAATAAATATTCTTTTTTAATATATAATAGTTATTAATAACAGATATACAATTTTATCTACCTAAAGGGGGATTTTATGAATCATTTAACAATTTTAATAAAGCCTAGTTCTAGTGCTTGTAATTTAGATTGTAAATATTGTTTTTATAAAGATATATCAAAAAATAGGGATGTTTATACTAATGATTTTATGGATATTTCTACACTAGAAAATATAGTTAAAAATGCTTTAAGTAAAAATGTAGATTATATAAACTTTATATTTCAAGGTGGAGAGCCTACTTTAGTAGGCATTGATTTTTATAAAAAGCTTATAACATTACAAAATAAATATAACAATAATAATATTAATATTGTAAATTCTATTCAAACTAATGGTATAGATATAGATGATGAATTTGCGATTTTCTTTAAAGAAAACGATTTTTTAGTTGAAATATCACTAGATGGTTTAAAAGAAACTCACGATTTATATAGGACATATAAAAATGGCTCTTCCACTTTTGATGAGGTTATATCAGCTATTAATATATTAAAAAAATATAAGGTTAATTTTAATATACTATCTGTTGTAACTAAAGAAAGCGCTAAAAATATAGATGAGATTTATGAGTATTTTAAATCTAATGATTTTCCATATATACAATTTATACCCTATATAAAAAACTTCGAGATAGATAATCAAAATAAATATATAGAAAATGAGTTTAAAAATTACTTAGACACTACTAGTTTTTATATATTTTTAGATAAATTATTTAATCTTTGGTATAAAGATATTAAAAACGGTAAGTTTGTAGAAATAAGAAACTTTATGGATTATATAACTGTTCTTAAAGGATATAATCCAACTAGCTGTGGTATGAATGGATTTTGCAGTCTTAATATAGTTATTGAATCCAATGGTGATGTTTATCCTTGTGACTTATACTGCTTTGATTATTGGAAATTAGGTAACATTAATAAAGATTCTTTAGACGAACTTATGGCTTCTTCTAAGGCATTAGAATTTTTAAATCGTTCTTTATACATACATAATACTTGTAAAAAATGTAAGTACTTTAAGCTTTGCGGTGGTGGATGTAGGCGTAATCTAGAGCCTTTTGTTGATAATATACCTTCTTTTAATTATCAATGTAAAGCCATAAAACAATTTTTAGATAAAAACTTAAATAAATTAATATCTATATCTAATATGTTTGATTGAATATCGTTTTATTTAAAAATTTTAAAATTTAAATATATAAAAATGTATCCTATGTAAGTAGATAATTTAAAAACTACTCTATAGGGTACATTTTTTTAATTTACTTATACATTAATTTTTACATATTTAATTAGGCTAATATATTTTATAGATTATTTTAATCTTCATCTTCTATTTTTATCTTTTTGCTAAGATAGTGCCAAGAGTTCCAAACAGATACCAACTTCCATCCATCACTTCCATATTTATTTAATATTTCAGCTGTCTTTTTAGCATTTTCATTTATTACTACACATTTATATTCATATGTTTTTTTGCTCATAAAAAACCCCCTTAAATATACTCTTATAATTGATATATTTAAGAGGGTTATAATATATGCTATTTTTACAAATTTTTAAGTTAATTTTGTTTGCTTAAATTGTCTATGTTATTTTATTTTTGTTATCATCACTTTGTATATAATATAAGCTATAAAAATATCCTTTAAGGTCGATTAATTCTTTAAAGCTTCCTTTTTCTATAACCCTTCCTTCTTTCATAACTATTATCTCATCATAATTTATTAATATATTTTTTATAAGCTTGTGAGTTACAACTATCATCGTTAAATCATTAAGACTTAACAGTGATGTTTCTAAGTTATAAGCAGTTTCATTATCTAATGCAGATGTAGACTCATCTAGTATAAGTATCTGTGTATTATTTATAAGGGCTCTGGCTATAGCAATTCTTTGTTTTTCTCCACCTGATAACTTATTTCCATTTTCTCCAACATGTGACTCTATTCCATTTTCAAGTTTATTTATAAGAGGTAATATCCCTGACCTTTTACAACTTTCTAACACTTGTTCATCGCTATAATTTGCAAATAATTTTATATTTTCCTTTATAGAATCATCAAACATAAATACATTTTGTTGTATCATTGATATATTTTTATATAAATCTAAACTGTATATTTCTTTTAAATCTTTATTATCAAAATTTATACTTCCTTCATAGTCTGTATAATACCTCATAAGTAATTTTATTAAAGTACTTTTACCGCATCCACTTTCTCCAACTATTGCATACTTTTTATTTTTCTCAAAAGTTAAATTTATATTATCTAAAGCTTTTCTATCACTAGTATATGAGTAATTAAGGTTTTTAACTTCTATAGAATTTTCAAACTCATTAAGCTTAACTTCTTCTATACTTTCATTGGATGTTTCAAGTATTTCTTCTATTTTATCTGCTATAAGAGATACTGATTTTATTTGATTTATGAGAGATATACTTGTTTTAACTGGAGATACTATATGAGTACTTAATTGTATTATTATTATGGCAGTACCTACTGATATACTTTTTTTATACATTAAATACCCACCTAAAATTAATACTCCTAGGTATATAGTTACACTAAAAGATAGAGAAAATCCTTTTATTATTGCTTCAAGTATTGCATATCTTCTTTTACTACTTTCTACTTTAATCGAACTCTCTTTAAATATTTTATTTATCTTATTACTTATATTAAAGCCTTTTATAACTTCAAATCCTGTAAATAAATCTTTCGTTAATGAAGTTATTTCTTCTAGATTTTTTGAGTATTCATTCTTTTCTATAACTAACTTCTTAGATAAAGCATTTGGTATTATAAATCCAAGTGCTCCAAATACTGCTATAAATACAACTATAGATGGACTTATAAAAAATAATACTCCCAATGATATTGTAAAAGATATTAATGATGATATTATTAAAAATATATTATTTAAAAAATTATCTTCTATCATTTTTACATCATTGTATAATACTGATATGTACTTACCACTGTTATCTAGTGAAAAGTCTTTTATATCTTTATTTATTACTTTAGAAAATATATCACATCTTAAGTAATTTACTGTATTTTTTATATATTTAGACATTACAAGACCATCTAAATACTCTGTTATAAACATTATAATTATTAATCCAATTGTTGCCACTATTATTGGTATAAATTTATTTACATCCCCACTTGCAAATATATCTACTATAAATCCCATCATAAAATCAAAACATATACTAGCTAATGCTACTAAAGATATCGTAGCTATTCTTGTAAAAAACTGCCCTTTGTATTTTAAAGCATATTTCAAAAGCATTTTCATAACTATTTCTCCTAATATTAACAATCACTTTTTAACTTATCTAAACTATTTTAATTTAAACTTTAATATAAAAACTGTAGTTTAGACTACAGTTTTTATATATCTATATTATTTAATAGTTCTTTACTCCATCCTGAAGTTGTACTAGATATCACTCCTATTTCTTTAACTATATCGTATTTTATACTTGCCATAATTCACATCTTTACCTTTATTATACAATGATTATACCACAAAAATGATTGTATAATACTTATACAAACAGTATATTGTTATATGGAATTTGTGTAATTTATTACTCACTACAAGATTTTAAAACTTCCTGTAATGATATTTTTTCTATTTTTTTCTTAGCTGCATATGTTCCTAGCATAAATATAAATAATATTATAATTAAGCCAACTATACCTTGCCATATTTCAAATTCAAATGGCATAACCATTCCAAACTCACTAGCTAGGTATCTAATGCCAAATCCTAACCCAAGTACAGTTATTGGTATACTTACAATATATGAAATTATAGAATAAACTAGGTAACTACTTAACATCATAGAATTAACTTCTTTTTTAGAATATCCCATTACTTTAAGTAAAGATATTGAATAATAATTATCTTCTACAGTCATAGTTGTAAGCACATATAAAACTATAACAGCTATAAATACTGCAGTAATTATCATTGAATATATAGCTACTTTTACAAATCCTTGCATTGATTTTGTTTGTTCTAATATATCATTTTTATTTATAACTGATAAATAATCACCTTTATCCAATTTATCTTTTGAATATACACCAGTATAAAAATCATCTTTATCTATATTTTTAAATGCTTCATCTTTAGTTATTATATTACTTAGATTATTTCTATCCATATATACTTTAGGCTCACCATAATCCCTAGATATCCCTACTATCTTTTCTTTATATACTTTATCATTTATAGTTATATTTATAGATTCACCATTTTTTACTCCATAAGTTAAATAAAAACTATTATTTACCACAATACCATCTTTTAATTTTTTAGTTATATCATTTTCTTTTTTATCATATATTTTATGTAATTTATTATCACTGTCTATTCCAGTAATGTTTATATTGTCTTCTTTGTATATTCCATTAGGTAAACTTATAAATTTCTCATCATCATTGTTAAGCTTTGGATATTCTTTAGACATATCGACAATTCCCTCATATATATATCCTACTGATTTATAATAATCTACACTCATTTTATCAAAGAAATCAGACATCATAAGACTCATTATTATAAGCATTGATGAAAATACTATTCCTAAGAAAAATACTATAAATTTATTAGTATTTGCAAGTATAAATGAGTATTTAAATTTTGTTTGAGGTTTAGCATTTTTTAATAATTTACTAACTAATTTATTAAGTTTTCCTACCTTTTCATTATCACTTGATTTTATAAGGTTTATTGCCTTTTTAGAAAGCATCTTATTTATAAGTATAGTTGAAAGTCCTATTATAACTACTAATGGTACTACTATTGCTACTAATAATACACTTAAATTAGTTTTTATTTCTCCACTAGGTATTAAATAAAACTCTAAGTAAAAATTACTCATATATGGTGCTGTATATACCCCTAATATATATCCAATAAGTAAAAGTGGTAAAGATATTATTGTTAGTATCATTATATATGGTTTAAGTATTTCATATTTTGAATATCCTAGTGCTTTTAAAACTCCTATTTGAGTTTTTTCATTTTTAACTATTCTATAAGTTATCATAAGTACTATTAAAACAGCTATTGTACTAATACTTACACTTATACCTATAGTCATAGCTTGACCGCCCTTTATTTCTTCATATATTGCTCCACTTTTCATTTGATTTTTTGTAAGTACTATACTAGTTATATACTTTAAATCATTTTTATCCTTATATGTTTTAATAATATCTTCATTGAAGTTTTTTAAGCTTTCTTCATTATTAGAAACTCCAGATAAATAAAAATCTTCTTTTCCCTTTATACTTTCATATTCTGTATTATTTACTAATCCTAAAGTCATTTTAGAATTATCTATATTAAAATCTGTTCCACTTATAGGCAGTGTATTATCTGCAAACAATACAAACCCTGTTATAATGTAATTCTTTCCGTTTATGTCAATACTATCGCCTATATCTAAGTTATTTTTCTTAGCATATATATTAGTTACTGCTATTTCATTATCTAATTTAGGCTTATTTCCTTTTTCTATATATGATAGGTTTATATTTTTACTATCTTTAAATAATGTTATCTTATTACTTTTACCATTATTTTTAAAGTTTACTTCTTTGTAAGATCTATTTTCTAATTTAAAACCTTTATAATCTTTTTCAAATGCATTTATTCTATTTTCTATTATCTTATTATAAATATTAATATCTGACTTTTTTATATCACTTAATGTATATATAAGCATACTACTTGCTTTCATTTTTTCTTTATCTGATAAATTATTAATATCAAATTCTGTTAAACCATTTATCATACTTATAGAAAAATCTTCTTGATTAGTTTCATTAATAAAATTTTCCAAAGGTGTTTTTAAGCTATCAATAGCATAAAACATGGTTGTATATAAAAAAGAACTAAGTGCTATTATTATACCTATGGCAAGAATTTGTAATTTCTTTTTCTTAAATGTATTTAAAGTATTTTTAAATAAAACTCTTACCCCCATTTTATTTCACTTGCCTTTCTTTTTTTGGTATTTAAGATTTCTTCGACTATTTTTCCTGAATTCATTTTTATTACTCTATCAGCCATAAATGCAATATTTGGATTATGAGTTATAACTACTGTTGTTGTTTTAAATCTTTCATTCATATTTTGTATCATTTCTAATACTTGCTTTCCGGTTTCTTCATCTAATGCACCAGTTGGTTCATCACAAAACATTATCTTTGGATTTTTAGCTATACTTCTAGCTATAGAAACTCTTTGCTGTTGCCCACCACTTAATTGGTATGGATATTTATCTTTTTCATTTTTCATACTTACTGCATCTAACACTTCATCAATATTTAATGGATTTTTTCCTATACTTGAACCTATTTCAATATTTTCTTTTACTGTAAGATTTTGAAGTAGATTATACTGTTGAAATATAAACCCTAAATTATTTCTTCTAAATTTTGTAAGCTTATCTTCATTGTAATCACTTATTTTTTCATCATTATAATAAATTTCTCCACTACTTGGTTTATCTAATCCACTTATAACATTTAACATTGTACTTTTTCCACTACCACTTGGACCTAATATAACTATAAATTCACCATCCTTAATTTCTATATTTATATCTTTTAATGCTACTGTTTCAACTTCTCCACTTTTATAAATTTTCCCTACATTCACTAATCTAATAGACATAACAAAGCCCTTTCATTTTTAAATTTTTTATAATTAATTATACTCATACATTTTTAAGTACTTTTAATAAAGTTATTATATATTCTCAAATTTTATTATATAAAACATCATGTATAACTTTAAACATTAAAATTATTAAATAATAAAAATCACATTTAATGCTTTGTTCATATGCTATATTAGACGCTAAAAATTACTAAATTTCAAAGGAGGTGTTTGGTATATCATACTACCAAGACAATGAATATAATTGCAGCTGCTTATCAAAATATAGTATAGTTGGAGCTAATTCTTTAGATATTGATGTTGACTACTGTGAGCCTGAAATAAGATCAGACATTGTTATGCCTGAGTACAAATCAGTTAGACTTTGGGGGCAAATAGTAAATCATAAAGGAGAGCCAGTAGAAAATGCCTTAGTAAAATTGTTAGGAGTTGAATGTTATGACGATCAAATTTACTATAAAGGAATAGCTCATACTATAAGCGATTGTGAAGGATTTTATCAATTTGATTTATCTGACTATGAAGATAAATATTCTAGTTTCAAATTATTAGTAAACAAAGCTACTTATGATTCAGAAAAGGTAGTATCACTTGAATCTAACAACTGTGATTCTTGTTGTAACCAAAATTACTTCGATGATTACTCTAAGTGTGATATTTCATCATTTAGTTCTCTAAACTATTACCCTAGAAAATTTTCTACTTTTTATGAAATAAAAAGTAATTTTAATTGCATGTGTAAAAAAAATCATAACTGCAAAAACAGGATAACTTGTAACAAAAAACATGATAAAAATATCTCCAAAAGCTAGTTTGCTTTTGGAGATATTTTTTGTGTATAAAATTCTATCTTAAATCCATCATAAAATAAAAACATATAAATATGCTAAGCTATCTAAGTTTTTACTTCAATATAAAAAATATATAAACTAAAATTTCTATATATCCATATTATTTAGTAATTCTTTAAGAGATTTTAATTCCTCTGCTGTTAAAGTTATTCCTTTTCCCATTTTTTCATGTTCTGCTGACCAATCTCTTAAATCATACTTAGGTTCCCTATTGTTCCAACTTATAATATTTAATTCTTTTTTCCACCCTGAAGTTGTAGTTGATATTATTCCTACCTCTTTTACTATATCATATTTTATACTTGACATGATTTCACCTCTTTATGTTTGTATATATAGTAATTATACCACGAAAAATTTTATATAAAACTTTAATAAATAATTTAACAAATGCTTTAATTTACTTAATTTTTATTAAAAATATCAATCTTTATTAATTAAAAGTTATTAAGTTACTATAAATGTATATTTTATTTATTTTGGTAAATAATCCTAATAGCAATATTTTATTAAAGGAGTATAATATGAGTTTATTAAAAGATAGTAGAACAAAAGAAAATTTAATGAGGGCTTTCGCTGGAGAAAGTCAAGCTAGAAACAGATATACATTTGGAGAAAGTTTAGCTAAAAAGCAAAATTTATATGTAGTTCAAAAAGTATTTAATTATACAGCAGAACAAGAAAAAGCTCATGCTTGGGTTTTTTATAATCATCTAAAAGAACTTTCTGGCTCTTCTATAACTATAGATGCTGGATATCCTGTTGAAGTATATGACGATTTAATTAAAACATTAAAAGATTCTCAACATAATGAATACGAAGAATGGGATAAAGTTTACAAAGAATTTGCTAAAACAGCTCGTGAAGAAGGTTTCTTAGAGGTAGCTAATAGTTTTGAGAAAATATCTGAAATAGAAAAAATTCATGGAGATAGATTTGGAAGATTTGCTAGTGACCTTGAAAACAATACTCTATTTAAAAAAGATACTGAAGAAAAGTGGATTTGCTTAAACTGTGGTCATGTTCATACAGGTACTAAAGCTCCAATGGCTTGCCCAGTTTGTTCATATCCACAAGGATATTTTATATTATATTCTAATTCACCATTTGAAAATTAATAAAAATCCCTAGTTATTCTAGGGATTTTTATTATCTACAATTACATACACATTTACAATTTAAGTTACACCCGCAGTTATGATCATTTGAATTACACCCACAGCTATGATTATTCGAGTTACATTCACAGTTATGACCATTTGAGCTACATCCATCATTCTCTTCATGACAATTTTTATGACATTCATCACTTTGTTTCATAAGTCTTCGAGCTTCACACATTAACTCTTCACCCTCATTTGATATTCTTCTACAATCATTCCATAATCTACGAGCTCTTTCACATTCTTCCATAGCTTGTCTTTTTAATTCCTCTGCTCTTCTTTCTGATTGTTGTGCTTGTTGTGCAGCTTGATTTGCTCTATTTATTCTTTCATTCGCTTCATCACATTTTCTTTGAGCTAAACATTTAAGTCTTCTACATTCTGAGCAATCAATATCATGATCACATTTACATTTATGATTTTTTTCACACTCTTTTTTATTTATATTTATGCCTTTACAACAAAAATTTTTATGACATCCACAATTATGCTTTTTATAATTTCCTTTTTTGCATACCATAATATCCACCCTTTTTTTTTATTAGACATGATATATTAAATATCATCTTCTTAATAATATATATATGCAGTCTTCTACAAAATGTGAGTTAACTTTTATAAATACTTATATTTTTTTGTACTTAATAACTAATTATATAGAGGAAACTCTATATATTATAAAGAATACTTATATAATCTTTTAATTTGGAGGTTTTTATATTATGAGAAAGTTATTTATGGCTTTTTTATTATTTTCATTAAGTATGTATTTAATAGGTTTTAATTCTTTTGATAATAATATAGACCCTAATTTGAAATTTGAATTTTTAGGTTATATAAATGATAATAATTGCACAAAAATAAATATAAGATTAAAAAATGAATCGAACGATGAATTTATAGATCCAGATATTAGCTTAATATTAAGCGATAAATACGAAAAACAATATAGCTATACTATAAAATCTAAAGATATAAATAATATTACTCCAAATAGTTATGTAGATTTAGAATTTGTTTTTGAAAATAAATTCAATTTAGAAAAGTATAACCTCAAAGATGGAAATGTAATATTTAAATCTTTTATAAAAGATAAGTCTCCTTCAAATTCTATTAATATGCTTTTTAGTATAAATTAGGTATAAAGTAAAATATGAGATAGTTATAGTATAATTTAAAACACTACTATCACTATCTCATATTTATTAAATATTTTTAATTATAATAACATCATCCCTATTGATAATATAATAGCTGATGATATATATATACAAATGATTATCTTACTTGCAAACTTAACCCATGTACTATATTCAACCTTTGCTATAGCAAGTCCCCCCATTATAACTCCAGATGTTGGTGTTATAAGATTTACAAGTCCGCATCCAGCACCAAGAGTTGATATAATTAATTCTGATGGAAATCCTAAACTTTTTGCTAATGGTCCAAATATAGGCATTGATACACTAGCTAAGCCTGATGTAGAAGGTATTAAAAATGATAAACCTATATATATTAAAAATGCTATGTTTATAAATAATATAGGTGACATTCCACTTAATGCATGTGATGCATTATTAAGAACATAAACATCAAGTCCTGTACTACTCATTATAACAGATACTCCTCTTGATATACCTATTATAAGCGCAACTCCTACCATCTCAGATGCTCCGTCTATTATAGCTGAAACTATTTCTTTTTCTTTTAATCCATATACTACACCAATTACAATAGCCATTAATGTATACCATGTAGCAAGTTCTGAAAACCACCAGTTTCCAAGTGCATTACCTGTTAAAAAGTCAGTATGCTTAAATATAGTTATTCCAAACTTTTCCCAAGGAATAACTCCACATATCATAACTACAAATGATAATCCAAATAAAGCTAATACTATTTTTCTCTTAGTTGTAAATTCTAAAGTCTCTTTTTTTGAATTTATAAATGCACTTTTAGCTGATTCTACTTCTTCTTTTGATAATAAAGTTGCATTAGGATTTTCTTTAACCTTTTTAGCATGCTTCATAACAAAGTATATAGATATTAATAGTGATGACAACCAAAGTGCTGCTCCAATTCCCATAACTACCGCTTGATTAACTTCAACTCCAACACCTTTAAGAGAATCTATACTTATTGAAACCACAAATGGGTTTACAGTTGAACCTAAAACTCCACATCCAGCACCAAATAATATAGTAGCAACTGCTGTTAAAGAATCAAATCCAGCAGCTAACATAGTAGCTGTTATTAATGCATAAAAGGCTAATGTTTCTTCTGACATACCAAAGCAAGTTCCACCTAATGAAAATGTAAACATTAGTATTGGTATTAATATAAATTCTTTCCCATTTAGCTTTTTTACTATTGAACCTATTCCTGCATCAAGTGCCCCTGTTTTTGCTACAACACCTAAAAATCCACCCATTAAAAGCACATATAAAGATACATCTATAGCATCTTTTAATCCTTTTATAGGAGACATTACAACGTCTGATATCCCTGCTTTATTAACCTGTGGTATAAACTGTGTAATTATACCTATTACTATAATTATAGAAAACAATATAGTATATGCAGTAGGCAGGTTAAACTTCTTTTTGTCAGTTTGTCTTCCCATAACTTCCTCCGTATATTTTTTTTCTAAAATAGTTATAGCATACTTAATAATAAATTAAAATACTTTACTTTTAAATTTATGTTATATTCAGTAGTTTTTTTTAATATTTTGTCATATCTAATTAGTAATAAGTTTTTATATTTTACACAACCTATATTTATATAATTTATTTAAAGGATATGGTTAATTTGGATTTTAAAAATATTTTAGAAAAATTAATAATTATTTTACAAGGTTTATCTACAATAGTAATAATATGGGGTATAGCAATTCAATTTGCTTTATGGTTAAAATCAGAAATTGTATCTAAGACTAGAAAGACTGCTGTTGAAAATGTTACTACCATCAAAAACTTTTTGGGCACATACATACTATTTGGCTTAGAAATTCTAATAGGTGCAGATATTATAGAATCAATATTAGACCCTAGCCTTAATCATATATTAGGCCTTGCTGCCATAGTTATAATAAGGACAATTATCTCTTATTTCTTAAATAAAGAAATTGAATCTATTAATAAAAACTAATATATTAATTTTTAGTATTAAAAAAAAATATTGACATAAATAAAAAATAGATTTATTATTTAAAACAATAAAGTTAATTACATAACTAAATGCAATGATAAGAAATAGTAAAAGTAAGTATCTTTAACAGAGAGTTACCGGTTGGTGAGAGGTGCAATTGATTTTACTTTGAACACATCTTTAAGCAGAGCACCGAAAAGATATCTTAGTAGGCTGTTTCCGGATTCCCTGCACCCGTTATAGTGCTAGAGTATAAACAATTTTTTGTCGTACTCAAAGAGGTTAGTGTCGTGAGGCATTAATAAATAGAGGTGGAACCACGTGAGTTAACTCCCGTCCTCTAGCAATAGCTAGAGGCGGGAGTTTTTTTAGTTTATTTCCTTATGCGCGCAAAGAAATACACTTAAAAAATTAAATTTACTATAAGGAGATATTATATGAAAAATATATTAAAAAAATTTAGTTTAATGATATTAATTATAATCCCTCTAATATTAATTGGAGGTTGTGAGAAAAAATTTACTAATTATAAAAATAATAATCAAGATAATACAGTAGTTATAGGGTATGACAATACCTTTGTACCTATGGGTTTTTTAGATGAAAATAATGAAGTTGTAGGATTTGATATAGACCTTGCTAAAGAAGTTTTCTCTAGGCTTAATATGAATGTAAAATTTCAAAATATAGATTGGAGCATGAAAGATACAGAGCTAGACTCTGGTAATATAGATGCTTTATGGAATGGTTATACGCTAACAGAAGAAAGAAAGAAAAAAGTAGAGTACTCTAATTCTTATCTAACTAACAAACAAGTTATAGTTACTTTATATAATTCTTCTATAAAAAATAAATCTGATTTAAAAGGAAAGTTACTAGGAACTCAACAAGGTAGTGCTGGCTTTGATGTTATAGAAAAAGATACTAATCTAGTTAATAACTTACAGGATAAAACACCTATACTTTATGATAGCTTTGACAATGCATTTAGAGACTTAGAGTTTGGTAGAGTTGATGCAGTTGTAGCTGATGAAGTATTAGCAAAGTATTATATAAGCAATTCAAATAAACAAAATTTTGTAATCTTAAAGGATAACTTTGGGGAGGAAAGCTTTGTCATCGGATTTAAAAAAGGAAATACTTCACTTTCCAATAAAGTAAATAAAGCTTTAACTGAAGTTAAAGAAGATAAAACTTTCGATAAAATTTATAAAAAATGGTTTAACTAGATTTAGGAGGATTTAATATGTTACAAGGATTAAAAATAGTGTTTATTGTATTTATGCTAACACTTATAATATCAATACCTCTAGGTATAATTATTTGCACATTAAGATTATCTAAAAACAATATTTTAAATGGTATTTCAAAATTTTATATATTAATCTTTAGAGGTACTCCACTTTTATTACAACTAATATTTATATTCTACGGACTTCCTCTTTTAGGAATTGTATTTGATAGATTTACAGTAGCAATACTTGCCTTTTCTCTAAACTATAGTGCATATTTTGCAGAAATATTTAGAGGAGGCATAGAGTCAATAGATAAAGGTCAATATGAAGCCTCTTTAGTACTTGGATTTGACAGATTAACAACTTATAAAAAAATAATAGTACCCCAAGTAGTAAAAAGTATTTTAGCTCCAATGTCTAATGAAGTTATAACATTAATAAAAGATACATCTTTAGTTTATATATTAGGACTTAACGATATACTAAGACTTGCTCAGATAGCTTCTAATAGAACTTTAAGTTTAATTCCCCTACTTAAGGTTGGTCTTATATATTTAGGATTAATTTTCATACTAAGTAGTGTCTTTAAAGCTTTAGAAAATAAGTATTCATATTATAGATAGGAGTTTTTATATGTTAGAAATAAAAAATTTAAATAAATCATTTGGTAAAAATAAAATATTAAATAATATATCATTTAATATAAATAAAGGTGAAATTGGAGTTTTACTTGGAAAATCCGGTGCTGGTAAAACAACTTTACTTAGATGTATATGTGGACTAGAAGATTTTGATAGTGGAAGTATTGTAATAGATAAAACCACTATGAAAAGCTCTATGGATATACTAAAGTTAAAAGGTCAAATTGGAATGGTATTTCAAAATTTTAATTTATTTCCACATATGTCTGTACTTGAAAACATTACCTGTGCATTAGTTAATGTACTAGGTCAAAGTGAGAAAGAAGCTTTAGAAAAAGCTACTAGTATTTTAGATTTAGTTAACTTAAAAGATAAACTAAATTCATATCCTTTTGAACTATCTGGTGGACAAAAACAAAGAGTAGCAATCGCTCGTGCAATAGCCATATCCCCAAAGATATTATGCTTTGATGAACCTACATCTGCACTAGACCTAGAATCTATAGAGGATATAATAAATATCATGTATAAGTTAAAAGAAAATGGTATGACTATTTTAATAATTACTCATGACTTAGATTTTGCAAATAAAATTTCCGATAAAAGCATAACTATAAAAAATGGATTAGTTGATAATTTAGCCATACTTTAATAAAAAATTTCCTTCACTTGAACTACGTATAGGCAAAGTGTTTCATATCACCGACAACTACTTCCGTTAATCAAGTTTAGCATTTAGTATTAAAAAAAGTATATCTTAACAATTGTTAAGATATACTTTCCTTAAAATGCAGTATTCGTAGCAATTATTTCGTAGCTATCAAAATCATCTTTTTCACATAATATTTCAACTTTTCTTTTTTCTCCTGGTGCTATATCACTTTCATTAGTAAAAGATTTTTCTATAACAGTACCATCTTTTCCTAATAGCTTATAATCAAACTGAACATAATCTATCATTTCATTACTTGTATTTTCAAAAACTCCAACTATTTTAGTCATGTAATCTTCTTTTTTTATTTCCCAAGTAATATTTTTAGCCATCTCTTCTATTTTCTTATTTTCTTTTTCTGATTGTGATTGTGTTTCTTCTATAGCATGGTTAACACTAGATGCACCTTGTGCAAGCATTAGAGCGCAACCTCCTATTATAACTACAAATCCTATTATAACTCCTAGTAAAACTTTTTTCATAAATAACCTCCATAATAACTATTTCATTATTTATTATAAAGTTTATTTATAGCCTATTGGTATGCTCATAGCATACAACTACCCTACAATATAAGTTAATGGTATACCTAGGCTCCAAAATATTATATTAGAATATAGTACATATCCAAGTATCTTTATATGTAATTTATTACTTTTTATAATTGGTAACTTGTTTTTTATATCTAGAAAATTAGTATATAATAAAAAATACATTAAAAGCATTATTACTACTATTAAGTTTTGTATTAATTCACCAATGCTACTTCCAACAAATAGTCCTATTATTAAAAATATATAAAATACTGTAGATAGTGTCATATTGATCCTATTTCCATTTCTAAACCCTGGTATATACTTAGATTTTAACCTAGTGTTTTTATTAATTTTTTTAGTTTTAATATTTATAGGTTTACTACTATCTTTATTTATAATTTTTTCTTTTAATTTATATCCTATTTTGTTTATATTTTTTTCTTTACTGGCTTGTGTTTTATAAATTAATTTTATTAAATCACTCTTTAGTGCTGATACATCTTGATACCTATCATCTGGAGATATCTTAGTACATTTCTTTATAACATTTTCCAATAATCCTTTATTTTCAACTTCTTTTATATGCTTTCCTGTAGTTAGCACATTCATCATAATACCCAATGAGTATATATCGCTTCTACAATCACTTTGTTCAAATCCAAATTGTTCAGGAGATGCATAACCTTTAGTTCCTAGTAAAATTGTATCCATATTTTCTCCATATTTATAATTTCTAGATATATCAAAATCAATAAGCTTTAATACATTATCATTACTTATCATTATATTAGATGGCTTAATATCTCTATGTATTATTGGTGGATTTAGATTATGTAATATATTTAATATGTCACATAAAGATATTATATAATTTATAACTTCTATTTCTTCTAAATGATCTGTTTCTTTTAATTTTTCATGAAGAGTTTTACCATTTACAAACTCCTCTATTACTACCAACTTATTGTCTATTTCAAATACTTCATATATTTTAGACATATTTTCACTTTTTATATTCTTTAAAGCATAGTATACATCTTTATTACATTCTTTTAATAATCTTTTTATATATAATTTGTTTTTTATATTATTATGAACAAGTATTACTTCACTTTTACTACTTTTATGTATTGTTTTTAATTCTTCATATAAAGACAACTCTAGTTCTGCTTCTAAATTCAAATTTAATCCCTCTTTATCTACATTTTTCAGTAAAAATTATATCATACATAAATACTATTTTGTTAAACTTCTAATTTAATGATAATATTATACTATCTATAAGGAGGTTTTATATGAACGTAAAAACTATATCCCCTTTTTCTATATTATCAAAATCTATAATTTTATTTATACTAGGACTTATTATGTTATTTAGCTCTGATTTTATAGGGCGTATAACAACTGATATGATACTAACTTTTTTATTAGTTATAGGTGCATTATCTATGCTAACTTATATTTTTAACAAAGAAAAGCGCCATATAAGTACACTAGTTGAAGGTATTCTTTGTATTTCTCTTGGGCTTTTTATTAAATATAATCCTGTTTTTTTAACGGTATCTATTATAAGAATAATAGGTCTGTATGCATTATTAAATTTTGTAGGTAGAATTACTGCAGCTATTATTTTATACAAAAACAATGTAAAAGAATGTATAAGGGGCTTTATTTTTAGCTTAATATCATTAGGATTTGGTGTTGTTTTATTATTTTATCCACTAGATTATATATCTATAGTAGATAAAATATGCAGTATATATGTAATACTAATATCTCTTACACTTTTTTCTGATTTTTTAAGGGAGATTTTAGATATTAATACCTTTAAATCTAATTTAAAAAGGAGATTTAGGATTACACTACCAATAGTTTATGCAGCATTTATACCTCAACATCTATTAGACAAAATTAATAATTTTATCAAGGTAAATCCTAATAATAAAGTTTTAGTTGAAAGTAGTGACTATGATAATCTAATAGATAACTCTTTTTCAACAATAGATATATTTATTCATCTAGCTCCTGATTGTGCTAATGGATTTGGTCATGTTGATATATCTTTTGATGGAATAACTTATTCATATGGAACTTATGATAGTAGTTCTAATAGATTATTTACACTTGTTAGCGATGGTGTTTTATTAGAAGCTGATACTAAAAAATATATTAATTTTATAAATTCTAAATGCAATCGTTCTCTAATAGGGTTTACTTTAGCATTAAATAAAATTCAACATAATGCTATTAAAGATAAAATATCATCTATTAAAAACAATTGTATTCACTGGGAATGTAATTCAAAGAAAGATCCATTTAAGGAGTATACTGATGAAACAAATCTAATGTTTTTAGATACTAATTGTAAATTTTATAAATTCAAATCTGGGTATTTTAAAACATACTTTACTCTAACAGCAAATTGCGTAAGACTTGCAGATACTATCGTAGGTTCTATAGGTTTAGATTTAATAGCAATAAATGGTATAATAACACCTGGTACTTATTATAATTATTTAGATAATTTATTTAAAAGAAAAAATACTATAGTTGTAAAAAAACAACTTTATATGAAACAATCTTCTATATAAATTGGAGGTAATAGCTTGAATAATGAAACAATAGAGTTAATGAGCGTTTTAAAAAATATAAAAGATGAAAGCTGCTTAGATGAGTATCTAGTAGATATCTATGATAAATATAAAGGCTTAGAGTTCAAAACATTTTTTGAAGATATTTTAAAACATAAACAAATTACTAAAAGTGAACTTATAAAAAATGCTCGTATAGATAGAACTTATGGTTATCAAATTTTAAATGGAAGTAAAAAACCTAGTCGCGATAAAGTTATCAAACTTTGTATCGGAGCAAGTCTAGATATTAAAGAAACTAATAAAGCTTTAAGACTTGCAGATTGCGGTGAGCTATATTCTAAAAATTTAAGAGATGCTGTAATTATATTTGGTGTAAACAAAGGAATCGATATTCTAAAATTAGATGAACTCTTATACGATAGAGGTTTGGCTTGCTTAGATGATTAATATTTTAAAAGGTAATAAGTTTATGTTAGTACATACTTATTACCTTTTTTATATTTAGGATTAAATTATATATTTTATTTATCTATACTCATTTTTATTTACATTAGCTTCTTCTTTTATTTCACTACGCATATTACTAAGAGATTCCTCTCTTCTTTTATTTTTTTCCTCTAATTTTCTTCTTTCTTCAGGATTATCTACCTTTTCAATCATTTCATTTGCTAATCTAATATTTTTTAGAGTATGATTTATATTACATTGTATTTTCTCAACATTGTCTCTTCTATCGTCTGGATTTGGTTTCATTTTATATCTCCTTTTAATTAATTTTCATTAGTTATATTGTTCAATACACATATTTTTATTCTAGTTTGATTAAGTCAAAAAATATATATTATAGAAATTATCCTAAGATTTTAAATATCTAGTTTATATAGCTAAAGTGTTTAATTTTATTTTTTTTGATTTGACATTTGATATTTTTTTTTGTACTATTATAGAAAATGCAATAACAAATCAATACCCGATTGAAGCTTTATAGAAGAGCTGTCATTTTGACACACCGAAGGAGTCGCACTCTCAGGTACTTTTATAAGTAGGACTGTAAAGCTTAGGGAACTCTGGAGAGACCTATATAGGCGCCGAAGGGGCAAGGCAATTTTGCTCAATCTCTCAGGCAAAAGGACAGGGATTATGTACTATACTTACTTTTTGTATAGTTTTATAGTTGTAGTTTATCCAGAGCTAAGTCTTAAGACTTGGCTTTTTTTATTCAAGCAATTATTATTCTTATTATTTAGAAAATTAAAAATTTCTAAATATCTTATCTTCCTGTCAATTAATTCATTTTCCTTTATTGATTTATTAAGGCATAAAATTCACTTCGCTTAAAAAATAAGCGAATATATAAGGAGTGTATTTTTATGAATTTAATTGATGTTTTATCTCAAATTAACTCATTTATATGGGGACCACCTTTACTAATACTATTAGTTGGTACTGGTATATTATTTACTTTTAAACTTGGATTTTTACAAATAACTAAATTACCTACTGCTTTAAAATTAATATTTAAATCAGAAAATAATGGTAGTGGAGATATTTCAAGCTTTAGCGCTTTATGCACTGCTCTTGCTGCTACAGTTGGTACTGGAAATATAGTTGGTGTTGCTACTGCTCTAAAAATAGGAGGTCCTGGTGCATTATTTTGGATGTGGGTTGCAGCATTTTTTGGAATGGCTACTAAATATGCTGAAGGAGTACTTGCTATAAAGTATAGAACTAAAAATGAAAAAAACGAAATTTCTGGTGGTCCTATGTACTATATAGTAAATGGTATGGGATCTAAGTATAAACCTCTTGCTATTTTCTTTGCTATAAGTGGTATTTTAGTTGCTCTTTTAGGTATAGGTACATTTACTCAAGTTAATTCCATAACTGATTCTATTAATGGAAGTGTTGGAATTAATCCTAAAATAACTGGAATTATATTAACATTAATTGTAGCCTTAGTTATATTTGGAGGTATTAAAAATATTTCAAAAGTAGCATCTACAGTAGTTCCATTTATGTCTTTTGTATATATACTAATGTGCTTTTTAATTATTTTAGGCTCATTTAATAAAATACCATCTACATTTATCTTAATACTAAAAAGTGCTTTTACACCTACATCTTCTATAGGTGGATTTATGGGAGCTAGTGTATCTATGGCTATTAGAAATGGTATTGCTCGAGGTGTATTTTCTAATGAATCTGGACTTGGTAGTGCTCCAATTGCAGCAGCTGCTGCTAAAACTAATCATCCAGCTGAGCAAGGTCTTATATCTATGACTGGGACATTTATAGATAGTTTGATAATCTGTTCTCTTACTGGATTTTCTCTTATATTATCTGGTGTATGGAAAGGAGATTTAAATGGTGCTCTTATGACTCAAAGTGCATTTGAAAGTGTTCTTCCACATATTGGACCTTTATTTTTAACTATTAGTTTAAGTTTATTTGCTTTTACTACTATACTTGGTTGGTGTTATTATGGAGAAAGATGTTTTGAGTTTTTATTTGGTATTAAGTTTATAAGCGCTTACAGGGTTGTCTTTGTTTTAATGATACTTATTGGGTCATTTTTAAAACTTGAAATGGTTTGGATAATTGCGGATATTGTTAATGCTCTTATGGCTATACCTAACCTTATAGCTCTAATTTATCTTACTCCTGTAGTTATAGCTGAAACTAATACCTATATGAATTATTTAAAATTAAAAAAAGAAGATTCTTATGCTATTAATATATAAATAAATTACATTAATAACTTATATTTTATATGTATTATTTTAAATAAAAAACCTGTATCAATATTATTGATACAGGTTTTTTATTATTATATCTAAAATTATATTATACATTCTATAAGTTCTTCTTTGTTCACTCGATAGAAATACTTATTTATATCAATATTTTCTAATATATCTAATATATCTTTTTTATTATATCTACATCCATATAGTAAATTTGATATATCCTCTATTTCGCCTTCTCCAAAAAAGTCTCCATTTATTTTACATTCTTTTATTATACCTTTATCTACATTAATCCTAAACTCTACTTTCCCACCATCTAATCTTTTTCCTTTAACAATCTCAAATTTAGGAGATTTTCCGTAGTTCCATTCCCAAGTTTCAAATTTTTCTTTAGCTATTTCTTCTACTCTCTTTATATCTTCTTTTGTTAAATTATAAACTCCACTAGATTCTTTAAGTAAACTCTCTAGCATTATATCTTTAAACTTTAAACTATCCATATCTTCCTTTAAATAGTTTTTAAGATTTGCAACCCTATCTTTAACTGATTTTATTCCTTTAGATATTATCTTATCTTCAGCTACAGTTATACTTCTTACCATTTCCTCTATGTTAGTATCAAATAGTATAGAACCATGGTGTAATTTACATCCATTTTTAACACATTGTGCATTTCCAGAGAATTTTTTGCCATCTACTAATAAATCATTCCTACTATTAAAGTATGCATCTATTCCTTGACTTTTTAATGCTTCAATAATTGGCGTTGTAAATGTTTTAAAGTCTATTCCATTTCCATTATAATTTTTAGTTATAAAGCTAAATTGCCATCCATTCATATCCGTATATATAGTTCCGCCACCTGTTATACGTCTAACTACATTTATATTATTATTTTTTACATAATCTTCATTAATTTCTTCTATTGTATTTTGGAATTTTCCTATCATAAGTGTTGGATTTGTTCTCCAAAACATAAATATAACATCATCTTTTAAGTCTTTCTCATTTATAAGATAATACTCTAGTGCAAAATTAAAGTATGGATTAGTTGAATTATTTTCTACATATATCATGGTTTTATCCCCTTTTGTCTATTTAATAGCTTCTTGTGCATTATACGAACTTCTAACTAAAGGACTACTTGCTATATACTTAAATCCTTTCTCTACTCCAACCACTCTATATTCTTCAAATTTTTCTGGTGTTACGTATTCATAAACTTCTATGTGTTTGTTTGATGGTCTTAGATATTGACCTATTGTAAATATGTCGCATCCTACCTTAAGTACATCATCCATAACCTTAAATACTTCTTCATCACTTTCACTAAGGCCAACCATTATACCAGTTTTTGTTAATATGTGAGGTGCTACTTCCTTTACATATTTTAAAACATCTATACTTCTTTCATATATTGCTTCTGGACGAACTGTATCATATAATCTTTCTACAGTTTCGACATTATGATTTATTACATCAGGATTTGCTTTTATAACTATATCTAAATTTTCTTTGATACCTTTTAAATCTGGTATTAGCACTTCTACAGTAGTATCTGGATTTAAACTCTTCACAGCTTCTATAGTTTTTGCAAAGTGACTAGCTCCACAATCCTCTAAATCATCTCTTGTTACACTTGTTATAACTGCATGAGATAATCCTAGTTCTTTTACTGCTTTTGCTACATTTTCTGGTTCATTTATATCAAGATTTTGAGGTTTACCATTAGTTACATTACAAAACCTACAATTTCTAGTGCATTGACTTCCCATTATCATAAATGTAGCTGTTCTTTTTTTATAGCATTCACCTAAATTAGGGCATTTTGCTTCTTTGCATACTGTATTTAATGATAACTGTTCCATCATAACTTCAATCTCTTTTATAGATTGACGTTCATAATTTACTCTTAGCCACTTTGGCTTTCTTCTTACTTTTGTTTTTTCCATATAATCCCCCTGATAAACGTTTGTCATATACCTTTCTTTATACAATATTAGATATTAACATATAAATTCCTTCATACTTATTCAAATTTTAAATAAAAGCCCTTAAAACATTAATATCATTTTAAGGGCTTTTATTTAAAATTTAATATAATTTTTATAATTAAAAGTTCATTACTTTTTTAATTATATATACTATATCTATTTCTTCCATTATTTTTAGACTCATACAATGCCTTGTCTGCTTTATCTATTGCTAAATATATATCTTCTTTCATATTTTTCTTTTTAGTATATATACCTATACTTGTAGTTACTATGTCATTAACTAATGAATACTTATGTTCTATTGCCTTATTTTTTATATCTTTTTGTATTTTTTCTACTATTTCTATGGCTTCATTTTCACTAGTGTCCTCTAGTATAATAACTATTTCTTCACCTCCAAATCTTATTCCTATCCCTTTCTTTCTAATATTCATAAGAACTGAATTTGATACTTCTTTTATTACTTTATCTCCTTCTATATGTCCATAATTATCATTATATTTCTTAAAGTAGTCTATATCTAGTAATACTATAGAAATTTCCTTTTCTTCTAGTTTCTTTATATTTCTCTGTTCATAATCATCTAGATATCTCCTATTATAAAGACCTGTCATACTATCTTGATAGTGTAATTTTTTTAATGCTTTCACACGAACTATTCTTGCTATTAAAATAATAATTAATATTACTACTATACATGTCATAATTAATACTTTTATTTGTTCGTTTTTCTCTTTCTCTTTTAATACTTCATTTTCATATGCCTTTATTGAATATTCAATATAATCATTTTTTATAATTTCATCTAAAGATTCTTTCTTTTCTTTTAGTATTTCATTGTATTTTTTATATGATTCTAGATCTCCTATTTTACTGTATATTTCAGCTATATCAGAATAGATATCAATTTCTATATATTTAGCACCTTCATTTTTTAGCTTTAGTATTTTATTATATATATCTAAAGCTTCTTTATAATTTCCTTCTTCTTTTAATATACTTGCATATGATAATCCTAAGAAAATATCTTTATGAATAAAATATTCTACTTTATCTTCTTTTAATAACTCTGAACCTTTTTTTATATATTTTTTAGCTTCTTCATAATTTCCTTTATGTATATTTATATTGGCTATATTATAATTTAGAAGAATTTCTACATCATCTTGTTCATTTTTATCTAGATATTTTATATATTTTTTTGTCTCATTTACTACATCACTACATTTATCGTAATCACCGATACTTAAGTATGCATGCATCTGATTTATATATGTATTTACCTTTGCTTCTGCATTGTTTAATTTATTTGGTATTTTTATATTTATTGCCATATCATACCAATCTATAGCTTCTTTATGCAGACCTAATTCATATACTATATTACCTATAAAAGTATATGCTTTAGCTTCATACACACCAGCTTTATCTATATTTGGATGTTTCTTTGCTAAATTTATAACATCTAAATAATTATATATAGCTTTGCCATACTTTCTATCCATAGTATATATTATAGCTAAATTTCCCCTTAATGCCATTTTAGTCTCTATATCTAAATTGCTAGTTTCTTCTATATATGATTTTAGTAATTTTATTGATTCATCCTTAGTTTTTGCATTATAACTTAATGGAAATATTACTTCCCAAACTACATTACTATTATTTTTATATGACTTATCTTCCTTTATATATGTAATTGCCTTCTTAGCATTAGTTATTAAATTTTCACTTTTGCCTTCTTCTAAAAGACAATTATTTAAAAGTATATAATTGTATACTTTTAAAAATGTATCCTTAGAATTTTTTATATCCTTTGTGGCTAATTCAAAATTTTTTATTGCACTTTTATAATCATGTATACTATAGTCTATATAACCTTGTATAAAGTAATATTCACTGTCTTTTACTTCACCCTTTAAATTAGCCCTAACTTTGTTTATATAGTTTTTTTCTAATTCTTTTTTATTATATGTACTCTCTATACTATCTATTATGCTATATTTACTCAAATTACTATCATTTAGTTTTTGTGCATATACACTATTATTTTTTATTGATACACAAATTATAAATAAAATAGTAAGAAGTAAAAAAATACTTTTTATATTTTTTATCATTATATTTTTTCCCCTCATTTTCTTACTTAGATATTTTTTGATATTAACAATTATTTGGTTATTAAATATATATTTAACTATTTTTTTATTAAATTGTACAAATTAAAACACATAATTAGTAACATAGTATATGTAAAAAGATTTTTTATATTGTTTTTCTTCATCTTTCCTAATAAATAACTTCCTATAAATCCTCCCATAATACCACCTACAACCATGAAAGGAAGTACCTCTAAGTTATATACACTAAATCCTTCTGATAAAAACACCGATAAAAGTTTAGACCCTTGTGAAAAAAATATTATAAATATAGAATGTATAGAGCTTTCCTTACTTCCCATACCTAATATATACATTAATGCAATTACATTTATCGGTCCTCCACCTATTCCTAAAAATGAAGAAATTATACCTAATATAATACCTATCAATGCACAAAATCCTATATTATTAACTCTAAAACCTTTAATTTTACCTTCATTAATATATAAAATTAAAACTACACCCATAAGTATAAATAATGTAGTTGATTGTATTTTTTGGCCTAGTAAATTGTTGTTTAAAGCCGCTAAAAATAAGGTAAATAAATTTTTACCTAATATCCCACCTATTATAGAACCTATTGCTAGAGATATAGTTCTCTTTCCATCTAATTTAACTTTATTTTTTATGCTTTTTAATAAAGCTACTATTGACATAGAAAACACAGTAAAGCTAGATAATATACTTATCGTACTTATATCATAATTTCCTAATGTATCAAGTACTGGCTTTATTATAACTCCTCCACCAATTCCTGATATTGCACCAATAGTCGTCGCTATTATTCCTACTAAAAAATATATGATATTCATTAATTCCCCTCCCTTATGCAAAATATCTTAATTTATGGTCTATAGTCATATTTTATCATAGTATTATTTATTTTTTATGATAAGTTTATAATACCATTTCAATGAATCCTTTGATTTTAGCCAATCTGTATTATTATTTATCTTCATCTTTTTTCATATTTTTAAATTAATCTTATCTTATTAATTCTTGCAGTTTTTACAAAAAGTACATATAGCAATTCAATCGCTTTAGCTGTATCATTTATAACCCCTCTTATTATGGGCAGCGCATTCTTCTTTTTATTTAAAGGAAGTAAATTTTGTTGTTCCTATGAAAGTAGCAATTCATTTGAAAGATAGGTAAGTTAACTTTGTGTAATATGTCTAATACATTGATGTTTAAAAAATACAAACTACAAAAACTTAATAAATTAAATAATATTGCTATATAATTATAATCATGTTTATTTACTGCATCTAAAAAAGTAGATATATCAAATATTTTTTATTACTTGATATATCTACTTTTTTTAAGATTCTATACATTACTTTTTGTAAATTAAAGCATATAAGATGTATATTTTATATTCTTTAATTATTATCAGTAAACTCCATATTCCATTTATTTTCTATCTAATTTACTATAAATACATTTATAGTCTGCGTAAGCAACTATACAAAGCATCGATAATAATAATATAATTCAAAAAAGGTTTTCACTTTAGCTAGTGAAAACCTTCATGGTTTATAATTAATTATTCATTAATTTATTATATATATTTTTAAATATTATATATATCTGAAAACTCTATATTACACTTTTCTATTTGTGAATCTCTTAAATTTTTATCTAATATAGTTACTTCTTCATCTTCAATTAAAGATACAGGTATTTCAAATATAAATTCACTTCCTATATTTAATTCACTTTCTACCCTTATAGAACCTCCATGCATTTCTACTAAAGATTTAACTAAGGATAAACCAATTCCACTACCTTCTCTTCTTTTTATTAGTGCATCATTTACTTGTCCAAATCTATCAAATATAATTCCTATTTTATCCTTAGGTATTCCAGTTCCATTATCTTTTACAGATACTATTACTTTTTTACCATCTGATTTTAAACTTACTATTATTTTTCCATATTCTCCTGTATATTTTATTGCATTTGATAATAAGTTTAGCATAACCCTCTCTATTTTATCAGGGTCACATGCTAATATTTCACACTCTGTATCAGTATCAAATATTAAATTTATATTTTTACACTCTACATAATTTACAACTGATAGAGTTATATCCTCTATTATATTAACTATATTATTATTAGAAAGTTGTAATTCATAGTATCCTGTTTCTATTTTACTTATATCTATAAGATTATTTACAAGTCTTAAAAGTCTATAAGAATTTTGCTTTATTGTACTTATATGATTAATAAGTTTTTCAGTAGTTATGCTATTTTTATATATACTTTGATTTAATAACTGCATGCTCCCAAGTATTATATTAAGTGGAGTTTTAAATTCATGTGATATATTAGAGAAAAACTCATTTTTCATACTCTCTATTTCAATAGCTTTTTCTAGTTTTTTAGTTTGTTCTTCAACATACATTTCTTTTGTTATATCTCTTCCTGTAACTAAAAAATGCTTTTCTTCCTCTACATACTTGCTACCTATATGTAACCATATATATTTGCCATTTTTGTTTAAATATCTATACTTAACATTTTTTCTAAATTTAGAACCTTTTTTAAAATCTTTAACTGGTAATACCTTTTTCATATCTTCAGGATGTAGTAAATTTTTTAAATTAATGTTTAGTAATTCTTCTTCTGTCCATCCTAGTACTTCACTCCATTTTGAGTTTGCTTTTTTAAAATATCCATCTTCATCTATAACCCCTACTAAATCAACTGCTGTTTCTAAAAACAATGCCAATTCTTTTTCTGTATTGCTTCTTTTTTTATTTTCTATTTTTATTTCATTAGTAAGTTTTAAGTTTTTGATTAATATAGCCATTTGACCACATATGGCCTTTATAAAATTACTTTGGTCATATTCTGGTGGTTTATTATTATCTTTATAATATATAGTTAATATACCTATAATATCATCTCTTAATTTTATTTTATAAGTTCCTATGTATTTTACTCCATCATTTTCCATTTTTTTATATGTACTTAGATGCTTTACTTCATTTATATCCCTTAAGCCATCTGATATATTATTAAAAACTTCCCACTCTATTGTATCTTTACCTAGCTTTATTATCCCTTCATGCTGTGATATAGTAAAATAACCTCTTCTTATATATGATTTTAATTCTTTTTTATCTTTATCATACAACCATACTGATATCCCATCACTATTTAAATATTTTGAAAATTCGTCACAAGTATCTTCTAATAATCCTTTTATATCACAGCTAGTTCTATTTAAAATATTGTGTAAAGTCGATACTTGATTATGGTTATTAAATACCTGTTTTTCTATCTTTTTTCTCAAGCTTATATCTCTTGTAGCTCCTACCGTATAAATTACATCTTCATTTTCACCAAGTATAGGTGCCTTATACGATTCAAACTCTTTGCTTATTCCATTTACTATTATAGCTTCTTCAAATAGCCTTGGCTTTTTTGTATTTATTACCTCTTCATCTACCTCTTTATATAAATGTGCATATTCATCTTTAAAATTATCTATATCATAATTTCCTATCATATTTTCTTTTTCTTTGTTGGCAAGACTTGCTAGATATCTATTTGAGTATAAATATTTACCATCTATATTCTTAATCCATAATCCTATCGGTATACTATCTAGTAGATTATCTAAGTCTTCTATTGTATATGATTTGCTTATTTCTTTACATAATATAAAAATTACTTCTTTTTCTTCAAAAAAATCTATTATTATATCACAGTTAAATTTGACAATGTCTTTTGTCTTTCTATAAAACAACAAATCTATATTTTCTTCTTTTTTTATACAATCAATATCTTCTATATTATATAAAATATTATTTATATTATTTTGTATTATATCCTCTTGTTTATACCCTAATTTTTCTAATAATACTTCATTACAAAATAATATATCTCCTTTATTATTTATAATTATTATATTCTCATTTAATTTATTAAATATCCTTTTCATCGGTATATTTCCCCCTGTTATATCTTTCCCTATTATAATTATATATAACTTATACCTAAATTTAAATAAAATTTTAACACATATATATAAAGTTTTTTATAAAAAAATAGCTATTTTTACATATAAAAATAACTATCTTTTATTTTGTATTAAGATATTTGACCTTCTAATTTAACTTCTAATTCTACAGATTTTTCTTCTTTTGGAAGTACTATATTTAAAACTACTGCTATAATTGCAACTAATACAAGTCCTGAATCTCCAAATATTAATTGTATAGATTCTGGCATATTAGAAAGAACTCCTGGAACAAATGATAATCCAACGCCAACTCCTAATGAAAGTGCTACTATTGTGCTATTTCTATTATTAAGAGGCTCACTAGTTATAAGCTTTATCCCACTAACTGCAATCATTGCAAACATCATTACACTAGCTCCACCTAATACACTTGAAGGCATTAAAGATATTATTGCTCCAAATTTTGGAAATACTGCTGCTAATATTAAAAATACTGCACCTGTTGCTACTACATTTCTATTTATAACTTTAGTCATGGCTATAATCCCTACATTTTGGCCAAACGAAGTATTTGGAAGTACACTAAACATTGCCCCTATAACACTTCCTATACCATCTGCCATAACTCCACCTGCTATTTCTTTATCAGTAGCATCTCTTCCTATCCCTGAATGGGCTATTGATGTTATATCCCCTACTGTCTCAACAGCTGAAACTATAAATACACAAGCTACTGCAAATATTGCGTCTAGATGGAATTCAAACCCGAATGTAAACGGCATTGGAACAGATATCATAGACATCTGAGATAGTTGCGAAAAATCTATCTTTCCCATTGGTATTGCTACTATATATCCAACTATAAGTCCTATAAGTATTGATGCTAAACTAGTTATCCCTTTAGTATATTGATTAAAAATTAATACAGTTAGTAAAACTACTGTTCCTAATATAAGATTTGATATTGAACCAAAGTCACTAGCTCCTACTCCACCTGCAAAATAATTTATACCTGTTGGAAGTAAAGATATACCCATAGCTAAAACTACTGTTCCTGTTACCACTGACGGGAAAAATCTCCTTAATTTTTTCATACTTTGACCAAACATTACTTCTATAAGCCCACCTACTAGACATGCTCCAAGTATCGTTTCATATCCATACTTAGCACCTATTGCTGTAAGTACTGGTACAAACCCAAAACTAGTTCCCATAACTATTGGTAACCTCGCTCCAAATGGACCAACTTTATAACATTGTATTAATGTTACTATTCCAGATACAAACATAGCACATTGTATTAAAGAAGTTTTATCAGCTAATGACAAGTTAAGTATATTAGAAATTATTATAAGTGGTGTAACATTTCCAACAAACATCGCTAGTATATGCTGAAGACCTAAGGGTATAGCTTCTGTTAATTTTGGCTTACCATCTAGTTGATAAATAACCGAACTTTGATTCTTCATTTTATATTTCCTCCCCTATAAAACCGATTATTATTCCATAAATTTATTTAATAATTCGTATTTATAGGTTAATTATAGCATAACAGGATTTTTTTTCAATAATTTATGAACTTTTTTTAAATTTTATCTATTTAAGTACGATTTAGTAAGTACTTTATTCTTAATATTCATATTAATTTCTATTTTTTATACTAGTTATTCTTCATTTATTTCTAATTTAAGTTTTTTTAATGTTAAAAGTCCGAATGCTCCTATAAAAGATGCCAACATAACTACTATCCACCCTATAGATATAGAGCTTGAATCTATAATTTTCCCCATTATCATAGGTCCCATTGCATATCCCATTCCAGTAATTAATGGTATTACAGAACTTATCCTTCCCCTATGAGATATAGGAGTATTGTTCGCTATAAAAGCCGAACTATTAATAGCTATTAAAACTTCGCCTATAGTTAATAATGTTATTGCTAGGAAAAATAATGGCATCACTTTTGAAAAACTAACCACTAAAAAACATAACCCATATAAAATTCCTCCTATAGACATAATGTTCATAGATTTATATTTTTTAGTTTTACTAGTTAATATAGGAGTTAATATAATTACTATAAATCCATTTAATCCTCCTAATAATCCATACAATCTTGCCCCATCCTCTTTAAATATTTCTCCCATTTGAAGAGGAAGAGAAAATCCCCATTGAGAATATGAAAATTGATATAATAGCATTATAATAGGAAATGCTATTAGTATAGGTCTTTTAATTAATACTTTTAAAGTAGAAAAATCTTTATATTCATCATCATATATCTCTTTTGAGTCTATTACATTGCTTTTTTTAATTTTTGTTGGCTCTTTTACATAAAATATAAATAGTGTTAGGGCTATTAAGGTAGTTATAGCATCTCCTATAAATATTAAAAATAAATAATCTTTATATAAAAATCCACCAAGTATTGGACCTATAGAAAAACCAATATTCACTCCCATATACAATAGTGAGTATGATTCTTTTCTATTTCCTTCATTAGTTAAATCTGCATTTAACGCATCATAAGCAGGTGATGATATTGAATAAAAACATGATGATAATATCATTATCTTAGCTGTTAATACAGTAGTATCCATAAGCCCACATATAATTAACATAAGTGCACCTAAAGCTTGAAATGTTATTATAACTTTTCTTCTTCCAATCGTATCACTTAACTTTCCTCCAGTTATCATACATGGAGCCTGAAATACTGCAAGCATTGTCACAAATTGACCGGCTTCAAAAGCTGACATTCCTATTTTTTGTGTAAGTATCAATGACATAAGAGGATGTACAAAAGAACCTATACTATTTACTATTTTACCTATAAACAATATGTATATCTCTTTTGGGAGTCCTTTATATGTATTAAGTAATTTATTAATAATAATCCCCCCTAAACTCTATTACCTCATTCATTAATAATTAATATTAGTATTTCTATTTATATTTTTCAATAATTTATATATCTAAATGCGCCTACTTAAATAATTTATTCAAATAAAATAGTAGGTTATTTAATATAAATATTAATTAACCTACTATTTTATAACTATATTATTGTGTTACTAATTTAATTATCACTTACTTTTTTATTATCGTCTTCTTTTTCTAATTCATTTATATTCTCAGCTATTTCTTTTATAGAGGAACTATTTGAAAGTATATATTTTGCATACTCAATTGCGTCTTTATAATGTCCATTTGAAAATTTATTCTCCATTAGTTTCCTCCTAAATTTAATTTAACATGGTGGGAAATGATGTTTTTTAGCTAATCTTTCGCCTACTATGTCACCTATTTTTTTATTAGTACTTATTTCTTTTGCAATTTCCATTCTATTTTTATTTTCTTTTAATAACTTATCCATATGTGGATTATTATCTGACCTTCCTTCATTTACTTTAACTTCTTTTTTCATAACTTTATCCTTTCTTTTAAATTGTGCTTACTTTTAAGTTATCCATATATTGAAGTTTTATTATTATAAGTTTTTTTATATTTTAGATAAATTTGTTTAAACTAATACTCTAAATATTTCATATACTATTACATAACTATAAATAATTAAAAGCGCTACTTAAAATTAAGTAGCGCTTTTAATTATTTATTTTTATAAGTCTAATTTTTTTATATTTTCTTTCATTATCTTTATAGAGTCATTTAACTTTTCTTTTTCTGTAGCATCAAGTGGTAAATGTATCACTTCTCTTACTCCATCTTTATTTACTATACTTGGAACTGCTATATACACGTCTTCATTTCCATATTCTCCATTTAAATATGATGATACTGTAAGTACTGTATTTTCATTTTCAAGTATAGCTTTAGTTATCTTAGTTAAAGCCATTCCTATACCATAATATGTCGACTTTTTACAATCAATTATTTTATAAGCTATATTTCTAACTTCATCTTCTATTTTTTCTAAATCATCAAAATCTATATTCTTATCTTTTCTAGATGCTATTTGATATATTGGTTGTAATCCACAAAGTGCATAACTCCAAGCTACAAATTGAGAATCTCCATGTTCACCCATTACATATGCATTTATATCTTTAGGATTTACATTTAATATTTCACCTAATGTATATCTAAGTCTAGCTGAATCTAGTGTCGTTCCTGATCCTATGACTTTCGATTTATCATAACCAGATAATTTCCATGATACATAAGTCATTATATCAACTGGATTTGTAGCTATTAATAATATTCCTTTAAAGCCTGTCTTTTTTATTTCTCCTATTATAGACTTCATTATTTTTGTATTTTTATGTAATAAGTCTAATCTTGTCTCTCCTTCATTTTGTATAGCACCTGCTGTTATGCATATTATGTAGGCATCACTACAATCGCTATAATCCCCTGCATATATCTTCATTTTTCTTGGTGCAAAGCTAAGTCCATGATTTAAATCAATAGCTTCTCCTTCAGCTCTTTTTTTATCTAAATCTATAAGTACTAATTCTTCGCATGTTCCTTGGTTCACCATTGAATAAGCATAGCTCATTCCCACCATTCCTGTTCCTACTATTACAACTTTACTTTTATTCATTTGGCCCCTCCTAGTTAGTCTTTTCATATTATATACCATTTTTTGCAAATTTTAAATCTTTAAAATTGTTTTTATAATAGATTTCACTTTTTTGGATATACATATTCTCATATATTAAAATAAAATATTTATTTTTTAGTAACTATAGATATACTTACTTTTAACTCAAAAAAAGGTCTTCTATTTAAATAGAAGACCTTTTTTTTTATTTCATATAATTTTTTATATTAGCATTTTCATCTATAATACCTTCTATAGTGTCATCTTTACAAGTCATTATAACTGTTACCCCTGGCCCATGACCTGATTTCACACAATCACTATGAACTACAACTCCTATACTTACAGCACCTTTTAAATATCCTACACCATATGTGTTATCACAATCTTGAAGTAATACTAAATCACCAAATTTTAACTTATCAAGCCCTAATCTCTTTATTTCTTCCATATCAGCTGTCATTATGTCATAATCACCATCTGTAGCAGCACTTTTAGAACCTATACCAGACCCCATTAAATATGCTGGAACTTTTCCTACAACATTAACTTTAAGCTTTCCATTTTCTTCTTTTATGTTTAATTTTTCAAATAAATTAGGATCTATATTCATTATGTGTACATTTTCATAATTATTTAACTTAAGCCCTTGTCCATATGCTTTTACCATTATTTTATCATCGATTGCTAAATCTTCTAAAGTTTCATCATCGAAATATATTAACACATGGTCTATACCTCCATGCATGCCTGTTACATATCCCTTTTTACCTTTAGCATCCCCTGATACTATTTTAGCTTCATTTCCAATACATGCAAATGTCATTAATGCTGCATTTTCTGAACTATTTTCATTTCTTATAGATACACCTGGCTCTACATGGTCACCTGCCCAATTAAAAACACTATCACCAACAGATACATTATATGATATTCCACCTGTTGCTGGAAGTATCATAGGTTTTCCATCATAACTTATTCTATAGTTTCCACCTATTGGATGATGAATTTTACCTTGTACTGACCATTTAACTACATGTTCTTTATTAGTATTTAACATATATCCCCCTACTATTTTTAGATAATTTTTATTTTCATTTATTTTATATTATAGCTATATTTTGGTAAAAGTTGAACAACAAAAATTGACTTTACTCATACTACCTACACTTTTTCTTAGTATTCACTAAGAAAAACCTTCGCTTAAATCTTTTAAAATTAATAGAATTTAAAATTCACTATATTATAAATAAGGATACCTAAGTTTAGATATCCTTATTATTTTCTAAGACTTTCATTTATTCCATCAGCTACGAATTCAACTTTCGTACCAACTATAACTTGAGCACTAGTCTTGTTTAATTTAACAACACCTTTTGCCCCCAATAATTTTAAACCTCTTTCATTCATTTTATCAGTATCAACTAATTCTAGTCTTAGGCGAGTTGCACAGTTTTCTACCTTAATTATATTATCATCTCCACCTAGATATTCTATATATTTTCTAGATAATTCATCTTCACTAGTTACTGCTACTTCACTATTTTGTATTGGATTTGAACTAAGTTCATCATCATCTTCTCTACCTGGAGTTGGTAAGTCTAGCTTAACTATTAAGAAGTAAAATACTACAAAGTATAAAGCACCAATTCCAAGTCCTACTAGTAATATATATATTGGATTAGTAGCTAAATTAAAGTTTAGTAAATAGTCTATCGCTCCTGCTGAAAATGTAAATCCATGAAGTACTCCTAGAGAATCTGTAATAAACATAGATATTGCTGTAAGTATTGCATGAGCTACTAATAATGCTGGTGATAAAAATATAAATAAAAATTCAAGTGGCTCTGTAACACCTGTTAATAAAGCTGTAAGTCCTAAAGAAAAAAGCATACCTGCTACTGCTTTTTTCTTTTCTTTCTTAGCTGCACAGTATATAGCAAATGCTATTGCTGGTAAACCAAACATCATTACTGGGAAAAATCCTGCCATAAAGTGTCCTGCTGTAGGATCTCCTGCAAAGAATCTGTTTAAATCTCCTGTTGTCCCATTAAAGTTTCCTAATTGGAACCAGAAGAATGAATTAAATACATGATGAAGTCCCATTGGTATTAATAGACGATTAAAGAATCCATATAATGCTGCTCCCATAGCTCCAAACCCTGCTATAGCTGCTGATATATCTCCTAAAAAAGCTTGAATACTAGGCCAAACTATAGCTAAAGGTATAGCTACTATAGCTGATATTAATCCAGACATTATAGGAACTGCTCTTCTTCCACCAAAGAATGCTAAAAATTCTGGCAGTTGAACTTTTCTATATCTATTATATGATAATCCACCTATTAAACCTGCTAGTATACCTCCTAAAAATGATATATTTAATGTTGATGCTATTTCTGGTGCAAAATTTATACCCCAGTATTTAGTAGTAACATTAGTTAAAGTTAAATAAGATATAACACCTGCTAGAGCTGATGCACCATTTTGATCATCAGATAAGCCAACTGCAACTCCTAGTGCAAATAATAATGGTAAATTATCAAATAATGCAGACCCTGCTGCTCCAAAAAATGGAAGTACTTGAGACATAAATGGCACTGCATACAATGCTTTTATTACATCAGGTTGTCCAATTCTTAGCATAATACCTGCTATTGGTAGTGCCGCTATAGGTAACATAAGTGATTTACCTATACGCTGTAAAAATTTAAGCATATAATTTCCTCCTGTTGATGTCATTATTTATTTTAATTTAATTTTATTACATATAAAAGGTCCTTAGATATATCTAAAGACCCCCCTATTTGTTAGTTATTTAACTATTTCTATTCTATTTTCTTCTTTAGCTTCTACAGCACCTGTTACAATTTTTACAGACTGTCCATCTTCTAAACTAGTAAATATTATAGGACTTATATCCGATGTTGCATTATTTTTTATAAAGTCAACATCCATTTTCATTATTTTATCTCCTGCTTTAACTTTATCTCCAACATTTGTGAATATCTCGAAACCTTCACCTTTTAAATTCACTGTATCTATTCCTAAATGTATAAGTAATTCTAAACCATCATCAGTTTTTAACCCCATAGCATGTTTAGTATCAAATATCATCTCAACTGTTGCATCTACTGGTGATACTATAACCCCATCATTTGACTTTATAGCAAATCCATCTCCCATAATCTTGTTGGAAAATACCTCATCTGGTACATATGATAACTCTAATATTTCACCATTTGTAGGCGATAATATAATACTGCTTTTATTTTTCTTTTTGAAGATATCAAATATTCCCATTGCTCTTTGCTCCTGTTCTTTTGTTAATTTAATTTTCTTTTTAGTTGTAGTTTACCATAAATACCGTCAAATTTTATACTTTTTTTATATTTTTTTTACTTTTTATGAAATATTCCCCATTGAATTTAAATTTATATTTTAATACTTATTTATTATTATATATACTAAAAAACTATAAAAATAAATTTATTTTTATAGTTTTTTAGTGTACTCTAAGTATTTTAATTTTTATTTCTTACTTTTAAATCTATTCCAAGCTTATTTGCTAACACTTTTGACATTTCTATTTCTTCTTGCGATATTTCATCTACAACGGAAAAAGCTACTTCACTTATATACTCTTTACATTCTTTTGCAAAATTTATCATATATTCAAATGATACTTCCCCGTATTTAGGTCTTGTAACCTTTGTATAAACCTCTTTATTTGGAGCATTTAAGCTAATTGATATAGAATCTATATTATCCTTTAATAGTATTGCTGTTTTCTTTTTATGAATCAAATCACTTAAACCATTGGTATTAACCCTAACTTTTACATTACTTTTTTCTTTTATAAACTTACTAATTTCTATTACTTCGTCTAGTCTAACTAAGGGTTCTCCATATCCACAAAATACAACTTCATTATAATCGCTTAAATTATAATTTTTAAAAGCTTCCTTTATTTCGTCAATACTTGGTTCATGTTCTAGCCATAAACTTCCACTTTTTTCAATTTCATCCTTCTCATCTCTTATACAAAATATACATCTACATGGACATTTATTAGTTAAGTTTACATAAAGACTATCACCTATTGTATATAATATATTCATATCTATCTCCTTTTTATTAAAATTTTTTCTTTATTTCTAATTTATCAAAAGTACTTCCAATTAATAAAAACACTATAAAGCTTCCTATTGGTTGTACAAAACCTACAAGAGACAATACAAATGCACCTACAAATGTACCTGATATAATTCCCCCTGCTATCATATATAAAAACCATCCTACAAATCCCGCAATAAAGCTTCCTATTATATTTCTTTTAGTTATTATTTTTTCGCTATTTGAGCTTATAAATAATACTAATATTGGCTTTATTATTATTGTTGGTATTAGCCATATAGCTGCACCACTAACTAAATCTGCCATTCCAGCTCCTATTGCTGCACAAATCATTGCGTAAGGAGTAGGAAGTATAGCTGCTGCTAAATATATAAATGAATCCCCTATATGAACATACCCTCCATTAGCTCCTACTGGAATATGTAATATATATGCTGTTGTTAAACAAACTAGTGCGGCAAATAAAGATGATGTCACTAAAAATTTTGTTTTAGTTTTACTTACTTCATTCATTCTATCCATAATTATTCCTCCACTTTTAATGAATCCTAATTAAATATTACTACCTAACCCATACAATTTCCATATATGGATCTTAAATATATAATAAATATAAAATGTAATGATACAATTTTATTTAAATATTAAAAGAGCTAAATAATTTAGCTCTTTTAGGTATTTATTTATGTTCTTTTTCCATTTGTTTTTTTAAATTTTTAGCAAATTTTTTTTCTTTATATCTTTCCATTCCATCTTCCACTTGATTTTCCATATTAGCCATAAATCCTAGTACATTTTCTTTTACATCTTCTGCTTTTTCTTTAGCTCCATCAAGTCTTTTTTCCATATCATTTTTCATATTATTCATATAATTTTTCATAGTAGTCATATATCCTCCTTTATTTATATTATTTTTTGCATTTTATTAAAAATTATTACTTTCTTTTTTTGTACAAAATCTAATTTATTATTTTATAAATTATACATTTTACTTACAATTAAAAATATCCCCTATATAAAATATAGGGGATATAAATAATGGCAACCCATAGGAGGATGTGAGGGAGTGTTGCCATTATTTTAGGGTATTATATTATGGTTTTTAAGCTAGTCTTTCTATACTTATATATTAACTTTTTAATATGAATTTAATATGAGTTTTAAGTGAATGAACTTTGAAAGTTTAATTAAACTCTATAGTAAATATTACTGAATTCTCTTTATTTTTTATGTTATGCTTAAATCCATGACTTTGAAGTATTTTACTAACTAAATATAACCCTAGCCCACTTCCTCCAGTTTTTCTAGATCTTGATTTTTCTACTCTAAAAAATGGCTTAAATATCTCATTTAGATATTTTTTATCTATAGTAATGCCTGTATTTTCGACTTCTAAATATATTTTTGAATCAGTTTTTCTTCTAGCAATTTTTACACTTTTAGTGTACAGCTTCACTATTATAGTTTCTTTATTTGGTGAATATTTTATAGCATTGTTTATTATATTACTTATTGCTTTTTTTATTCTATCTTCATCACATTTTACATACAAATCTTTTTCTATATCTATTACTGTATTTAAATTTTTATCTTCTATTAAAAATGCTTGTCTTTTTATTATATTTTCAACCATATTGCTTAAATTAACAGTATCTAAAGTCAAATCAGTTTCTAATATTTCACATTTTGATACTTCTATCATCTCATTTACCAATTCTTTTAACTCTTGTGTAGTATCATATGATTTTTCTAAATATAAATCTCTATCTTTATATTTCCCTATATTATAAATCATACCTTCTAGTTGTCCACTTATTATAGTTATTGGCGTTTTTAGTTCATGAGATATAGTAGCTATAAATTCTTTTCTTTTATTTTCAGCTTCTCTTTCAGTTTCTATTATATCTATCAAAGGTTTAGTTATTACTTTTGTATATATGTATGCACCTATTATAGCTATTAATATAGCTACCCCTATAATATATGGCATAAGATTTCTTATAACCTCAGTAGCTTCATCTATAGGCTGAAGCGGCATTACTATACTTAAATTATATGGGAGTATTGAATCTTTAGTATATATAGTAATATTCTTAGGGTATTCTCTACTATTATTTATTATATATTTACTATGATTAAGTATTAATAATTCTGTTCTACCATAAATTCTTCTTCCACTTTGGTTAGTTAAAAGAACAGATAGATTTTGACTCGCTTCTAGTTGATGTAGCTTCTCTTTTAATTCATCCGTTGTATAAAATACTGATTCTTTCTTAAGTCGTGCTACACTTTTTTCGAAATTCCCTATTTTATACTCATAATAATATGTTGGTAATAAAAAATATAAGATTAGGTATATTATTATAGCTAATGCTAGTAATAACCCTGTTGTTATTGTAAATAGTTTATACTTTATATTTAATTTTTCCCATTTACTAAATATCTTTTTCAAGAGTATATCCTATACCTTTTACTGTTTTTATATATGGTAATACTATTTTTTTTCTTATATTTTTTATATGTGCATCAACTATTCTTGTATCTCCATAATAGTCATATCCCCATATACTATCTAATAAACTTTCTCTAGTTACCACTTGTGGATATTTTTCTATTAAAGTCTTAAGTATATTAAATTCCTTTAAAGTAAGTTCTATAGTTTCTTCTTTTATTTGTGCTGTATACGTATTTAAATCTAATTTTAAGTCTTCAAAGATTAAACAGTCACTACTAGTTTGTGATGTCCTTCTAAGCACTGCTTCTACTCTTTTTATAAGTAACTTAAATGAAAAAGGCTTTGTTATATAATCATCACACTCTAAATCAAACCCTTTTATCTGATCTGATTCGTCAGTTAATGCTGTTAAAAATATTATAGGTACATTTGAATTTTTTCTAATCATTTTACATACTGAATGTCCATCTAAATTTGGCATCATAATATCAAGTATTATTAAATCATATTCTTTTTCCTTAAACTTTTGTATACCTTCTACTCCATCATTAGCTGAGTCTATTTTATATCCCTTAGAACCTAAAAACTCAACTATGAGTTCTTGTATATCTGAATCATCTTCAATAACTAATATAGATTCACTCATTTTATCAACTCCATTTGATCTTTATTTATATTTAATTTTATCATAATTAATTTATAACTATATGAATTTTTTATGAAGTATATAATTTTTTCCGTAATTAAAAATAAGGAACTATCAATTGATAGTTCCTTATTTTTATAATTTGTGTACATTTATAGCTGACATTCCTTTTGGAGCCTCTACCATATCAAAGCTAACTTCTTCACCTTCATGTAAATTCTTTTCATCATTTTCTTCTTTTATATTTGTAAAGTGAACAAATACGTCTTCACCAGTATCACAAGTTATAAAACCATATCCTTTTACACTATTAAACCACTTTACTACACCGTTGAACTTTGCCATTTTGTCTACTCCTTTAATATTATTTTAATTAATAATATTATTTCTTTACTTATATATTTTATACTATTAACTATTTAAAGTTCATCTTGTTTTGATTTACTAATACCAAATAATAGCTTGTCTAATTTATAAACTTTATTTTCATCACTTTGAACTATTTTAAATTAATTTTTTATATTTCTATATTTTTATAAACTAAAAAAGAGTTACTTTAAGTAACTCTTTTTTATTATTTATATGTTTTAAAATTTTTTAGTCTAAGTGCATTACTTACTACTGATACTGAACTTAAACTCATCGCTGCTGCTGCAAACATTGGATTTAGTAGCGGTCCTCCGAATATATAAAGTAGCCCTGCTGCTATTGGTATTCCTATTGTATTGTATCCAAATGCCCAGAATAAGTTTTCTTTTATATTCTTAATTGTCTCATTACTTAATTTTATTGCATTACATACATCAATTAAATCGCTTTTCATTAAAACAATATCTGCAGATTCCATAGCCACATCTGTTCCATTTCCTATAGCTATACCTACATTAGCTTGAGCTAGTGCTGGTGCATCATTTATACCATCTCCAACCATAGCTACAAACTTACCTTCATTTTGAAGATTTTTAACCACATTTGATTTATCTTGAGGTAATACTTCTGATACTACTATATCTATTCCAACTTCTCTAGCTATAGCATTGGCAGTCTTTTTATTATCTCCTGTTACCATAGCTACTTTTATTCCCATTTCATGTAGTTTTTCTACTGCTTTTTTACTATTTTCTTTAACAGTATCAGCTACTGCTATTATTCCAGCTATCTTATTTTCTATAGCTATATACATAGGTGTTTTTCCTTCTTGTGCTAACTTATCAGATTTTTTATGTAGAGATTCTAGGCTTATATCTCTACTTTCCATTAATCTTTTATTACCAAGTAATATATTTTTATTATCTATGTTTACTTCTATACCATGTCCTGGTATAGCTTTAAAGTTTTTGACTTCTACAAATTTTATTCCTATTTCTTCACCATACTTAACTATAGCTTCCCCTAATGGATGTTCTGATGTTTTTTCTGCACTTGCAGCTATTTGTATTATAGATTTTTCATCTATATCATCAGTTACTATAACATCTGTTACTTTTGGCTTACCTTCTGTTATAGTTCCTGTTTTATCAAATATTACAGTATCTACTTTATGTGCAAGTTCTAAAGCTTCTCCACCTTTTATAAGTATTCCATTTTCTGCCCCTTTTCCTGTACCAACCATTATAGCTGTTGGTGTTGCAAGTCCTAATGCACATGGACAAGCTATAACTAATACAGATATAAATATTGTTAAGACAAACTCTAAATCTTTATTTCCAAATAAAGCCCAAGCTGCTGCTGACACTATAGCTATTATTATAACAACTGGTACAAAATATCCTGACACAGTATCTGCAAGTTTTGCAATTGGTGCTTTTTTGCCCTGTGCATCTTCCACTAATTTTATAATTTGAGATAAGGCTGTATCACTACCTACTTTTTCTGCTTTAAATTTTATACTTCCATGTTTGTTTATACTAGCTCCAGTTACCTTATCACCAATATTTTTTTCAACAGGTATACTTTCTCCTGTAAGCATTGATTCATCTACTGATGTATTACCATCTACCACAACACCATCTACTGGTATTTTGCTACCTGGTTTTACTATTATTATATCTCCAACTTCAACTTCATCTATTGGTACTTCAATTTCTTTATCATCTTTTAATATAAGCGCAGTTTTTGGTTGAAGTCCCATAAGTTTTTTTATTGCTTCGCTAGTTTTTCCTTTTGATCTTGATTCTAAATATTTCCCAAGTAATATTAGAGCAATTATTATTCCCGCACTTTCATAGTATAACTGATGATGTCCGTGAGACATTTGACCATTATAAGTTGCTATTTTAAATGTTGTATATACACTATATAAAAATGCTGCTGATGTACCTATTGCAACTAGAGAATCCATATTAGGACTTTTTGTTAGTAATGCTTTAAATCCATTTACATAAAATTTGTACCCAGCTCCCATTACAGGTATAACAAGTAACATTTGAATTAGTGCATAATTTAAAGGGTTTGTGTTAGGATTTATTATGCTTGGTACTGGTAATGGACCAAAAGGTTTTGTTATCATAGGCCCCATTGCTACATAAAATAGCGGTATAGAAAATCCTACAGCTATTATAAACTTAGTAAATAAAGTTTTCATTTCTTTTTCTTTTCTTAATTTATCTTCATCTATTTGATTTTTATCTTTATTATTCTCTAATACTTCATATCCTGACTTTTTAATAGCTTCTTCTAATTTAGATAATTTAATCTTGCTTGGATCATAACTTATTGATGCTATTTCTGTAGCTATATTCACACTTGAACTTTCTACTCCATCTAATTTCTTAGTAGCTCTTTCAACAGCTTTTGCACATGCTGCACATGTCATTCCACTAATTTTTAAATCAACCTTTTTATATGTTGTATCTTCTAATATATCATATCCTGATTTTTGTATAGCTTTTTTAAAGTCTTCAAAACCAACTTTACTATCATCGTATACTATTTCTAACTTTTCTGTCACCATGTTTATACTCTGACTTTGTACTCCATCTAGCTTTTTGACGGCTCTTTCAACAGCTTTTGCACATGCTGCACAAGTCATTCCTGTGACTTTATACGTTTTTGTAATTATATTACCCATGTCATTTGGCTCCTTTATTTTTTAATTATATTTTTTCTATACCCTGTATAGGTATATTAAAACATTTTTATAAGTCTATAAATTTTTAAGTGTTATCACTTAACAAATAAAAAATATACTTTCCTAATATCATAATAATTTCCTCTTATACTTAAAATATCCATTTTATAACCTATTTTTTATCAATACTTTTATACTAAAAAATCCTTATCTGTAAAAAAATAACCTATGTATAGACTTATTATCTACCATAGGTTGTTTTTTCTTTACTAATATTAATCTCCGTCTCTTCTATTTTTTATAAAATCTATTGCTATATATAACACTACTACTATAGTTAATATAACTACTAGCTTTACTATCCACGAACTCATTGAAAAACTATAAAACATTCTTCCAAAAGGACTAAATCCTCCGCTATAATATCCTCCTCCAAATATAGGCCTACTTGATTTAGGCTCATCATAGTCATAATATTTTTTATTGGTATTAGAATTATTTTCATTACTTTCATTTTTAGGCTTTGTAGAAAAACTTCCTGAGTCTGGTTTTATAGTGCTATTTGATTTGCTATCTGTTTTACTGTCTATATTGCTGTTATCACTTGGCTTAGTCGTAAAGCCTCCTGAATCTGGCTTTATAGTACTTTGTGATTTGCTACTTTTACTGCTCTTTAAGCTACTACTTGGTTTACTAGAAAAACTACCAGAACTTGGCTTTATACTCTTTGGCTTAGAGTAACTTTTACTAGAACTACTTGAATGAAAAGAGCTCCTACTTCTTGAGTAAGCTACTTCACCTAAATCTTTCCCATAGGCCTCTGATTTTATCATTGAGAGTGAATTAAATGTAACTAAAAACGTAAATAAAGCTACTAATAATAGGGGAAATAATCTTAACTTATTTTTCTTCACTATACTGTAAGCCCTAGTTCTATAAATTTATTATTAAGTCTTATAAGTTCATCTTGACTATCATCAACTATTACAGAATCATAATTTTCTTCCCCTTTAAATTTAGAGTATCTTAATAAATGTTGATTATCATAGTCTTTTGAATCAATTAAATATACATATCTAAATATATTGCTATCACTTTTTTCTATTAAGTATCCTGCTACATTAAATATTATTTCTTTATTACCATCGTATAAAGTCACAGTTTCCTTTGTTTTAGTAAATGCATCAGTTTTTTTATCACATCCATATACATATTCTTCTTCTCTACAATTTAAACAAGAATTAACCATGCAATTTGATGCACAATTTATACACTTACATTTGCTACACTTTTGTAGTTTATCTATATCCCTTTTTTTATCTATAGTTAAATAATTATTAATTTTTGATTCTATATCATCACTTTTACTGAATAATTTTTTAAAAAAGCCTTTATCTTTTTTACTTTCACTTTCTAATCTATCTAAAAAGTCCATATAATCTTTTAATGTTTCAACTTTATTTATAAATGTTCTTTTATTTAATTCATTTTCATCTAACATTTGTCTTAAGTCATCATAAGAAAACATTATATCTGAGTAAATCTTTTTATATTTGTCTTTTTCGCTTTGTATTATTTCATTTGCCATAACTTTGCACCCCTTACATTAACTAATAAAAAAAATTTGCTTCGTCTATATAACCAACTTTTATGATTTGGTATTTAAACGAAGCATTCATCTACAAATATTTAAATAGATTAATATAATCTACTTATTTTTTCATTTGTTCTTTTATTCTTTCTAATTCTTTAGCTACTTCATCATCAACTGATGGAGAACTACTTATATATTCATCTAAAAGTTCATCTTCGTCTTTAGGTTTTAAATCTTCTAATGCTTTACCATAGCTTTCCTTTTGAGCAACTTTCTTTTCTAGTTCATCTAAGTTTATACCATGATCATCATTTAAACCAGCTAATGTCTCATTTATATCATTATTTATTTCAGCAACATCAAGTCTTGTAGCTAATTCTTGCTTTTTAGATTTCATTTTAGATATTTCTATTTCTAAGTCTGATATTTTATTTTTTACAAGTTGTATTTTTTCATCTTGTTCTTTTATTCTAGCTTCTGTTTGAGTTAATTTTCCTTGAAGTTCTAATTTTTGTTTTACAAAGTTTTGCGCTTTTTCATTGTCTTCCTTTTGTATAGCAACTTTAGTGGCTTCTTCATATTTATCTATTTTTTCTTGTATATCTTTTTTCTCATTTCTAATTCCATCTACTGATGCTATAAAGTTTGCACATTGTTTTTTAGCATCTTGTAATAACTTTTCTTTTTTAGTTATAGATAGTTCTAACATTTCAATTGGATTTTCATGCTTATCTAACGCTTTGTTAGCCTTTGCATCCACTATATTTTTTAGTTTTTTAAAAAAGCTCATTTTTCATCCCATCCTTTTATTATTGTGATTATACATTGATAATCATAACCTTATAATATATTGTATATTTATATATAACATGTGTCTATACTATAATTGGTATAAATACTGTAACCTTTTAACTTAATATATAAATATATGTTGTATTTCATTTTATAATATTTATATGAATTCTTTATGAAATATTTGTTAAAAATTAGTATAAATATACTTGGAGGTAAACATTTGAGATATGTAATAGTTAGTGTTTTAAAAAAAGATGCAGGCAAATTTAATAACACTTTAAGAAAAGATGTCTTTGATAAGTTTGGTGTTAAATCTTCTAAACTGCCTGCTCACTTTACTATAAAATCCCCTTTTGAAAGTGATGATATTTCGCAATTAGAAAAAACATTAAATATATTTTCTAATTCTAATGATGCTACACCTTATGAAATCCATGGATATGATCATTTTGATGATCGAGTTATATATATGAAAGTTTTTATGAGTAATGATGCTAAATTTGTTCATGATAAACTTATAGATGAACTTTCCTCTATAAATTATATAAACTTTGATAGCCATGATGGTAAGGATAAAATATTCCATGTTACAATAAGTTCTAAAAAAATAAGAAGTAAGTTTAATGAACTGTGGGATTATGTAAATAATATCCCTTGTGATTTCTATTGCAGTTTTGATAATATTTCAATATATAAGTGGATAGATAATAATTGGATACTTCACAAAGAATATATTCTCAAATAAATATATTTTTATATAAAATTCCCCTTTAAAAAATAAAGGGGAATTTTATAATTATATACAGTTTCTAATTTTTGGACCACCAACTCTATCTACTTCACTACTTTCGTATAAGTTTACTATCGTATTAAATCCTTTTGATATCTTAAAATATATATTATCTATTGATAGATTTATATTCATTCTTGCATTTTAATTTTGTAGTACTACAAATTGATCAACATTTGAAGTTTTAGTGGAGCTACATCCTACCAACATAAGTGACGAGATAAATGTAATTCCAAGAACTGTTTTTGCCTTCTTTGTTCATATTACCCACACTAATATTTCCCATGTTTTTGTTTTAATTTATATTGTATATTTATAGATAGATTTTTTTATCGATTTTCTGAATTATATATATTAATTAATTTATATATATCCCTTTCCTTTTATATATGATAAAAAATTTACTTCGCCTAAGCGACGTGTCAGAGAAACACTTCGTGTCGCCAATGACTTCATCAGTTGCTCAAAATATCTTTTTTTCGATCAACTAAACTTATTGGTATTACTTGACTACAATAATTATACACAGTTTTTAAAGTATCATAATTTCCTTAAGCATAAAAAATACCATGATTAATCATGGTATTTTTTTATTTTTTTATCATATCAAATAGCTCTTTTTCTGTTTGCTTTATAACAAGATTTCCATCAATCTTAGCTACAGCCTCTTTTGAATACATTCTACAAACACCTATACATCCTGTACTTACATTTTCTTCTCCAGCTATTTCTTTTAATTTATTAACATCAACGTTTGAGCAATATGGACACACTCTAATCATTTTCATTCTCCTTATTTAATTAATTATTTTAAATTATTATTACCCTATAAAAATATACAGTAAACATTTGTATATTTTTATAAATTTTATTCAATTTGAATTTTTTTGAATTTTCTCTTGCGTTTTTGTCAATAAAGATGTTATTATAGTTTAGTCTTTGTTATGAATAAAGTATATTGTATACAAAGATGAACTTATATAATTATAAATAAATTTTTTTGGAGGAAATCATGAACGAAACTAAAGTTAAAGTTGTAACTGCTGATCCTTCAGCATTAGGGCTTTTTGGATTAGCAATGATAACATTAGTTGCATCATCTCAAAAGTTAGGATTAACTTCTGGTGTATCTTTTGTTATCCCATGGGCAATATTTTTAGGAGCATCTGCCCAATTAATGGCAAGTATAAACGATTTTAAACATAACAATACATTTGGAGCTACTGCATTTGGTGGATATGCATTTTTCTGGTACTCAGTTGGATTAGTATGGTTAATTCAAAATGGAGTATTTGGACAAGCTTTAGCTTCTACTATAGATGTTAAGCAATTAGGTTTTGCATACTTAGGTTACCTAATATTTACTTTATATATGACTATAGGTGCAATGGAGACACATAAAGTATTATTTATAATATTTGTACTTATAGACTGCTTATTTATAGGGCTTACTTTAAGTTCATTCGGTATAATGTCAGAAGCAACTCATACATTTGCTGCATACTCAGAAATGCTTATAGCAGTATTCTCATTCTATGGTTCTGCTGCTTCAGTACTGAATGCTCATTTTGGAAGAGTATTTTTACCTGTTGGTAAGCCATTTGGAATATTCAAAAAATAATTTAATATTAACTAAGATTTTTAAATTTATATTATAATAATTTTTAGACATATTTTAGACATTAAAATCCTACCTATATAAATAGGTAGGATTTTTTCATTTAATTAATATTTTTTATTTGTATTTATTGATTTCCTCATTGTTATTTTCATTAAACTAAAAAATGCAATCTAAATTCTATTCAAAATTTTTAATACATATCTACCCTTTACCACAAACATTTTCCCTTAGATAAAAAAACTAACTTTTATTTTTTATCTTTAAAATTAACTTTAAATTATTTTTTTTTACATAAAATATATTCATTGTTATACTTTTATTTTAAGTTTTAGTATCTTGTATACACAGTTATACTGTGCTATACTAAATAAGTTATTTTAATGCGAAAGGAGCATATTCAATGTCAAAAAACAAAATAATAAACATAGCGGTTATAGCCCACGTTGATGCTGGTAAGTCAACTTTAGTTGATGCTTTCTTACATCAATCTGGAACATTTAGAGATAATGAAGTAGTTAAAGACTGTGTAATGGATAGTAATGACCTTGAAGCAGAAAGAGGTATAACAATATATTCTAAAAACTGTTCTATAAACTATAAGGACTACAAGATAAATATAGTAGATACACCAGGACATAGTGACTTCTCTTCTGAAGTTGAACGTGTTATAAAGACTGTTGATACAGTTATATTACTAGTTGATGCTAGTGAAGGACCAATGCCTCAAACAAGATTCGTTTTACAAAAATCTTTAGAAGCTGGACTTAGACCAATACTTTTCATAAACAAGATAGACAAGCAAGATCAAAGAGCTGAAGAAGTTGTTGATGAAGTATTTGACTTATTCGTTGACTTAAACGCAACTGATGAGCAATGTGAATTCCCAATAATATACGGTATAGCTAAACAAGGTATAGCTAAGAAAGAAATGGACGATGAAAGTACTAACTTAGCTCCATTATTTGAAACTGTTGTTGAACATGTTGAAGCATACCCTGATTACAGTGAAGAACCTCTTCAATTACAAATATCTGCACTTGCTTATGATGACTATGTAGGTAGACTTGGAATCGGTAGAGTTTACAAAGGAACTATAAAAAATGGTTCTCAAGTTTCTATATGTAAAGCTGATGGTTCAGTAGCTAAAGGAAGAATATCTAAGCTTACAGTTTATGAAGGATTAAACCAAGTTGAAAAAGATGAAGCTTATGCTGGAGATATAGTTGTTATAGCTGGTATAAGTGATATATCTATAGGTGAAACTATATGTGATAGTGACAATCCAATTCCAATGGAAATGATACACATAGAAGAACCTACTTTATCTATGAACTTCTTAGTTAATGACTCTCCATTCTGCGGAAAAAGTGGTAAGTTCGTAACTACAAGACACTTAAAAGATAGATTAGACAAAGAATTAGAAGTTAATGTTGGTCTTAAAGTTGAGCCATTAGACACAACTGATGGATACAGAGTATCAGGACGTGGAGAGCTTCACTTATCTATCCTTTTAGAAAACATGAGACGTGAAGGATACGAAATAGGTGTTTCTAAACCAGAAGTTTTATTTATAAAAGAAGATGGTAAGTTATTAGAGCCAATGGAAAGAGTTATAGTTAACTGTCCAGAAGTTTACTCAGGAACTGTAATAAATAAATTAAACCTAAGAAAAGCAATGATGGAAGCTATGGAAATAGAAGGTGACTATGTTAAAATAACATTCATCGCTCCAACAAGAGGATTACTTGGATACAGAAGTGAATTCATAAACGATACTCGTGGAGAAGGTTCTTTAGTTAGATCATTTGAGAGATATGAAGAACATAAAGGTGAAATACCTGGAAGAACTAACGGAGTTTTAATAGCTCAAACAGCTGGTACTACTATGGCTTATGCTCTTAATGCATTAAGCGAAAGAGCTCAAATGTTTGTTGACCCTGCTGTTGAAGTTTACGAAGGTATGATAATAGGTATGAACTCTAGAAAAGATGACATGACTGTTAACCCTTGTAAAAATAAGAAATTAACTAACGTTCGTGCTTCTGGTACTGATGAAGCAGTTAAGTTACAAGCTGCTAGAACATTCACATTAGAAGAAGCTTTAGAATTTATAGAAGATGATGAGTTAGTTGAAATAACTCCAGATGCTATAAGACTTAGAAAGAAATTCTTAAATGAGCATGATAGATTAAAATACAACAAATCTAGACAAGCTAATAAATAGTTTATAAAAAGAACACTTTAGTAATTCTCTAAAGTGTTCTTTTTTATATTTCTAAAATATTAATTCTAGATACTATTTATTATTCAACATTTTTAACTTTATACACTTTAGTCATATAGAAATAGAATGGTACAGCTATTAGTAATCCACCTAGTCCCCATACTATCTTCATAGGGTCACTAATTCCTGCTTCTATTAATAGCCATAAACTAATTAATACTGCAAATATTGGTACAAATGCTCCACCTGGTATTCTAAATCTTACTTGCTTATCTTTATATTTCTTTCTAAATACTAATACTGCTATACATGTTGGTATATATTGTATAAATCTAGATATAACACTTATTTGTAATAAAAATTTAAATGAACCTGACCAAGCTATTAAAAGAGTTCCAACAACTGTTATTATTATTGCTATATATGGAGCACCTTTTTTATTATTTTTAGCTATGCACTTTGGAACTAATCCTTGTTCAGCTAATGCAACCCCTGATCTTGGTGTTAAGAAAGATGCTGCTATATTTATACCACCAACAGATATTACTGTTCCTATTGTTATTATATAAGTTCCAATATTACCTACCATTGATTTAGCTGCATCTGCTACAGGTGTTGCTGCTCCACTTAACTTAGGACCTAATACACCAACACTTATAGCTAAAACAAACACATATACAATTGATACTATTGCCATCACTGTAATTAAAGCTTTTGGAACGTTTTCCCTAGGATTTTCCATATCCTTTGCTGCAACTGCCAAAGATTCAAATCCTGTAAATGCATAAAATAATGATATTGCAGCTGCAACAAATGCTGTTGTTGTAGCTTCACCAGATGGTACAATTACAAACGGTTTAAAGTTACCACCTTTTACAAAGAAAATTCCTACAACTATAAAGAATATTAATGGAACAAGTTTACCTATAGTTATTATATCATTTAAAACTTTTGATGCTTGTACACCCATTATGTTTACTATTCCAAGACCTATTAATACTACACCTATTATAACATTTTTAGTAAATGGATCTGCTGCTTGAGGCCAAACAGTAGAAATCGTTATTGCAAAAAAGTTTGCCATAGCTGCCCAAGCTATCATACCTATAGCCCACTTCATAAATCCAACTTCAAAACCTATAAATTGACCAAACGCTTCCTTAGCATAAAGATATGGTCCACCATTTTCATCAAACCAACTTCCTGCCTCAGCAAAACAAAGCGCTATAGATACTGCAAGTACTGTACAAAATACTAGTACAACAATACTTGCAGGTCCTATCATTTTATATGCCTCTCCTGGCAATCCAAATATACCTGAACCTATGATTGAGTTAATGCCTAGAAGTACTATACTCCAAAAACCTAATTTTTTACTACTTTCCATAGTCTTCCTCCACCAAAATATATATTTATAATTATTTAGTTGCTTCTGTTATTAATGCCTTAAATAGCTTTTGCATGATAGGATAATCCTTTGTCATCATTTCTGGATGCCATTGAATTCCTAATACAAATTCTTCTCCTTCTTTTTCTATAGCTTCAATTACTCCATCTTTAGATTCTGCACAAACTATATATCCATTAGCTAACTCATTTACAGATAAATGGTGAAAACTATTAACATGTATCTCACTTTCTCCTAATATATTATGTAACTTCGTACCTTCTCTTATTATGGCTGTATGTGTAGCTACATTTGATAAATGACCTTGATTATGCTTTATATAACATCCATCTATTAGAGATAAGTCTTGATATAAGCTACCTCCTTCACATACATTTATAACTTGTTCTCCTCTACATATACCTAAAATTGGCTTCTTCATTTCTAAGGCATATTTTAATAATTTAAAATCATAAGCATCTCTTTTAGGTAGTATTCCACCTAATTTTTGATGTGGTTCTTCTCCCCAATTTAAGGGATTTACATCATGCCCTCCAGATAAAATAAGAGCATCTATATTTTTTACTTGTTCTCTTATTATTTCATCATTATAAACCATTGGAACTATGTAAGGTACACCCCCACACATAGCGACTGATTGAACATAGTCATTATTTACATATGCTCTTTCGTATCCTGGAAACATTCCTCCTTCATCTATTATAAGGCTACCTGATATACCTACTATAGGCTTTTTGTTTGTCATAAATTAATGCACTCCAATTCTTCTATTATTTTTAGATTATAACTATAATCTTTTGTACATCAATTACTTTAAGCAAACACTATGCCAAATTTGTATTTTATTTTTTTATATTTAGATATTTTGTATAATTTTTAAGTCCATTAACTTAATATATTTTTTAATTTTATACATTTTCAGATGTTCTTCTAATAAAGGTATACACTCATTTTATGAGTTAATTTAGTCTAGTTTCATGAATATTTTCAATAGAAAAATAGCAATAATCATAAAAATTTTTTCAATATTTGTTTTAGGAAAACTTTTACTTTACTTATTAAATAATACATAATGTTAAAATATATTTATAGGTTAAATAGGCAGTTAAATCTGCCTACTTAACTGCCTATTTTAATAACTTAAGCACCTCTATTCCCTTTTGACTTAATTCGCTTCCTTTCCTACCACTTTTTGATACTACAATATTTCTTCCTTTTAATACTTCTAATATATGTCTAATTTCACCTTCACTTATTAGTATATCTTCTTTTATAAGTTCTTTAAGTATAGCACTTCTTCCTAATGATTTATTTAAGTCATTATGATTTTTGATACATTTCATTACCTTTACTGTCTTTTCTAAAGATGTTCTATTTTTTATATAATCTATATCTTTTTTATAATCCTTTTTTATATTAGTTAGATTATGAGGTAAATCATTTGTAGTAACTTCATCTTTTGATGCCATAGTATCTATATACATAGCTGTATTTCTTAACTCTCTTATATTACCTGGCCAATCATAATCATTTATTATAATTTTTACATCTTCACTTACCTTAATTTTTCTTTTTATAAAATGTTTAAGCATCATATCTATATCTTCTTTTCTCTCTCTAAGTGGAGGTATGTGTATAGGTAATACATTTATTCTATAATATAAATCTGCCCTAAACTTTTCTTCTTTTATCATTTTAAGCAAATCTCTATTTGTTGCTGCTATTACTCTAACATCAATATCTATTACGCTTTGTCCTCCAACTGGCATAATTTGATTTTCTTGAAGTACTCTAAGTAACTTTGTTTGAAGATACATAGGCATATCCCCTATTTCATCTAAAAATATAGTTCCATTATGAGCTTGTTCAAATAGTCCTTTTTTACCACCTTTTAATGCACCAGTAAATGCTCCTTCTTCGTATCCAAATAACTCACTTTCTAATAAATTTTCAGGCATAGCAGCACAGTTTATAGCTATAAAAGGTTGTTTACTTCTATTTGAATCATTATGTATAGACTGAGCTAACAACTCTTTTCCAGTTCCACTTTCACCAGTTATTAAAACTGTATAATCTGATTTAGATATCTTTCTGGCTAACTTTTTTGTATTTTCCATATTTATAGAATTAGTTTTAATATCATCAAAAGTATATCTAGCTACTTGACCTTTATCTTTAAGAACTTTACTTAAATTTTGTTCTAATTTTTTTATATAAGTTACCTCTTGTATACAAAAATATGACCCTATATTTTTACCAAAGCTATTTATTGTGTGCTTGTTTATTGTTATATACTTATCTTTATATTTAATAACATTATCATCTTTTGTCTTATCTTTATTTAATATATCTTTTAATTCTTTATCATCTAAATTTTTAATGTTTTTACCTATTATATCTTCTTTTATATCTAAAATATTTTTCACACTTTCATTAAGGACTTTTATAATACCTTCATTTGAAAGTAATATCATACCATTTTTAGATAACTTTATAATAGATTTTAGCTCATCATTTTCTACTGTAAGATTTTTATAGGTATGATTTATTCCTGAATGTATACTAATAACTTCTTCAGAGTATTTTATTAGTCTTTGTGTTACTTCTTTTTCATCGATTTTTAGTTTGGTTATTATTTGTAGAAATGTAGATATGTCTATAAATCTATGCCCTATATCAATTACTTCTTCTATATAATCAGGAACTAAGTGTGTTTCACCAGGAGTTACACAAACTTTAATATCCTTGTATTCTTTTTCTTTATCATAGGGAATTAAATTTAAGTGATTTATACCTATGTGGTATAGCATGGATATAGTTTCAAGTATTGTTTCCTTGTTATCGTTTACAACTAACACATCTATATTTTTAGGTAGTGAAAACAGTCTGTATATATCTTTTTGCTTTACACTTCTATTTATTATTATTATTTTCTTGCTATCATCTATATAATTTTTTAGTTTTATAGACCTATCTCTAAGCATGACAAGAATTATATCATCATCGATTTTTTGACCTTTTTGTAGATTATTAAAAAAATAATTGTTTATTTTTAATTTGTCTTTGAATATCATCTTTATATTGTTGTTTAAAAAGACCTCTAATGTGGATAATCCATCTGTAACTATACCTATTGTTTTCATATTAAGTCTCCCTTTTTACTTTGTATTATATATTTTTTAATTTTTGTTATCTAATTATCCACTATTATATCTAATTTATACTTAATTTGTCTTTTATAAAAAAGAAGTTTGCTATTTTTATAGCAAACTTCTTTTTTATGTTTATTCTATATCTATTTAATATTTTATTTTATGTCGTCTATTGGTTTATATCATCTAGTATGTGATTCTCGCTTAAACATGATAAGAATGTTAATCCATACATAACACAAACTATTACTGCTGTTATAAGTATTATACCCATATCTATCACTCCTTTGCTTATATTATATCTTTAATATATGAAGTATTTATGAATTTATTTTGAAATTTCATGTATATTCATTAGTTTTTCCTATTTTTTACTATGTATACATTATAGTACTTTTTTATTATTTATTTATAGTTTAAATATTGTAACCTTTTTAAATTTTTATAATATATCATTATACAATATCTTTATTTTTCTAAAAATTTACTTGTTATTTTCTTACAATTTATTATATAATATTATTAGTACCTGGTATTAATATTTGATATAATTTTTTTATATTAAGGAGGCGTTTTTTATTAAAGCATTAAAAATTGGAGATTTAATAGCTAAAGTTCCTATAATACAAGGTGGAATGGGTATAGGAGTATCTAGATCTTCCCTTGCAGCTGCTGTAAGTCGTGCTGGTGGTATAGGAGTTATATCTGGCGTACAAATTGGCTATGATGAAAAAGATTTTGAATATAACCCTCTAAGAGCTAACTTATCGGCCCTTAGAAGTCATATAATAAAAGCTAAAGAAAATTCTAATAAAGGAATAATAGGTGTTAATCTAATGGTAGCTATGAACTACTACGAAGAACATGTAAAGGAAGCTATTTCCTCTGGTGTTGACCTTATAATATCTGGGGCTGGTCTTCCTATTAAATTACCTTCTTTAATTAAAGGCTCTAAAGTAAAAATTGCACCAATAGTCTCAACTGCTAAAGCTTGTAGTGTTATCCTAAAAATGTGGGACAAAAAAGACAAAACTACAGCTGATTTAATAATAGTTGAAGGTCCAAAAGCTGGAGGTCATTTAGGTTACAAAAAAAGTGAACTAGAAAATATAGATAGCATTAATTATGATAAAGAATTTGTAGATATACTAAAAATTACCAAAGCTTATAGTGTTAAATATAATAAAGAAATACCAGTGGTAGCCGCTGGCGGCATATTCAGTGCTGATGATGTTTTAAAATATATAAATCTAGGTGCTAGTGGTGTACAAGTAGGTACAAAATTTGTTGCAACTTATGAGTGTGATGCATCTTATGAATTTAAACAAACCTATATAAATTCTACTAAAGACAATATAAATTTAGTTGTAAGTCCAGTTGGAATGCCTGGTCGTGCAATACACAATAAATTTATAGAACGTAATTCTATATCATCACCTAAAATAACTAAATGCTATAATTGTTTAATTCCTTGTAATCCTAAAACTACTCCTTATTGTATATCAGAAGCTCTTATAAATGCAGTAAAAGGAGATGTTGATAATGGATTGCTATTTTGTGGTGAAAATGCCTACAAAGTAGATAAATTATCTTCTGTTGATGAGGTTATAAGAGAATTAACTTCTAAGTTATAGATAATTAAATTTTAGCTTTAATTGTATTTAAATGCTCTTACACTCCTAAATCTAGGGCTATTTCCTAATTCTAAAGCTAAAAATTTAAAATAAAAATAGACTAACATATGTTAGTCTATTTTTATTTTCTAAAACTAATATATTTTTATCATTTAAATGTATCTTTAACTTCTTTTAACTTTTCTATTATATTTATATGTTGAGGACATTTCTCTTCACATAATCCACATTCTACACATTTTTTTGCATCATTTCCCGACCCTACTAAAAACATATTGTATTGTTCTTTATTTTTTCCTATATCATTAAACATGAATGCATTATTTAATAATTCAAAGCAGTTTGGTATTTTAACACTGTTTGGACATGGTATACAATATTTACATCCAGTACAATTTACTCTTATTTTGGATTTAAACATATCTCTAAGCTCTTTTATCGTTTCTTTTTCATATTTACTCATAGATTCTTTTATACCTTCCTTAGAAGCTATATTTATATTCTCTACAACTTGTTCTAAACTTGACATTCCACTTAAAACTACATCTATCTCTTTCTTATCATATAAAAACTTAAAAGCCCATCCTACAGCATTTCTACTAGTTAAGCTATTATTAATTATATTTGTTATATCACTAGATAAATTATTTACTAATGCTCCTCCTCGAAGCGGTTCCATTATAACTATACCTAATCCTTTTTCTCGAGCATACATAAGTCCATCTGTACCTGCCTGATAATCTTCATCTATGTAATTATACTGTATCTGGGCAAATTCCCAGTCATAGTCATCTACTATTTCTTTAAATACATCTAATGTATCATGAAATGAAAAACCAATATGTTTTACTATTCCTCTTTCTTTTATATCTTTTATAAAATCAAATAACCCATTTTCCTTTAATCTAGTATAATCTTTCTTATTTAGATTATGTATTAAATAAAAGTCTATATAGTCAGTTTGTAATTTTTCTAATTGTTCATATATATATTTATACATATCTTCTCTTTTATTTACTAGCCATGAAGGTAGCTTTGTCGCTAATTTAACCTTTTCTCTATATCCATCTTTTAATACTTCTCCTACAAATATTTCACTTTCTCCATTATGATATGGGTATGCTGTATCTATATAATTTATACCGTTATCTATTGCATATATAAGCATTTCCCTTGATTTTTTCTTGTCTATTTTATTATCCTTTAATGGAAACCTCATACACCCAAATCCTAATATAGACACTTTTTCACCAGTATTTCCGATTTCTCTATATCTCATATTACTTCCTCCCCCTCTAAAAATATTATCTACTTATATTATATTTAATAATTTTTCCTATATATTACAATTTTTTATTATTAATCAAATAAATCATGCTATATTCTTTATTTTTTTAATATATTTTTAACTGAAAACTTGATTTATGTTTGATAACAAGGTATCCTATTTAAAGGATATAAAATTTTTAATATTATTTTTAATAGGAGAGTGATGGAAAATGGATCAAAGTCCTTTGGGGGATATTGATTTAAAAAGCATCACTTATTATTATCTTTTAAATGGCTAATTTACTTATCTTCTTATATAAATCAGTCATTTAATTAATAATACTAAGTGATAAGATTTATATAAAATTGAATAAAGGATGTGTTGCCATGATAAGATACTATAAGACTATTGACAACAAATTAGAAAAGTTAAATTCATTTGAAAATGGCTGTTGGATAAATCTTGTTGAACCTAATCAAAATGAAATAAGTGAGATAGTTGATTTATTAAATATAGATGAAGATAGTGTAAGATCTGCTCTTGATGAGGAGGAACGCTCTAGAATAGATGTCGAAGATAATCATACACTTATACTTATTGATATCCCAGTTGATGAAAGTGATGTAAATTCAACTCATTATACTACTATTCCTATTGGTATAATAATGTGTGAAAATGCAATACTTACTGTATGTTCTGCTCAAACTAAAATTATAAATGATTTTATTGTAGGCCATATAAAAGAATTTTACACTTATAAAAAAACTAGGTTTATACTTCAAATTCTTCATAAAAATGCTAGTTATTATTTATATTATCTAAGAAAAATAAATAAAATAACTACCGTTATAGAAAAAGAAGTTACTAAATCTATGAAAAATAAAGAACTTATACAGCTTCTAGAACTTGAAAAATCATTAGTTTATTTTTCTACTTCTTTAAAAGCTATAGAACTAGTTTTAAATAAAATGGTTCGTACTACTAGTATAAAAAAATACTCTGACGATGAAGATTTGCTAGAAGATGTTATAGTTGAAAATAAACAGGCTTTAGAGATGGCCACTATATATGGAGATATATTAAGTAGAATTATGGATGCTTTTAGTGCTATTATTAGTAATAATCAAAATAATGTTATGCAGTTTTTAACATCTGTTACTCTTATAACTACTATACCTACTATTGTATCTGGTTTCTTTGGAATGAACGTTGGAGGTATTCCTTATGCAAATCATATTAATGGATTTTGGATTGTAATGGTTATTACTGCTTTAATTTGCTTAGTTGTTACATTCTTTATGTCTAGAAATAAGCTATTATAATATAACAATTAATTTTAATATATTCTATAATATAATTTTCATATATTATAGAACCCTTGTAAAATAACTTGATTAACAAGTTTTTTATAAATCAAGACCTTCGAGGCAGACATGCTCTACCTTGGAGGTTTTTTATTATAAAGTTGCGTGAACTTATATTTACTTATTTATTTTTGGGAGGTAATTGTATGAATTACATATTACTAATTTTCGGTTTTTTACTGCTTATAAAAGGGGCTATCTACTTTGTTGACGGTTCATCAGATATTGCCACTATACTAAAAATTCCTCCAATTTTAATTGGACTTACTATTGTAGCTTTTGGTACATCATTACCTGAAGTTTCAGTTAGTATAATAGCTTCTATAGATAATCAAAATGGTTTATCTCTAGGAAATATTATTGGCTCTAATATATTTAATATATTGATGGTTTTAGGTACAACTGCTTTTATTAAAAATTTACAGGTTAGAAAATCAATAGTAAAAAAGGAGATGCCAATACTTATAATTACCTCTATGATAGCTTTATACTTGTCAATAGACTTAACTATAAGTCGTATTGATGGTATGATACTTTTATTGTTATTTTTACTATTTTTATATGATATGATAAAAGAAGCATTAAGAAATAGAAACTTGTCACTAAAAGAAAGTTATGAATTTTTAGAAGCAAATACAAATATAGCCTCTATATCTATAGATAATTCTTTAGCTAAGTCTTTATTAATTTCAGGAGTTGGTCTTATAGCTATTATAATTGGTGGGAAAATGGTTGTAAGTTGTGCAACTAATATAGCTTATTCCTTTGGCGTAAGTGATCACTTAATTGGTATCTCAGTTGTAGCACTTGGTACTTCTTTACCAGAATTTATTACATCTGTTATTGCAGCCACTAAAGGTGAAAACGATATTGCTGTTGGGAATGTAATTGGTTCTAATATATTTAATATTTTATTTATTTTAGGTGCATCAGCATTTATCTCTCCTTTATCTCTAGAGCCTGCACTAATATTGGATAGTATATTTATGATATGCGCTATAATACTTTCTTATATATTTGTTGTTCAAGATAAAGAAATAACAAAGTACGAAAGTTTATTTTTAATAACTACATATTTTATATATATGATATATTTAGTTTCAAGGTAAAAATACCTCAAAGTAATATATTTTACTTTGAGGTATTTTCTTCTATTATTTATCTATTATCATTTCTTCTAATGGTTTTTCAAATTGTAATTTTAAATTCTCATCTTTTTCTAATATATATATTGGTACATATTCTTCTTCTTCCTCATTTAAATCAATTTCTTTAAATGGCGGAGTAAGTACTTCATCAAAGTTTATGCTCAGATCTGGCATTGTCTTTAATATTTGCTTAGAATTATCATATTCTTCTTCTGCTAGACTTTTATACATATCTAAACTTTTCTTATAATATATACCAGCTAGCATGTATTCACATTTTTTATTTCCTAAATTAAAACCTTCTTTATAGTATTTTTTAGCTTCTTCATCTTCATTTAATTTTAAACTTAATTGCCCTAAGTTATATATAGATTCTTCGCACTTTTGGTTTCTAGCCTTTTCGTACCAATACTTTGAATTTGTATAGTCTTTATAGAAAATATCATATATAAGACCTAGCATGTGTTGTGAATATATATTTGAATCATTCGCTGGTGTTTCAAACATTTTCTTTGCTTCTTCATAATTTTCTTCTGCAAAGTATATTCTACCTAAATGTATTCTTGAATTTATGTGATTTTTTAATATGGCAATATTAAAATACTTCTTAGCATTTTCTATATCATTATTAGCTTCATATATACATCCTGCTTTATAGCTAGATTCTACATCTTGATTTTCACTAGCTCTTTTATACCACATTAAAGCTTTCTCAAAATCACACTTATCTTCATATATCTTCCCAAGCTTAACTTGACATGATAACTTATTTTCTATTTTTCTATAACAAGATATGGCACTGTCTATATCATTTATCTTATGATATAAATCACCCATATTCTCAATAGATTCTATTAATCCTACTTCTATACATTCCTCATAATACTTTTTCGCTGTTTCATAATCCTCTTCTTCAAAATATAAACCTGCTAAATTATTTTTAGCTTCTATTATATCTGAATTTGATGCTATCTCATAATACTTTTTAGCATTTTCTATATCATTATTTCTATTATATAAGTTTCCTAATCTATAGCTTGCTAAAGCACATCCATTTTTTATACTTTCTTCATAATACTCTATAGCATTTTTATCATCTTCATCTCTATCATATATATATGCCAATCTATATTGAGACTTTGTACAACCTTTGTCAGCACTTTTTATATAATATCTTTCGGCCTCTTCAAATTCTTCATTAATCTCCATTATAAGGCCTATATTAAAACATCCTTTTAAATTTCCTACTTTATGTAAATGTTTATATAAGCTTATTGCTGACTTATCATCACCATCTATATAGTTTATTATCGCTAAATTATACTTAGATTCTTCATTTAATAATACTGAACCCTTCTTATAATATTCAATAGATTCTTCTTTTTTTCCTAATTTTTCATAAAGTATACCTAGATTAAAGCAAGCTAAACCAAAATTACCTTTAGCTGCTTCTTTTAACCACTTTTCACATCTTATATAATCTTTAAGCTTATAATGAACAACTCCTAAATTGTTTTGAGCTTGTAAATCTCCTAAAGTAGCCAATTTTTCATACCAATAAAGTGAATATTCATAAGCATTAGATATAAAATATATATTGCCTAGATTAAGAGCAGCTTCTTCTTGTCCATTCCTAAATGCCATAGAATACCACTTTTCTGCTTCATTGTATTGACCTCTAGATTCAAATATATTACCTAATGCATATTGAGATTTTACATATCCTTCTTCTGCAGATTTTATATATACTTCTATAGCTTTATCTATTTTACCCATTTTCTCAAGCAAACTTGCTTTAGTATGATGTATTGCTGGGTCTTTTGGAATATTTTTTATATTTTGTATTGAAAATTTTGTACTTCTCATATTTAACTCCCTATTTAAACTTTACTTTTATTTTAGTAATCTGTTTTAATAATTATATATTATATAACAAACTTACAATTTTTAGCTAATTTTTTGTCTTTCTGTAATAATATTGTAATAGTAGATATATTTAATTAATTTTTATGTAGTATATAGCCATGCATACTAATATCTTATCTAATTTATGTATAAATGATATTTATTATGAGTTTAAGTGGCTTGTTCATTTATGTATTAACATTATAATGCTTTTTAATAAATATTTATAACTTAGTAAGTAGGAGTGATTTTATGAATATAGATTTAATTTTTAAAATAGTTATGGCTATTGTATTAATTGGTATTACTATAAAAGCAATTAAGTTTTTAGGTGGATTAGTCTTTAAGATAGCACTTGTGATATTTATAATACTTTTAGTTTATAGAATGTTTATCTAAAATAGAAAATACCCCACTTGATTTACTTTAAGTGGGGTATTTTCTATTTTAATGTTTTTAAATCTATATATGCTTCAATTTGAGGTATATACAACATATGATTTACTTTTATATGTGTATTACCAAATTCCTTAAGTTCTTTTCCTTCTTTATCTTTAGTTATTTTGTATCTTACAACTTCATTACCTTCATTTATACTTGCATTAAAAAACATTCCTTCATACTGCTTAAATCTAAAATTAAAATTATCTCTTGTAAGTTTTATAGTTATTTCTGCCATAACTCTTCCTTTCTTTATATATTTTAATTTTGTCTTATTATATCATAATTATAAATCATAAAAAAGAGCCATCTAATATTAGATAGCTCTTTTTTATATTAAAAATATAGCTCTTTAATCTTCATAGCATCATTTGTCCAACCATTGTTTTTACGTATTAATTTTAAATTTTTACCTTTACTTACTAATATTGTAACTAACTCTTCTTTCCCCTTTTCTTCTACAATAAAATCCTCAACATTTTTTAAGGGTATCTTTGATAAATTGTTTACCTCGGATAATCCCCCTAATGGTACATGATATATTCCTTCTAAGTATAAATTTTTATCTGTTAATGTAACTATGTATTCATTAACGATTTCTCCTGCTGCAACTAGTGATTGACTCGCTACAAACATATTGGTTAAAAAATTTAATACTAATTCAGTATTGCTTACTTTCCTATAACACTTCATACTAGCTCTTACTATTTCGTTGTCTTCTAATTCTAACTCCCTACTCATAAGACTTTTCCTCCTAATGATGTGATTATTATGATTAATAATTTATAGCTAAGTACTCTTATATAAAATAAGCTTTTCCTCCATTATACAATGTATAATTGACTCAATCAAGTAAATTATTTTTTTATGTATATTTATATTCTTTTTGTCAATAATATAAATGTTATTACGTTACTCTCAGAATTTATAACATTTAAGAGGCTGTTGCAAAATGATTAGATTTAATCATTCTACAACAGCCTCTTTGCATTACATATATTTTTCTGTATCTTCTGGCAGCCCTTTTTTCTTTAATCTATATTCCACTATCTCTTTTACTATAGAGTATAGCCAAGCAAATAAAGGAACGCCTATTATCATTCCAACTAATCCTAATAACTTTCCTGCTACTAATAATGAGAATAATATCCAAAATGCTGATATTCCTATTGAATCTCCTAATATCTTAGGTCCTATTACATTACCATCTAATTGTTGTATAATAATTATTATTAATATAAACCATAATGCTTTAATTGGAGATACAAACATTATTATTATAACTGAAGGTATAGCTCCAAAGAACGGCCCAAAGAATGGTATTATGTTAGTTATACCTATTATTACTGATATAAGTAATGTATATGGCATTTTAAATATTGTAAGTACAATGAAAGTTAATACACCTATTATAGCTGAATCTATTATCTTTCCACTTAAAAACTTACCAAATGTATCATTAGCTCTATTTGTTAACTCAATAGCTTTGTCAGCACGTGCTTTATTAAATATCGCATAAGTTACTTTTTTGCTAAGTCCACAGAACTTTTCCTTATCTATTAACATATAAATAGATATTATTAAGCCTAATACTATATTCCAAACACCTGATGCAGTAGTTTTTAACATGCCTCCAAGTACCGGAATTAAATTAGATATTATTTTTATAGTATAGTCTATAAATTCGTTCCACTTACCTACAGCTATAGTCATATATTCATTGTTTAAATCTATATTTTTAGTTAGACTTTCTATGAATACAGTTACATTATTTACATATGTTGGTATGTCATTAACAAGTCCTACCACACTGTCTACTAACTGTGGTAACACAAATTGTATAAATAAATAAAGTATTATAAAAGCTGTTGTGTAAGTTAATAATAAACTTATAGCTCTTTTACCTTTTTGTTTCATGTTTTTAATTGAATCAAACACTAAAATTTTTTCTTCAAAAAATACTAGTATAAAGTTAAGTAAATATGCTATTACAAATCCTATAACAAAAGGTTGTAATGTTGACATAACCCAACTTAAGTTTTCAGTAAATGCTGGTAGTTTGTCTAATATATTAAAAAACAATAAACTACAGCATATAACTATAATCGCATACACCGATATAGTAGTATATTTGTTATTCCATTCAACTTTCATTTACTTTGTGATTCCTCCTAATTAAATTTACCTTCTAATAGATGATTATTTTTTACCTATCATATAATTATAACCAATATAACATATTTATTGTCAATAAATTGATATATTTAATATGAATTTATCTTCATATTAAAATTTAATCTTAACTACATAGTGTTTCATCTTTGTCTGTTTTAGTAAGACCACTTATATATTTTAATATTATTGATTTACCCACATCATTTATTCCAAGTAATGCTGTTATCTTTCCTTTTTATATATTTTCGTTTTATGTTGAAATACAATAAATTCGACTTTTGCTTTTTTACTAAGCTTAATTTATATATTAGTAATTTGTTAAATACTTTTTGTATAATTTTAAATATTTTTGTCGAAATTAGTAACTTTTTCTGTATTTAGTACATATTATTTATTAGATATATGAAAATATATCTTTTGATTTAAATCTTAAATAATAAAAATATAGTGGAGGTTTTAATATGTTTGGAAACGACTTTAATGGATTTGGAAGAAATAATGGTTTTTGTGATGATAACTTTTTAATAATATTACTTTTATTACTTTGTAACGATGGATTTGGCTGCGGTCACGGTAGAGGCCATGATGGAGACAATTGTGAAGATAACAATAGAAGATGTAATAATAACGAATTCTTTATATTTATAATAATCATTTTATTCTTCTGTAATAAAAAAGGACATGGTAATTGCTTAAGATAATGTAAGTTATAATATATATTAATTAACAAAAGGCACCTATTATAGGTGCCTCATTTATATATATATTTATTTTTTATTTAAATTAATTACATAATTCATTAATTTACTCCAATCACTTTGTCGAAATTAGTAACTTTTTCTGTGTTTTATACATATTATTTATTAGATATATGAAAATATATCTTTTAATTTAAATCTTAAGTAAAAATATAATGGAGGTTTTAATATGTTTGGAAATAATATTTTTTGTAATGATAATTTTTTAATAATATTACTTTTATTACTTTGTAACGATGGATTGGACTGCGATCATCATAATGAATGTAATCACCATAATGAATGTGATCACCATGATAAATGCAACGATAGAAATGTATTCTTTATATTTATAATAATAATTCTTTTATTCTGCTGTAACAAAAAAAGACATGATCATTGTTAAGATAATATAACTTATAATATCTATTAATTAAAAAAAGGCTCCTATTATATCATAGGTGCCTTTTATATACAATTTTTTATATTTTTAATTGATTTAATTACATAACTAATTCACTCTATTTTTTTGTCGAAATTAGTAACTTTTCCTGTATTTAGTACATATTATTTATTAGATATAAAAAATTATATCTTTTAATTTAAATCTTAAGTAAAAATATAATGGAGGTTTTAATATGTTTGGAAAAAATAATTGTTTTTGTGATGATAACTTTTTAATAATATTACTTTTATTACTTTGTAACAATGGATTTAACTGCGACTTCGACTGCGATGATAATAATAAATGCTTTATATTTATAATAATAATCCTTTTATTCTTCTGTAACAAAAAAGGACATGATCATTGCTAAGATAATATAACTTATAATATATATTAATTAATAAAAGACACCTATAATATTATAGGTGTCTTATTTATATATGCAATTATTTTTTAGATATCTTTTTTATCATTCCCATAATTTCTTCCATAGACTTTCCTTCTACTTCTTGCTTTAGTTTATTTATATCTATGTCTTCTAATATATTACTTATATCATTATTCATATTTGGTTTGCTTTTATCATTTTGTACATCATCAAAATCTATATTTGATGCTATTTTTTTAGCCATTTCTACAATTTCTTCCATAGACTTTCCTTCTACTTCTTGCTTTAGTTTATTTATATCTGCATCTTCTAATATATCACTTACATCATTATTCACATTTGATTTATTTTCTTCATTTTGTCTATTATCGAAGTTTATACTTGATGATACTTTTTTAGCCATTTCTATAATTTCTTCCATAGATTTTCCTTCTACTTCTTGTTTTAATTCATCTATATTTACGCTTTCTAGTATTCTTTTTAAATTTTCATTTATATCTTCATTATTTTTATTACTTTTTTCATTTCCATAATCTGGTTCCATTTTTGATATTCCTCCATTCATTAGTTTTATAATTTCGCCAATTGAATTATTATTACTTTCGTTTAGTTTATAATCACTCATTAACATATTTGATAATAAACCATCTAATACATTTACACCTTCTAAATTAGATTTTGAATATATATTTTCATCTAAACTCATTATGGTTAATGGATTAATTTTATTATTATTAATATATTGTAGTAATAATTCTACCAACTTGTTTGTGTTAATTTTCTTGCCTGACTTTTTGTTGTGCTCTTCTCCTTTATGATTTTTATTACCATTAATTCTAGTATTGTTATGCAAGCCTGTTGCTTTATATCTATTGCTACTCTCGATTGACTTTTTATTGTTCTCTTTTTCTTCTTTATCATTTTGATTTACATTACTTTTAGTACTGTTATTTGATTCGGTTACTTCGCAGTTATCACTACTCTCGTCTGACTTTTTATTATATTTTTCTTCTTCTTTACAATTTTTGTTGTACTTTCTTTCAACACTCTTGTTCAAATTGTAAAAAGGAGATCTTTTAGAAATGCTATCCATTAACATATAATCTTCATAGTCTTCATAACCTTCTATTCTATTATTTTTCTCTTCAGAGTTCACAAAATAAGCCTCCTTTTATTAATTAAAGTATCTATACGACACCTTACATCATTATATGTATTAAATTTCTTAAGGGTGACTTATTTAAAATGCTTGATAAAATGAATATCTCTTATATTTTCCCATCACTTATTGTATATATATTTTACTTATTTTGGTGACTTATTGTTTCCTTTTAAATGTTTTTATCATATATGTATATTATGTAGTATTACTACTAAATTAAAATATTTGACATGGGGTGTTTGTATGCATAAAGATTGTATGAATAAAACTAAGAAGTGTAAAAAGTACTATGATTTAGATGATTGCCATTGTGAAAAAGAATATAAAAAAGATAAGGGTGCAAATTTAAAAATGTCCCCTATGTTTGTATATCCTGTCGATTTGTGCAACTGTGAAATATTTCATATATTATGTAATTGTATAGGAAGGATTGTTGGATTAAAGTTAGTAGATAATAATTGTATATTAAGACTTTGTATATGTGATGTAAATAGTTGCGGAGTTGTTGGTAAAACTCCATCCGGTAAGGGACCTATATACGTAAAACTTAATGCCATTCAATATATAGATTTTGGTAAAGAAACCTATGTTAATCCTCTATGTGGTACAAATTTGAGTATAGGTGTACAAGTACCTAAGGGTGAAATGGGACCTATGGGGCCTGCTGGTCCTAAAGGTGAAATGGGACCTATGGGACCTTCTGGACCTAAAGGTGAGATGGGACCTATGGGACCTTCTGGATCTAAAGGTGAAATGGGATCTATGGGACCTGCTGGACTTAAAGGTGAAATGGGATCTATGGGACCTGCTGGTCCTAAAGGTGAAATGGGATCTATGGGACCTGCTGGACTTAAAGGTGAAATGGGATCTATGGGACCTGCTGGTCCTAAAGGTGAAATGGGATCTATGGGACCTGCTGGTCCTAAAGGTGAAATGGGTCCTATGGGACCTGCTGGTCCTAAAGGTGAAATGGGACCTAAAGGATATGAAGCTCCTGGTAAAAAAGTAAAAGAAAAATATATGCCTCCTAAGAAGATCCCTTATAAAAATTAATATAAAATATATAAAGAGGAAGCTTGATTATTTTAAAGCTTCCTCTTTATATATTTTATATTCTTCTTTATCTTCTAATTCATTTACAAACTCTTCATTATTTTCTATTAGCCAAAGCTTTTTATTTCTCGAAAGTTTTTTTATATAACTTTCTAATTTCATAGCTTTACTTTTCGTATCACTTACAAAACATACTTCTAGTTTTAAAAAACCCCTTGACCGTGTATATTTAGAATTTATACCTTTTTCATGTTCTTTTATACGTCTTATTATATCGGTTGTATACCCTGTGTATAAAGAATTATCTCTACATCTTATTATATATGTAAAATGCATAAAATCATCCATCCTTAATTTTTAACTTTATAATATATAATAACATGTTTTAGATATATTATGTTACTTTTTAAAATTTTTTTATCTTCACTACTTTACCAGGTATTCCAACAACTGTAGCTCCATTTGGTACATCTTTTAAAACAACTGCATTTGATCCTATTTTTGAATTTGATCCTATATTGATAGGACCTAAAACTTTGGCTCCTGCCCCAATTATTACATTATCACCAACAGTTGGATGTCTTTTTCCCTTTTCTTTTCCTGTTCCACCTAAAGTTGTTCCATGATATATAGTTACTCTACTTCCAACCTCAGCAGTTTCTCCAATAACTACCCCCATACCATGATCTATAAGTATTCCTCCACCTAATTTAGCCCCAGGATGTATTTCTATACCTGTTAAAAATCTTGAGATTTGTGATACTAACCTTGCTAAAAAAAATCTCTTATGACTATATAAAAAATGAGAAATACTATGCCCTATCCTTGCATGTATAGATGGATAAAGTAAAAATACCTCTGTTTTGCTTCTTGCTGCTGGATCATTCTCCATTATATACTCAATATCTGCTTTAATTTTCTCAAACATATAATCATCCCTCTATGATTTAATTAAATATATTCAAAGACATATATTTATCTAACCCATCTGGTGATACTGTAACTATTTTCTTATTAGGAAATCTCTTTGATAATTCTAGTGCACCATAAACATTTGCACCTGATGATATTCCTACTAATATCCCTTCTTTTTTAGCCATTAATCTTACTCCTTCATAAGCCTCTTCATCACTTACTGTAATAACCTCATCTACTATACTATCGTCATAATTTTTAGGTATAAATCCTGCTCCTATACCTTGAATTTTATGAGGTCCTTTAATATTTTTAGATATTACAGGTGAACTTTTTGGCTCTAATGCTACCACCTTAATGTCTTTATTTTTTTCTTTTAGGTATCTTCCTATTCCTGTCAATGTTCCTCCTGTCCCTACACCACAAGCAAAAATGTCTATATCTTTAACATCATTTAATATTTCAACTGCTGTTGTATTGTAATGAGCATATGGATTATCTTCATTTTCAAATTGATTTAAACTTATATAGTTTTCATTATTTTCTATTAACTCTTTAGCTTTATTTATAGCACCATCCATACCTAGCTTGCCATCTGTTAATATTAATTTGGCACCATAACATTTCATAAGTGTCCTTCTTTCTTCACTCATAGTGTCTGGCATTACTATTATAACTTCGTATCCTTTTAAAGCTCCTACCATTGATAGAGCTATACCTGTATTCCCACTTGTAGCTTCTACCAATACACTTCCATTTTTTAATATATTTCTTTCTTCTAGCCCTTTTATCATATTTAAAACAGCTCTATCTTTTATACTTCCTCCTGGGTTGTATTTTTCTAGTTTTACATATATATTTTTATTACCTATATTGTTAAGTTTTATCATAGGAGTATTTCCTATTGTAGATAGTATATTTTCATTAATCATAATTTGCTCCTTATATTTTAGTATTTATTTCTATTATTTTATAATATATAAATATAAATCCCATAAATATATATATTTATACTATAAAAAAAATCACTTACTTAATCTTAAGAATATCTGCCTATAAAATAAGTTAAGCTATATCATAAACTTATGATACATCTTAACTTATTTTATAGGTAATTAATTCTATGGTCTTCTGGCTCCTCTATAGTGTTTTTCGTAATAACCTGTTAGTTTAGATTTTTTAACTCCATCTTTTGGATTAGATGCATGTATAAATTCACCATTTCCTACATACATTCCCACATGACTAACTCTGCCTTTATTCATAGTATCGAAAAATATTAAATCTCCGACTTGTAAATCCTTTTTGTCAATAGCTTTGCCAAACTTACTTTGTTCATAGGATACTCGAGGTATATCTTTACCTAGTGCATTTTTATAAACATATTGAACTAGCCCAGAACAATCAAAAGATTTTGGTCCTGTTGCCCCCCATACATATGGCTTTCCTATTTGGCTTTCTAGCAATTTTATTGCATCATCCATCTTATTATTACTTTTTTGAGCATTATTTATATTACTACTATTATTAACTTTACTTACGTTAACATTACTTAAAAGTGTATCTAAACCATTAAGTTTATTTTGATTCTCATTACTACAGCTACAACTACAGCTACATGTTGGACTATCATTAAGTATACTATTAAATGTACTTTGTAATACAAAATCAAATACATTTGAATTATTGTTTGTACAAGCTTTATTTTTTGAATTAGATTTGCTTATAGCATTTAAAAGCTCTATCATAACTATTTGGTTAACATTCATACTAAATCTCCCTACTTACTTATATATAAAAAACCGTACATTAAATAATACGGTTATCATATATATATATTTAGTATTTATATAATATAATTAATGAAATAGTTTTTCACCTAAGTTTATAAACATTTGAAGTAGTAGATATGATTTTATATCTATTTTTTCTCTTCCGTTTATTATTTCTTTAGCTTCTTCCTTTGATACTAAAAATGCTTCTATATCTTCATCTTCTTCTAAAAATTCTTTACTTAAATTGCCATCACATAAACAATATACAAATGCTACTGATTCATCAGTCATTCCTGGAGATAAATATAATTTATCATTACTATTTATATTATTTATACTTATAAGTTCTAGACCTGTTTCCTCTTTTAATTCTCTTTTTACCGCTTTTTCTATACCCTCTTCATTATCCACAAGTCCTGCTGGAAGTTCATATATATAACTATTTATAGGTACTCTAAATTGTTTTATAAGTACTAACTTCTTTTCGCTTTTATGATATGCTGCTATTACTACTGCATCTATTTTATCTTCTTTATCGTTTATATATATTTCCTTTAAATTATTTTCATCTTTTCTTGATGCTACCATCCAGTGTCTTATGTCATTATTTTTATTTTCATATTCAACATCATAAAGCCCTACAAATTTAGTTTTAACTAATGTGGTTACATCTTTTATTTTAGTCATGTTTTACACTTCCTTTTTATTTATTCTATGTTAATATTATACTAATGTATAATATATTTTTATAGTATATAAGTTATTATATTCATTTACGATTATTAATATTTTAATTAAAAAGAAAGGATTATATATGGAAAATTTATTTTTATTTTATATGTTAATTATAAATATAGCTTCTTTTTATTCAATGTATATAGATAAGAAAAAGGCCATAAATCATGAATATAGAATAAGCGAAAATACTCTTATGATGCTATCATTAGTAGGTGGCAGTTTAGGTATATTAATTGGAATGTATAGATTCCACCATAAAACGCAAAAAAACAAGTTTAAAATAGGAGTTCCAATAATTTTAATTATTCAGATGCTAATTTTAACATAATAAAAAAGCCTACAAGGTAATAAATACCTGTAGGCTTTTTATAAAATTAAGATAATGTTTTAAATTCATATCCATTTGATTTGAAATATTCTATTATTTGAGGTAATGCTTTTGCAGTAGCTTCTTTTCCATATGTATCATGCATTAATACAACTACCATTTCTTTACCTTGTGCTGTCTTTTTAGCATATTCTACTAATTGAGCTGGAGTTTTTCTTCCACCTTCTGCATCTCCACTTAAAGCATTCCAGTCTATAGATGCCATTTTATTTTCGTTTAAATACTGATCTAATGGTTCCATACCTTTCCATGACATATGTCCACCTGGACATCTTATAACTCTTGTTGAGAAGTTTGGACCTAAAGTATCCTTTAATATCTTATCAGTTTTTGCAAAGTCACCTTTAAAATTATCTAAATTTAAAACTCTATTAGGATAAAGTATTTTATAATCATGGCTATAAGAGTGATTAGCTATTGCATGACCCTTATCAAATTCTTCTTTTATAAGTTCTTTAGCTTTTGATCCACCACGTTCAATATTTTCTCCTGTCAAGAAAAATGTTGCTTTAACTCCGTACTCATCTAATATTTTTAATATTTGTGGAGTAACTGTTGTTGATGTTCCATCATCAAAAGTTAAAAATACTACTTTTTCTCCATTGTTGCTATAATCGTATTTCTTTAATTTGTCAGCCACTTTTAATGCATCATAAGTATATTTTTTACCTTCATGATTAACTCCGACCATTCTCTTTTTAGCTTCTTCTTCTTCTTTACGCTTCTTCTCAGCTGCTAATCTTTCTGCCTCAGCCTTTTTTTGCATTTCAATTTTTTCTTGCTTTTGTTCAGCTATAAATGATGCTGTCGCTCCGACTAACTTATAGCCTCCAAATATTATGACTATTGATGCTACTGAAACTAATGCTACTTTTTTAACATCAACGCGACCTTTTTTCTTAGAACCAAAGTTTATATTGTTCTTTTTCGGCATAAAAAATTCCCCCGTTCTGTCTTTTATTGTCTATAATTGTTCTACATTTAATTATATAGCACTTATTTGTAAAAAACCACATGATAAAATTTACAATTTTGTATCCAACTATTTTATACTAATGGTTTTTAATTTATCAAATAATGGTATCAAATTTCTTTAATTTTCATTATATCTAAATATTTTAAATTATAGAAATCTTACTATTTTATTCCATATTGTTTACAAAAATTTTTTTTAGTGTTATATTGATGTTGAAAACTTAACAAAACGTTTTCAAGAAAATTGTAAGACACTACTATTTAATCAAATTTAGGAGGGAATTACTATGGAAAACTTAAGAGGGAAAAAATTTGCTACAAAAGCTATTCACGGAGGACATCATAAAGATCCAGTATCTGGTGCTTTAACTACACCAATATTCCAAACATCAACTTTTGTATTTGATAGTGCTGAACAAGGTGGTAGAAGATTTGCTCTTGAAGAAGGTGGATACATATATTCTAGATTAGGAAATCCTACAAATTCTCAATTAGAAGAGAAAATGGCTTTACTTGAAAATGGAGAAGCTTGTATGTCAACAGCTTCTGGAATAGGTGCTATAAGTTCTGCTCTTTGGACTGCTTTAAAAGCAGGAGATCATGTTGTTGCTTCAAAAACATTATACGGTTGTACATTTGCATTACTAAATCATGGTATAAGTAGATATGGTGTAGATGTAACTTTCGTAGATGCATCTAATATAGACGAAGTTAAATCTGCTATGAGAGAAAATACTAGAGTTGTTTATTTAGAAACTCCAGCAAATCCAGATTTAAAGATAATGGATATTGAAACTATATCTAATATTGCACATGAAGTTAAAAATTGTATAGTCATAGTAGATAATACATTCTGTACTCCATACATACAAAGACCTCTAGAATTAGGTGCAGATGTAGTTGTTCATTCAGCTACTAAATACTTAAACGGTCACGGAGATGTTATAGCTGGTTTTGTAGTTGGTAAACAAGACTTTATAAATCAAGTAAGATTATTTGGAGTTAAAGATATGACTGGTGCTGTTTTAAGCCCATTCGATGCTTATTTAATACTTAGAGGTATGAAAACTTTACAAATTAGAATGGATAGACATACTCAAAATGCTATGAAAGTTGCAGAATTTTTAGAAACTCATGAAAATGTTATAAAAGTAAATTATCCAGGACTTAAAAGCTTCCCTCAATATGAACTAGCTAAAAAACAAATGGATATGCCTGGTGGTATGATAGCCTTTGAAGTTAAGGGTGGATTAGAAGCAGGTAAGAAATTATTAAATTCTTTAGAATTATGCACTCTTGCTGTTAGTTTAGGGGACTGTGAAACATTAATTCAACATCCAGCTTCAATGACTCATTCTCCATATACTCCAGAAGAAAGAGCTGCAGCAGGAATTTCAGATGGATTAATTAGAATATCTGTTGGGTTAGAAGATTGTGATGATATAATAGCAGATTTAAAACAAGGTCTTGATAGACTATAGTAATTTTTCTTTAATATAACTAGAGAGGTAAACGCCCTCTCTAGTTTTTATTTAGATAACTTTTATAATTTAAATACTAGTTGCTTACCATTATCTATATAATTTTTATTACCATTTTCTATTTTTTCTTTAAGCTTATTTATATCACATTCATCATTTATAACTATACAATTTTTATTATCTATAATCTCTACATTTCGCTTAATATTTATACAAGATAAAATCCTATTTTGATTTATGCAAAAATTAATGGTATGATTTGTACCAGAATTTTCATTTGTCTCACATACTATTAAAGCATTGCTTAATCCACTTTGAAGTCTATTCCTTCTTATAAAATTGCTTTTATGTATATTACTTCCTAATGGATATTCGCTTACTAAGCACCCTTTATTATCTACTATATCATTTGCTAACTTTACATTACTTTTAGGATATATATTATCTAAAGGACATGGTAAAACCGCTACTGTACTTCCAAATGCATCTAAGCAACCTTTATGTGCTTGTTCATCACAACCTTTAGCTAGTCCACTTATAATACTATATCCATCTTTCCCTAGTAAATAGGCCATATTGTAAGATGACTTTAGCCCTTTTACACTAGCTTTTCTACTTCCTATTATAGCTATTGATTTATTATTTGTCATAGCACTATAATTTCCTTTATAAAAAAGTAATAATGGTCTATCATTTATGTGTCTTAACTTTTCAGGATAGCTACTTTCTAGTATGCTTACAATTTTTATATTTTGTTTTATACAAGATTCTTTAATTTTATATGTTTTATTAATAGCTATTTTTATATCATCTAACGTATATATTCGTTTTGTTTTACCTTTCAAATTTGCCTCTTCCAGTAAATGTAAAATCTCTTTTTCATTATGTTTTGTACTTTTGCTAATATGTAGTATGTATTCTATTGTTTTATTTCCTATGTATTTTAAATTAAGCAGCGTAAGAATTAAATCATTCATATCTTTCTCCTGATTTATCGTTTTAATTAGTTTAACCAATCTAAATAGTAATTTTTGCTTTTCAGCAAATTTTTTTGCATAGTTGCTTATTTTTTTGCAATAACGCGTTTTATATTTTTATAATTTTTTTAATTTTTAGATAATTTTCTAATTAATTACATATATAATACTTTTTTATTTATTATCATATACATCTGGCATATTATTTGCTTTATTTAATTGTAATCATATTTTTATTTACTTCTAGTGAAAATTATAAATTTCTAAGGGGGACTTTTATTTTATGAGTAAAAGAGAAAAAAAGCAAGCTACCTTAGTTGATGCATTAATACCAATTGTATGTTTAGCTTTATTTCTAGGTATATCTATATTTAAATACGGAGCTTCTCCTCATGTTCCTTTAATCGGTGGAGCTATAGTCGCTGGCTTAGTAGCTGTTTACAGACTTGGATTTGAGTGGAGCGAATTAGAGGAAAGCATGTTTTCTTCTATAAAAATGGCCATGCAGGCTATTCTTATCATAATGATAATAGGTGTGCTTATTGGAACTTGGATAATTAGTGGTGTTGTTCCATCTATGATTTATTGGGGATTAAAAATCTTATCTCCAGGAATATTCTTAGCAGCTACTACTATTATCTGTGGTATAGTTTCTTTAGCTACTGGTTCATCATGGAGTACTATGGGAACTGTTGGAGTTGCTCTTTTAGGTATTGGGCAAGGTCTTCAAATTCCAGCACCTATAGTTGCAGGAGCAATAATATCAGGTGCTTATTTTGGAGATAAACTTTCTCCTCTATCAGATACAACAAACTTAGCTCCTGCTATGGCTGGTGCTACTTTATTTGAACATATAAATTATATGCTTTATTCAACTATACCTTCTCTTTTAATATGCCTTGTACTTTACAGTATAATAGGTATGAGATATGGAGGACAAGAATTAGACATGTCTAATATTAATTTAATAAGAGATACTTTGGCTAGTTCATTTAATACTCTATCACCTATATTATTTATACCTCCAATAGTGGTTATTGGTCTGGTAATATTTAAAGTTCCTGCTATACCTGGGCTTATATTTGGTGCTATTTTAGGATTTGTATTTGCTATAGTATTTCAAGGTGCATCAGTTGGAGATATAATAAGTGCAGCTCATACTGGTTTTGTTTCTAATACTGGTGTTGCAGAAGTTGATGAATTATTATCTAAAGGCGGATTAATGAATATGATGAGTACTGTTTCTTTAACAATATCTGCTCTAGCTTTAGGTGGAATACTTGAAAAAACTGGTATGTTAGAGGCTTTAGCTTCAGCTTTACTTAAATTTGCAAAAGGTACATTTGGAGTTGTTTTTTCAACTATGGTTACATGTGTAATGACTAATACAGTAGCTGGTGAACAGTATTTATCTATAGTTATACCTGGAAGAATGTTTAAAGATGAATACGCAAAAAGAGGTCTTCATCCTAAAATGCTATCAAGAGCGCTTGAAGATAGTGGGACTATGAGTTCTGCCTTAGTTCCTTGGAATACATGTGGAGCTTACATCTATGGTACATTAGGAGTTAGTACTTTTGCCTATCTTCCATATGCATTCTTAAACTTAATAAATCCTATTGTTTCACTATTTTTGATAGCAATTAAATTTAAAATAGCTACAATCCCTAAAAAAGAAGTAAATAAATAAAATACTAAAAAATAAAAGCATCCATATGGATGCTTTTATCTATATATATCAGAAAATTCTATATTACACATTTCAATCTTACTATTTTCTGATATAAATTTCTTTATATTTGTTTTGCTTTTTACTAACTTGCTTGGTAAATAAAATTCAAACTTACTACCTTTTCCTACCTCACTTTTTACACTTATATCTCCGCCATGAAGATTTACTAAAGATTTAACTAGTGATAAACCTATTCCACTACCTTCATAACTACTTGCTATATTACTCTTTACCTGTGTAAATCTTTCAAATATACTTTGTAATTTATTACTATCTATACCTTCTCCATTATCACAAACAGATATATACACTCTATCTCCTTTGCTTTCTACATTCACATAAATACATCCATTAATACTTGTATGTTTAATAGAATTAGATAATAAATTTAAAAGTATTCTTTCTATTTTTTCTGGATCAAATGCAAGTATCATTTCCTCACAGTTTGTATCAAATACCAAATCAATTTGTTTATTTTTAGCATAAGGAGTTACAGATAAACTTATCTCTTCTACTACATTTACTATATTATAGTTTCCAAGCTCTAATTCATAATATCCTGCATCTATTTTTGTTATATCTATGATATTATTTACCAATCTTAGTATCCTATATAGGTTTTGCTTAAATAATTTAATATAATTTTCTAAATCTATCTTATCATTAAATTTTATATTTTCTTTTACTATATTAATATCTATTAACTGTATTATTCCAAGCATAATATTAAGCGGTGTCTTAAATTCATGGGATATATTTGCGAAAAATTCATTTTTCATTGACTCTAAATATATATTTTGCTCTAATTTTTGCCTAGCTTCTACATCTTCTTTTTCTTTATCTATATCTCTTACAGAAAATGCTATGATATCTCTTTCTTTTATATATTTTAAGTGCCATCTCACCCATTTATAGCTATTATCTTTACATATCATTTTATTTTCTATTACCTTTACATTTCCATCCTTTAAACTTAAGATATTTAAAAATTCTTCTTTATGATCATCATATATTTTATCTATTATACTAGTTGATGTTAATTCTTCTTCATTAAATCCTGTTATTTTATTACATTCTTTTGTAAAAAGTTTAATGTAAGCATTTCTATCTATAGCTCCTATTACATCTGCAGATATACTTAAGAATACCTCCAAATCCTTTTTTATAAATTCTACTTTTTTTATTTCATCTATAAAGTTAATTATAGTACCTTCTAAATCTATATTTTCTAAGATTTTATATATATCGCTGTCTTTTTTTATTTCATCTAAGATAGCACTCATATCATATATTAATTTCTCTGAATTTTTAAACTCCCTTTTTCTATTGTTATCTATATTAATTACCATATTATCTATATTATTGTCAGTTATATCTCTTACTAATATATATGTACCATTATCTTTCGTTTTAGTTATATTAGTGCTTAATTCAAATTCTCCATTTGATGTATTTAGTTTTATACCTATATCGAAGTAGTTTTTAAACTCTAATTTTTCTATTTTTACTTTACTACTTATATCTATGTTTAAGGAATTAATGTCTTTTTCATTTATATACTCTAATAACTTATTGTTACAAAATATTATATTAAAATCTTTATCTAATATAAATATACTATCACTCAAATTATTAAAAAACTCTTTCATTCTTATCTCCCCCAAATATAACCCTTAATAAGTATTCTACACTTTTAGGCAATTTCCTTGAATTGTATTACCTTTTTAGAATTTAATTTATAATAAAAAAGAAGATACTTTTAAAAGCATCTTCTTTTTTTATATTATATTACATCCATAAATTTTTTAGTTTGACCATATATATCATCATATTTTAATATCTCTGATACTATTGCATATCCATCTATATTTTCATTTTTTAAAGCAGATATATTAGATAGATTTATACCACCAATACATACTATTGGTATATCTATATTTTCTTTTATACTTCTTAATTCTTCTATACTCACATGTTTTGCATCCAATTTAGTAGTTGTAGTAAACATTGATCCTACACCTATATAATCTGCACCATCATTTTTTGCCTTAAGTGATAATTCTAAATTTTGAGTAGATACCCCAATTATCTTATCATTCCCTATTAAATGTCTAACTTCACTACATGGTATATCACTTTGTCCTATATGAACACCGTCTGCACCTACTAACATTGCTATATCTACTCTATCATTTATTATAAAAATTGCATTATATTTTTTTGTAAGTTCTCTTAATTTATAAGCTTTTTCTAAAAATTCTTTTCCTGATGCTTTTTTCTCTCTTAATTGAACTGTTTTTACACCTGCTTTTAATGCTTCTTCTATAGACTCATAAAAATCTCTACCTTTTAAAATATCTGAGTCTGTAACTAAATATAATTTTAATTTTTCTCTCATCTTTATCTCCTATATTAATTTTTTAGTATTTATTGGCTAATTGATATATTTAAAACCTTACTAAACCTCTTTATAGGTATAGATAATATTAATATGCTAGTTAATAATCCTTCTACACCTGCACTTGATATATTATATACACATGAATATACTATAGGATTCATTCCTTTAGGTGCATATTGTGCAAAATATAATACTCCTGATATTATATACATTAAAACACTAAGGCTAGTTGCTAATATGCATCCTGCAAATATATTAAGTTTTTTATCTCTTCCAAATATTCCTGCTAACCCTAGTACCATCATTGGAAGTATATAATCTAATAAAAACTGAGCTGGATGTATTATTGTTGGTCCACTTATTAACTTTATTAAAGCAAAAACTAAACCTGCAGTTATCCCAACTTCTTTACCGTAAAGTATAGCAAGTAGCATTGTAGGTAACATTGAAAATAAAGTTATTCCCCCGCCTTGAGGATATTTTATAAATTGAATCATAGAAAGTATATAAGACATTGCTGAAAACATACCGATTAGTACTATTTCTTTTGTGCTTAATTTTCTATTTTTCATATCTTTTAGATACAAGCAAAACCATCCTATACTAACGATTAATATAACTATTCCTAATATATTATTTAAACTAGACATAAGTCTCCCTCCTTAGTTTCTTTATAGGCCATATTCCAAAATTCTAATTCATGTAAACTTGATTTTATAAATATTTCTTTTAAGTTTTCTCTTTCTTCATTACTTATATCTCTACATAAATAGTTAACATAATCTAACCACTCCCTTAGATTCTCGTCAAATTTTCCTTCAGAGTACATATCTATCCATTCTTTGTAGTAATTTCCTTCTAATGTCTCTTTGTAATTATCTAGTAGATAGTGTCCTATATAATTATAGCTCCAGTTACAAGGCATTGTAGAGATTACAATTTCTCTTAAATTTCCTTTTAAGGCTATAGCTTGCATATAACTAGTATAATTATCTGTTGTTATTTCATATTTACATGTTTCTGCTATTTTTGGTGGTACTCCTAATTTGTTCATATAACTAACATGTACTGCTGTTTCATATTCTATCGATGCACTTATGGCTCTACTGAAAAAGTTCATTTCCTCTATAGTCTTTGACTTTATTAAGCACATTGCAAATACTTTACCAAATTCTTTAAGGTATAAATAATCTTGTACTAAATAATTTTTAAATTTCTCTTTAGGTAAAGTACCTTCTCCTAGTTCTTTTATAAATGGATGTTCTAAGTATTCTTGCCATATATTTTTAACTTCTTCAAATAAATAATCTGTAAATTTCATTATATAACCTCAACCTTTCCAAATTTATTTAGCTTTTCTTCATCTAGGTCATATATATTATTCATAAGCTCAACTTTGAAGTCTCCTATAGATATATTTTCTTTATCAGCTAGCTGTCCGCATAAACTCATCGTCATTATCCCCATAGAGATAGCCTCTAAAGTTTTATCACTACTCCCAAGATATGATCCCATTAAGCTAGCACACATACACCCTGTACCAGTTATATACTTTAACTTAGGTGTTCCATTATATATTTTAATTATTCTATTTCCATCAGTTACACTATCTACTTTTCCAGTTGCACAAACTACACATTCTAATTTGTTAGCAATCTTTTTTATAGCTTCATCAATATTTTTGTCATCATCAAAAGAGTCAACACCCTTGCCTTTAACATCAAATCCACCTATATATTTAATCTCAGCTACATTTCCTTTTATTGCAGTAAATCTTACTTCATTTAATAATCTTTTTACAAAATTTGCCCTAGTTTTTGTAGCAAATACTCCTACTGGGTCAAGTACAACAGGTTTATTGTACTTATTGGCCATTTTACCTGCTTGTAAAAATAATTCTAAGTTAGAAGATTTCATAGTACCTATATTTATAACCACTGCACTTGCTACCTGAACAATCTCTTCTACTTCTTCATATGAAAAACTCATTAAAGGACTCGCTCCTAGTGCCAATGTTATATTAGCACAATCATTTATAGTTACTTCATTAGTATAATGAAGTACTAATGGATTAATTTCTTTAACTTTATTTATTAAACTATACATATTCTCTACCCCAATACTATATTTTCTTATTTTCTATTTCATAGAAATGATGAACAGGTCCTACTCCACTTCCTATATCAAAACTATATCTTATTGCGTTTGTTATATACTCCTTACTTCTTTTTACGCTTTCACATATATCATATCCTAATGCTAAGTGTGCAGCTATTGCTGAAGATAGTGTACATCCTGTTCCATGCGTATTTTTTCTATATAGCCTTTCACTCTTATATACTTTAAATATATCTTTGCCTATAAGTATATCTACAGCATCACCGTCTAAGTGTCCCCCCTTCATAAGTACAAACTTCGGACCTAATTCTAATATTTTTTGACCTGCTAATTTCATATCCTCAACATTGTCTATTTTAATACCTGTTATTTCTTCTGCTTCTGGTGTATTTGGTGTTATTATGTAGGCCATTGGTATAAGATACTCTATCATACTTTGCTTAGCTTCTGGCTTAAGTAGTGAATATCCACTCTTTGATATCATTACCGGATCAATAACTAGATTTTCTGGTTTGTATTTATCTAGAGTTTTTGCTATTTCTTTTATTATTTCTTCACTAGATACCATACCTATTTTTAAAGATTTTGGACGTATATCATCAAATACAACTTCTATTTGTTTTTTAATTATCTCTTTGCTTAAATCTTCTACCATAAATACACCTTTAGTATTTTGGGCTGTTATAGCTGTTATAACACTCATCCCATAAGTTCCTATTGCACTAAATGTTTTTAAATCAGCTTGTACACCTGCTCCACCAGACGAGTCTGAACCTGCTATTGTCAGTGTAGGTATTTTGTAGTTTTTCATATGGTCTTCTCCCTTTTATTTATTAAATATTTAATTTGCTAAAGCTTGTTATCTCCTCAATTAACTTCAATATCATATATTTTTGCAATTAAAAAGCTATACCCCAACATTGGAATATAGCCTTAATTTCTAATTTAATATATAATATAATAATATATTATCAAGCTTTCCTACGCTGGTATTATCCAGATCAGGTACAAGGGTTAACGTTTCGTCTCTCAGCCTTTCGGCACCCCTAGCAAATATTTTATTTTATACTTATAGTATATTTCTATAATCTAAATAAATCAACTTTAATTATAATTTATAAAATCTTCTGTATATTTATAAATACTAACATTTACTTAATACCCATTAATATATAAAACTAACATTAATATTTTATATTAATAAATAATATTATTAGTATTAATTATAACTATATGATATTATTTATTAATACGGAAAATATAAATAAAAAGTTTACTTCGTTTAAGCGACATTCAGGATAACTATTTCTATGTTGCAACGATATAACGTTCACTAATGCTTTAAGCAACGTGTTGGCAAACTATTTCGGTCAAATCCGTTGCTCAAATTATAAAGATATTAAGAGGTAATATATAATGAATTTTGAAGAACTTGGAATTAGTAAAGATTTAGTAAATGTACTAAAAAATAGGGGAATTAACTCTCCTACACCTATACAAAAAGAAAGTATTGGATTTATAAAGTCTGGAAAAGATGTTATAGCAGAAGCTCAAACTGGTACGGGAAAAACTCTAGCATTTTTACTTCCTATATTTGAAAATATTAATCCAAATGCTAATTATGTTCAAGCACTTATATTGTCACCAACAAGAGAGTTAGCTATTCAAATAACTGAACAAGCCATTGAACTTTCAAAAGGTAAGAATATAAATGTATTATCAGCTTATGGTGGAAAAGATATAGCAGGTCAATTAAAAAAGTTAAAGGGAAATATACACCTTATAGTAGCTACACCAGGAAGACTTTTAGATCACTTAGATAGAAAAACTGTAAATCTTAGTAAGTTAAAAACTTTTGTACTAGATGAAGCTGACCAAATGTTATTTATGGGATTTAAAAATGAAGTTGAAGCTATATTAAAGGAAGTTCCTAAAAAGCGTCAAACATTGTGTTTCTCCGCTACTATGAACTCACAAGTTAAAAAATTAGCTTATAGATATATGACTGATCCTGTTGTTGTATCTATAGAAAAAGAAGAAATAACACTTGAAAATATAAATCAAGAAGTTGTAGAAACTACAGATAGAAGAAAACAAGATGCACTATGTTCTGTACTTGATAAAGATAATCCTTTTTTAGCTATAATCTTCTGTAGAACCAAAAGAAGAGCAGATGCTTTAGATGAATCACTTTGTCAAAGAGGGTATAATTGTGCTAAACTTCACAGCGACATCCCTCAATCAAAACGTGAAAGAATTATGAAATCTTTTAGAAATGCAGATATACAATATCTTATAGCTACTGATGTTGCATCTAGAGGTATTGATGTTACTGGTGTTACTCATGTATATAACTATGATATACCAGAAACTTCAGAAGACTACATACATCGTATTGGTAGAACTGGTAGAGCTGGTGAAAAAGGTTATACTTGTCTATTTGTTGCCCCAAAAGATGAAAGATATTTAGAGCAAATTGAAAATGCTATTCAATATACTATCCCAAGAAGAGAAATAGATAATAACTAATAGTAATGTTAATAAAAATACCTAAAGGAATTATTCCTTTAGGTATTTTTATTTTCTATATCAATATTCTCTAATTCTTCTTTAGTCAATATCCTCTTTCTAGATATAAGCATATTGCACTCCATGCAATAATAATTAATAGTACCTCATCCATCTAGTACATCTAATTTAGATTTACAGTATGGGCAATAATAATCCTTGTTCATATTGTCACTTCCTTAATGTTTATTATGATTATTATTTTACTAGTCATGGAAATGCTATTCAATATTTATTTGTTAAATAATTACCATTATTTATAACTATAAACCAGACTCCTTAAACTTATCATTCATAAATTCAGTTATATTATGGAAAGTTTTCTTAAATATGACTAATGATATAAATATTACAAAGAATATTGCTAACATAGATAAATCATAATATACAGCACTCATGCTAGGTCCTGCTATAGCTTCTCTAAATCCATCTATAGCATAAGTAAATGGCCAATATGGTTGTAATATTTCAAATATCTTAGGGTTAGTTTGTATAGGATATATCCCTCCAGAACCTGCTATTTGGAAGACCATAATAACTATAGCTATAGCTTTACCTAAGTTCCCAAATAAAGAAACTAATGTAAATATAATTGTAGTAAATAGTATAGAAGATACTATAGTAAATAAATACATTAAAGGTATACTAACAGGCTTATCAAATATAAATATATTGCCTGTTGCAATTATTAAAGACTGTATTAATGATACTGTCATAAATGTAAGCATTTTACCAAAATGTTTTTGAACTAAATTAGTCTTTTCTCCCGCTAATTCTTCACACTCTGTTGTAAGTAGTGATGTAGATAAAAGTGCCCCTACCCATATTGCAAGTACTGAGTAAAATGGCATTAAAGCGACTCCAAATATACCTGCCTTATATAACTCTTCTGTCTTAACATTAACAGGTGATGATATAAAAGATGCTATCTCTTTTGAATTTTTATCTAATATTGAAATTAACTTGTCTAAATTTTTATCTGTTAATATCTTAGTTTTCTCTACTAACTTATCTAAGTCATCTTCAAACTTATTAAGTTCTTTTGATATATTACCTGCTTGTTTTACAAAAACATCACTACTTGATATTCCATAAGTAGAAAGTGCATCTATTTGAGGTATTATAACATTTATACTTTCTAATATGTTGTTTATATCAGAAGAGCTAGAAATCATAGCATCTCCTACACTATCTAAAACATTAGATACATCAGAAGTAAATATAGTATTTGTTAAATTTAACTTATTGTTAAATGAATTTTCTAATCCTGATAAAGAATTAAGTTGTTCATCTATTTGTTCTTTAGTTCCACCACTTTCAATTACTGATTTTAACTCACTTAATTTATCTTTTTCTGAAGAAAGTATAGTTTTTAAAGTATTAAGTGAATCTATTATATTTTGTGTCTTAGAACTTTCATGTTTGCTATTTATATTTTCAAGATCACTTATAACTTTATCTATCGTATTTTCCATAGTTGATATCAATTTTAATACCGACTCTATCGTATTTTCTACATTTTCAATTGAAGAACCATCATTTATATTTTTTAAATTATCAATTTCATTTTGTAATTTAGTATTTATATTATTTATAGTATTCATATTATTATTCATATTTTCTGATGCATTATTCACACTATCCTTTGTAGCTAATACTAAATTTTTGCTATTTTTTACTACATCTTGAAGACTATTTATTTCTTTTTTTATCTGAGGAAGATTTCCCTTTGTATTATTTAAATACTTTTTAAGTGTATTTGCATGAGAATTTGCTTCTTTTACATAATTATTTATTTTCTCTAAATTATTATATGTACTATCTAAAGCATTTTTTAATTCTATTATCTGCGGTTTATTGTCTTCTAACTTAACTCCTAATGTTGATAAAAATGAAAAAGCTTCTTTATTTAAAGTATCAACAAAATTAGCTTTTATTTCTTCTACTAACTTATTTTTAGCAACATCTGTTATTTTAGTAGCTATTGCATTAACTTTTTCATTAGCCTTATATATAATATTTGGCTTTTGAGGGTCTTTCGTTGTAAGTGTTGACAAATCTTTAGAAAAATCAGGTGGTATTTCAATTAATGCATAAAATTTTCCTTCATTTAACTGATAATTTCCTTGCCACTCATCTACAAACTGCCACCCTATGTCTTTATTCTTTTTAAGCTCTTTAACTATTTCATCACCTACATTTATAAACTTTCCATCAACGGAAGTTCCCTCATCTTGATTTACTATAGCTACTGGAATATTTCCCGTGTTTGAATAAGGATTCCAGCAAGCCTCTATATTAACCCACGCATATAACGATGGTATCAAACAAAGCCCTCCGATTATTATAAAGGCTGACTTAATAGTTAATATATTTTTTAAATCTCTTAAATAAATTTCAAAAATCTTTTTCATATGTTCACCTCTATAATTATTCTGATAAACCAGATTCTTTAAATTCTTTTTCAAATTTTCTAACTGATTTATTAAGCTTTTCTTTAAGTAAATATCCTATAAGTATAGTTACTACTCCAAACACTATAAGTATAGACACATTAAACATAACTGTACTTAAAAGTGGACCTGCTATAGCTTCTCTTAAGTTGCTTAGTGTATATGTAAATGGGAAAAATGGTTGCATTATTCTAAATATTAAAGGGTCTACTTGTATAGGATAAGTTCCTCCAGATCCAGCAATTTGTATAACCATAAGCACTATACCTATTGCTTTTCCTATATTCCCAAATAGAGAAACCAATGTATATAAAATAATTGCAAATGCTGCTGATGAAAGTACTGTAGTAAATATAAATAGTCCTAGATTTTCAGTTTGAACGCCAAGTACAAATTTATCTCCAAGACCTACTATAAAACCTTGTATCATTGCTAAAAATACAAATGTAATCATTTTTCCAATGTATTTTTCTTTTATACTTAATTCTTTAAATTTATCCACTTCAGTTGTAAGAAGTGATGTAAGTACTAATCCTCCAACCCATAGTGAAAGTGTTGTATATATAGGTGCCATACCAGATCCATAATTTTCAATAGGATATATTGGTTCTGATTTTAAATTAAATGGATTAGATATATAATTTCCCATAAGTTGTGGCTTACTTTGAAGTATTGATATTATAGAATTTAAATCATTATCACTAACTTTTTTTAATTCTGTACTTAATATATGTATAGTATCTTTAAATTGATTTAATTTAGAGTCTAAATCCTTAGACATTTCTGCAGTTAAACTACTCCCTTTAGATACATACCCTAGCATATCATTTAAAGCTTGAACTAATCCCTTTGAGCTATCTACTAATGTAGCTGCATTTTTAGCTGCATTTACTAAACTATCCGCAGTATTGTTTAGTGCTGGTCTAACCTTAGAATCATAGGAATTTATTGCATTATTTACATTACTTGATAAATTACTTGCAGTTGAATTTATAGAGTTTAATGTATCTTTCATAGATTCTATTGATCCATTTAGTTGATTTTTAAGATTCCCTATGTTTTCTTGCTGTTTACTTAATTCATCTTTTATTATATTTAATTCATTAATTAATTTATTTATATTTTTATTAGATTTAACTTCATTAAATTCTTCTAAATATTTAATAATTGAATCTATTTGGTTTTTAGTACTATTAATTTGATTATTTATCTGCGATATCGCTGATGCAACATCTGCTTTTGAAATATTACCAGAATTATGACTAATACTATTTACTATATCCTTTGTCTGATTATTTTCATTATTAATCTGGTTTAAAGTTGATTTAATACCATTAAATGAGCTATTTAAATTATCTTTTATGTTTTCTATATTTTTACTTGTATTCATATTATTATTAGATACTGCATCTAGCCCACCTGTAACTTGTGGTAGTGTACTTTGTATACTTTTTAAATATGTAGCTAAGTTCTCAGAATTATTATTGACACTATCAAGTATAAAATTAATAATATCCATGTGTTCATCTAAACCTATCACAGCTTTTTTTAATTCTAATATTTTATCTTTACTATCTTCAATATCTTTTCCATATGTATTTAATGAAGAGAATAAAGTTTTATTTACAGTGGCTATAAAATTTGAATTAATCTCATTTACAAGTGTTTCCTCAGCAACCTCTGTTATTTTACCTGCTACTGGATTTGATTTAGTGTTTACTTTATAAATAATGGTTGGCTTTATAGGTTTTCCACTTGTAACACTAGTTAAGTCCTTTGAAAAATCGCTAGGTATTTCTATCATTGCATAATAGCTTCCATCTAATACACCCATATTACCCTTTTTAGAGTCAACGAATTTCCATCCAATGTCCTTATTTTTCTTAAGTTCACTTATGACATCGTCTCCAACATTTAATTTTTTGCCATCTAGAGTCGTTCCCTTATCATTATTTACTATAGCAATTGGAACTGTACTAGTATTTTCATAAGGGTTCCAACAAGCTTTTATATTTACCCATGCATATAACGATGGTATGAAGCATAATCCTATCACTATTATTAGAGCTATAGGATTTTTAATTAGATTCTTCATATCTGTTTTAAAAATTTTAATGGAATTTTTCATATTTACCTCCATTTTAGTTTGATTCCTAAACATACTTCATGTAGTATTATATCACTTTTCACGTTATAATTAAATTTTTTTAAAATCATAAATATACTTATTCTATAAACTTAAAAGCCATTTTTATATAAAATATTATAAAAAAAGCTATCTTTAAAGATAGCTTTTTACCTATACAAGTTGTATTTGAGTACTTAAGTTATATACTACTTTTTTTTCTACATAATTACTTGTGCAAGCTGTTAATATTCCACCATAGCTAGTAACTACAAACCCTAGTATATCTCCTATATTATATATACTTTCACTATTTGTTATATCTAGTATCATATGGTCAGAACTTGCACCTATTATCTGTATATTTTCATCAGTTGGAAATATTGATTCAATATCTATATCTTGCTTTCCTATGCCAACTATTGCTCTTTTCATTATACCCTTATCCTCATAATGAGGCACTTTTCCAAAGGCATCTTTACCTATTTCTCCTATTGGCATTGACGGTTTATCTTTTATTTCTATAATTTCACAATATAATTTAAAACTATCATGATATGTTTCTTCTATGAAGTTTCCATATGCAGTTTCTTTTCCAAGAAGTATGGCTTCTCCTAGTCTTAGATTTGTTATACCTTTTGGCAGTTTTCCTTCTTGAAGTAAATATATAGAACTTGAATTTCCACCAGATATAAATTCTAATTTTATATTATGTTTATCTTCTATATTTTTAGCTATTTTTACTAACCCTCCTAAATTTTCCTGTGATGGAAGTATAGCTCCATAGCAAGTTAAATTAGTGCCTATCCCTATAAGTTTTATATTTTTTAGGTTTAATACGTTATCTACTACATTATATAGCTCTTCTTCATTAAAATATCCTTCTCTTAAATCCCCTAAATCGACCATTAAAACTATATTATGAACTTTATTAATGTTTTTAGCTTCTTCATTTAATCTATATATAGTTTCTATTTCAGAATTAAAACTTATATCTGAGTATTTAACAACTTCTTTTGATTCACTTATCATTGGTATTCTAAGTAATATTTTAGGAAGTTTTAGACTTTGAAGTTTCTTTAAATTTTTAATTCTTGAGTCAGCTATATAATCTACATATTCGTTACTTATTTCTTCTACGACTTCAGGAATTGCACAATATGCTTTTGTTACTATAGCCATTTTTAAGTTCTCTTCATTTAATATACTTTTAAGCCTACATACATTGTGTTTAAGTTTAGTTATATTTATTTCTAATCTTGGATACACAAAGTTTCCTCCTTAAAATTTAAACTCTTTAACATAAGCTTAAGAGCTGCATCTTCGTATTTTTTAGATAATACTCCAAGAGATGCCATTATATAGTCATTATCTACTAATACCTTTACAGTTTCTTTTGGAAACAATAAGTCCTTATTTTTGTTGTTTTTAGGTATTTCTTTCATTATTTCAACTCTGTTAGGAAGCCTAGTTAAAGCACCACCAGTTCCTACAATATATCTAACTTCTGTTAAGTCCTTACCTTCAGCTATCCTACTTTTACCACTAGTAGAATATATACTCCTTATAATTCCTGAATGTCTTTTAGTGGCACGAAGAGCTGCTTCTTTAGTAAGTCTTTCTACTAAAATTATTTGTTCTTTAGTTTTCGGTATTGGTAAATAATTTTCTATAACTTCATCTAAGTTTATATCACTTAATTCTTCCTGTAGATTTTCTTTTCCTATGGTATTTACTATATTTCTCATATTAACGTAAACTCCTAAGTCACCTTCAACACTTCTTTTAGCTATTGGTTCTGGATTTACAAGTATTCTACTTATTCCATCATTTCCTTCTGTTACAGAATGTATATCAGTAGTTGCCCCTCCTACATCTATAACCATCAAATCTCCTATATTTTTTCTAAGTAGCTTTGATGCCTCCATAACAGCCCCTGGTGTTGGTGTTATGTGAGAATTGACTAATTCTTTTATATGTTCCATACCCGGCGCATTAGTTATATGTTCTTCAAATACATTTTGTATGACGCATCTAGTTGGTTCTATATTTAGATAATCAATTTTAGGATATACGTTGTCAACTATATATAGCTTATAGTTTGTATCTTCAAATATTAATTTTATTTCTTCTATATTTTCAATATTTCCAGCATATATAACAGGTATTCCTAGATTAAGTCCTGCTATTAATTCTGCATTATAAATTGCAGTATCTCGCTCTCCATAGTCTACCCCACCAGCTATAAGTATTATATTAGGACTTATCTCTTTTATTTCTTTTAAATCTGTTCTTCTTAGTTTTCCCGCTGTTACTTTATGTATAACAGCTCCCGCTCCAAGTGCTGCTTCTTTAGCAGCTTTAGCCGTCATATCATATACAAGTCCATGAACAGTCATTTTAAGACCGCCTGCTGCACTAGATGTAGCAAAAAAGTCATTATATTCTATACTGTCTACTCCTAACTTCTTAGCTAAATCATCTATTGCTCCATTTAGTCCATTTCTTACATCTCCACCTTCAAATACAGTTGTTGGTGCTTGACCTTGACCAATAAATTTTGGACTGTCTGTATGTATGCCGAAAAAGGCATTTACAACAGTTGTTGTAGAGCCTATTTCAGCAACTAATACATCTACTTTCATGTTTAATTATTTCCTTCTAGTGCTAATTTTTCTCTTCTTTTTTCAACTAAGAACGTAGCTACGTTAACCCCTCTATCACTTCTTCCAAATCCAGCATCCATTCCATTTTCAACTGCTATATCAGGCGTTACTTGAGTTCCTCCTGCTGCTACCATTACCTTATCTCTTATTCCCTTTTCTACACAATATTCATGTAGTTTTTTCATATTTTTGTAGTGTATATCATCATGACTTATTATAGTTGATGCAAGTATAGCATCTGCATTTAACTCTATCGCTGCATTTACTAATTTTTCAACTGGCACTGATGTTCCTAAGTAGTGGCATTCTATACCATATTTTTCTATACCACCATGTTTTATGTCTATAACTTCTCTAAGTCCAACAGAGTGTTCATCTTCTCCTATTGTTGCACAAACGATTTTCATAGGCATTTTTTCTATATCTTCTCTTATTTCATCATCTGTCATTACCTTTTGCTCTTCTGGTATATCAAGTTTAGCTATATCTATGCTAAATGGAACTTTACCTTTCAACTCTATTCTAGTTCCTTCTGCACTATGCATAACTTCTCTGTGGATAACTTCTACTTCTTCTAGATTCATTTTCTTAGCAAATTCTATAGCTGCAAATTCAGCAGTTCTCTTATCTGTTGGTAGCATCATAGTAAGCATTACTGTACCATCTGCACACCATTCCATTTCTGGCTTTATATTAGTAGAATTTCTAAATTCTTCTACCTCTTTAAGTCTTACGTTTACATTATCCATATCATCTAGTTCATCTATATATATTATTTTATCTGGTTCTTCAAAAGTACATCCATCTATCAACTTAGAAGGATTATCTACTAAAGTTTCATCATATTGAGCTACATTATTGTATCCAAAGTGAGCTGTAACTGGAGCTAGATAATCTTCATCTCTTTCATATACACTTCCTGCTCCTACTCCTTCTCTTATCTTTCTACTTATTCCGTCTCCATTTCTTTCTGGGTAGTTACCAGAATCAACAAAGAATCCTTTTTCAACAGCTTCGAAATATCCACCTTCTTCTAATATTTCTTCCATATATAATACTGCTCTTTCTTTTAACTCTCTTGCTTTATCTCTAAGTGGACCTGTTTTTTTAAGTTCTATCATATCCATAAGTCCATCCATACCAACAAGTGCTTGTTTTGCAGTATCACAAGCTTCTATGTTGTACATATGCCAAGGAACGTTTCTTCCTTCGTCTGGAGTTATAGTAGATTGTATATCAGCTCTTGTTAAAACTGAAGTCAATAAGTTAAGTACATGAGTTACTGTTGCTTCTCTAGTTGATGAATCCATATATTTAGTATTCATTTGTGCTCTCATTTTATAGTCACTAAATAACTCTCTTAAAGCTACTGCATAAGGTAGGTCTAGTGTTAAACATGGTGCTGGAGGTGCTGTTGGTGGTACTGTTGATAGGCATATATTGTCTTTATTAATTCCTACTTTTTCTGAGAATACTGAGTTTAGTGCATGTTGAACCATAAGTTCAGGCATAACCTTCCAAGCTTCTCTAGCTGTTGCATTTGCATTGTGTGCTCCATCTATTTGAGCCATATTAGCAAAAGCCATTATATTTTTTGCTTCACAAGCATCAACAAATGATCTTATCATATTTATATTTCTATATAATACGTTGTATTGTGGGTCTTGATGAGCTCCGTTTATTCCTTCTTCTGCAAACATTACAGCAACCTCAGGTCCTGCAACTCCACTTACATAAGAATGATAGTTTATTGGTCTTCCAACTTCTTCTTCTATAAAATCAAGAGCTTTTCTTTGTGCTCTAACTTGCTTTCTTGTTATAGGAACTCCTCCTATTCCCTGTGGTGTTCCTTCTATTAATCCATCAAAGTGAGATTGACCAGCCGTTCTTATAACCATTAAATGGTCTGCTCCATGATGTGCTGCCATTCTCATTCTTCTTATATCATCTTCAAATCTTCCTGATGCTATTTCTGTTGTTATAACTGCATTAGGTTGAGGGTCTATATTATTAAAGTATTTAGCTGAAGGAAGTGCTACACTTTCTTTTAAAGGTGCTGAACAATCCTTATATTTAAAAGGTCCCATTTCTAAATCTTTTTCATTTTCTCTCCATGTCCAGCCTCTTCTTTTTGGTCTATAATTTTCTAGATCTTTTAATATATATTCTATATCTAATTTTTTATTTTCTTTTAACATTGTGCTCCCTCCTTCGCAAATAAACTAACTGCTTCATCCCAATACTTATTTTCTATAAGCATAAGACCAGCTTCGCGAACACTTATATTTTTTTCTTTGGAAAATTTATAAACAACATGCCCCGCACCTTTTCCTATAAGTCCATTTTCAAGTACACCATTTACTATTTCTTTAGCTTCTAAAGAAGAAAATCCCATTCTTAGTAGTACTGATCTTTCTATTGATGGTGTGGTATTTTTTCTTCCTAGTTCTATCATCGGTTCAACTATTTCACTTGCTAAGCTCCAAAATCTATTCTTTAATTCTTCATCACTTAAATTTGCTAGATGAACTCTTCTTTCATTAAAATCATCATTTCTCTTTTTCATACGTCTCCCCCTATTCTCTATTACTTTCTATTTATGAATCTCTATATTATAATTTTAAACCCTAATTTTTAGTTTTTTATACTCTATACTAACTAATCATGATAAGTGAAATAATTAGTATGTAAGGCTATTTCCCTTTAACTAGTATTTCATTAGCAACATTTTTTACAAACTCTATATCGCACTTACAATCTTTAGCTAAAAATTCTATATCTTCATTATTTAACTTACTTACATTATTATTTTTTATTGCATTTTTTATATAAGATTTTTTTATCTTATTCATGTCTAAATCAACTGCTTTTATCATACTTGGATGTGATGGTAATATTAAATTTTCTCCACAAACTTCATCTTGTGGATTTCCGAACTTAATTTCTATCCCATTTTCACGCGCAAATGTAAGTTGTGGATTTATATGTTTTCCAGCTCCTGTATACTCTGTTTCTTGAACTACTATTATTTGGTCTTCATCTAGTTCTCTAGCTAAACTAAATGCTACTGCCAAAGATGTATTTCCAGCTGGACCTCTCTCTATACCTTCAAGTTGTGCTAGTAGTTCTGTCATATAAAATACTTCCCCTTGACTTACTGTTAAGTATCTATCCATATATCTTAGTGGTCTTGCAGCTGATCTTGGTACATCTGAACGGTCTGGCCAAGTACAAAATGGTATTCCAAACCCAGTGTGCCCTGTAGTAAATGATTTTTTATTAAATTGAGTATCACTAGCCATATGAAGTCCTTTTAGGTTGACGCTTGCACCTACTACTTTAACATCTGTAGCCCCAGCTTTTTTTAGTCCTCTAGCTGTTCCCGTTAAATTTCCTCCCCCTGCATTAGTGCATACTACTACATCTGGATCTTTTCCTAATTTTTCTCTACACTGCATAGCTATTTCATATCCTAATGTCTCAACACCAGCTATCCCAAATGGAGAATAAAGTGATGCATTAAAATATCCTGTTTCTTCTAATAATGTTAAAAATGTATAAAATAACTCAGGTCCTACAGTTAATTGAACAACTTCTGCACCATAGGCTTCACATTTTCTTGCTTTTTCTATTATTTCAGGCTGACCTATTCCATTACTGTCATAACACTCCTGAACTATTATACATTTAAGGCCTTGTATAGCTGCTTGAGATGCAACTGCTGCTCCATAATTTCCACTAGTTGCTGCAATTACTCCCTTATATCCCATCTTTTTAGCATGATATACTGCTGTTGCTGCACGTCTTGCTTTAAAACTTCCAGATGCATTACATGCTTCATCTTTTACAAATATCTTTGCACCTTTTCCCTTTGGCGATACTTTTCTAGCAAGTTTAGTTATATTTTTAAGCTCTATTAATGGAGTATTTCCTACTGCGAAATTTCCTTGGATTTTTTCTATTTCGCTTAAAGAATATCCTGTTTCTTTCATCATTTTTTCATAATCAAAGGATATTCCTTCGTTTTCAAACTTTGTATAGTCTATCCCTATTGCATTTTTCATTATTTCATTTTTTCTACTCATTACAGCACTATAACTATTATCTTTCATTTTCTTCACCTCCAAATAGTATATTTCTTGCCTGTAAACCTATTTGAAGTAATTCTGGTATACACTTTCCATAATCATGTTCATAATATGGTTCTACTTTTAGTAATTTTCCACTTACATTTCTTCCTGTTATAGTTTTTATATTGACTAGTTCCCCAATATTAGCATCTTCTTCTATAAATCCTTTAACCCACATTTCAAGAGGATGTAATTTTGTATCATCTGGAACTTGTGGCGCCCTTTGGCTAGATTCTAATACTATGTTGTGAATTATTACCCAATTTCCACGCTTAGCATCCATAAATCTACTCTCCTTTTTTTCCAATACTAGTAAAATTAATTTACTAGTATTGGTTTGTTATATTCTTTATTTATAAATTTATATTTAAGCCTTAACAGTTTCTTTTAAATTAACTAATTCTCTCATATCGCCCATTATTGCTCTTGGAACAGGTATATCAAGCATTGTTCTAAGTCCTGGTATTGCATTTATAACATGTGGTATAGAATTTACACACATTGCTATAGTACCTATCCCTCCTGGTATCTCTGGAGTTATTTGTAAATTTATATTTGGAGTACCTTTTATAGTTACATAATCTCCTGTTGATTGCCCTTCTAAGTGAGGTAATATTTGTTGTGGATGTTCCATTTCTATTTTAACTTTTCCATCAACATATCCATATCCACATTGTCTACAACCTGCAACATTTCCTGCTTCTACCTCAGCGTACTCGCTCTTTCTATATACACTACTCATTATTGGTTCTCTAGTTTCCTCTACTTTTTCTAAATTCCATCCTATACCATGTGTTATCATGTTTATAGATTCAGGAAAACCTACATGACCTGCTATTGATCCATCTTTAACTCCATTTTCAAATTCATCTTTTGTAACTCCAACCCCCTGTTCTATCATAACTGCTTTACCAAATGGAGATAAGTCATTTACTCTAGCAGCCTTTATATACTCTACTTCTTCGCAAGTTCCAGTTAAAGCAAGTATTAGTAAATCAAGTACAAATCCTGGGTTTATTCCTGTACCAAGTACACTTACTCCATTTTCTTTAGCTATCCTATTTAATTCTTCAGCTAATTCTGGTTCTTGTGCTTTTGGATAAGACATTTCTTCTGCTGTTGATATAACGTTTATTTTTCTTTCTAATATGTATTTTATCTTATCAAATGCTCCTTTAGTGAATGAGTCAGTTGCAAGTAACACAACATCTGCACATTCATCAGTGAAAGCTTCTTTATAATCAGGCTTTATTATAACTTCTGGCCTTTCTCCTCTTTCACACCCTAGTACATCATATACACTTTTATTTACTCTTTCTGGATGCATATCACAAACTGCAACTATATCTACTCCATTTTTTTTAAGTAACATTTTTGCCATTCCACTTCCCATTGCTCCAAATCCCCATATTCCAACTTTTATATTTCTCATATATACTTCCCCCTTATATTTATTTTTTATGCTTTATATATAAAGCAAGAGTAATGCCAATTTTTTAATTTTTCCTATTTTTTAAAAATTTATCTATTTTTCCCCTCGTAATTTTTTATACATAGGGTATCTTTCCTTTTTTACATGCAAGAATTTTATATTAATCATAAAACTGTTGATACCTTATACAAATGATATATATCAATAGGTTTGAAAATAAAAAAAAAGAGCATTAAATTTTGCATGTACTGCAAAATTTTTTGCTCTTATACTATCTATTAATTCTTATATTATATTTTTTCATTTTATACTGAAGGTTTTGCCTTGTTATTCCAAGTATAGCAGCTGCTTTTGTTACATTTTCTCCCGATTTTTCTAAAGCTTCATGTATATATCGTTCTTCTATATCTCCTATTATCCAATCTAAAGGCTTTGAGCCTATATCTATTATATATGTATTTTCTGATAAATTGGTTTTATATTCATTTATATTTATCATATCTTCATCTAAAACATCTTCATTTTCCATAAGGCTCATACTAGAGTATATAGTATTTTCTAATTCTCTTACATTTCCTTGCCAAAAGTGATTTTTAAGTACCTTAGCTCCCTTTTCAGATATACCAATTAAGTTTTTATTTAATTTATAATTATATTTTTTTATAAATTTATTTGCAAGCAATATAATGTCTTCACCTCTTTCTCTAAGAGGTGGTATTTCTATATAAATTACATTTAATCTGTAATATAAATCTTTCCTAAGTTTTCCTTCATTTAATATATCTACAGGATTTTCATTAGTTGTAGCTATTACCCTTACGTCAACTGGTATATCCTTTGTTCCTCCAACTCTTCTTACATATCCTTCTTGAAGCACCCTAAGTAGCTTTGCTTGAAGTTGAAGTGGCATAGAATTTATTTCATCTAAAAGTATTGTACCCTTATTAGCTTGTTCAAATAAACCTGGCCTATCTATTGCACCTGTGAATCCTCCTTTTACAGTTCCAAATAGTATTCCTTCTAATAAGCTTTCGGGAAGTGCCGCACAATTTTGTGCTATAAATGGTTTGTCTCTTCTTTTACTTTCATAGTGTATAGATTGACTTATAAGTTCTTTTCCTGTTCCTGTTTCCCCATATATAAATACTGTTGCATCACTTTTAGTTGCTTTTTTTGATATGTTAATTGCTTTTTTTATACATTCACTTTCACCTATTATATCGCTAAAATTATATCCTTCTTTTGTCTTATTTTTTCTATTATTTTCCTTAATATCATTTAATTTTATAATCTGTTCTGATAATGTTTGAATTTGAGTCATATCTTTTGAAACTTCTAATGCGCCAATTAGCTCCCCATTAATTTTAACTGGTATTGTCGTATTTATAGTAGTTATTTCTTTTCCATCTTTGTTTAAGTATTTTTGTACATTATCTTTTATCTCTTTTTTATTTCTAATAACCTTAAGTAGCGTACTATTTTTTATTTCCATATTTTTTAATACGTCTTTGAAAGATTTATTTAATACATCTTCTTTATTCATATGTTCTAATTTTGCCATAGCATTATTATATATTAATGTTTTTCCATTTTTATCTATAAAATGTATACCTTCATCTATGCTTTCTATTATTTTTTCTATAACTTCTTTATATATATTATTTTGCATAGCCCCTCCACCTAAATATCTATTTTATAATATAAAAATTTTTTGTATCAAACTTTTTCTTAAAATTACAACATACTTTTAAGAATTTAACTTTTGCACCCTATTTTCCTTTTTTATCAAATATATTTATTAGATATATAATTTTATATTATTTCAATTATTTATATATGTGTTATAAAATATCTTTCTATTTTTGATGTAGGTATTTATACTTTTTTCTGCTATAATTTCTATATAATTACAATTTTTTTCAAAAGGGTGTATAAAAATGTTGAATAAAGTTAAAAATAATTTTAGGTATTTAATATTACCTACATTAATAGTTTTATTTTGTCTAAATACTACAAATACAAATGCAATTTCAACAAAAAATGTATTATTCATCAGTTCATACTCTCCAAGTTTTATAACATTTGATGACCAATTAAATGGTATCTGTGATTCTATCGATAGTAACTACGAAGTTCAAATAGAATATATGGATATAAAAAAATTTAATGATGAAGAATTCAGAAAAAATTTCTATAATTTAATAAAATTTAAAACTAAAAATTATAGAAAATATGATGGCATTATTCTCGGGGACGATGCTGCTTTAGATTTTGCACTAAATAATTTAGAGTTATTTAAAAATACTGCTGTGGTATTTCTTGGTATTTCAGATGAAGATAATATAAAAAGGGCAATGGAGAGTAATATAAATGGGGGTGTTATAGAAAATCCATCTATATCAGAAAATTTAAATCTAATACATAATTTATTTAATGAAAATAAAAACTTAATCTTAATAAGTGGTGATGAAAGTAAGTATAAAAAAGAGATTGATGAATTTTATAGCTTTAAATCTAAATACAAAAATTTTAATTATAAAAATATTGTAATACCCGATAAAATTGATGAATCCTTTTTATCTAAGCTATCTAATATAGATAAAAATAAAGATGTTGTTTTGTATCTACATCCATATATAATTAACTCACCTAAAGACTTATATATATATGAATCAGTTGAAACAATCTCTAAGTATATAGATGCACCTATGTTTACAACCTTAAACTATAATCTTTATGATAATATGGTTGGTGGGAAAGTAGTAAGTCATTATGAACAATCTACTCTTGCAAGTAAATTACTTAAATCGATATTAGATGATAAAGTAAATACAAAACAACTTATAACCAGTGATGAGGCTAATGTATGGTGTTTTAATTATGATAATTTAGTTAAATATAATATACCAAAAAATAAGCTTCCAAAAAACTCAATAATAATAAATAAACCCATTCCATTTTTTGAAAAACATAAGGAACTTATTTTTCCTGTTACTTTGACTTTAATTGGACTAGTATGTATAATAATTGCTTTACTTATACATGCCCATAAAACTTCAAAACATAAAGAGGAATTAAATAAATCTAAAAAGATTGCTGAGGATGCTAATATTGCAAAAAGTAATTTTATAGCTAATATAAGTCATGAACTTAGGACACCAGTTACTGTTATTTCATCAGCTAATCAACTTTTAAGTATATTATTATCTAAAGAAACTTTACATAATGATGATAAAATACTTAGCAACTTAAATATTATTTCTCAAAATTCAAATAGACTCATTAGACTTATAAATAATGTTATCGACGTAGCTAAGTTTGACTGTGGGTTTTATAACTTAAAACTTAAAAATATCGATATAATATCATTTATAGAAAATACTGTTTTATCTGTAATTCCTTATGCTAAATCTAAGAAACTAAATATAATATTTGACACTAATGTAGAAGAACTTAACATGTGTGTTGATCCTGAAAAAATTGAAAGGATAGTACTAAACCTTCTTTCAAATGCTATCAAATTTTCAAGTGAAGGAGAAGATATATTTGCAACAATAATTTCAGATGAAAATAATTTTAATTTTATAGTTCAAGATAATGGTGTTGGTATAGATGAAGCTAACTTAAATAAAATATTTGAAAAGTTTACTCAAATAGATAGTGTATTTACCCGACAAAATGAAGGAAGTGGAATAGGACTTTCTATTGTTAAATCATTTGTAAAACTTCACCAAGGTACTATAAGTGTTAACTCAAAATTAGGTGAAGGATCCTCTTTTATAGTATCATTACCTATAAATTCTACATTAACTACTTGTGATGATTTAGAAATACCTTCTAACTTAGATGGTGCTAGCATTGAACTATCTGATATATTTAAATAAAAAGATACAAGTTAAAACTTGTATCTTTTATTATATTAAAATTTCATCTATATCTCTTATAAGCTCTAATTTCTTAGTGTCACTTATTTCTTTATTAACTTCTATTTTCTTTTTTAGTGCTAACAATTTCTCTTTTTTTATATCTAGTCTAGATTTTCTTATGTCCATTTCATCAAAACTTTTACTTAACATATTTATAAGAGACGCCATTTCATCAGAACTTCCTGCTATTCTATTTAATAACATTAAATTTTGTTCTAATAACTCTGGTATTTCGCTTAATGAATATCTAAGTTGATGATCTATTTCTCCATATCCTTCTTCAAATATAGTTCTAACTTGTATCTCAGATATAACTTTTTGCGTCGTAGGGTAAGATTCTATAAGATAATGTACTGACCTATACCCTGATATTCTTGAACACACTTCTATACCCAATTCTTCAAATTGCTTAGTATTATCCCCTTCTCTAACATTTGCTACTATTTCATTAACACGCCACATAAGGCTTATAAAATCATGTATTTCTTTCCAATCTTCCTTAAATATATGTATAACTCTTATTCCTAATAAATCTGTTATTTCTTGTTTATAGTTTGATACAGTAAAATTAAAATCTTCTCCATACTTTTTTCTTCTGTCTGGTGTTTTTCTTATTACTTTTTCTAATAAGTGCTCTTCATCTTTAACCCTAGTTTTAACTGAGTGTACTTTTTTATGTGCCCTTAATATATTTGCTATTAATTCAGCTTGCGTTTCATAACTTTTTCTATAATTTTTAAAATCCTCATATATATCTACTAGATCATTCCAATTTATATTATTTTCAATTAAAAAATCTTCACTTATATTGTAACTATTTAAAAAGTCTGTTTTATTAATCATTTCAGCCTCCACTTAAGTTCGTATAAATAATATTATAACCTATAAAAAACTTTATTTGTAAGCAATCTTTCTATAGGCTAATAGATATATTATTTTGATTGTCTATAATAAATCCATATTTTTTATATAAATTTCTTAAATCCTTTTCACTTATAATATTCTCATCTGCTACTAATAGACCTTCTATAATTTTTATTTCCTTTAGATTATTCTCTTTAAGTACCTTATTAATATCTCTAATTATATCTTTTAAATTAATAAGTATCTTTCTACCATATCCTTTTTTTGATTTAATAGCTCTAAAATTATTTATGTATAAACTAGATCTTTCTTTGTATTGATAGTATACACATTCCATATATGCCTTATTTTTACTGCCACTTAATGTTTGTATATTCACAGGTATACCTACAGATATAGTATTTATATCTATACTAATAATAATATACATTAGTCTATCTAAATTATCTTTATATTCTTTAATTATTATATTTTTTTTATCATTTGATTTTATATACCTTTTTAAATTTCTTAAAAATTTAACATAGTAATTATACTCATCAATATATTTAAAATCATCTTCATTTAAATTGTATTTATTATTATCTTTAATCACACTAAGTTTTAGTTTGTTTATAGCACTTATATCTTTAGTATTTATATATTGTTTCATTTTATTTATCTTAATATCTAAAGTTTCCATATGCTCCCCCCCTAAAAATAGTATTTTTACAATTTTATAGGAGTATAAAACAAAAAAGAACTTACTCATATGAGTAAGTCCTTTAATTTATTTAATACTATTTATATTTTTGAGCTACTATAATATGCTTATAAGTATTGCACCTTTTGAAGTATATGTTCCCATAACTGATCCAACTTCACTTATAGTTATATTTTTAAAATCATATTTATCTTTCATTATCTCTTTTATTTTTTCTGCTTTTTCTATACAATTTGAATGTGCTATTGCTAATGATTTTTTATCATCATTTATATATTTACTTACACTATCTATTACTTTTTTTATACAATTATTATCTCCTCTTGCTTTATCTACTGGTTTAACTACACCATCTATTACCTGTATTATCACCTTAAAATTAAGCACATTTATTATTTTTCCAGCTAAAGGATTTACTCTTCCTCCCTTTATAGCATTTTCTAGAGTATCTAGTGCTCCAAAAAATATAACTTCATTTTTTAATTTTTCAATTTCACTAACTATTTCCTCAAGAGATTTCCCTTCCTCTGCTAATTCACATGCTTTAACAACTAATAATCCTTGACCAATTGAGCCATTTAATGTATCTATTATTTCAATCTTTTTGTTATTTTCTTCTAAAAACATATTTTTAGCAAGCAATGCTGTTGAGTATGTAGCTGATAATTTAGATGTTAATGTAAGTACTAAAATTTCCTCTTCCTTGCAGTCATAATGCTTTACAAACTTTTCAGGAGATGGACAAGAAGTTTTTGGAAGTTCATTAGAATTGTCCATCCTTTTATAAAATTCACTTTTTTCTATATCTCCATCTTCATAAACATCTTCTCCAAAAGAAACATTAAGTTTTACTATGCCTATATCATATTTTTCTATTGTATCTTTATTTAAATCACATGAGCTATCTGTTATTATTTTTACCCTTTTCATAGATCTTTCCTCACTTTATTATTTTTAAATTCACCATAATATTAGAAATATAAATCAGTCGGTCGGTTGACTGATTTATATTTTCATTGTATATTTACTATATATAAAAGTCAATAGTTAAAATATATTATTGAGATCTTCTCAATTATATGATTTATTGACAATAAAATTTTATGATATTATAATTTACTTGTTATAATAGTAGTATTTGAAAGGGATATCACATGAAACCAAATAATATGAAAGAAAATATTTTGCTTACTGCAACAGATTTGATGATTAAAAATGGTATTAAAAATACAAGTCTAGCAGATATAGCAAAAGCTGTTGATATAAGTAAAGGAACTTTGTATTATCATTATTCTTCTAAAGATGATTTAATATCAGATATAGCCAACATGCATTTAATGGCTATTACAAATGCTGCTCTTGATTGCGTATGTAATATAGATTCTGATGCTTCTAACGAGCAAATGATAAATCTTATAATGGATAAAATATCAACTATTGAAGGAAGAGGCAGAATTCACATGTATATACTTTGTGAGGCTATAACTAGTAATGATAATTTAAGAGAAGAAATAAAACTTAAATATATTGAATGGAGAAATACTATTAAATCAGAACTTATAAAAACTAATAAAAAAGATGCAGAAGCCCTTTCTTTTTTACTAGTATCTATAATAGATGGTTTAGTTGTACAAGGTTTATTAAAAACTGAAAAAATACCATATGAATCTATAGCTAACTTTTTAGTTAGTCGTTTTATATAAAAGACATCTTAAATTTAAGATGTCTTTTTTATATAATAGTGATTTTCCTATATTTAAAATACTATTTTTATATTAAGAAAATAATCTTACATTATAGTATAATAGTACTCTCGTCTTCAAATACTATAAGCTTGTCTAGATTTTTTATATCACTCACTAATCTTTGTAGTGCTAAATCTTTTTTCTTAGCCTCTATCATTACATCTACATCCTTATTTACATTATCTTTTATTAAATATATAAACTTTAAGAATTCTTTAGCATCTATATAATCAGAATGTCTTCTATCATTTTCAAATTCTCTAGGCGTAGAAAAATGTATCTTAGGTTGCAATTTTTCATTTTTCCACGTATTAAATATATCATTTAACAATCTATCTATATTTTCGCCATTATTGTTACAATTATGATGATGTATGTCTAAAACCATAGGTAAATTCAGTATTTTACATATATACAAAACATCTTTTACAGTAAATATTTTATCGTCATTTTCTAAGATTAACTTATTTTTAACTATAACTGGAAGTTTATTAAAATTTTCTATAAATCTTTCTATAGCTTTTTCTTTTCCTCCCTTTGCTCCACCAATATGAATAACCATCTTAGCATCCTTACAATTTATATCTTCTAAAAAATTAGCTTGCATAGTTAAATTCTTAGATGTATTTAAAAATACACTTTCTCTATCAGTATTTATTACATTAAATTGGTCTGGATGAATATCAATTCTTAAGTTATTATCATTTATGATCTTACCTATATATTCAAAATCTTTTTTAAAATACTTTCTATAGTCCCACATAACTTCTGGATGAGTTGCTAATGGTATAAGATTTGAAGTTATTCTATAAAAGTGTATATTGTTTTTTATATTATATTTTAATATTTTCTCTAAATCAATTATATTTGAATATGTTACTTTTTTTAATTTGTTCAATCTTTCTTCATCACTATTCATACTAGAATATCTTTTAAATGTAAGAGTACTTGACGAAGTTACTTTTGGTAAATTAAGTGCTATAGCAACATATCCTAGCCTTATTCTCATATCTATTCTCCTTATCACCTTTTATATTTACTATTAATTTTTGCTTTTTTTTTAATTTTATTAATAGATAATATTTACTATTAATTTTTCATATATATATACATGTCTATATTAATATAATTATTTTTATAGACTATATATTAACTTAATGAGGAGATAAATTTTATGAACATAGTTAAAAGAAGAAAACTTTTAATAAATGCGTTTATTTTAACGTTTACCACCGTTACACTGGGGTTTATAAATACTGGATTTCGAGTGTATATTTCTAATGAAATTGGTGCTGAAGGTATGGGGTTATATCAACTTATAATGAGTATTCATATAATGACTTCTACTTTTGCCATATCTGGTATTAGAGTAACTACCACTAGGCTTATAGCTGAAGAACTTGGAAAAAATAACAGAGCTAATATAAAAAAAATTATGAATAGAGCCTTTGTATATAGTCTTTTCTTTAGTTCTTTAACTACATTTATAATTTACAATAGTTCAGAGTTTATAGCTATAAAATTTATCGGAGATGAAAGAACTATATTCCCTCTAAAAATATTAGCTTTAAGTTTACCTTTTATCGGTATTTGCTCTTGTCTTCATGGATATTTCTATGGAATGAGAAAAATTGTAAAAAGTATAACTTCAGATATTCTTGAAGTATCTTCATCAATGATAATAATAATAACTTTTTTAGGTTTATATTTGCCTAAAGGTCTTGATTATACTTGTATTTTAGTAGCTATAGCTATGACTGTGGCTAATATACTAGCAGCTGTTTATTCTTACATTCTATATTTATTTGAAAAAAAATCCGGATTTAGGCGCATTGATAGTACTAGTTCTAATTGTAGTTTATTGACTATTTCCAAAATAGCTTTTCCTATTGCTTGTAGCGCTTATATACAAACAGGCCTTAGGACTTTAGAAGATATTTTAATACCAAATGCTCTTAGACAATTTGGTTCTACTACTTCTGCTTCTTTATCTATATTTGGTATGATTAAGGGTATGGTACTTCCTATTCTCTGCTTTCCATCTATATTTTTAGCTTCATTTTCTACGCTAATAATACCTGAAATAGCCGAAGCTAAAGCACTTAATCAAACTAATCGAGTAAATAGTATAATATCTAGAGTTTTTAAATTTACACTTATGATAGCAGTGTTTGCATCAGGACTTTTTATTATATACTCTAAAGAAATGGGCATTACTATATATAATAGCGCTAAAGTTGGAGATATGATGAGAATTCTTGCTCCTTTGATACCTTTTATGTATCTAGATAGAGTTGTTGATGGTAGTTTAAATGCTCTTGACCAACAAGTTAGTACATTAAAATATAACCTTATAGATATGAGTGTTAGAATTGCATTAATATTTTTTGTAATCCCTAAAAAGGGTATTGAAGGTTTTATATTAGTATTATTTGTTGGTACTTTACTAAATGCAACTTTAAGTATAAATAAACTATTAAAAGTTACAAAACTTGATTTTCTTATAGGTGATTGGATTTTAAAACCAGCCATATCCGTTACTTTATCTGCTACTATAGTAAAATATATTTTTGATGTTACAAATATAAAGACTCTAATTATACCACAAGTATTGTTAGTTATTTTGTTTTATTTTATATTTTTAATATTGTTTAAATCTATAAGAAAAAATGATGTTATGTGGTTTATAAATGCTTTTAGAAAGGATATAAATCCTACTAAAATTAGTGACGTAGGTTTTTATAAATTTTACAATAATATGTAAAAATAAAAATACTATAGGATTCCTATAGTATTTTTTGTTTAATTTATCTCTTTTAAGAATTTAATTATACTCTTAGCAGTTTTGTTAATTTGCTCTTTTTCACTTATTAATGCTTCATTATCTCCATTTTGAAGTCCATAATCTCCAAAATAGGAATGATTAGCACCTTCTATTTCTACATAAGTAGTATTGTTAGGTAAATCTTTTTTAGAATCTATTAGTGATTCAAAGTTTACTACACCATCCTTACTTCCCCATATAGACACTACGTCTTTTGTCATATTTTTTAACTTATCAGTCATAGGATATGATGAAAGTAATACAACTCCATCTACTAAGTTGTTTTCAGCTGCAAAGCTTGAAGCAACCACTCCCCCTAAAGAATGTCCTCCTACTACCCAATGTGTTATATTTTTATATTCCTTCATTACTTTACTAGCTTCATTTTCTCCCAGAAAAGCTATATTAAGTGGCATTTTTAATATAACTACTTCATACCCAGCCTCTGCTATCTCTTTGCATATTGGTGCATAAGCTTCTGGATTTATTTTAGCTCCTGGATAAAATATAAACCCTTTAGTTACATCCTTATTTTTTGGAGTAAACACTATATTTTTATCTATTTTAACTTCTACATTCTTATCACTTATTAACGCTTCTTTTGCCAATGTTCCTGGTTCATATGTATTTCCTATCCATATAAAAAATCCTAAAAATGATATGCCTAATATTATAGCGATTGTTATAAGTATTTTTCTTTTGATATTTTTTCTTCTTAATTCTTTTTCCTTTTGTTCAGTATGCTTATTTATCTGATCTATTATTAGTGGTCTTTCTAATTCCATAGTTATGCTAAAAGTATCGTCTGATATTCTTTCTTTTCTGTCTTTTCCCATATGCTCCCTCCATAACTCAAAATACTATTATAGTTTATCATATATAAAGTATATTTTCATTAAATTAAGTAACTATTTTTTATTAAATTATCCAGTAAAATCTTTTATCCACTCTTTTATAGACCTATCCATTTCTATTGAAAATTCTGAACTAATTTTATTTTTGTATATTAATTCGCCAAAGTTTTTAGCATTTTTGGGGTTATTTTTTATCATTTTTTCTTCTTTATATTTATACATTTTATTTAAATCATCTTCATTTAATCTTTGGTATTTTTCTTCAAAAACAACATATTCTTTTTCAAATCTATCTCTATAAATCTTTTTAAAATTATCAGGATAATAGCCTAGTGTTATCATACAAGCTGGGAATGTATAGCTTGGTAAATCTAATATTTCTTTATGCTTTTCATAATTTTCCATAATATCTCCTATATAGCAACTTCCTATACCTAGGCTTTCAGCCGCTAAAACTGCATTTTGACATGCTATTATAGCATCATTTACTCCTAACATAAAATCATTTATTCCAGGTGATTTTATATCTTTAACATCACATATATTAAAATAGTCAAACCATTTTCTCATATCTGCTAAAAATAATAATATTACTTGTGCATTTTTTATAAATAGCTGATTATCACAAGTTTTACTTAATAATTCTTTAGTATTTTTATTTGTTATCTTTATAATAGAATACATCATCATATTTCCTGCTGTTGGCGCTTTTATTGCACTATTTATTATTAAATCTAAATGTTCTTTCTCTATCATTTTATCCTTGTATCTTCTTAATGACACTCTTTTATTTATAGTATTTATTACTTCATTCATAATATCCCCTCCCTATATAATTATATATCTATATGCAATTTATATTAATAAAAAATAAGCACCACGTAAAATTTACGTGATGCTTATTTTTTAATTTATTTTATTTCCACAACATGTACAATATATGGAATCTATATCTATATTCATATTACATATTTCACAAGTTATATATTCTTTTTCTTCTAGCTTAAGTTCTACTTTTTTGCCACATTCTGCACAGAATTTAGCACCTTTACTTATTGTGTTTCCACATTCACATATACTCTCTTCCATAGATTTATTTAAAGCTTCTATTATTTTCATATTTTCATATATTATTTTATCTATTTTTACTATCTCATTACTTATCTCATCAAAATCAGTATCTACGATTTCATTTTTTCTTATTTTATCATAAATTAATATCCCCATATCTAAAAATAGCCTTGATTTTAATTCTTGATTTTCATTTATAATCTTATTTATACTATTTTTTTCTTTTATTAAGTCTACTTTATTTTTACTCTTTTCTATTTTATCTTTAATCTTTGATACTTCACCTTCTATTTTCTCTTGTATATTTTCCATATTTATCCTCCAACTATACTTATTCAAAGTTATAAAGTTTATATCCTATAAAGGCTAATATATAGCTATATATAAATGAACTTATAATTGTAATTATAATAGGTAGTCCAAATGTAATAACATTATGATTATTTGCATTTGTAGTTAACATTCCCATACCAACATCAATTTTACTTAACATAGATATTAATGCCATAACAAAAGAATACATTATACTAAATATAAGTAATACATTTTTATCATTATTTTTAAAATGTTTCTTTAAATTACATCCAGCTATTAATATTATAAGACTTACTAATATAAATACTATTATAAATATAAGCTTAGTATCAAAAAATAAATTAGAATTTAATATATTAAATATAGATATTGTATAATCACCTATAACCATAGGAATTAAATTTGCAAATCCCCACATATAAACAGATAATTGACTTACAATTATTCCTGTGTTTATATATTTCATATATTCAGATATACCAAACTCGTATAAATATGTACTATCGGATATAGTAAGTATACCAACAATTATAAATACTAATATGTAACCTATTATAAATATATTTATAACTTTTTTAAATATATTTATATATATGTTTTCTTTGCCTATTCTTTTTTTATATCCTATAGTAAATGTAGATAAAAATCCTATTAAAAAACTATTTATAAATATACTTGTTGTAGCAAACTTTACTTTAAGTAAAGTAGCTATGTTCATCATATCATATGAGTTTAATTCAATTTTTGATATCATACTTATAACTGCCATAAATAAAGCGTAAACTATTCCAACCCCTATAGAATTTATAATGAGTTCATTAGGTGTGTTACTTTTATTTTTCATAAATAATATATTACTTATAACTAAGGATATTATAGGTGCTATTAATAAAGATATTACTCCTAAATGTACGCTTACTTCACCTACACCTATTAAAGATGATGATGTTATATTAATACTACCTAAATTCATACCTAGCATTGTATGAAGTGGACTTATACTAATCCCTAATTTTCCTAAACTTATATCCATCATACCATTAAAAATTACAGATAAAATAAATAAAATCAATATAGATGATACAGAGGTTATAAATATATTAGTGCTACTAGCATAGCTTTTTATATTATTAATATTAAATTTACTTTTTTCTCCTATATTAAATAAGTTTTTATCTACTACTTTAAAAAGCTCATTGCCGCATTGTTTACAATAATTACTTCCATATTTACTTTCAGTATGGCACTTAGAACAATTCATTTCATTATTTATTTCTAGTCTATAATAATTTGAAATTTTATTTAAGATTTTCCCATCCTCTTTTGAATAATTACTATATTTTTCTTCTGTATTCATTATTACCTCCAATACAAGCATTTAACTTATTTATTGCTATATTCATATTATCAAGTATACTATAAAACTCTAGCTAAAAGCTAGAGTTTACAATCCAATTATTCCCTTTTCTAAATTATATAATTTGTTGAATCCTTCCATATGAAGTAGATTACATGCTGTTATACTTCTATGTCCACTTCTACAGTAAACAATAACATTTTTTTCTTTGTATTCTTCTAATTCATCTATCTCAAATAATAAATTATTTAATGGTATATTTATAGAGTTTTCTATATTATTATCTTCATATTCTTCCCTTGTCCTTATATCAATTAATATAGTATCCTCTTTTTTCATTAATTCTTTTAATTTTTTATTATCTATATTTATATAAGCCATATTATCCTCCTTAAATCTTTAATCTATCTATTTAATACCCTGAATATTTTGTTAAAAACATTGTATTAATTAACTTTTCTAGATTTCATAAGCTTAATATGTCTTATTATAAATGATATTTCCATAGTTATAGCTGCACAACTTATAAGCCTTTGAACTATATCTGTTGTATCAACTGCATAGTTATAAAAATATATAATTAATAAAATATCTATTATCAACATTATATTGTCAAGTATCTTTATCATTTTGCCTCCAATTTTTATTATGATTAATAATTATAACATAAAATATAATCTATTTTTCTATATTTTATTAAATTAGGACTTATACTACTCATATATTATTTAGATAATTTGTTAAATTTTTCTGTATATAAAGTTCGCTTATATTTAGTAACGTTTAGATAATTCGATTTAAAGCCGAATAATAAAATTAAAAGCTTAGGATATTCCCTAAGCTTTTAATTTTATTATTCAATTGTTATTGCACTTACTGGACATCCTTCACATGCTTCTTGTGCACTTTCTTGTAAATCCTCACTTATTTCTCCTTCTATAGCTACTGCTAATCCATCATTATCCATATCAAATACTTCTGGGCATATTCCTACACATGCTCCACATCCTATACATACGTCTTTATCTACAAATGCTTTCATTTTAAAGCCTCCTATTTAATTTGTTTACATTATGTATATATCCATATTGTGATGGTCTAAACAGATTTTTTTATATAACTAATTTTTTATTTATTTTTTAAATATTATTATAATATAAAAAGCACTAAACATAAGTCTAGTGCTTTAATATATAAATATTAGAATTCAGCATTTTTAGGAGTTCTTGGGAATGGTATTACGTCTCTTATATTAGACATTCCTGTCATGTACATTATTATTCTTTCAAATCCTAGTCCAAATCCTGAGTGAGTAGCTGTTCCGAACTTTCTAAGTTCTAAGTACCACCAGTAATCTTCCTTGTTTAATCCCATTTCTTCTATTCTTTCTAATAGTTTTTCTTCTCTTTCTTCTCTTTGAGAACCTCCAACTATTTCTCCTACTCCTGGAACTAATAAGTCCATTGCTCTAACAGTCTTTCCATCTTCATTCATTCTCATATAGAATGCTTTTATGTCCTTTGGATAATCAGTAACAAATACTGGAGCTTTAAATATTTGTTCTGTTAAATACCTTTCATGTTCGGTTTGAAGATCATCTCCCCAATTAACTGGGTATTCAAATTCATGTCCGCTTTCTTGTAATATTTTAACAGCATCTGTATAAGTAAGTCTCTTAAATTCAGAGTTTACTACGTTGTTTAATCTATCTAATAATCCTTTGTCTATAAAGTTATTGAAGAATTCCATTTCTTCTGGAGCATTTTCCATTACGTAGTTTATTACGTATTTTATCATGTCTTCAGCAAGTTCCATATTGTCTTCTAAGTCTGCAAAACATATTTCAGGTTCTATCATCCAGAATTCTGATGCATGTCTTTGAGTAAATGAGTTTTCAGCTCTAAAAGTTGGTCCAAATGTATAAACATTTCTAAATGCAAGTGCCATTATTTCTGCATTTAATTGACCACTAACTGTTAAGTTAGCTTCTTTCCCAAAGAAGTCTTTAGAATAGTCTATATTTCCTTCTTCATTCTTAGGTATGTTGTTTAAATCCATAGTAGTTATTCTAAACATTTCTCCTGCACCCTCACAGTCACTTCCTGTTATGATTGGAGAATGTGCATACACGAAGTTTCTATCTTGGAAGAACTTATGTATAGCGTATGCTGCTAAACTTCTTACTCTAAATACAGCAGAGAAAGTGTTACTTCTTGGTCTTAAGTGAGCTATTGTTCTTAGATACTCTAATGTATGTCTTTTCTTTTGTAATGGATATGAAGAATCTGATTCTCCTTCTACTACTACTTTAGTAGCATGTATTTCAACTGGTTGCTTAGCACCTTCTGTTGATACTAATTCTCCTTCTACAAGTATTGATGAACTTATTGGTAATTTAGATATTTCTTTGAAATTCTCTAATTTATCTTCTGCTATTACTATTTGCATGTTCTTAAAGAAACTTCCATCATTTAACTCTATAAATCCAAAGTTTTTAGATGCTCTAGATAATCTTATCCATCCAGCTACATTTACAGTTTTACCTACATACTCTTCTTTTTTTCTGTACAAGTCTTTAATTTCTATAAATTCTTTTTGCATTTTGTTTCCTCCATATTTTATTTTTTATATTACTTATTTTATTTATTACTAAAATATTTATTATTTTGTATTAAAAAAGCCCTTCATCCCTATAAAAAGGGACGAAAGGCTGTTGCTCTCGCGGTACCACCCTAATTGCCAAAACTGGCCTCTTAGTAAGCATTGCTTATAGTCTGTAACGGGACTTCCCGTCTAAGTCTACTCTCTTTCAAGATTTCGGTTAGAAACTCCGAGATGTTCTTCAATATAAACTTCGTATTGAGCTTTCACCATCCTCAACTCGCTATGACTACCTTTTATATTTACTCTTCTCTTCACAGTCTATTATTGTTATATTATTTCAACTATTTAAAAAGATTATACCAACTTATATTTTTTTAGTCAATAATTTATTTTCTAAATAATTATCACAAATGTTTAATACTATATTTATTTATCAATAATATTAGCTAGGAGGTGCATTGCTTGAAATATCTATTTATATTTTTATTTATAATAACATTTATATCACCATCAGTTGATAAAGGATATTCTTCTAATATCATACGCTCATCTGTTTATAATTATATAACTTCTCTAGATAGAGCTAAAGATTATTTTGTAGAAAATGTTTCATTTTTTTCAAAGCTATCTAAATTAAGCTATAAAAAAGCATACGATAATGTCATGAAAGATAGAATATTAGTTAAACACTTAGTTTTATCCGGCGAGACTTTAGACGATATAATAAAAATTTATAATTCTGATATTGAGAATATTGAATATTTTAGATTAGTAGCTCTTAATGAAAATCCTGATACCATTTCCAAAGATTATCAAATATCTTATGGTGATTATATACTCGTTCCTAGTGAATAATTTATATTTTATGTAGACCTATTAAAATAGGTCTACTCATCTTAATATTTTAGCTAATTGTATAAATGTGTTTTTTAAATCAAGTACCCCATAACCTCTTGTTACATTTGGATATATATATAGATCTTTTTTTCTTGCTCCAAGCATTAAGTAAGTTTTTAAAACTTCTGTGAATAATAAATTTCGGCTAAATGCACTTTGACTTGTTATATATTCCATAAGTATAGCTACAACTCCACTTACCATAGAACTGCTTACTCCTGTACCCGTTGATGTGGTATAGCTTCCATTTTTAGATGGAGATATTATATCAACCCCTGGTGCTAATAAATCTGGCTTTATAGGTCTACCTCTTACTGGGCCTTTTGATGAACCTATCCATACACTATCAATCTTATCATCATATGCTCCTATAGTTATTGCATTTGAAATTGCACCAAACAAAGTTATGGTTACAAATGAATTTGGATCTGTAAATCTAGTATCGTTAGAGATTAAGTTTTTATTGGGTAAATACACATCGTACAATCCATCTATAATAAATTCTGGAAATAACCTTAAAGTCCATACTCCTGGTTTAACATTATTTAATTTTATTGTTAATTCTTGAGTCGCTGATTTTATCCAAGGATATAGATATCTAATTTCATAAGATGTATCTTCTATATTAAATTTACCTTTATATGTATAATCATCTGGAGCATATACAACTTTATAGCTTATTTCACCTGATGGTGATATTATTGAAGCTGCTATTTTATCAGGACCTGCAACACTTAATGTTATATCTAAATTTTTTTGCTCTCCAACTTGAATTGGTATATCTTGAATATCATCTATACTATTTATTTTTCCTTGGTAGTGTATATCAGTATTTCCTTCGTTTCCTGCCCCACTAACTACTATTACACCCCTTCCTCTTAAATCATTAAAAGTATCTAGTAATGTAGCTACTACTACAGACCTTGATCTTTCCCCTAAAGTTAAATTAATGATCATGTTTTTTTCTTCTTTTCTAGCTATATCTATAGCATATTTTACTCCTGCTAAGAAGTCTGATAGTTCATAATTAATTTTTCCTTCTTTATAAGTATCTTTATATGATTTTAACTTTATTACTAATAATTCACTATCTACTGCTACCCCTTTGTATTCTCTATTTAAGTTTCCCCTGCCACATGCTATTCCTGAAGCCACAGTACCAGTTCCAATATTATCTTTACTTAAACTTGGATCACTATTTCTTATATACTCATTTATAATATCTTTTTTAAACTCGCTTCCAAATAATAATCCTATTGGAGGGTTCCCCATTTGACTTTCTTGATCCCATATAGATACTATTTTTGTAGTACCATCTGAGTTTATAAAATCAGGATGTAGATAGTCTATGCCAGAGTCTATAATTGTAATTATACATCCTTTTCCTGATGTTTTTATATATGGGTTTTTATCAACATAATCAATACCTGATGCTATTTTTACACTTATTCCACTTTCTAAATTATCAGTTATATCAATTAATGAACTCATAGGTACTGATGGTATCCAATCTGATATGCTTTTTATACTTTTTAATGTCTCTTCTTCAAAACTTTCATCAACATAAATTGATGCTATTTGATTATTTAATATAATATATTTATCTATGTTATATAAATTTAAATCAGTCTCTAAACGTTCTAAATTATCATAAACAATCACATATGATTTTTCCATATAAATATATTCTCCCTAAAATTACCTTAATTGTTCAAACAATCCTCTTATATCTAACTCTCCATATCCATAACTATAATTAGGATATACAACATCTTGATTTCTTCTAGCTCCTGCAGTTAGATATGTTCTTATCTTTTGTACGAATGCTTTATTTTCATAATTCCCATTTACTTGTATATATTGAAGAAATAATGCGACTGCTCCTGATGTGTATGCCGATGCTATGCCAGTTCCTGTCCCTGTTGCATATGTTTTATTTATATATGGACCTATTATATTTACGCCAGGTGCTACTATATCTGGCTTTAACAATGATTCTATGGTAGGTCCTCTTGATGATGGTGCCCATAGACTATTATTTATAGTATCATATGCTCCTACACTTATTACATCATCTAATGTAGATGGATAGTTTATTGTACTTGATGGGTCACTCTTTGAAAATTTAGTTCCTGGTTTGATGAATTTTCTATTTTCTAGGTACATATTATATATTCCATTTGTTATATATGCTCCTATTAATCTAATTTTCCAAATTCCTCTTTTAACATCAGTTAAATTTATTACTGTTCTTTGCTGGCCTGAGTAAGAAAATGGATACGAAAAAGATATTGTGTATCTAGTATTTTCTAAGTTAAATAATCCACTTATAATATTGTAATCAGAAACAAAAGCAACCTTACTTTCATCTCCACTTGGAGATATTATATATAAATCGATTTTATCTGGTCTATTTACCCATAACTCTATATTTAAAATTTCCTCATCTTCCTCTACGTCTATCTCTACATCTTGTATTTCTCCATTAAATCCTAATTTTCCTGATGCATGCGTCTGTGTATTACCTTCATTTCCTACTCCTATTACTTGGCATAATCCATGCTCAAAAAATAACTTATCTGTAGAAAGCCTAGAGCTCATCCCTACTAAACTATTATTTCCCAAAGAAACATTATTAACAAGAGGTTTTCTTTCTTGTCTCGCTTTTTGATACATATATTCCATGGCCGCTATTAAATAGCCATTATTATAATCATTTTCTATTTTCTTTAATTTTACTATTATTAGATCTGATTCTTCTGCTACTCCTTTATACTTAGGGTTTATATTTCCTAATCCTGTGCATATTCCACTTATCATGGTTCCTGTACCTTCTTCATCTACTGATAAAGAAGCATCTTCTTCTAAAATTGCTTTATTTATATCTTCTCTGTTATATTCTGTACCTATATAAAATCCATTTGGTGCTTTTCCTTCTTTTGTTTGATCCCATAGATATAAAATTTTAGATGTTTTATCTGGATATATAAAATCTGGATGTAGATAATCAATCCCAGAATCTGCAATACCAATTATAACTCCTTTGCCACTTATTGATATATTAGGGTTATCTTTAATAAAATTTGCACCTATATCTTCGTTAGCCACAACACCATTAAAAGTTCCTAGATTTATATTTATTAATGATGCTAATCGAATACTAGGTTCTAATCTATATAACGATTTTATATCAATAACATCACTAATATCACTAATATCACTAATACCATTAAGTTCATTATTCTCCGCGAATAATATTCCAAAGTTTTCTGAAATTTTTTCAAACTTAAATTTATCTCCAAATTTTTTTAAATCATCTTCAAAACCTTCTCCATAAATCACATTTCCTACTAAAGTGTAATTTGCTCTAAATTCTTTTTTCATAGTATTTATATCACCCCCATATATGTCAATATTTTATTATTAAAAGTTTCTAAATAAAATTTTTTAATCATCTTTATAAAAAAGTATGCTTTAAATTCTTAAAGCATACTTTTTTTATTATAATCTACTTCCATTATCAACCCACTCTTTAGCATTTTCTACATTATTTAAAGATGGGATTGATACATTAGTTACTTCTTGTAGTTCCTGTGTATTTGCCCAAGCAGCTGTGCTCTCTTGATTTGTTGGCCTATTTGATTTTAATCTTTTGTTATTTTCTCCACTTAATGCTTTACTTTTTTCATTTTGCAAAACTATCACCTCTTTTCATTTTTAGTTTTTGCATTATTTCTTATAAAATACGCTTTATTCAAAGTTATTTGAAATAGAAATAATGGTATCTTTGAGATTTAAAACTCCATATCCTTGAGATACATTTGGGAATGTATATATCTCATTCTTAGTCGCACCAAGCATTAAATATGTTTTTAACTGTTGAGTATATAATGCTTCTTCATACTCATTAGTTTGTTCTTTTATAAACTCCATCATTAATGCTAATACTCCACTTACTACTGATGAACTTACTCCAGTACCTGTCGCTGTATTATATGACTTGTCTTTGTATGTGGAAATTATATCAACACATGGCGCTATTATATCTGGTTTTATCCCCCCATTTTTTACAGGTCCTTTTGATGAACCTATCCATAGGCTATCAGTCCTTCCATTGTATCCACCTATTGTTATTACACTTTCTTGTGTTGCATACATAGTTAGAGTTGCTACTGAATCTGGATCTAGAAATCTAGTATTTTCAGACATTAAATTTTTATTTGGCAAATATAAATCATACTCACCTCTAATTATAAATTCAGGTGCAAGTCTTACATTCCATATACCAGGCTTAACGTCTAGTAGTCTTATTATTAATTCTTGATGTCCTGATTCTAGCCATGGATAAGTAAATTTCATTTCATAGGCTGTGTCTTCTAAGTTAAACTTTCCTCTATATACGTAAAAATCTGGAGAATACATTATTTGATAGCTTACTTCTCCGCCTGGAGATATTATTGATGCCCCAATCTTATCTGGACCAACTGCCACTATTGTTATGTCTAAATTTAACTGTTCTCCTACTTGAATTGTTATATCATTTTTTTCTTCTAAAGATGTAATTATTCCTTGATAATGTATATCTGTATTTCCTTCATTTCCTGCACCACTTACTACTATAATTCCTGGTTTATCTATATCCGAAAATGTTTCTAACATAGTAAGATTTACTATTGATTTTGACATAAGACCTACTGTAAGATTTATTATTAATTCTTTTTTCTCTTTTTTAGCTATATCTAAAACATACTTTATTGCAGCTAAAAAATCTGTTTTTTCATAATTTGTTGTACCTTTTTTGTATCTATCTTTGTATTCTCTAAGTTTTACTATTATTAGTTCACTATCTACGGCCACACCTTTATATTCTCTATTTAACCTTCCATTACCTGATGCAATTCCAGCTGCCATTGTTCCTGTACCCATATTATCTTTAGTTAACGTATCATCATTTTCTTTTATAGCTTGATTTATTTCATCTCTTGTAAATTCACTTCCATATAATAATCCTTTTGGAGGATTTTTTTTCATACTTTCTTGGTCCCATATCGATACTATCCTTGTTGTACCATCTAAATTTATAAAATCTGGGTGTAAGTAATCTATTCCAGAGTCTATTATAGCTATTAATATACCTTTTCCTGTAATATTTATATACGGATTTTTATAAATATAATCAGTTCCAGCAGCGCTAGTAGTACTTTCTCCTTCACTCATATTATTTGTTATATCTATTAATGAACTCATTGGAGCTGAATTTTGCCACCATGCAATAGTATCTATTTTAGTTAATTTTAATTCATCAAAATCTATAGGAACATATATTACTAATATAGTATCATTTAATATTATATATTTTTCTATTTGATTTTTTAATAAATCATTTATTACTTCATCTAAACTACCTTGATACACTATAATATAAGATTTTTCCACAGTGATTTTACTCCCTATCTAACTTTATTTTAATTGATTAAACATTCCAATTATATCTAGCTCTCCATATCCATAACTTTCATTTGGATAAATTATTTCCTTATTTCTTTTTGCACCTGCCTGAAGAAAAGTTCTTATCATTGTTGTGAATGATTTTTGTTTATAATAGCCTTCAACTAATGTGTACTGTAAGTAAAAACTAACAGCTCCAGATACATACGCAGCTGATGCTGCAGTTCCAGTTATAGTGGCATACTTATTATCTGGGTATGTTGATATTATGTTTACCCCTGGAGCTATTATGTCTGGCCTTAACAAACCATTTATAGTTGGTCCTCTTGAAGTAGGTGGCCATAAACTATTATTTATTATGTTATATGCTCCTACTGATATAACATCACTATATGTAGAAGGATAATTTATAGTATTATTTGGACTTGAATCTCTAAACTGAGTCCCTGGTTTTATAAGCACTCTATTTGGTAGATATATATTATAGATTCCATTACTTATGTATTCTCCTCTTAATCTAATCTTCCATACACCTTTTGTTACATTCTTTAGTCTTATTATAGTTTTTTGCTGACCTGAAAACGATGTTGGATATATATAAGTTATTGCATACCATGTACCTTCAAAATCAAATATTCCCGTTACTTCATTAAAATTTTCAACTTCAATGAACTTACTTACTTCTCCACTTGGTGATATTACTGCTACACTAGCCTTATCTGGTTTATTTATCCATAAATTAATATCAAGAAATTCTTCATCTTCAGCAAGTTCCAATTCTATATCTTGCTCATCTCCATTAAAATTAATCACTCCTGTAGCATGAGTTCTAGTATTGCCTTCATTTCCAACTGCAGATACAAGGCATACTCCTCTACTAAATAATGGTGTATCTGATAATATCCTCTGTGTAGCTCCTACTACGTCATTACTTCCTAAAGATATATTTATTACCAAAGGCATTTTCGCTTCTGCTGCTTTTTTATAGGCATAATCCATCGCAGCTTCTACAAGTGCATTATTATAATTTCCATCAATTTTTTTTAGTTTTACGATTATCAACTCTGCATCTGGAGCTACACCTTCATATCGTTTATCTATATTTCCAAGTCCTGCACATATACCACTTAACATTGTACCTGTTCCCTCTTCATCTACTGACAAAGACTTATCATTTTCTAAAATTGCTTTATTTATTTCTTCTCTTGTATATTCTGTACCTATATAAAACTCATTTGGTGGTCTACCATCTTTAGTTTGATCCCATAAATATAATATTTTAGATGTTCTGTCTGGATATATAAAATCTTCATGTAAGTAATCTATTCCAGAATCGATTATAGCTATTAATACACCTTTACCGGTTAAATTTATATTTATATTATCTTTAAAAAAATTTGCACCAATTTCCTCTGTGGCTACAACTCCGTTCTCTATCCCTCTAGTTATAGTTCCTAGTGAGTTCATTGTTATTATAGGTTCTGAGGTTTTATAAGAGCTTAAACGTTTTATTGTACTAATCTTATTTTGTTCTCCTAAAGGTATCATTAATATTCCATTTTTATCACTTATAGGATAAAACTTATAATCTAAATTTGTTTTTTTTAATTCTTCTTCAAATCCAGGTCCATGAAAAATTTGAATATATGTTTTTATATCGTCTGGAATTTCTAGTCTTCTAAGCTTTTTCGCTTTTTTTTTATTACTTCTATATAAAAAATCGTATTCATTATTCATTTGAGACATACTACTCAAATCTACATTTGATAAATCAAAAAGGCCGTATCCCATAGAGTTATTTGGGTATCTATATACAGGGTTTCTTCTAGCTTCCTTTATAAGAAATGCTCTTAACTTTTGACCATAAAAAAATAAATCATTTCTATTTACAATTCCCCATTCCATTAAGAGCGCTGCCGAGCCAGTCACATGTGGAGTAGCCATACTCGTTCCTGTTAAAGCACCTAAACTCCCACCTGGTAATACTGATAGTATATCTTCTCCTGGAGCTAGTAAGTCTGGCTTAATTACATTTCTTTCTATATCCCCTTCTCCTGAGAATACAGATACATTGTCAGTTCTTGAGTTAAAACTTCCAACAGTTATTACCTTACTTGCAGTTCCTGGAACAGTTACAGTCAAATTTTTATCTGCACCTAAAAATCTAGTATCTTTGCTTATTCCTTCTGACGTTGGTAGGTATATATTTACATTTCCTACGACTACATCTATAGGCGTAAATACCAATTTCCATATTCCCGCATTTATAAATGTATTCGATGTCATTTGAAGAGTAACCCTTCTTATAAGAGAATATGGTGCTATAGGGTAAAAGTATCCTTTTATTCTAGTTGCACCTATTATATTTCTTATTTCTCCTGATGTTAATGATATTTCTTGCGTTTTAGCGTTAGATGGACTTACCAACCTAACACTAAAATTATCAATAAAGTCAGGCCATATATTTATATTTAGTATCTTTTCTGAATCACCTACTACAAATTCAACTTCAACTTCTCTATCTTGCTTTATGTTTATATTTCTATGTCCGCCTTTGTCTGCATTATTTCCAGCTGCAACAACTATATTATTCTTCCAAAATGAACACATATCATCTATATATTGTTCAAATAACGATAATCCTCTATGAGATCCTTCATTACTACCATAGCTTATATTTATAACAATTGGCATTAATAGTTCTAATGCTTTATTTAATACAAATTTTATAGCCCTCATAAACTCTGTACTTCTAGAAAAAACATCAGTTGATCTATTTCCAACTCTTACAACTATTAATTTAGCTTCATTTGCAATTTGAGCGCATATCCCTGCTACATGAGTTCCATGGGCACTAGTTGCAGATACCGGTATTATCTTTTCTCCTCTTATTGCACTATTTATATCTTCATTTGTATAAAGAGTACCATTTCTAAATCCTTCTGGAGGGTTTCCCTGTATTGATTGGTCCCAATAATAAAGTATTTTTGAATTTCCCTGATTATCTTTAAATACATCTAAATTGTAATCTATCCCCGAATCAATGATACCTATTATTGTTCCTTTTCCACTTAGATTATTTAAATTCTTAAACCTAGTTATTCCAGTTCTCGAAAAACTTTGTACATCTTGAGTGGTTAATATAAATGGTTTTTCTATAAATACTATTTGAGGATAATTAAGTAGCGCATCAATTTTTTCTGCACTATCAGCTGTTATTATGGCGTAATTATATTCTAAAATTTCTACGAATACCCCTAATTCTTGTTGTATAAACGAAATATCTCCATTATATCTGACAATTACTTCAAATTCGATAAAAACACCCCCTATGCTTATACCTATATTTATTTTTGCTATTTCTAATATTTATAATATATATGTATGTATTTATGCTAAATTTATTGTATAATACATATATTGATTTATTTTAAATCAATTAAGATAAAATATTAGATTAGAAAGGATGTATTAATTTGAAAAATAAAAAAATTAATCTAAGTCTCGTACTTACATTAGTAGTTTCTTATATAATAATAAAACTTATAGATAATTATCAGTACTTCTTAGGTATTTTGAAAGTTTTATTTTCGCTTTTAACTCCATTTGTTATAGCATTTGTATTAGCATATATATTCACTCCTATTGTTAGTTTCTTAGAAAATAAGTTTAAGATTAAAAGGATATTTGCTTTATGTATAACATATGGATTTTTACTTCTTATAATAGGTTCTTTCATATTCATTACAGTACCTATATTAATAAGTAGTTTAGCAGATATAATAAGTCAAGTTCCTTTATATGCTGAAAAGACTCAAACTTTTCTTATACAGATTGGTGATAGCTTAAAAAATGTTGATCCAAATACTTTAAAATCAGTAGGAGATAAACTATTTTCTGCTATGCCACAAATAAGTAATTTACTAATAGGATATTTAGGACAAGTATTTTCAACTACATTCTCAATATCTAAATTTATTGTACAATTTGTATTAGCGTTTATAATATGCTTTTACATTATTCTCGAAAAAGAAGATTTCTTTTCATTTTATAAAAAGACTCTAAACGTAATATTTGGTCAAAAGTTTTGTAATTTAACTTTAGATATTGGAAGTACCTTAAACGAAAATATAGGTAAATATTTCACAGGAAAAATAATAGATTCTGCTATAGTTGGTTTAATATCAGGTATAGGTCTTCAGCTTATTGGGTCTCCATATTCTTTATTATTTGGAGTTTTAATGGGAGTTACAAACTTAATTCCTTATTTTGGACCTGTTATTGGTATGACACCAGTCGTATTAATAAATATATTTTATAACCCTAGTATAGCAATATTTTCATTAGTATATTTAATGCTGGTTCAACAAGTTGAGATTGCCTTTATAGAACCTAAAATAGTCGGTGGTCAGCTAGGGCTTAGTCCATTTTTAACTATACTTGCTGTAACAATTGGTGGCGGTTTTTTTGGTATACCAGGTATGATTTTATCAGTTCCTATAATGGGTGTTATAAAGATATATCTTAATAAATTTTTTGATTATAAACAAAATCAACTAAATATATAAAAAATGAGTAGCATATGCTACTCATTTTTTATATATTTACTGTTTATGTATAAATTAATTACGATATTGTAATCATAAGTAACAGGGGTGTAACTATTATATTTTGATAATTATGTTAATATTTAATTATAGAAATAATATTTATATAATTAAAATAATTTATGAAAGTTGGTGTATTATGAAAAAGGCAATTATAGTTTTATCTATCTTATGTGGTTGTTTAATTATTCAACAACCTTTACAAAAAGTTGTTTTTGCTCAACCTGCTATCACAATTTCAAATAATCAACATGAACTTACTAAAGAAGATGCTAAAAACCTTCTTATAAAATATAATGATAAAGTAGATTATATATATCAAGGAGATGCTAGTAAATTCGAATATCTAAAATCTAAAAATCTTGAAGGATATGTATTCTTACCAGATGTAGAAACAGATATTGGATATTTTGTTGATAAAAATACTAGTGATATATACTATTTCCATCCAAGTGGATATTTAGAACTAGTAAATGATATAAAAAAATAAAAGGAGTGGATACCCACTCCTTTTATTTTATGAATTTTCTTCGATTTTTTTACTAAGCCTAGATAACATCTTCTTAGAAAAGTCTGATATATCTTTTGGGATACATGTATACGTAGATAATATTGAATAGATTTCAATGGCTCTTTTGTAGTCTCTTTTGCCTGCATATGACTTAAAAGCTTCTTCTGCTAAGTCTTTTGAAGCACTGCTTATTTGTTCATATCTTCTTCTCAAAACCATCTCTCCTCTAATAAAGTATATCTACTTATATGTTTTTTATTGATGATTTATTACTGGTTCTTCTATATCCACATCTTCATCGCTAACTTTTCTTTTTATAATTTCAATATTACTATGTTTTGAATATTTGTCATCTTTATTAGCTTTTACATAAACTTCTAGGTCTACATTTTCATCAGAAAGTTTTATTGTATATTTATTACTTTCTATATTGCTTTCAAAAAGCACAAATCCTTCATCTTGATTTAAGTTGTTTTTAACGTAAATACTGTATTTAACATTTTTTATATCTAATTTATCCCAAGTAAGTGTTGCTAAATTATTATTATTATCTATAGATGCTTTTAGATTTTTAACTTCTACATTCTGTATATCTTCATCTATTGGTTTTATATTTATAGTGTTACTTGGATTTGTCATACCATATTTAGTCTTACCAGCTACGTATATGCTTATATTTGGTATTTTACCATCTATTAAATCTATTTCTATATTTTTGTGTACAGTATTTGAATCTAATTTATCCTTTTGTACTTTTATTGAATCATATAAATTAAAATCTGGATCATTTAATGAATTATTTTTTAAGTATATATAATATTCATTTACATCATCTATATAATCCCAAGATAATTTAACTAAAAGTTTACCATCTACTATCTCATATAAAGCTTTTATATTCTCTACTTTGTTGCTTGTAACTGACTCCTTACTAACATTTATAGTTACTATTTTTTCTTTTTCACCACAGATTATTCTTATCTTTTCTTTTCCTTCTTTTATTCCAGTTATAACTCCTGTGTTTTTATCAAGACTTATATTTCTGTCTACTCCTAATTTATTTTCAACTAGTTCATATCTTATCTTAGGATGTTTAAGTCCAACAGGCATAGTTATTATATCTGGTTTTAACTTTTTACTTTTTTCAAGTCCTACTTCTATAGTACTACTTATAGATATTTCTGCAATCTTTGCTTGTATATTATACTTTAAAGTTTCTACCATATCTTTAGACTTTATATACACCTTAGCACTACCTACACCCACAGCTTCTATTTTATTGTCCTCTATTTTTATAACATCTTCATTACTACTTTCATAAAATACTTTCTCTTTTTCCTTAAATTTGTCATAGTCTACTTTAACTTCTGATGTTATAGTAGCAATATCTCCTACATACTTTAAATTATTATCAACATCATACGTTATATCCTCAACTTTCGGATCTATAACTCTTACATTAACTTTCCTTAGTACTCTTTGATTTTTCATAACACCTATAGTTGATATTCCTTCTTTTTTACCTATTAATTCATTTCCTTTTATCTCTAGAATATTCTTACTATCTAATACATTAAACCAAATATCAGGTTTTTTTGCATAAGATGGTATACAAATATAATCTCCACTAGATAGTTTAACTTTATCATTTAATTTTATAGTATATTCATCTATATCTGTAACATAATCTCCATTTACTACTTTAAGTTCTATACCTCTTACAATAGGACTTAAAACTCCAAATTTAAAAAGAAAGTACTGCAAAAATACTAATATAGGTAAAGATACTAATATGAATAACCACTTGCTGTTTTTACTAACTTTCTTCATTTAACCACATCCTTTATGACAATTCATTTTACCTATGATTAAATCTTAGTGTACTAATATCTATATTAATTCCATATGTTTACTAAAATTCCTTTAAAACACCTTTTATTATCATATTTGATTATTATCCATAAAGTTAAACTCTAATCATTCTTGCATTTAAGTATAACTTTATAGTTAAATAAAAAAATTTTACAATAAATAAAAGCTACAGATTTAGGAATACCTATATCTGTAGCAAAATATTATCTATCTTTTACTTGGACATTATACTTTTCTATTAAATTATCGACAACATTACTTTGTTTTTCATATGATAGTTTATACTTTAATTCTTCTTTTATATCATCAAAGTTTTCTTGCTTTTCATCAGTCTTTTTTATTATGTGATATCCAAATTGAGTTTCTACAGGTTCTTTGCTTATTTCACCTACTTTTAAAGCAAATGCTTCTTTTTCAAATGGCTCAACCATTTGACCTTTTGTAAAGAAATCAAGGTCTCCTCCATTGTCTTTACTACTATCTTCAGAATATTCTTTTGCTAATGTAGCAAAATCTTCTCCAGCTTGAGCCTTTTTAAGTATTTTATCTATTTCTTCTTTAATCTTTTTCTTTTCATCTTCACTTACATCATTTCCATCTTTATCTGTAGTTTTAAGAAGTATGTGAGATGCTCTAACCTTTAAGAATTCATCTTTGTTTTTATCATAATAGTTTTTAGCTTCTTTATCACTTACTTCTGAAGCCTTTTTTATATATTTAGTAGCTATAATTTCTTTTTCTAAATCTTTTTCAGAATCTTTCTTGCTTATTCCAAATTTATTTATATATTCTTCTTCTGATATTCCAAATTGTTTACTAATACTTTCCATTAAAGATTTATATTCAGCATCTATTTCTTCTTGTGTAGCTTTTATACCATCCTTTTTACCTTCTAAATATAATACTTCTGTTGTAGTCATATAATCTATCATGCTATCTTCATAAGCTTTTATTTGTTCATCCGTCATTTCTGTTTTACCATTTATATAAAATAAAGGTTCCATCTTTTTTTCAAGTTCTTTTCCCGTTATTTTAGTATCTCCAATTGTTGCTATTACCTTATTATCGCTATAATTTTTGTGTGTTGCTGGTAACTTTCTTCCAACATTTTTTCCTGTAGTAAATCCTACTCCTATGCATAATATACCTACTAATGAAGTTATCATAGCAGTTTTTACTATTCCTTTATTTTTTTTAGCTGGCTTTACTTCTTTTTTTTCTCCCTTTTCATTTTCAATTTCATGTTCATCTAAACTATTTATTTTCTTATCTTCAGACATTTACATCCTCCCTAATACCTATTTTTTATAACTATTTATATTTTACATTATTTGAAATGTAAATAAAATTAAAATTTAATAAAGTAATATACTCTTATTTCTGTCATTAATTATTTTAGTATATATAAGTGAATGGTAATTGAAGTGCTTATGAATTTATTATGAATTTAAATATTTCTTAAACTATATCTTATTTCATATCTACCTACTTTTGTATTTTTTTCTTTTAGCATTTTAACAACTTCTTTTTTATCTTTTTTTAAATGATTCGCACATTCATCTAAAGACTTAAATATCTCTATTACTTCTCCTTTTGTGTCTATAAGTTCTACTTTCTTTTTCCCCCCTCTTTTAATTATTGATTTATATTTATTAAAATACTCATCATACTCTTCATCTATACACTCAAATATATAGTGCATTTTCACAGGGTCTAATTTATCACTACATAATATTTCTTCTCTTTTTTCCTTTGATATTTTTGAAGTAAATATTTTATTATTTAATATCGTTAAAATCTGAGAGGGCTTTTTATTACTATCCAAATAACTTTCATACTCTTTTTCAAGATTTAACTCTTTACTTAAATACTTTATAGCTCCTCCTAGATAATCAGTATATCCATACTTTAGGTTTTCCTTTATATACTCAATAGGAATTCCTAGATTTTTAGCACACTCTTTATGTGTCTTAAAAACTCTCTCTTCTTTTGTATATACATCTATAGCTTTAATAGACATACCTCTTTTTATTTTTATATCTTTTATATAACATTTATCGTCTTCACTAACAATTTCTATACTTTTATTTTCAATTTTTTCTTTTTTATGTTCTTTACTTTCATTATAAGTCCTATCTTCATTATGTATTCCATCTTTTTTAACTTCTTTTATTTCACTTATTTTATTATTTTTATCTGGTTTTACAATCTCTTCTTTATATACTACTTTATCTTTTTTATGTATTTTTGAGTTATCTTTATTTTGTTCTACTAAATGTTTTACCTTATTTATAAATTTCTTTAACAACACTTTTCCTCCCTAAAATTGTCGATATTATATGTATTATGCCTTATAATATATTACTAAAATATACGTTATTAGTAAACTAATTCTATAATTTTATTAATTAATTATTTAACACAGATTTTTGGGTATCATGTAATAATTTCTGTATATAATTATCCTTTTTTCTGTTATAATATAACATAATATAACTTATTTCGAGTTAATTAGTGTACTTTATATTTATATATAATATACCTTTAATATAATTTAGTACATCATATTTTATATCATAATATAATAAAGGGTGGTAATATAATGCTTAAAAACTTAAATGAAGCCAACAAATGTATTAATTGTAAAAATGCAAGATGTCAAAATAATTGTCCTATAAATACTCCAATCCCTCAAATTATTGAGCTATACAAGGATGGTAAAATAAAAGAAGCTGGTAAAATACTATTTGAAAATAATCCTTTATCAGCAATATGTGCCATAGTATGTCCACATGAAAACCAATGTAGAGGTAATTGTATAAAAGGCATAAAAGGTGAACCTGTACGTTTTCATGATATTGAACATGAAATATCTAGCGAATATTTAGAAGATATAACTCTAAAAAAACCAAAACAAAATGGTGTTAAAGTTGCTGTTGTAGGTTCTGGTCCTGCTGGTATTACAGTTGCACTTAACTTAGCTTTAAGAGGCTACGATGTTACTATATTTGAAAAAAATGAAAAAATAGGTGGAGTATTAACTTATGGTATACCATCTTTTAGACTGCCAAGAACTAATATTGATTTATTAGAAAAAAGACTAAAAGAATTAGGCGTTAAAATAAAAATAAACTCGCTTATAGGTCCTGTAGTTACTTTATCTAAACTATTTGAGGATGGATATAAATCTATATTTATCGGTACTGGTGTTTGGAATCCAAGAAGACTTGATATAAAAGGTGAATCTCTTGGACATGTTCACTATGCTATTAACTATCTAAGATCCCCTGAAAGTTATGACCTTGGAAATAAGGTTATAGTAATAGGTGCTGGTAATGTAGCAATGGATGCTTCTAGAAGTGCAAAATACTTTGGCTCAGATTGTGTAGAAATATTCTATAGAAGAGACTTTGATAGTATGAGTGCTACAAAGCATGAAATACATGAAGCTCAAAATGAAGGTGTTTTATTTAAAACTTTCAAGGCCCCTGTTGAAATAGTTGATGAAGGTATAATATTTGAAGATACTGAAGTTGTATTAAATGAAGATGGCACTGAGTCTTTAGTTTCTATAGAAGGAAGTCAAAAGCTATATGAATGTGATAGCATATTAATAGCTATTAGTCAAATTCCTAAAAACAATATAGTTATAAACAATAAAGGTCTTGATACTAAAAATAATGGACTTTTAATGACTAACGAGTTTGGCCAAACTACAAGAGAAGGTGTATTTGCCTGTGGGGATGTTACAAATGGAGCTAAGACTGTTATAGAAGCTGTTGTAGATGCTAAAAAAGTTTGTGATTCTATGGATAACTACCTTAAGCAATTTATTAAATAAAAAAAAATTCCTAGATATCTAGGAATTTTTTTTTATTTAATAAGATTTAATTTCTTATAACTACTCATTATTATAGGGATCATAACTAAAGAACCAATTAGAGCATCTATCATATCTATAACTGTATCCTTAAGCCCACCTACTTGCATATTAGTTCCTATAAAAGTATCTAATAAAAATTCAATTATTTCCCATAAGCTCGCTACCCCCATGCTAAACATAAATAGGTATATAATTATAAATATTTTGCTTATAGATTTTATTTTGTTATCATTAAAAAATAACAATAATGAATATGCTACACTACAACTTATAAGACCTGACCAAACATGTAAAAAATCATCATAATGATTTATGTCGTAAAAATCATAGCAAGAACCTAATAAAGAAGATATCATTATAAATAAGGCTAATACTAAATATAAATTGTCATTTATAAGCCTTTTATTCTTTTGATTTATCTTATGAAGCGCTATTGTAGCTATCAAGCAAAAAGATGCTATACCTATGTTTCTTATTTCACCATTTTTAAAAAATAATATAAGAGATATTGAGTATAAAATATATAAAGCATATGTTGTATATTTCGTTGATTTTTTATTACCCATAATAATCACTCTTTTCCTATTATTGTATTATTTATATATTAATTTTAATATGTGTTTATAACTTACTATTTTAACATTTTTTATTATCCATTATTAATTACATTTTTATCTATAAAGTTAAATATTCTATTAAAATATTCATCTCCTAATATTTCATATCCGTTTACATGCCCAACATTATCTATAAGCCATAATTCTTTTTTATCATGCGGTATATTTTCATATATTATCTTACTACTTTGTGGTGAGCATACCTTATCTTCTTTTCCATGTATTAAGAACATTGGAGTAGTTATATTTTGAACTTCTTTATAAGGTTTTACATCTTCATAGGAAAATCCTGATTTTACTTGTGTGTATATATCTCCCATAAATTTTGCATATCCTACAGGAAGTAGTGGTATATTTTCAGCCTCTATTCCAAGTCTTATTGCATCAGCCATTTCATGATATGGTGAATCTACTATATAAAAGTCTACATATTTATTTTTTTCATTTAAACTAGAGTGCATAAGTGCAGTACCTGCTCCCATTGAATGTCCATGTACCCCAAGTAAACCATTAGGGTATCTTTCATGTATAAATTTAGCTACATTTTCTAAATCATATCTTTCATATAGTCCAAAAGTATAATCATCTCCTCCAGTATTTCCTGTATGTCTTTGATTATATATAACTGCATTGTATCCTTTTTCTAAGTACTCATATGCCTTATCTAAATATTCATAATAATAACTTTCTATACCATGAACTAATATAACAGTCTTATCTGTTTTTATGTTTGACTTTATAAGCTTAGCTTCTATTTTATAACCATTTTCTGGTGAATCTATAAATACATCTTCATTTTCATAATTTTTAAGTCTTTCTAGTGGCTTATTTTCTCTACTTGAAAATACTTCTACAACATCTTCATTTTTTATTTTCTGACTAGAACCTACCGAACCATCATAAACTAAATATCCTATAAATGTAGATACTCCTATAAATACTGTCAAAGACAATCCTATTACTTTTAATCTTATTTTATTGCTTTTATTCATATTTTTCTCCTTTGTTACCTAGTACTAAAACCTAGTATACAATATTTTTTATTATTTTTCTACATGTTTACAAGTTTTTTATTTTAAATTAAAATAAAGCATCTTACTATGTTTAGTAAGATGCTTTATTTACTATAGGTAATAATTTATAAATTCTTTAATATCTACACTTAGTATACTATTTCTTTAACTTAGCTAAAGCCTCTGCAAATGGATTATTAAATACTTCCTCATTTTTGTTTTGATTTTTTAGATACTTATTAATATCTTTTTTAGATGCTTTATTTTTTTCTTCACTTTTTCTTTTGTTAAAGGCACTTAACTTTTCTCTATGCCCACAGCTACAAACAAAAGTCTTTCCTTCTCCTTCTCCACGAAGTTCTAATCTCTTATGGCATACTGGACATCTTGCATTAGTAGTTTGGGATATAGTCTTTCTAGTATTACATTCTCTATCTTCACATACTAACATCTTTCCTCTTTTACCTTTAACTTCAAGCATATATTTTCCACATTCTGGGCATTTATTTTTGGTTAAATTATCATGCTTAAATTTACTATCACTATCCTTTATTTCTCTAACTATATCTTTTGAGTATTCTTTCATTTCATTTATAAATACATTTTTATTAAGCTTTCCTTTTGATATATCTGTAAGCTTAGTTTCCCATGTTGCTGTTAATTCTGGTGTTTTTAATTCATTTGGTACTAATTCTAATAATTGTTTACCCTTTGATGTAATATGTATTTCTTTTCCTTTTTTCTCTACTACAAACGTATTAAATAATTTTTCTATTATATCTGCTCTAGTGGCTACTGTTCCAAGATTACTTTTTTCCATAAGAGTAAGAAGGCTTCCTTCATTTAGATATGATGGAGGATTAGTTTTTCCAATAGTTTTATTAATATTTGATATACTTAAAATTTCGCCTTCTTTTACTACTATTACATTACCATAATCTTCATCATCATCTAAGTCTTTATAGTTTTCTCTATATCCTAGATTTATCACTCTATTTCCTTTAAATATAAAGTGCTCATCTTCAATACTAGCATTTATTAACGTTTGTTCATACTCAAATGGAGGGCAAAGTACTGATAAGAACCTTTTAACAACAAGGTCATATATTTTTCTTTCTTTGTCGCTTAACTCACCTAAAAATACTCTTTCTTCTGTAGGTATTATTGCATGGTGGTCTGTTACTTTTTTATCATCTACAAATGATTTATTTGCCTTTATATTAGACTTTAGTATTTTATTACATACTCTAGAGTAATCACTTATACTAACGGCCTTAACTCTATCTCTTAAGGTTTCTACTATATCAGATGTTAAATATCTAGAATCTGTTCTTGGATATGTAAGTACTTTATGGTGTTCATATAGCTTTTGCATTATAGATAGCGTTTCTTTAGCAGAATATCCATATATTTTATTTGCATCTCTTTGTAATTGAGTTAAATCATATAATCCTTGCGAATATTTTTTATTTAAAGTTTTATCTACCTTTATTATCTTTAAATTTTTTCCTTTTATTTTGTTTATTATTTTATCTATCTTTTCTTCATTAAAACTACTACTTTGATTATTTTTATCTATCCAAGTAAATAAAATATCTGAATTTCCTTTATTGGATTTTAGATTTATTCCATAATAATTTCTTGGCTTAAACTCTATTATTTCTTTTTCTCTTTTATATATCATTCCTAATGTTGGTGTTTGTACTCTACCACAAGAAAGCTGTGCATTATACTTTGTTGTGAGTGCTCTAGTTGCATTTATACCAACTATCCAATCAGCTTCTGCTCTAGCTATTGCTGAGTAGTATAAATTGTCATATTCTTTTGCATCTTTTAATTTGTTAAATCCATCTTTTATAGCTTTATCTGTATTTGACGATATCCATAAACGCTTTAAAGGCTTTTTGACTTGTATTTTATCTATTATCCATCTAGCTACAAGTTCTCCTTCACGCCCTGCGTCTGTAGCTATTACTATCTCACCTACATCGTCTCTTATCATTTGAGATTTTACTGTATTAAATTGTTTGCTAGTCTTTTTTATAACTACTGTTTTCAAATATTTTGGAAGTATTGGTAAGTCATCTATATTCCATGATTTATACTTTTGACCATAGCTTTCTGTATCTGCTAGCGTTACTAAGTGTCCTAGCGCCCATGTTACTATATATTTACTTCCTTCTATATATCCATTTTTATCTTTATTGCATCCTAATACCCTAGCTATATCTCTTCCTACTGAAGGCTTTTCTGCTAGTACCAATGTTTTTTTCATATTTATTTCCTTTCTTCTAGGCTAAATTTAAATAAGCCTCTACGTTGTTCTATTTATAATATTACCATATTTTATACATAAATAATAAAAATAAGTAAAGGATAGTTAACTTCTAGCTAACTATCCTCTATATTATATTTTTAGTTTATCTATAAAAAATTTCTTCAAATGATGCATGATCAAAAACTTCTTGTTTTTTACCATCTATTAAAACATTCACACCCTTTATCCACTCACCATCATAATCTCTTTGTAGTAGTGTTTCTACTATTGTCTTTTGATTTATATATCCACCTGTTGAACCCTGGAAGTGTTGTCTCCAAGAATTTTCATCTACTAGGTTTATTGTAGCTATCCCATCATTTATTGACTCTAATTGTATATTTGCTTTTTCATCTTTAAAATAGTCTTTCTTTAAAGATGATAATAAAGCATTTATTTTGTTTTCTAGCGTATCGTCTTTATCTATATTATGTATGTCTTTTAGTACTATCCTTTTATCATTATCTTCAGAGTCAAATGTGTATAATTTAAAATCTATTACTCCTTTAGAATTTTCAATATTTATATTTTCCTTATTGATTTCTTCTAGATTTTCAATAGATTCTTCTTTTTCTGTATTTATACTATTATCATTTTTATCACTATTTTCTATTCCTTCTTTATTAATTTCTTGTTCTTTATTATCTTTATATGTATCTTTATTTTCCTCTATACTAAGTTTGTTTGTACTATCATTATTTTCTATTGTTGCGTCTGAACATCCTACTAATGTTATACTAAGTGCTAATGCTAGTAACCCTATTTTGATTTTCATATGTATCTCCCCTTTTGGTTATATTATTTATACTATCATACCAAATTTTATGCATAATATGATTACAATAAAAAAACAAAATAAAAGACAATGGATTTAATGGTGTAACCATCAAATCTATTGCCTTTTACAAAGCTATATGCTTTTCCCTCTTTTTGACTTTTATTAGATAATACTTGCTTCTTAGCATTTAGCCATCTATTGGTTTTGACCTTATTAGCTAACAGCCATAGATTAAAATGAGGTAGTTTTAGCCTAGGTGAACTATCTAATATGATAAAATATCTCGTCTTCTAAACACCCAATAGGTACTAGTAAAAGGTTCGGCAATCCGAGCTTTTATCTAGTGTGCTTAGATACACAATTAATTGTGTAGTTATATATTAACCATTTTTAAAAAAATAATTCATATTTTTTTAAATTTTTATTAATATTTATAAAAATTTAAAAACGAATAATCATAATAAGAAAATTTTCTTTTATTATAAAAGTTAAATACTCTTTTTAATGGTGATACATTTTATTTAAACCTAATATCAAATCCTTAAGCGCACTAATCCTATTAGATTTAACAACTTATTATATTAATCATATAAAGTTTAAGATTTTAACTACTAATAATAATGAATAACTCCACATGCCCATCGCTTTCCTGAATTTCCTGCAGGTTGTGAAGTAAAATCATCATATCCTTCATGAAGTATAAAAGATTTTCCTATAACTTCATCTACAGTAAACCTATTGGTAAATACAGAAAGTATCCCTATTCCATTAGCAGATAGTATTGGCGGTAAATCTCCTGCATGCATAGGGTGTTCTGTGTTGGTTGAATTATAATGAGATTTTGCAGAAGTAAATGGATTATTTTTATCTTCTATTGAACAATCGCCTACTTCATGGATATGAAATCCATGAAACGAACTAGTTTGATTATTTATACTAGGTATTCCTGTTATATATGCCTTTACATATACCCCCTCTTCTAATTGATACAGGTATACTATTCCTTTTATACAAGATGCTAATGGTCCTCCATTTATTTGAGCATATGCATTTGGTTTAGATGGTTTGTATCCAGAAAATATTTTTTGAATATCATATTTTGGGCAAGAATTATCCATGATGCACCTCCTTATAATGAAATACATTTCTATCGCTATATATCTTATGATTTACATTAATAGAATGTTAATATTTATTTCATATAATTTTAGATGCTTTTTATGAGATTTTGACGTAATTAATTTTTAATGATTTAAAAATAAAAAATCTCCATCTTATTTTGATGGAGATTTTTTAATTAAAAGTGTAATAGTCCAATGTCACATTCTATAGAGAACTTATCTCTACTCATTAGCCCGCCATAAGATATATTCATAAAAAATATTTGGCAATCCAATCTTTTATTTATTATTATCTTATATCCATCAACTTCATGAAGTACATCATCTTCCTTCATTTCGTCTAACATAAAGTCTAATTTTGCATCTTCATATATAGATGGACGATTTTTATATATTCTTATATATTTATGCTTGCTATTTTCTAATATTTTATCAAATTGTTTTTTAGCTTCTTGAGTTATTAATATATCCATATTATCAGTCTCTCCTATCCTTATGTCTCTTTAATATTATACCATATTTATAAAAATAATTATTTCTAATAGTTTAAAATTTATTAATTGAATATAATTTTTATATTTTGAGAAAAATATTTTCAATTACGTATATATATGGAGGTTTTTTATGGAATCAAATCATAAACATTTACTAGACCCACAAGCTGCAAATTTCAATGATACTGTAGTCCCTAAGACGCCAGTATTTTCTGGTAACGATATCACTTGTGAAGTTTATTATTTTAAGCCAAATCAAGATTTGGCAATGCATAGACATCCAAATGGAGAGCAAATATTTTTCTTTTTAAAAGGCTCTGGAGTTATGACTGTTGAAGAAAAAGAACATAATGTTCATACTGGATGTACAGTTTTTGTAAAAGCAAATGAATGGCATGGCATTAAAAACTCTGATAAAGAAGATATGATTGCTGTTCAAGTTACTAAAGTTAATGCTGGTGCTGAATATAAAGATAAATAAAATTTTTATTAAAAGTTGTAAATAATTTTATACTTAATATAAAATCCTTACAAACAAAAAAGCTTGATTGTTAAAATCAAGCTTTTTGTATACTTACAATTTATATTTAGGTTTTATTGAATTACTTTTTTACTAACTTTAATTCGACTGGTATATATTTATCTATTTTCTCACCTTTTATAACCTTATTGGCAGCTTCAACAGCTGTTTCTCCTATAAGTATCGGTTGTTGTGCCACTGTTGCATCCATTTTCCCACTTTTAACAGATTCAACTGCATCATCTGTTGCATCAAATCCAACTACTAATACATCTTTCATATTAGCATCTTCTAATGCTTTTTGAGCACCTAAAGCCATTTCATCATTTTGTGCAAATACAGCATTTATATTATCCTTTGATTGAATGATATTTTCCATAACAGTAAGTCCTTTACTTCTATCAAAATCTGCACTTTGTTTAGCAATTAACTTAAACTCACTATTTTTTATACCATCTTCAAATCCTTTACCTCTATCTCTTGTAGCTGAAGAACCTGCTATACCTTCAAGTTCTACTACATTTCCTTTTCCACCAAGTTTTTCTATTAAAAAGTCTGCTGCCATTTTTCCTCCAGCAACATTATCAGATGCAACATGAGATATAACTTCTCCTCCATTTGCTGCTCTGTCAACTGTTATTACTGGTAACTTTAAATTATTAGCGACCATAACAGATGCTATTGCTGAATCTGAATCAACTGGGTTTAAAAGTACTATATCTACATCTCTAACACTTATATCTTCCATATTAGATACTTCTTTAGCTGGGTCATTTTGTGAATCAAGAACTACTACTTCATATCCTAATTCTTTTGCTTTTTCTTCTACTCCAGCTTTTAGATCTACGAAAAATGGATTGTTTAATGTTGATACTATAAGTCCTATCTTTTTTACTCCATTATCTTTAGAACTACATCCTACTAGTAGGCTTGATGATAATATTATAGTTATTATTATAGAAAGAAATTTTTTCATTTTATTTCCTCCTAGTTACTTCTTCTGTCTAAAAGTACAGCTATTAATATAACTACACCTTTTACCATCATTTGATAATATGATGATACATCTAATATATTAAGTGCGTTACTTAATACACCTATTATTAATGCACCTATTATAGTTCCAGTTATTTTACCTTTTCCACCTGTTAAACTAGTTCCACCAAGTACTACTGCTGCTATTGCATCTAACTCATATCCAGTACCTGCTGTTGGTTGTGCAGAATATAATCTAGAAGTTATTATAACTCCAGCTAGTGCTGATAATATACCACTTATTGTGTATACCCATATTTTTATTTTATCTGTATTAAGTCCTGATAGCTTTGTTGCTTCTTCATTAGAACCTAATGCATAAGTATATCTTCCCATTTTAGTACTATTTAGTATATAAGCACATACTAAAAATACTACTATCATTATTATTGCTGGAGTTGGTATAGAGAATATTTCTCCTCCACCTATTTTACCAAAGTTTATTGCTAAATCTCCACTCCCTAATGTTATAGGCTTTCCATCTGTAAATACTAAAGTTAAACCTCTAAGTATTGTCATAGTTGCAAGTGTTGCTATAAATGGTTGAAGTTTTCCTTTTGAGATTACAAATCCATTAAAAAAACCAACAACAGCTCCTATTAATATAGATATTACTATAGCTATTACTATATTTTGTCCTGATACAAGTAAACTCGCACAAATTGCTCCACTTATAGCAAGTATTGAACCTACAGATAAATCTATTCCTCCTGTTAATATAACAAAAGTCATACCAGCTGCTATTATTGCATTTACTGATGTTTGTCTTAATATATTAAAAATATTTTTAGTGCTTAAAAATGATGGACTTAATATTGAAACTATACCTACTAACAATAATAATCCTACTAAACTTTTATACTTTATTAATATATTTTTTATATCTAATTTACTATCTTTCGTATTTTGTATACATTGTGATGACATAACTATACTGCCTCCCTAGTTTCTACTGCACATTTTAATATTGCTTCTTGGCTTACTTCTTCTTTCTCAAACTCTCCAGTTATTCTTCCTTGGCTAAGTACTAATATTCTATCACTTAATCCAAGTATTTCTGGCATTTCTGAAGATATCATTATAACCGCTTTTCCCTTTGACTTAAAATCATTTATTAAGTCATATATCTCTTTTTTAGCTCCTACATCAACACCTCTAGTAGGTTCATCAAGAATTAAAACATCTGGATTTGTAAGTAGTGCTTTTGCTATTGCTACTTTTTGCTGATTACCACCACTTAAATTTCTTATAAGTTGTTCTTGGCTTGGTGTTTTTATATTTATCTTATCTATATAGCTATTTACTATCTCTTTTTCTTTTTGCTTATTTATTTTAAATAAAGATGATATAGTATTTAATGAAGATATGGTCATATTTTCTCTTATAGATAAATCTAAGATTAATCCATCCCCTTTTCTATCTTCACTAACATAAGCTATTTTATTTTTTAAACCGTCTTTTGAGCTTCTGTTAAATATCTCTTTTTTATTTACATATATACTTCCACTTTCTTTTTTTATATGTCCATATATAGTTTTTGCAAGTTCCGTTCTACCTGCCCCCATAAGTCCTGATATACCGACTATTTCTCCACCTTTTACATCAAAACTTACATTATCTACAAATTTATTTTTTAGATTTTTAACCTCTAGTATAGGCTCTCCTTTTTCACATTCAATTCTAGGGAATTGGTCTGTAAGCTTTCTACCTACCATCATCTCTATCATTTTATCTTCGTCTATATCTTTTATTTCTTCTTGACCTACATATTTTCCATCTCTTAGTACAGTTATATAATCACATATTTCAAATATTTCTTTTAGTCTATGTGATATATATACAATTGCTTTTCCTTCTTCTTTTAACTCATTTATAACCTTAAATAAACTCTCAGTTTCCTTATCTGTTAGTGCATCTGTTGGCTCGTCCATTATTATTATCTTTGCATCTAATGATAAAGCTTTTGCAATTTCGATCATTTGCTTTTGACCTATGCTTAAGTTTTTTACAAGACATTTTGAACTAGTCTCTACATTTAACTTTTGAAGTAACTTTTGACTATCACTATGTAGTTTATTAAAGTCTATTTTAAGTCCATTTTTAGGTTCTCTTCCTAAAAATATATTTTCGCCTATGCTTAAATCATTTACTAAGTTAAGCTCTTGATGTATTATTGCAATTCCTTTATCAGCTGCATCTTTAGGCCCTTTTATATCTTCTTCTTTTCCATTATAGTAAATTTGGCCTTTTGTCTTTTTATATACACCACTTAATATTTTCATAAGTGTAGATTTTCCCGCTCCATTTTCTCCCATCAAAGCCATAACTTTTCCTTCATAAAGCTCTAGATTAACCCCGTCTAGTGCCTTAACTCCTGGAAATTCTTTTACTATATTTGTCATTTTCAAAATAGGTGTTTTCATGTTAAAATACAACTCCTGATTTTAATATTATATTAGCATAAGGACTGCACTCCCCAGTTCTAACAAAAGCTTTACTGTTATTAGTCATCATTTTAAATTCTTCATGACTAACTTCCGTAACTTTTACATTTTCAAATCGTTTTAATATTTCTTTATATATTTTTTCGTTTCTTTCTTTAATTTCACTAGCTATTATTATCTCCTCAACACATAATTCTTCTAGTACTACATCTAAAGTATCTATAAAACTTGGTACTCCATGAGTTAATGCTAGATCTATCTTTTTAACATCATCACTTATCGGAAGTCCACAATCTCCTATAGTTAAACTATCAGTATGACCCATTTTAGATATAGTATATGATATTTCACTATTTATCAGTTTAGTTTTTTTCATAATTTACCCCCTAAAGTTCTCAACTTCTATTAATGTTGGTAGGCTACTTTGAGCACCTTCTTTCATAACTGATAATGCTCCAACCTTTGAAGCAAAATCCATAGCATATTCCATATCTTTGCCAATTGATATTGCCACAGCTAAAGCTCCAGTATAGCTATCACCTGCTGCTGTAGTATCTATAGCTTCAACTTTATATGCCTTTTTAAACATTGATGTTTCTTTATTTATATATAAACTCCCCTTAGAACCTAAAGTTACTATAAGTTCTTTTACACCTTTGTTTATCATTATTTGTGCACATTCATTTATATCATCTTCATTACTTATTGATTTTTGGCTTATTATTTCAAGTTCAGTTTCATTTGGAGTTAATAAATCTACATTTTCTATTATCTCATCTTCTAAAACTACTGCTGGTGCTGGGTTTAATATAGTATACTTACCTAATTCCTTAGCTTTTTTAAGAGCATATTTTATAGTTTCTAATGGAGTTTCAAGTTGAACTACTACTATATCACTATTCTTTATCGCATCTATATTTTTATCTATATCTTCTTTAGTTAATTTATAATTAGCTCCTGGTGCTACTACTATAGAGTTTTGTGCATTCTTATCTACCGTTATAAGTGCTACACCACTTGGACCTTTTTCTACTTGTATGTAATCAGTATTTACATTATCTTTTTTTAATGAGTTTACTAAAGTTTCTCCAAAGCTATCATTTCCAACTTTACCAATCATAGTTACATTTCCATTTAACCTAGCCATAGCTACCGCTTGGTTAGCTCCTTTTCCGCCTGGAACTTCTTTGAAATTACTTCCTAATAAAGTTTGTCCTGCTTTTGGCATCTTTTCTACATTTACAACTAAATCCATATTTAGACTACCTATAACGCATATATTCTTCACAATGTTCCTCCTAATTTTTATAATATATATATCATTTCTATTTTAATATTCATTTTATCTTTCCTATAGAGTATCATATTTATTTATTAAGTGCAACATATTTATATATTTATATATATTTTTTTACATTTTATATCAATTACAACTCTAATTTTATATAAAAGTATATAATTATATTTTAATAATATACTCTTATATAAAAAATTCGCTTAGCTTATGTCCGCCAACAAATTTGTCCGTTACTCAAAATATCATTTTTTACATTTTAAACTTATTAGTATATCTTACTTATTATCAATAGTTTTATAACTAATATAATTTCCTTGTATGTAAAAAATTCGCTGCGCTCATGTCGCCAACGACTTCGTCCGTTGCTCAAAATGTCTTTTTTACGCTCATAAAACTAATTAGTATTACTTAATTTCAATAGTTATCCACAATTTATGAAGTATCATAATTCCCTTAAGCGAAAAAAATGAACTAAAACAATTATGTTTTAGTTCATTTTTACTATCACTATATACTTATTTAAAGCTTTATGCCTTTATTAATCTCTAAATATCCCTTTAATATTTCTTTATTTTACTACTATATTCATGAGTTTAGTTAATTCTAAAGCTTGAATAGGTGTAAAAATTCCACCTGAAACATCTTTTATACTTACTTCTAAACTATCTATATTACAAGTAGTTAAATCTACTTTATCAAGAGAACTTCCTCTAAAAACTGATTTTGTTAAATCTGTAGATTCTAAAATTAAACCTTTACTTTCTATTTCCTGAAATACTGAATTTCTAAAATTAGAATCTTTAAAACATATATTTTTTAATTTAGCATATGAAAAATTTGAATATATCCCTATAGTATCCTTAAATACTACATTTTTCATTAAAGAATCATCGAATCTACTGCCTATTAATTTACAGTTTATAAACTCTGTTCTGTATATACTACTATCTGATATATCTATATTAGATAAATCACAGTTTTCAAATATACAATCTACTATATCTATTTTTTTTAAATCGCACTCCTCAAATATTATATTCTTAAAAACACAGGAATTAAAACTAATTCTTATATTATAGATATCACTTATTACAGTATCCTCTATTATTTTATTTTCTATACTTTCCTCATTTATTATAAGTTCTACTATATTGCTACACTCTTGTAGATCACTATATGTTTTTGGCTTTTCTATTTTATACACAACAGACATTTATATCTCCTTTATATCCTCTAATTCTTTTTCTTTCTTATTGTATTTTTTATTTTTACTACAATACCCATATATATTTTTATATTTATTTATAAATAATATAGATATTATTACCGTCAATAGTTCTGCTAATGGGACTGCTAACCACACTCCATTTACATTTAAATATTTAGGTAAAAAAGTTATTCCACATACTATAAATACAAAGGTTCTTAAAAAAGATATAGCTGCAGATATTTTTCCATTTGAAAAAGCTGTAAACATTGCAGAAGTAAATATATTAGTTCCCATAATTAAAAAACCTATAGCAAATAGCCTAAATCCATTATAAGCAATATTAAAAACATTACTTTTAGATTCTGAGAATAATCCTACTATTATTGGAGATGCTAATATCGCTACTGTAAATAATATCACAGAACTTAACAATATAAATATTATACTATACTTTATTATCTTTTTAAGCTCATGCTCATTTTTATTCCCATAATTGTAGCTTATAATAGGTGCAACCCCTGATGAAAATCCTATATATGCAGATGTTATTAAAAACTCACCATATAAAACTATAGTTATAGCGGCTACTCCATCTGATCCTAAAAGTTTCATCATAACTATGTTAAATAACATTGTAGTTACCCCTGCCGATAAATTCGTAACCATTTCAGATGAACCATTTGTTATTGTAGTTAATATAACGTTAATGTCTAGGCTAGGCTTTACAAAATATAAAGAAGCTTTTTTTCTGCTAAAATATATTATTCCAAGTATTGCTGGTATTAAATTTCCCATACCTGTTGCATATGCCGCTCCTGATATTCCCATATCCATAGGAACTATAAATAAATAATCTAATATTATGTTACTAAATCCGCCTATTAAGGTAAATAATAATCCTATATTTGGCTTCCCTGCAGTTATTGTAAGATATTGAAATAATAAATTAATTATAAACGCTGGAACAAATATTAAAGTTGCTGTTAGATAATCTCTACAATACCCATATAATTTATTATTGCCACCAAGTGTATATATTATCTTTTCCAAAAATGTATATCCAATAAATGATATTAAGATTCCTAAAGTAGCCCCTAAAAGTATTATTAATGTAAAATTCTTTTTAGCTTCTTCAGTTTTCCCTTCACCAATTTTTTTAGCTATAACTGCGCTACTTCCAGTTGCTAACATTACACCAACTGCTATTACCACATTTATAAATGGATATACTATATTTACAGATGATAATGCGTCAGTATTTACAAATCTAGATACAAATATTCCATCTATTATTGTATATAAAGACATAAATACAAGCATTACCACCGATGGTATAGTAAATTTTATAAGTGATAAAAAGCTAAAGCTTTTTGCTATTGAATTATCCATTTTATCCTCCTAAATTTTGTATCTTATCATATTATACAATAAAGTATATGGTTACAATACAGTCAATAGATATTTTAGTAATGAATATAATAAAAAACTACTTAGCATAAATTTATACTAAGTAGACTTTTATTATAATATATTTAATTTTATAGCTTCTAAAACTCCATTATCATCATTACTTTTTGCAATAAATCTAGATACTTTCTTTAAATCATCATGAGCATTTTCCATAGCATAACTGTGATAAGCTGCTTCCATCATCTCCAAATCATTTAGATAATCTCCAAATACCATAGTTTCATTAAAATCTATACCCATTTTCTCTTGAAGTGCTTTAATTGCCATTCCTTTATTGGCGCCTTTATTCGTTATATCTAACCATATCTTCCCAGATATAGATACTTGTAAATCATCTCTATAGTCGTCGTAATATTTATTGCTATTTTCTTGAGCCCCATTAAAGTCACATATAGTAACCTTTAATATATCATCTTCTATTTCATTTACATCTTTTACTACTTCATACTTTTCATAGTATTTTTCTACTTCTTTTATAAATTCTTCATCAGTAGATTCTATATATGCAGAATTTTTACCACAAAGTATTACATTTGAATTTTCTATATTTCTTCCTATATTAACTAATTCTTTAGCTATATTTCTATCTAATGAGTTTATAAATATCTCTTCTCCCTTATAAACTACAATTGTTCCATTCTCAGCTATAAACATCATCTTATCTTTAACATCTTCAAATCTTTTTAACAAATTAAAGTATTGTCTTCCACTAGCAGCTGCAAATATTATATCTTTTTCTTGTAGTTTTTCAAATACATCTATAAAATCATGGTGTATTTCATTATTATTATTTAATAGTGTTCCATCCATATCTGTTGCAATAAGCTTTATCATCTGACTCCTCCTTTGATGCTTTATGTATATTATATCAAATGTATTTGCTTATTTTAATTATAAAATCTAGGTTAATAAATGTGAACACTATTATATAATTTATAGGTTATCTAATTCTTCATATATTCTTATAAATGGTATATCGCCAATTACTGCAATATCCTCTGCATTAAAATAGTGCTTTATATTTGAGTCAAATAATATATTAGATGCTGATTCTATTTCATCATCCCCACTCCATAAAATATATATAATATATGTATCATTTAAAAATCTAATTTTATAGGCACTATCTCCCATATTTATTTTACTTGCTCCAATATTTTTCATTACAGATTTAAATTTTTCTACATTTCCTCCAAATTCTTTAGTTAATCTATTTATACTAGTTCTTAAAAATGCCGGATAATATACATGTCCTCCATCAATTTCTTTAAATGTTATATATTTATTAGTTGGTGGTATTGGATTAGCATTGACTAAAAATCTTATTACTAAAATTTCTAAAGCTATTTTATCTAATTTTTCTCCATTTTCTTTATATATATCTCCACTAGGATATTCTACATATAAAGTAAAATCCATACACTTTACATGAAATATACTGGTGCTTTTATCATAGTATGAATTTGATAGCTTTGCCATAAGAATAGGATCTTTTTTACTAAATTCATTTTTAGCATAGTCTAACGGTATATTATAATTTCCAACTTTATTAAATTTCTCCATGATAATTCCCCCAAAATAATTTATATTACTACTTTCTACATAAAGTAGTTTAAAACCTTTTAATTATACTAACATTTCATACTATATTTAATATATTATTAATAATTAGTGTCTACCTAGTAAATTTGATGTTGTTATTTGTATATATTTTTTACTTATGCTAATATTATTAATTATCAATAAAGTTTTATTTTAATTTGGAGGTTAAGTATGAAAATACTTTTAATACTAACTCTAATTTCATTTTCTATCTTTTTAATCTCTTATAATCTAGATAAAAGAAAACTTTATAATGGCTTTTTATTTAATATTTCATTATTTATGTTTTTATTAACTGCAACATACATAACCTTCTCTACTTCTAATATATTATTGATGGTTATATTTTTTATATTTTTTATTATAGCAATTTTTATTTTAATATTTGGGATTTATATACTCATAATTGGATTATTTATAAATGCACGAATTGTAATAAAAAGGGAGAGTAGAAGCTTATCTAATCTATTAACATTTTTCTTAGGCTTAGCTTTACTTTTTCATGTAATACTAACTATAATTAATCCTGAAAGATTTTTACCTAGTGATATTAATGCATTTATTGGTGGATTTATTCTTATAGAAATATATTTCTTATTTAGTGTTTTTAACTTCTTAATGATTTCACTATTATATCAACTTAATAGACCTAAGTTAAATCAAGATTTTATAATTGTTTTGGGTAGTAGGGTAATTGGAGATAAGGTTCCTCCTTTACTTGCTAGCAGAATAAAAAAAGCAATTGAATTTTATAACAAGCAAGCTAAAGCATCGACACCACCTAAAATAATATTTTCTGGTGGTCAAGGTAAAGATGAGAAAGTTTCTGAAGCATCTGCTATGCAAAAGTATGCTATAGAAAATGGTATACCTATTTCTGATACAATACTTGAAGATAAATCAACAACAACATTTGAAAATATGAGTTTTTCTAAAAATATAATGGATAAAATTAAGCCAAGTGGATACAAAAGTATTTTTATTACTAATAATTATCACCTATTTAGAGCTGGACTTTATGCCAAAAAAGCTAATTTAAAAAGTGATGGCATTGGTGCAAAAACTGCACTTTACTTTATTCCAAATGCTTTAATAAGAGAATATATTGCTATTGTAGTAATGAATAAAAAACGTCATTTTATAGTTATATCATTTATATTAATCTGTAGCTTTATATTAGCCTTAATAAATTATTTTTTAATAGGTTAAAAATAAATAAATAAAAAAGCAGTATACATAAATTTATGTATACTGCTTTTTTATTTATTTTAATACGTCTAAAACCTTATCATAATTTGGTTCTTCAGTTATTTCTTCTAGATATTCTACATATATAATTTTATCATCTTCATCAACTACAAACACTGCTCTTGATAAAAGACCTAATTCATTTATGTATACTCCATAATTTTGCCCAAATTCTCTATCTTTATAATCTGATATAGTCTTTACATTTTCTATACCAGCTGCACCACACCATCTAGCTTGTGCAAATGGTAAATCCATTGATACTGTATATACCGTAACATTATTTAATTTTGAGGCCTCTGTATTAAATCTTCTTACTTCCATATCACAAACTGGTGTATCTATTGATGGAACAGATAAAAATACTCTTTTTCCTTTAGTATCATCTAATTTTAATGGGTTTAATTCATTGTCTATAACTGTAAAGTCAGGAGCTTTATCTCCAACTTTTAATTGTTTTCCTTTTAATGTTAATGGTGCTCCTTGAAATGTTACTTTCATTATAATTACCTCCTAATTATTTATATAAACCTATATTATTTTTAGTATTTGTTAATATATTTATACCTTTATATTAACTATATAAACAACAAAATATAGCTTTTTATAAATATTAAAGTAATACTTATTTATCTATCTTAGGAAAGACTAATATAGATTTAAATAAATCACCATCTATTTCTACACTAAACTTACCACCTTGAAGATTTACTAAATCTTTGCTTATAGCAAGTCCCAGTCCACTACCTTCTGTGTTTCTTGACTCATCTGCTCTTTTAAATCTTTCTGTTATCTCTGTGGCATCAAAGTTAAGTTCATATGAAGATATATTTTTCATAGTAATGATTACACTTTCATCAGACTCTAATAAATCTATATATACTCTTGTACTAGGTAGTGAGTACTTTGATATATTTGATAATAAGTTTTCAAATACTCTATACATTCTTCTACCATCTGCATATATATTAATTTTTTCACTACTCAATTTTAATCTTATATCTAAGTTAGAATTTGTTAATTTTTCTTCCATTTCTCCTATACTTTGTCTAAGTAGCTGTACTATATCTATATTTTCCATATTAAGCTCTAAATTTCCACTACTTGCTTTACTAGCTTCAAACAAATCTTCGATTAATATTTTTAACCTCTTAGACTTTTGGTCTAATACTTTTATATAATCATTTACATGTTCTGGGGTTACGTCTTCTTTTTTTATTAGCTCTATATAATTTATTATAGATGTAAGTGGGGTCTTTAAATCATGACTTACATTAGTTATAAGTTCTGATTTCATTCTCTCACTTCTTAATTGAGTTTCTATTGATTTTTCTAGTCCTTCTCCAATATTATTAATATTTTCTGCTAAATTAGTGAAACTATCATTTCCCAATAAATCTATTTTGTAATCTAATTCTCCATTTTTTATTCTAGAAGTTCCTTCTATTATATCGCTTAAATAAGCTAATTTTTTAACTATATATAAGGTAAATAAAATCATAGACATAGGTATTCCAAATAAAAGCATAACCTCATTATAGATAAGTTCATACAATAAGACTGACACTACCCCACCTATAAATGTTATACCTATTGATACTATTATTATTCTTTTTATTAAAGGTATTTCTTTAGATGCTTTTAACGCACTGATAACAGTATTTTTTAATATTTTATATAGTTTATATACAATAGTTTCTTTTAATATATATATTTTTTTATCATATTTTTTGCTTCTTCTATTTATAGTGTAAGCTGCATATATAAGTAGATATGCTCCTATTACTGCACATATTTTTTCTATCATATACCTATAACCTTGATAATAAGAAAGTGAAAATGGTACATATAATAAAAAGTCTATAGCCATTAACCATAGTATAATATCTATTGGTACTTTGTTTGATAACTTAGTTAATATACCTTCATCATGGTCTTCATTTATTTTTATTTTTTTATATGTAACTGCTGATATAATAAATACAATTATATTTACAATCATTAAAATTAAACATATATACACTTCTTTTATAGTTTGTGTATATTGGTGATACTCATTATATACCTTATCTGAAATTTCTACATTAGATAATAATTTAGGAAAAGACATATGTACTTCTAAATTTTCTTCTGGTGTAGCATCTAATAACTTACCCTCTATATAATGGGTTGGATTTTCTGATACTTTTTTATTTATTGTTTTTATGTAACTTCTATTTGAATTATTTTTGTCTATTTTTATATTTGTATATTCATCTATATTTTTATCAAATTCATCAAATGTTTTATATTCTGTATTAGTATAATACTCATTAGTTTTAGTATTTTTAACCATAAATTTAATATTTTGTATTTGATTTAGCTGGTTTCTACCATAATTAACCTTATTTAAAAGATCATTTTTAGCTTCTTCTTTAGTAGGCTTTCTTTCCTTAGTTTCTATTATTTCATTTCCATATTCATTTAAACCCTTACTGACATCTTCATAATATGTATTTTCATTTATATAATTACTTATATTTGAATCTACATCTGATACACTTTCCCCCATCCAATACAAAATAGGTCTAAGTACATTAAATTCAAATACATTACTTTTATAAAAATCTGTTTCTAGTATTTGCTTATCCTTATGCATATAACTTGTCCATAGTCCCATATTTTGACTATAGATTGAATACGTTGTTGGTATTACTGTAAGTAGTATTGATAATGAAATCATAGATAACATTAAGAATACATTCTTTAATCTATTTTTTTTCAATTTTATCCCTCATCTCAATTTATTTAAATTATTGCCTATAATATAGATAGTTTTCTCATTATTTTGTATATAACAAAATTTATCAGTGATAAATTAGCTAATATCATAAATAAATTTTGGCTAAAAAATTTAAAACATGTTATTATTCCTATTATTTGTGTAACCATAAATATAGTTAGTATAAGTATTAAATTAAACACTAAACTTTTATTTTTTATAATTTTACCTCTACAATTTTTCAACTTTATATCCAACTCCCCACACCACCTTTAAATATTTTGGCTCTCTAGGATTTATTTCTATTTTTTCCCTTATTCTCCTTATATGAACTGCTACGGTATTTTCCGCATTAAAACTTTGTTCCTTCCATACTTTCTCGTATATTTCATCAATTGAAAATACTATTCCCTTATTAGATAATAAAAGCCTTAATATATTAAATTCAATTGGTGTTAGTTTAACATTCTCTCCTTCTACTAAAACTTCCTTTGTCAATAGATTCATAGAAAGTTCTCCGCTTTTTATTACTTCTTTATCTTCATTTTTATAAGTTCCTAAATTAACATACCTTCTAAGACTTGACTTTACTCTAGCTACAAGCTCTAGTAAATTAAATGGTTTTGTTATGTAATCATCTGCACCAATATTAAGTCCAAGTATCTTATCTGTATCTTCACTTTTTGCTGATATTAATATTATAGGTATATTTTTTTCTTCTCTTATTTTTATAGTAGCTTTTATGCCATCTAATTTTGGCATCATTATATCCATTAAAATAAGATGTATTTTTTCATTTGCTATAATATCTAATGCATCTAATCCATTATAAGCTTTGTATATTTTATATCCTTCATTTTTTAGGTATATATCTATTGACTCAACTATTTCTTTATCATCATCCACTACTAATATATTGTACATATAAATTTTCACCTTCTTTATTATTTTCTTTAATATTATACAATAATTTCACATCCTTTAAATATTAATAATATAAATTCATTTCCTATCCTACAAATATATAATAGAGTATAAATCTTAAAAATTTCTTAACCTAATTCTTAAGATTTTATTACAAAATATGTAAACATAGAGATATTCGGCAAATGCTATTTTACTTTGAAGATATAAACATGTAATCTTTGGTTAATATCTACGGTGTCGCTTCTATGGCAGATTTTGATACTTGTTCTAAGGTAGAATCATTTATATTATTTAGTGCTATAAAGTGAGATGGTTACTCTTATAAGCTATACGATATCTTATAGATCGTAAGGATACCTGCTTGATATTTATTTTCTAATTTCTTTGGTGTAAATGTTATATTGATGGGAATTCCTGTTGGTTAGATAATTGAATTTTTTATAAAGCTTGAAACTAGAAGAAAAGACAGTTATTTATAATCAGTATAAATCCATATTAAATTTTGAAATAGTAAATACTTATAATGAAGAATAAATTGAATTTTTGCTCAAATAATATTATTATAAGTTTATGTCTTTCATCTTAGGAGTGTATATATGTCAACAATATTAAAAAAGTACAGACATAAAATAATCGAATATATAAAGTTCAATATAATAGGTATAAGCAATTTTGTAATATCTCAAGGTATATATCTTACTTTGTTTATTTACTTTAAACTTCACTACCTATTAGCCTATACTATAACTAGTGTTATTAGTATAACAGCATCTTATATATTAAATAGTAAATATACTTTTAAAGAAAAGAAATATTCTTATAAAAAATTTTTCTATTCAATCTTAATATATATATTTGAGTATATATTAAATATGGGAGTTATAGTAATACTTGTAAATGTATTTAAACTTGGAGAAATATTATCACCAATAATTGCTCCAACTTTTACTACTCCCCCAATATTTCTTCTTATGAGGAAAGTAATAAAAAAATAGTTAGCAATATTGCTAACTATTTTTTATCCTTCTATATTTTCATATAAATTAAATTATATTTTAGATAAAGCAGATACTATAATCTCTTCCTTAAAAGGCTTTACTATAAACCCTTTTGCTCCATATATTATAGCTTCTTTCATTCTTGCCTCTTGTCCTAATGCAGATACCATTACAACTGAGGCAGATGGATCAATTTTCTTTATTTCTCTTAGTGCTTCTAATCCATCCATTTCAGGCATAGTTATATCCATAGTAACAACTTCTGGCTGTAATTCTTTATATTTTTCAATTGCCATTACTCCATTTTCAGCTTCTCCAACTATCTCAAATCCATTATTTTCAAGCATATTACGTATAGACATACGCATAAATGCTGCATCATCAACTATTAATACTCTTTTCATATTTTTTCCTCCAATTACTTGTTATAAATTTTTTCTATATACAGATGGTCTCACTCTTTCAAAGTCAGTTTGTAGATTAGATAAATTTTCTGACATACCTATTATCAGGTATCCTCCTGGTTTTAATGAATCATATAATTTCTTACATAATTTTTGCTTTGTAGGATTATCAAAATAAATCATAACATTTCTACAAAATATGACATCATACTTAGAATGATTCCAGCCTATATTGTCATTTAAGTTAAAGTATTTAAATTCTACTATGTTTCTTACATTATCTGTAATTTTATAATTTCTATCATTTAATTTCCTAAAAAAGCTCTTAATCCATGCTGGTGGTAGTTTAGCTATTTTGTCTTGTGAATAAATCCCCATTTTAGCTTGATTTAAGACATTATTTGATATATCAGATGCAGTTACAGAAACTTTTAACCTAGGATTTTTAGACATCATTTGTTGAGCTAACATGGCTATACAATAAGGTTCTTCTCCAGTAGATGAAGCTGCTGACCAAATTTTAACTCCTCCTATTGGAGGTTTTTTTAAAGCATGTGTTAAAACTTCATCCCTTAAAAATTCATAATGTTGTTCCTCACGCATAAAATATGTAAAGTTTGTAGTTAACTTTTCTACTAAAACTGCTGCTTGTTCTCCACTTTTATCTTGCATTAAATTGTCTATGTAACTCTTAAAATCTCTAAAGCCTAATCTTTTTACCATAAGACCTAATCTAGTTTCTATCAGGGTCCTTTTTTTGTCAAGATTTATCCCATAATTATTATACATAAAGTTCTTTAGTCTTATGAAATCTTTATCTGTTAAGTGCATAATCTATATCCTCTACAATTTTTACTAATGAATCACAATCTAGTATTAATTGAACTTCATTATTTATTTCGCTAACTCCCTTTATAAAATTAGGCTTATCATCACTATCATTTGAATCCATTTTCATACTTTGACCATCAGGAATATGAATAACCTCATTTACTGCATCTACAATTAAACCTATTTTTTCATCATTATTTTCAATTATTATTATGCAAGTTCTCTCATCATATTCTTTTGGACTAATTCCAAATCTCATTCTTGCATCCATAACAGGTATTATATTACTTCTTAAGTTTATAATTCCTTTTATATATTCAGGTATAAATGGAACTTTAGTTATAGGTAGCATTTCAATAATTTCTGTAATATATTTTGATGATAAAGCATATTTTTGATTATCTATAATAAATACCATACATAAATCATCAATTTTATTATCTATTATTTCATCATTTGTGCTCATATATAAGGCATCCTCCTTTTTAAATGACTTTTTCACCTTTTCCTACACTTTTGATTTTTAGTTTACTTGTTAATACATCAAAAGTAATAGTTCTACCACATGTTCCTAAAACATCTTCAGATACAATAGGTATATGTAATTTTTTTAATGTTTCTTTACATGCCTTTACATTTTTTTCTCCAATAGTAAATATACTACTATCTGCGTTTTTAAAAGTAAACATGTGAGCTCCACCCGCTATTTTAGCTTTTATAAACATTGGATTTGCTCCTGATTTTTTCATTTCTTCATACAGTAAACTTATTCCAGTATCTGCATATTTAGCTTTATTTACAACTTGTCTCTCATTCTTTGAATCTGATAATAAAATATGAACTAAACCTGCTATCTTTTTTGTTTCGTCATATAATACTATTCCACAACATGATCCTAATCCAATAGTCGTAATTTGGTCTGGAGCCTTAACAATATTAAAATCGGCTATACCAACCGTTATATTTTTCATTTTTTATCTCCTAAACATTAAATCCTAGTGATGCTAATAATTTATCACATGATTCAGCCTTTGGTAGGAAATAATATTTTCCTTCTATTTCATGATCTTCCGTGAAAAAGTCTGTTTCTATACAAAGTATAGAATCAAATACAGGCCCATATAATGACATTGGTAAATTCATAATAGCCATGACCATATCTACACTAAAATATGGAATAGAAGGAGTTACATTTAAATTTGTCATATCCGAAATTGCTGTTAAATACGTTCCACAAAGTATATTACAAACTTCACCAATAGAAGATAATGTTTCACAAACTTTATTATAATCATTTCTATCGCAATCTATTTTACTTCCTGTAAGTCTAGATAATAAATTGAATGCAGAATCTACCTTCATTATCACCATAATAAAACCTTCCATATCTCCTGATAGTTGAAGTACCGTTCCAACAACTAACTCCTCTGGTGATTCATAGCTATCTGTTATATCAGAAAAACCTACCATATCACTTTTAGGAATACCTATATCTACTAACTCATTTAACATAACTGCCAATGAATTAGATGCATTTCCTGATCCTATATTACTTATCTCTCGAAATACATTTAATTTATCACATTCAAATTTCATATATATTATCCTCCAACTATCCTTTTACTTTCGATGTTAATTGTCTTCTTTTTAACTGATTTAATATAATATTTGGCATCATATCTAAAGATGCTTCTTTTAGCACTGCTCCAATTTTCTTAGCAACCATAGGCATACCATATACAACACAAGAGTTTTTATCTTGTCCTATGGTATATCCGCCTTCATTTTTTATACTTAAAAGTCCTCTTGCTCCATCTGACCCCATACCCGTTAAAATAACTCCTATTGAATTATCCTTTGCTTGCTTTGCAACGGACATAAATAAATAATCTACTGACGGACAATGACCACTAATCTTTTGGCCTTTTTTTATATCTAAGATATATTTTCCATTTCTTTTTATAATTCCCATCTGTAATGCTCCTGGGGCAATATAAGCATGTCCACTTAATAGTTCTTCTCCATCTTCACCTTCTTTTACTTTTAATACGCACCCTCTATCTAATCTTTCTGCATATTTTTTTGTAAATATTGGTGGCATATGTTGTGTTATTACAATTGGTGGCAATCCTAGTGGTAGTTGTTTTAATAACTTTTCTACTGCCTCAACACCTCCCATAGAAGCTCCTATGGCAATTATATCTTTATCATTTTTTCTTACTATATTATTTTCTAATAACTTACGTTTATTTTGTATAATACTAGATTGAACTTTTGTTTTCTTGTCTAATTTTGCAATAGATGCTTCCTTTATTTTTGTCGATAAATCATCAAAAAACTGGTTCATCGTATCTGCAGTAGGCTTTCCAACAAATCCTACTGCTCCTGCATCTATAGCTTCGAAGCATCTTCCATCTGCTCCACTTATTACAATAGTTGGTACTGGATGTTGTTCCATTAGTATTTTTAAAAACTCAATACCATTTATACCTGGCATTTCTATATCTAAAGTTAATACATCTGGCTTAAGTTGTATTACTTTGTCTTTTGCTTCAAAAGAATCTTTAGCTGTTCCTACAACTTCTATACCTGAATATTCTCGTAATCTAGTTGACACTACTCTTCTAAATACCATAGAGTCATCTATTACTAAAACTTTTATTTTTTTACTACCTTCCATAGATATCTCTCCTTAGATAACTAAATTACTTGTGTATTATTGCATTTACATCAAGTATTAAACTAATTGAGCCATCTTCTAAAATAGAGCATCCTGACATATAAGATTGAACTTTGTCAAATTGAGTAAGTAAAGTCGGTATTGGCTTTATAACCACTTGTTGTTGACCTAAAATTCCATCTACTATGATACACACATTTCCCATTTCAGACTCTACTAATATCATAATACCTTCATCATTTTTCTCAGAGTTAATACCTAATACATTAGAAACCCTTACTATTTCATAGCAATTTCCTCTTATAATGCTATGTTCTTGCCCATTAGGATTTTTAACTATTTCATAGTCTCCTTGTCTAAATACTTCTTTTATACTTAGAGCTGGTATAATATAAATTTGATCCCCTATATTTACCTTCATTCCATCTACTATCGCTAATGTTAAAGGAATTCTAAGTATAAATGTTGTACCATTTCCTGGCTCGCTATCAATACTTATTGAGCCTCTTAACTTACGTATATTGGTATATACAACATCCATACCTACTCCTCTTCCAGAGTATTCACTTACTGCTTCTTTTGTTGAAAAGCCTGGTGCCATTATAAAGTTATATGCTTCTTTGTCACTTATTTCATCTATACTTTTAGTTGTTATTCCTTTTTCAATAGCTTTTTTTACTATAGTTTCTTTATTTAAACCTCTACCATCATCTTTAATTATTATTACAACATCTCCACCAGTATTTTTAGCTTCTAATGTTACAGTAGCTCTTTCTGGCTTAGTTGTATTTTTACGTTCTTCCAAAGTTTCAATACCATGATCCATACTATTTCTAATCATGTGCATTAAAGGATCTGAAATATTTTCTAATATGTTTCTATCTACTTCTGTTTGCTCTCCTATTAAAACTAAGTCTACTAATTTTCCAGTTTTTCTACTCATATCTCTTACAACTCTTTGCATTTTAGTAAAGGTTGAAGATATTGGAACCATACGCATAGACATTACAACATCTTGTAATTCATTAGTTAATTGGTGAAGCCTTCTAGCTTGTTTTTCAAAGCTATCTCTGTCAAAGTTTTCTACTTGAGATTGCTTTTCTACCATTGACTCTGTAGTAACTATTTCTCCAACAAGGTTCATTAATGTATCTATTTTATTAATATTTACTGTTAGATAGCTATTTTTACTATGTGCATGACCTTGATTTTGTTCTTCTTTTTTATCTTTCTTTTGAACTTGTGCTTGTTTTTCCTCTATTATATTTGTACTTTGTTCTTTTGACTCTTCTACTACCTCTGCACTTTCTTCTTTTGGAGCTTCTATTATTTCTTCATTAATATCACAATTTTTTTCTTCCTTTATTTCTTCTTTTGGAGCAATTATTCCAAATACACTTTCTAACTCTTCATCATTTAGTCTATGTATTTCGTATTTATCTAAAAACATTGTATCTTTTATAGCTTCTTCTATTAATGATTGTTCCTGAACTGTTCTCATATATAATACAAATCCGTCTTTAATTATTACATCATCACAGTCTGAATCTAAATCTTGTGGTATATGCTTTACTTCAGAGCATAGACTTTGTAATATTGTTAGTACACCTAAAGCCCTTATGCTTTCCATTGCACATCCTTTTTCAAAGAATACTTTTGCACATAAATAATTTTCATTACTATTTTTAGCTGTAATTTTTTCTTCTTTATTTTCCGCTAACTCTTGTATATTTTCATTTGATTTATTATCTATATCATCTTCTTTATTTGTTGCACTTTTTAAAAAATTAATTGCCTTATCATGTAGTTCTTCAATACTTGCTTCTGGAAGAAGACCATCTTGAATATTTAACATTTCTTCTTTCAAGAAATCTATACTCGCTAAAACAAGATCAACAACTTCATCCCACTGATTACTTGAAAGTTCTAACCCATTACGTATTGCATCAAATATGTCTTCTACACTATGAGTTAGTTTTGTTAAACTATCATACCCCATCATTGCAGACGAACCTTTAATAGTATGCATCGCTCGGAAAATTTCTTCTATATGCTCTTTATCTAACTTCCCATTTTCTGATTGACCTGCAAGTAAAATCTCTTCCAATTGTTCTAATAACTGCATATTTTCATGCACATAAAATTCATTTAAAGAATCTACTCCACTCATATTTCTCTCCTTTATTAAATAAGATAACTCCTTTAAAACTAACTTTTAAAAATGGAAGCTAAAAGCTTCCATTTTTTAAATCATAATTTATGATATATTATTTTTTACTAAAACTCATTCATTTCAAAATAGCTAGCTTCGTCAGTATTAAAGTTTATTGATCTATTTGAACCATTTACATCTTTTAATCTAAAGTTTTCAATAAGTGATTTTAACATTTGTGCTTGACCACTTAATTCTTCACTTGCTGCAGCACTTTCTTCTGAAGTTGCTGAATTTGTTTGCACCACTTCAGAAATTTGTTCAACACCTAATGTAACTTGAGCTATAGCAACAGCTTCTTCTTCTGATGTTTTAGCTATATCATTTACTATAACAGTAGTTCTGTTTGTTGTATCTATTATCTTTTGAAGAGATTGTGCTGTATTATCAACTATTTCAGTTCCTTTATTTACAGCTTCCATAGAATTTTCAATTAATGTAGCTGTGTTCTTTGCAGCTTCTGCTGATTTAGCAGCTAGATTTCTTACTTCATCTGCAACTACAGCAAATCCTTTACCTGCAGAACCTGCTCTAGCAGCCTCAACAGCAGCATTAAGTGCTAGTATATTTGTTTGGAATGCTATATCGTCTATAGTTTTTATAATTCTGCTTATTTCGTTAGACGTAAATGATATTTCTTCCATAGCATTTACCATTTGTTTCATTTGTTCATTACCTTCTTGAACTTGTTTTGCAGAACTGTTAGTTAATGAGTTAGCATTTCTTGCATTGTCAGCTGTTTCTTTTATCTTATCTGATATTTCTATTATTGTTGCTGATAATTCTTGTATAGCACTTGCTTGTTCTGTAGCACCTTGAGCTAACATTTGTGATCCACTTGAAACTTGATTTGATGCTGCTTCAACTTCTTCTGCAGCTGCATTTATTTGTGCTATTGTTTCACTTAAATCATTACTTATTCTTGTAACAGACTTTTCTATATCTTTAAATACGCCTATATATTCAACATTAGTTTCAACATTAAAGTTACCTTTAGCAAGTTCTCCTAGTACACAAACAGTGTCATCTACTATTGATTTTACTTCTTTACTCATATGACGCATACTTTCAGATAATAAACCTAATTCATCTTTTGATTCGTATTCTATATTTATATCAAAATCTCCATTTGCCATTTTATTTGAAGCTTCTTCTATTTCTTCAATTGGCTTTGTTAAAGATTTTGTTATATAAATTGATATAGCAAGACCGACAACTATAGTTAATACACTTACGGCTACAGATGCAATTATTGCATTTTTTACTGTTTCATGGATGTTTTTATTAAATTCAATACCTCTTTGGTTAGATCCTTCGTTTAACTTTACAGCAAGATCTACAGCTTTGTTATAATCATTATAAAATGGAGTATTTTCATCACTCATTTCCATAGCTTTTTTGTAATCACCAGTTCTTGCCACATCATAAATATTTTGACACTCTAATTTATAATTATTTACAGCAGTTCTAACCTCTTCAAGATCACTTTTATCTCCTGTAAATGTTTTAGATATTTTATCTATTCTATTGTTTATACTGTCAAAATTTTCTTTTGCCTTTTGGAAGTAAACATCAGGCTTTTGTCTAAGTACGATATTAACTGTATTTCTTCCGGCAGAAACTAAATCCCTACGTATACCCATAGTTTCATTAGTTCCTACATACGGTCCATTAAATAGCTGAGAATTTAACTCTTCCGCTTCTTTTAATTTCGATATTGTATATATACTTGAAAATGTAGCAAGTAGTAATACAATTATAAATGATATTGCAAGTTTTCTACCTATTTTTAAATCTTTAAACTTTCTCATAATCGTCTCCCTATAATTCATATTAGATAATATAGATTTTAAAATTATACATAAGTATATAAACTATTTTAATTCCTTATAAAATTTTGAGCTTTGATTATATTAATATATGATTCTATGTTATTAGTTTATATTTCATTAATATTAATTCTTGAAGTTCGTGCACGCTAAATCCTAAATATACCTTTAATAAACATACCAAATATATTAAATACATTTAACATATATTTTATACGGATACTTAATTTAATACTTTAGATTTTATATATTATGTTTTTAATAATTACATAATATGAATAAATTTTATATTCTATTTATACGGATAAAAAACAAATACTTTATATATTAAATATTTTTTTATATTTAATATATAAAAATAAAGCATATGAAGCTATTTAATATATTTATAATAGACTCATATGCTTTATTTTTATATTTTTTTTATACTGTAGTCTTTAGATCTCTTACTTTTATGTTCATTTAAAAGTAAAGTAAGGGTTTGAATTATTTCATATTCACTAGGTAATATTATTACACGTCTTGAATCTAATACAAACTTAGTTTCCTTGGTTACAAGAGTATTACTAGATACTTTCTTATTTACACTCCCCTTCATATCCATAAGAAGTTTAGTAACTTCACCCTTTGTAATGTTTTTTAGTATAAGTTTTACTTCTTTTTCAGTCAATAAATTTTCATAGCTAACTTTTTCTAATTCTTCATCGAATAATTCCATTATGGATGATGTACTATTTTTTACATATTTTTTCGTGATAAAGTTTATACTTTTTATCATAATAAAAGCAACTATAGACATTGTAATAGCATTTAATAATAAATATACTATTTCATTTGAAATATTTTCTCCAAAATTAGTAGCAATCTGTACAATCATAAACCCTAGTAATCCACCTAAAAAACCTAGTGGTAAATCTAAACTTTTAAAAATCTTATGTTTTGGATTTAAATCATTTTCTTCAATTTCATTATCTATACTATAGTTTTTAGATTTATATAATTCTACATCCATTAGATTTTCTATTGAAAATATACTCTTTGCAAATTTTAAGTACTCAACTTCATCTGAGTCTTCATCTAGAGTTATCCCATATATAAAGTCTTCACCATAAACTTTTATAGACCTAATTACTGCTTTTTCTAAAGCTTCAATCTTACTTTCTCCATTCCAAATAGATAGTGCATACTCTATACTTCCTGATATGCCAAGTATGTGTTCACATTCTACACTTCCATCTATCTCAAAAAAATCTAAACCTTTAATTTTTCCATCTATAGCTAATTCTTTAGCTTGATTATAACTTATAGTACCTCTTTTTAATATTGCTTTAGGATTCATATCCTTTTGAGCTATACCTTCTTTAATCCTATCTTGAAAATCACTTATAGCTTCCTCATATTTATCAAAAGGTATCTCTATATTAACTGGTGATCCATCTTCATTTACATATCTTAGCATCCCATAATTTAAACAAGCATCTACACACCTTTCCCCCGTACTGCTGTATTTACTTTTTAATATTTTTGCCATGTGCTGCTAACCATCCTTTACTATATAGGTTCTTAGCTTAAAGTTTTTACTAATTCTTCTTCTCCTAATATACTTGTTATTCTTATACCGAAATTTCTATCTACTACTACAACTTGTCCATAACCTATTTTTCTTCCATTTACATATATTTCTACTTCTTGATCTTCGAATGTATCTAATTCTATTAAAGATCCTTTAGATAACTCAAATATATCTTTTAAAGACATCTTAGTTCTTCCAAGTATAGCACTAACTTTTAATTCTATATCTAATACTCTATCAAATTTTTCACTCATATTCTACCCTTCCTTTCTTATAGAGTTTGTTATTATAACACCTTTTTTATTTTTTATAAGTCCAGGTTTACACTTAAATGCTTTAGCCCCTGCAACATACAAATCTAAATCTCCTGCTACTTTTGTATCTAGTGATAAAATATCACCAACTTGTAAGTTTAATAAATCCTCAACACTTATATTTGTTTCACCTAGTCTAGCTACTATATCTACATTTGCACCACAAACATTGTTATAAATTGCATTTGTAAATTCAAAATCATACTCTATATTCTTATTTCTAAATAATATCTTCGTTTCTAGTTGATCTAATATTGGTTCCATGCAACTATAAGGGTTGCAAAAGCGCATTTTTCCGATTTCTTTGTCTCCATACATCATTTTCATATGAGCTATAAGTACTGATTCACTTACTGGATACTTTTTACTAGCACCTGCATTTGAATGTACTCTTAATACTTCTCTTGATTTACAAGTCTCAACTATATATAACCTAGTTAACAATTTTGTGCATAAATGAAAAATTAATTGCTTATCAATTTCTGTTAAATCTCTTTCATAATTTTCAAATACTCCATCTCCACCTAGCATTAAATCTATGTATGTTAATGCTACAGATTTATCAATTTGATAAATAAGATCCTTTACTAGTGGTTGTATTGCATGTTCTACGATAACTGATTTTGGACTTATTGAGTTAATAAATTCTTCATAATTTGTTTGTTCTACTTTTTCAACCTTGCAAGTTATATTAGGTCTTTTTAACTCATATGCTAAAAATAAATTTGTATTTTTGCAATAGTCTTCAGATATAACAGATAAAAATCTCATGTTATCAGTTGAATATCTTTGTGGTTTTTTAAAATCATATGTTTTTACATTTTGTTCCATAAACTGTATATATCTAAAATATATAATTATACATTTTAGAATACTAACTCCTTTCTATAAAAATTTATCTACTTTGTAGATTATTTATCATACTCCACATATCATCAGTAGCTTGTAGCCCCTTACTATTAAATTGGAAACTTCTCTGAGCTATGATTAAGTCTGTCATTTCAGTTTCCATATTTACATTAGACATTTCCACATATCCTTGTAGTATATTTGAATTAGTTACTAACTCAATTTTAGCGCCATCTCTTAAATTAAATAAATTATCACCTGCAGGAATAAAATCTTTATCGCCTTGTACTTTATATAAATTTATCTTACCAACTTCTTCTTTATCTACAAATATTTCTCCCAACTTATTTATGCTTACTTCTCCTTTTGATAAATCAACATCATTTCCATTTATAACTTGTATATCTAATTTATTTCCCTTATCATCAACTAAATCACCATTTGAATCTACATTAAATTCTCCATTTCTAGTATAACTAAATGTACCATTTGGATTTATAACTCTAAAAAATCCATCTCCATCTATAGCTAAATTACTTTTTATTCCTGTATCCTTTATTGCTCCTTGGGATAAGTTTCTAAAAGATTGAGATACTTTTACTCCAGTACCAGTATTGTTATTATTATTGTGTGGATAGTAGCTTCTATCTAATGTTTCATTATACAAATCTAAAAAACCAATGTCTAATTTCTTATACCCTGTAGTCTGCACATTCACCATATTATTTGAAGTTACCTCTATTTTCCCTTGACTTGCAGACATTGCAGATACGCTATTTTTCATTATATTGTACATATTTTATCTCCCTTATCTTACTGTTCCAATTTCATTTGCGACTTTACTAAGAGTAGAATCTATCGTTTGAATAACTTTTTGATTTGCTTCAAATAGTTTTACAGTCTCCATTAATGATGACATTGTACCTATACTATCAACATTTGAACCTTCTAAATACCCTTGTTTGATCTTTATATTATTGGTTTTTATTTCATTTTTACCATTATATAGATTATTTCCACTCTTTGTTAAATCATGTTTATTATCAAACTTAACTATATTAAAATCATACATTTTATTACCATCTATGCTTATACTATTATCTGGATTTATAACTAGCTTTCCATGTCCGACATATATAGGCTCTGAATTATTTGTATTTCTGTTTGTTCCAAGTACATAATCCCCTGATTTTGTTACTAAATACCCTTGATTATCAATATTAAAAGATCCGTTTCTCGTATAAAATGTTTTATTATTATGATCTAATACCTTGAAAAATCCATCACCATCTATAGCAAAGTCAGTATTGTTTTCAGTTGAAATATGTGCACCTTGTTTATGATTTGTAGCATTCTCATCTATTCTTGTACCAAAGCTTAATCCACCTAGCTTTTGTTTATGAGCAATTCCATTTATGTAATTGTCATTATTTGATAGCATAATTTCATCAAAACTTTTCTCAACTAAAGTATCTTCTTTATAACCTACAGTATTTACATTGGCTAAATTATTTGTAACAATACTTTGTTTAGCTTCTAATGCCATCATGGCAGATACAGACGTATATAATCCTCTTATCATTTTTTCTCCCTCCAATTAGTCTATATATTTTAACTTTTTCATAGCTAACTTTAAATTCTTTATGGCTCTACTATTTAATTGGGATACTCTAGACTCAGAAACCCCTAATATTAATCCTATTTCTTTTAATGTTAATTCCTCATAATAGTATAAAGATAAAACAAGCCTATCTTTTTCATTAAGGGTATCTATAGCCTTTGCCATTATTTCTTGTAGCTCATCTTTTTCAACTAAATGTGTCGGAGATAACTCTTCTTTTTCTTTTAAAGTATCTATAAGCTTAACTTCATTTTCATCATCAAAAATTACATTATCAAGATATACGTTGTTTAAATCTAACATTTTTACATTTATATCATTAATTTCATTTTTACTAACACCCATATGATTTGCTATTTCATCTATAGTTGGTTTTCTAAAAAATTTATTTTGCAAAATTTCTACAGCCTTATTATATTCTTTTATTTTGCTCATATACATTCTAGATATAGGTGAGTATTTTCTTATTTCATCAATTATATAAGATGATATTCTTATAGATGCATAAGTTGAAAATTTCACTCCTCTACTTTCATCAAACTTATTAGTTGCGTCTATAAGTCCCATGACTCCATAACTAACTAAATCTTCATATTCCATTCCCATTTTGCTCGTATAGTATTTTGATGCAATATGCTTAACAAGAGGCATATTACTAATTATAAGTTCTTCTTGTTGATGTGACTTCATTATTACATTCCTCCATATTATATATTTACTACACCTTGAGCTTTTATCTGAATATCACTTGGAACTTCATTAAGAGATAGTACTGAGACATTTGGAAATACAATCTCAACTAATTTTCTAAAAGGTGCTCTTATCTTTGGTGATACCAGTAATACTGGTCTGTTATTCGTAAAGTTAATTTCTTCTATTGTCATTTGTATACTATTAAATATTTTATTAGTAGTGTCTGGGTCTATAGCTGGATATGTTCCATTTACTGACCTTTGAAGATTATTTCCGATTAAATTTTCTATTTCCATAGATAATGTAGCTACTGTAATAGAGTTATCCTCATCTATTAATTCCGAGCATATGCTTCTACTCATTGCCATTCTTACATATTCGGTTAAAAGTTCTATATCTTTAGTATTTCTTGCATTATCTGCCAAAGTTTCTAAAATAGTTACTCTATCTTTTATAGCAATTTTTTCTTTAAGAAGGTTTTTAAATACCTTTTGAATTTCACCTAATGTCATTAAATCCGGAATTAGCTCTTCAACAACAGCACTATATCTTTCTTTTGTTTCATCTATTATTTCTTTAACTTCTTGTCGTCCTAAAAGTTCATGAGACTTCGACTTTATAACTTCTAATAGATGTGTTACTAAAATTGTAGTAGGATCTACAACTGTAAACCCATATAATTCTGCTTCTTCTGCTTTATCTTTATTTATCCATAAAGCATCAAGGCCAAATGTAGGTTCTTTTGTTTGTATACCTTCTATACTTGAATCTATTCCCATTGGATTCATACAAAGTAACATAGATGGCATTAAATCATATGTTGCTACTGCAATTCCTTTTATTTTTATACTATATTGATTTGAATTTAGCTGTAAATTATCTCTTATTCTTATTGGTTGAACTATTATACCCATATCAATAGCACATTGTCTTCTTACTGATACAATTCTTTGTAGTAAGTCTCCTCCATTACTTTCATCTACTAGGGGAATTAGACCATATCCTATTTCTACTTCTATAGGTTCTACATTTATTAACTTAGATACATCTTCTGCGTTTTCTAAACTAGCTTGAGCATCTTCTTCTTTATATTCTAAGTCATAAGATTCTGCTTCTTTTTCTTTTTCTGCTTTATTTAATAAAAACGAAATTCCTACTGCTCCTATACCTAATGAGAAAAATGATAGTTTTGGAAGCCCTGGTAAAAAACCTAATACTATAAGAACTATTCCTGTCATTCCTATAGCTTTTGGTATAGATATTAATTGTTTTCCTAGTAAATTTCCAAAACTTTCATCTGAGTCTGATCTAGTTACTAATATACCTGCTGATGTAGATATTAATAGTGCTGGTATTTGACTAACTAGACCATCTCCTATTGTAAGTCTAATATATGTTTGCACAGATTCTGAAAAACTCATCCCAAGCATTATAACACCTATAATAATTCCACCTAATACATTTATAGTTGTTATTATTATACCTGCTATAGCATCTCCCTTTACGAATTTAGATGCTCCATCCATAGCTCCATAGAAATCTGCTTCTTGTTGTAATTCTCTTCTTCTAATTCTTGCCGTTTTTTCATCTATTGTACCTGAGTTTAAATCAGCATCTATACTCATTTGTTTACCTGGCATGGCATCAAGAGTAAATCTTGCTGAAACTTCAGAGACTCTACTTGAACCATTTGTTATGACTATAAACTGAATAATTATTATAATTAAAAATATTATTACTCCAACTACATAATTGCCACCTACAACGAAACTTCCAAATGATTCTATTACATTTCCTGCATAACCTTGCCCTAATATAAGTCTTGTAGATGATATATTTAGAGCTAGTCTAAATAAGGTTGTAACAAGCAATATAGTAGGAAATATTGATAGTTGTAATATATTAGTTGAAAAAAGTGTAAGTAATAATATTAGTAATGAAAATGCTATATTTAATGTTAGCATTACATCCAATAGAAATGGAGGTAGTGGTATTATTATCATTAAAACAATGCCGATTATTCCAAATCCTACTATTATATCAAATCTTTTCTTCAAATCTAGTTTTTCCATCTATGACCTCTTTTTAACTATTTGTATTTATTTTTAATTTTATAAACAGCCACTAATACTTCTGCTACTGCTTGATACATTTCTTCTGGTATTTCTTGATCTATTTCTACCTCTTTATATATAAGTCTTGCTAGAGGTTTATTTTCTAAAATAGGTATATCATGTTCCTTGGCTATTTCTCTTATTTTAAATGCTACTACATCAGCTCCTTTTGCAACAACTATAGGAGTTGTATCTTTTCCTCTTTCATACCTTATTGCTATAGATATGTGTGTTGGATTTGTTACTATTACGGTAGCTGATGGAACAGCTTGCATCATTCTCTTACTAGCCATTTCTCTTTGTCTTTGTTTTATCTTTCCTTTTATATGAGGATCTCCTTCAACTTGCTTAAATTCCTCTTTTACTTCCTGTTTAGTCATTTTTAGACTTTTTCTGTAACTATACTTTTGATATACAAAATCAATTACTGCTATTATTACTACTGCTAAAACTATATTTATTAGTAAATCTTTTATTATATTTACTATAGTGTATATAAGGTATGGAAGATGTATGTCTCCACTGTTCATTATTAATTCGAAATTTTTTTTCATAAAACTGTATCCTATTTCAAAAAGTAAAGCTATTACAACTATACTTTTTATCAACATTCCTACAGATTTCATAGAAAACATATTTTTAAATCCATTTATTGGATTAAGTTTTGAAAATTTTGGCTTAATGCTCTCAAAGTTAAACATAAACCCTGTTTGCATAACATTTCCTATTACAGAAAATACAATTATTATCAATCCTATTGGTAAAAATAACTTCATAAATGAAATTATTAAATTTACTGTCAAAGTGTGTAATATGTTATAATCCATATTAAATTTAAAATTATTACTTAAATAATGTATTATATTATTTTTAAAATCTGATATCATATAATTTGACATTGTACCAATTATAAATAATATGGCTATTAGGGTTATTGCAGTTGTTACTTCTTTACTTTTAGCTACATTACCCTTTTTTCTAGCGTCTTTCTTTTTCTTTGATGTAGGTTCTTCTGTTTTATCACCACTAGAAGATAAAATCATACCTACAGGTCCAATAGAGCTTAACACTCCATGCTTTACTTTTAAAGTTCCATCTAGTATAGATGGTAATTGATTAAATAAGTTATGAATTTCTTTTAGTATAAATGGCATTCCTATAATAAAAACTGCTATTCCTACTAAAAGTTTAATTGGCATTCCTATAACCATTACATTAAATTGTGGAACACTTCTTGATATTAATCCCATTATTATCTCAGTTATTATTAAGCAAAGTACAATAGGAACTGCTATTTTAAAACCAATTGCAAAATATTCAATAAATACATTTATTACGTAATCGAAATTTCCAATTAGTATAGATTTTCCTACAGGTATTATCTCAAAGCTATGTTGTATTCCTTCTATTAAACTATGATGTCCGTTCATAGTAAAAAATACCAAAATACCTATCCAATACATTATATTTTCTATAAGTGTTGATTGATTTTTACAGTTAGGATCATATATGTTTATCATAGATAATCCTAACTGTTGATCTATTAAGCTACCTACAATTTTTAAGCTATTAAAACACAAACTTGTTATAAATCCTAATACTAATCCTGTTACTATTTCAACTACACTATAATTTATTAATTGTAAAACTGTAGTAATGTGTACATTTACATGTACCGAAAAAGCTATTATTGTAGACATAAATAATGAAAATACTACTTTAAATATATTTGGTGTTCCTGCAGGAAATATTACATTTATGATAGCAAAAAAGGTTATTATTCTAATAAATATAAATATCAATTTTTTATCCTTTTATATTAGCTATTATACTCATTATTTTTGTTGTAAATTTTATAAGTTCCTGCAACATCCAATTTCCACCTAAAGCTAATGTTAATGCTATAACTATCAACTTAGGTACAAAAGTTAATGTTTGTTCTTGAATCTGAGTAGTTGCTTGAAATACACTTACTAGTAGTCCAACAACTAAAGATAGTATAAGAATTGGGCCTCCCACCAACATACTTGTATATAATGCTTCTTTTACTATACTCATTACCATAGTTTCATTCATAATATTCTCCTCATTATTTAAAGCTTAAAAGTAAAGATTTTATTAATAAATTCCATCCATCTACCATAATAAATAATAGTAATTTAAAAGGTAATGAAATCATAACCGGAGGGAGCATAAACATCCCCATAGACATAAGTGTGCTTGATACCACTAAATCTATTAATAAAAATGGTAAATATATTAAAAATCCTATTTGAAAAGCTGTTTTTAATTCACTTATAGCAAATGCTGGGACTAATATATATAATGGAATATCATCTCTTGTGACTTTTTTTCCATCCATATTAGACATTTCTAAAAATAATTTTATATCTTTTTCTCTTGTCTGCTTTAATAAAAATTTTCTTACAGGTACTTCAGCTTTTTCTATAGCTTCTTTAAATTCAACCTTTTTTTCCATATAAGGTTTTATTGCAGTTTTATTTATATCACTTATAGTAGGTGCCATTATAAATATGGTAAGTGCCATGGCTATACCAATTAAAATCTGATTAGGTATAGATTGCTGTGCTCCTAATGCTGATTTTAAAAATGAGAGTGTAATAATTATTCTAACAAAGCTTGTCATCATAAATATTACAGTTGGCAAAAACATTAAAAATGTTAAAACTATAAATAATTTTATTAAAGGAGCTAAATGTTGCTGATTTTTTAACATCATACTAGCGAAATCTTCCATATTTATTCCTCTTTAAGTTTAATTTATCTATCTTGTATTTACTAAGATTTAAATTATTATAATCTGATTTATTTACTTTAAGGCTTTTATATTTTGATTTATTTCCAAAAAAATTAAATTTCTTATATCTTGGAGTAAACTGCCCTAAGTTTATTTCAGAATCATCTTTTATTTTTTCTATTGAATTTATTTCTTCTTTAGTTAAATCCTTAATTTTATCTACTTTAGAAGGTGATGATACTAATACACATCCCTCATCACCTATCTTTAAAACAAATAAATCTATGTCTTTTTTTAAATTTGTAACTTCTAAAACTTTAGTATATTTTTTGCCTGCAATAGTTGACATACTTGCTTTACTTAATCTTAAAGAAACTACTATTAAGATTAAAATTAGTGGTACAAATATCAATAAATTTATTATATATTGCAACATATTATCCATGATGTTTATTATCACTTCTCCTTTTGCTCAACAATTAAAATATCTACCCTCCTATTTGTTGCCCTGTGTTCTGGTGTATCATTTTTAACTAATGGTTTAAATTCTCCATATCCTTTTGCAGAGAATCTAATAGGATCTAGTTTTTGCTCATCTACGAAATATTCAACTACACCTACAGCTCTTGCAGTTGATAGTTCCCAGTTAGAAGCAAACTCTTTATTATGCATAGGAACATCATCTGTATGACCTTCAACTAAAACGTCATTATCAGTGCTTTTTATTATACTCGTTATTCCATCTAACACTTTTTTTCTATCTTCTTTTAAATTTGCTTTTCCTGGGTCAAATAATATATTTTCTCCTAATTGTAATACTATACCCCTATCTTCTTCTCTAACTTTTATGTCATCTTTAAGACCTTTTTCATCTATTATTTTATTTAATTTTTTAGATAAATCTTCGTATTTTGATGCTAATTTATCTCCATCTTTTTCTATAGCTACCTTTAGCTGGTCTATATTTTTTAAATCAGTTACTTTTGTACTTCCTTGAAGTGAATTTTTTAATGCAGCAGTTAACTCATTAAGTTTTTGAGTATCTACTGCAGACATTGAATATAGCAATATAAAAAATGTAAGAAGTAAAGTTATTGTATCGGCATATGTGTCCATCCACGCATTTGTATTGACATCATCGCCTTTCTTTTTTTTACGCGCCATCTAAATCTGCTACCTTTTCATTTCCTTCTCTTTTATAATATTTTGCTCTTTCTTTTTCATCTAAGAATGCTATTAATTTTTCTTCTATTACTCTTGTACTTTCTCCATTTTGTATACTGCTAATTCCACAAATCATCATTTCCATAAATACAACTTCTTTTTCACCTTTTCCCTCTATATTAAATCCTATAGGGTTTAATACTGCATTTGAGAATAATGCACCGTAAAAAGTAGTTATTAATGCTTTTGACATACCACTTGCTATTACTTCAGGAGAACCCATGTCTGTAAGCATTTGTATTAGACCTATTAGTGTCCCAACCATACCAAATGCTGGTGCATAAGATCCCCATACTTTAAACATTTTAGATCCACCCGAATAAAGTACTTCTTTTTCTGCTATTTCTGTTTCTAATATTTCTTTTATACTTTCAGTGTCCACACCGTCTATTACTAATTCTAATCCTTTTTTTAAAAATTCATCTTCTATCTGCGAAACTTCCTCTTCTATAGCTAGTACTCCATCTTTTCTTATCTTTTTAGAAATTTCTTTAAACTGGTCTACTAAATCCATCTTGTATAAATTGTTTGATGTTGTACATAACTTAAAGTACTTAGGAATCTTTTTTATATCAGCAACCGAAAATGTTACTAATACTGCAGAAAATGATCCTCCTAATGTTATTGCTAAAGAAGGCATATCTATAAATGGTTTGATTCCAGTCCCACCCATAGATATTCCAAACATTACAAGAGCAAAAGCTAGCACTAGTCCTATTGGTGTTAAAATATCAAGCTTTTTCATTTCTTTATCTTTCTCCTCTTTTATCTCTTAAGGTTTATTATCTCTTGTAATAATTCATCACTAGTTGTTATAACTTTACTAGAAGCTTGGAATGCTCTTGTTGTAACTATCATTTCTGTAAATTCTTCTGATAAATCTACGTTAGACATTTCTATGGCTCCTTGGTTAATTTGACCATGAACAGCTGTCTTTAACGGTTGTCCTGAGTTTGCAGATTCTGAATAAAGATTTCCACCTAATAACTTTAATCCTTCTGGATTTTGAAAAACTGCTATTTTAAGTTTTTGCTGTGTTCCTTTAACTATATTTCCATTTTTATCAACTAATGGCATTTTTGTACCATCCTCTAATAAATAAGATATTTTACCTTCCTTATCTATATTAAAAGATAATACCTTTTTAACATTCTTAGCTCCATCTGGTGCTGGATTTCCATTTGCATCTACTGCCTTTGGTATTTCTATAGGATTTCCATCCTCTCCTAATACTTTATAACCATCAGCTGTTACTAAATTACCATTTAAATCTAGACTAAATGATCCATCTCTTGTATATGCATATTGATTAACTCCTGTTTGAACTGTAAAAAAACCATCTCCATCCATAGCTAAATCTGTTGGTCTTCCTGTTGGTTGTATTGGTCCCTGTATCATATTTTTAAAGATACCACTAACTTTAGTACCTATACCAACTTGTCCAGGGTTTACTCCACCAATTACTCCACCTGGAGCACTTGCATATAAAAATGTTTGGTTTAAAGCATCAGAAAATCTTGCAGATTCTTTTTTAAATGCACTTGTTCCAACATTCGCGACATTATTACCAACAACATCCATCTTAGTTTGGTTTGCTTTCATACCGCTTATTCCTGAGTACATTGATCTTAACATAAAACTAATCTCCCTTAACTTCTAATTTTTTTCATTTATTTTCATTAAAGCTGCATATTCAATAGATGCAACTTCGCCTGTATCTTTATCTTTTACGTCCATATATACAGTCCCATCTTTTATATGAACACCTTCTACCATACCTTTTATAGTTTTATTTTCTGACTTTGTGTTATTTGAACTTTCATCTAATTTTGTGGCATTCATTTCGACTTCCTTACCTATTAAAGATGTCGCAGAATTTAATGCTGAATTAGTTAATAACCCACTAGTCATTCCCATCATTTGTTCCATATTATGATTAAGAGTCATTGTCTGTTCTAGCATAGTAAATTGAGATAATTGTGTTACATATTGAGTGGGATCTTGAGGATTAAAAGGATCTTGATTTTGCATTTGAGCAACTAGCATTTTTAAAAATAATTCTTTGTTATTTTCTTCCCCCGGCATTATTATAGGAGTGTTATTTTCTGTTTTTTGACTTTTTTGATTTTTAGGTACTTTTTGACTTCCTATTATATCTGGTTTATTCATACTTACTAATCCACTCATTTTTTATTCTCCTATACTAATATATTTAGATTATCTTCTTCTATATTAGAGATTTCATTTATATCTTCTAGCATAATATCTCTTATACGTCTTTGGTTATTTTTCTGTCTTTCTTGCTGGCTATTTTTATTATTAAAATTTTGGTTTAGATTGTCTGAAAATACATTTTGGTTTTCTGAATTTATATTTATTGATACATCTTTTACTTTTATGTTCATATCATTCAAATGTTTAGTTATATCATTTATATTTTTATTTACCAAGTCAAATATATTATTTTTACTAACAGTTATAGATAAACTATTTTCTTCTCCATGCTTTACAAGTTTTATAGTCATCTCTCCTAATTCTATTGGATTAACTTTAATTTTTATTTCTTCATTACCACTTCTTTTTAAGTAGTTTACTGTTTTTATAATATCTTCATTTATAAATATTTTTCTAATCTCTTTAACTGAGCTATCATTTAAATTATATGTATTTTCATTTTTTAAAATATTATTTGTATTTAGATTTCCTATGCTTCCTTTATTAAGGATGTCTTCTAACTTACTTATTTGTAGATCATTGTTATCTAAACTACTACTTTTATTTAAGTTTTTTTTATTTATTAATGAATTAATTTCTAATTCTCTATACTTAGTTTCCTTTATTAAGTCATTTTTTTTATAATTTTTAGTATCTTCAAAATCATTATTTAATAATTCATTGCTATTTGAAGTTGGTTTTGATTTGATATTATTACTACTTTTGTTTTCGTTTATATCAAATTTTTTTATTATATTTTCTGTATCATTATTTATTTTCTCTAATAAATCATTTAATTTATCTTTATCATTGTTACTTAATAAATTAGACTTAAATTCAATTTCACCTAAAGTATTTTCTAAAGTTTCTAATCCTTCTTTATTATTTATATTTATTTCTAAATTATTTTTATCTATATTCATAGAATCAAAAATAACTTGTATATTATTGATACTTTCATTTAACCCTTCTACATCTTTACCTTCTTTTAACTCATCATTTACAAAATTATATATGTATTTAAGGTTAAATATTATATTTTGAAGGAGATTAAAATCAATGTCTTTTTTATTAGATTCATCTGTATTGAAATTTAAACTCATATCTTCAAGCTTTGATTCTATTTCGCCAAAAAAACAATTGACTATATCTTTACTTCCCTCTGTTTTTTTTAAAATATTTTCTTTTGCATTAGTCATTGCTTTTATAGACATATTTAAATTCATATTAATTCACCTTTATGATATATTTGTTCTATTTCTTATATATGCATATAATGCAAATTCGTCATTTTTTAATTGTTCTAATCTATCTTCTTCTTTTTTTAATCTATTAAGTTCGTTTTCTTTAAGGGTTTCTAAAGATTTCCTATCTATTTGTTTTTCTATAAAATCTTTTTTTGCTTTAGAAACATTAATTTCTTCTTTTCTCAAATCTTCACTAGTTAATTTTATAGATTGAGTAAGTGCTGCTAAATAATTAATAGTAATTTTTTGACTAATTATATCTTTAGACATTCCTATATCTGAGTATTTTTTATAAGAATTTTCTAAATTCCTTAAATTATTCTCTATTATTCTTTTTTGATTTTGAGCTTGTGTATATCTTAATTTACTTTCTTCCTCATCTTTTACTTTTATATCTAGCAGTTTTTGAAGTTTGAATTTGAACTTACTCACTTACATCAGTCTCCTTTAGTTGAACATATTAATTAATAACTCTTTGCTTTCATTAAATGGTGTACTATCATTAACACCTTGTTTTAAATAATCATTTACTCTGTCTATATATTTAATAGACATATCTATATTTTTATTTGAACCTTCTTCATAAGCTCCAATATTTATTAAATCTTCAGCTTCTTTATAAGTAGCAAGTATATCTCTAGCAAATGATGCAGCTTTATTATGATTATCATCTGCAATTTCTTTCATAAGTCTACTTACACTGTTTAATATATCTATAGCTGGATAATGATTTTTATGTGCTAATTGCCTAGATAAAACAATGTGTCCATCTAGTATTCCTCTTACAGTATCTGCTATTGGTTCATTAAAATCGTCTCCATCAACTAAAACAGTATAAAAAGCTGTTATAGATCCTTTTTCAGACATTCCTGTCCTTTCCATAAGCTTTGGTAACATAGCAAATACGGAAGGAGTATATCCTTTTTGTGCTGGCGGTTCTCCTATAGCTAATCCAACTTCTCTTTGAGCCATAGCAAATCTTGTTACAGAATCCATCATTAATATTACTTTTTTACCTTTATCTCTAAAGTACTCGGCAATAGATGTAGCTGTTAGTGCTCCCTTTAATCTTACTAAAGGTGATTTATCTGATGTAGCACAAACAACTACCGACTTCTTCATGCCTTCTTCACCTAAATCTCTCTCAATGAAGTCTAAAACTTCCCTTCCTCTTTCTCCAATAAGGGCTATAACATTTACATCTGCTTCTGCCGTTCTTGCCATCATTCCTAAAGTTGTACTTTTACCAACTCCACTACCTGCAAATATTCCTATTCTCTGTCCTTCTCCACAAGTTAAAAATCCATCTATTGCTCTTATTCCTGTTGGCATTATATTTGTTATTCGAGGTCTTCTCATTGGATCTGGTGGTTCATTAAATAAACTATATCTCTCACCTTGTAAAATCATATTTTCATCTATTGGATTACCTATGCCATCAAGTACTTTTCCTAAAAGTTCATCACTACATTTAACACTAAGTGGTACTCCTTGTGCAATTACTTTGCAACCAGGTCCAATCCCTGTTAACTCACCAAGAGGCATAAGTATTACATCTCCATCTCTAAAACCTACAACTTCACAATTTATAGGGGTATTTAAATTATTGTATACAGAGCATAACTCACCTACAAATCCTTTTATACCTTCGACTTCTATTGTAAGACCTATAACTTTTTTTACTTTTCCTTCAGATATAACAGTAGGCATATCCTTTATCCTACTAAGTATTCTTTCAAAATCTATGTCTATCATAATAGCTCCTCTTTAACCTTATCTATTACAGCATCTACACCTACTATTATTCTTCCTTTTACGTTCTCTATAATAGCATTTCCAATATCTATAGATTCATCTTCTAAAACGAATACGTCGCCTTTAAGTTTATTACATTCTTTTAAACTTAATATTTCATTATTTAAGCTATCTTTATATAAAGGATTTACTTTTATTACTATATTTTCCTTGAGTTCATACTCTTCAATTATCTTAGTTAATAAAGTATTCATAGATGATTCTGATTTGAATTCATCCCTTAGAACTTGTTGAGCTATACTTATACTAATTTTTAGTATTTCTTCTTTATTTAAATTCATATACTCAGCTACTTTATCCTTAGCTTGTATCAATAATTTACTGGCATTATTTACAATTTCTTCAGACTCTTTTTTTGCCTTTTCTATATTTTCTTCATATGATTCTTTGTATCCATCTTCATATCCGTTTTTAAGCCCTTGATTGTATCCTTCTTCATAAGCTTTTTTTTCTATATTTTCTCTTTCTAACTTACTTTCTTCAATTATCTGACTTGCCTCAGCTTTAGCTTGATTTATAATGTCATCATATTCTTTTTGAGCTTCTTGTAACTTAATATTTATTTCTTCTTTTTTTTCGCTTAATTTTTTTTCTAAGTCTTCTCTAAGCTTTCTTTCTTCTTCACTTTCAATTTGAGAGAGGTTATTTATTGTTTTTACGCCTTTTAAATTAACATTTTTAGCTTTTATTATGTTACTACATGATAAACTCATCATCTGATCCTCTTGTTAAAGTTATTTCACCCATATCTTCAAGTCGTCTTATAACATTAACTATATTTTGTTGTGCTTCCTCTACTTGAGATATTTTTATTTTTCCTAATAAATCAATTTCCTCTTTAAGAGCTTGTGATGCCCTTTGAGATTGATTTCTAAATATGACATTTGATACTTCCTTAGATGCCCCCTTAAGAGCAAATGCAATATCTTTAACATTAACCTCTTTAAGAATTCTCTGAATAGTAGAATTTTCAAGCCTTACAATGTCGTCAAATATAAACATATTTGCCTTTATATCCTCAGCTAATTCATTGTTTCTTTCTTCTATGTAACTTATAATGCTTTTTTCTGTTTTTCTATCTACATTACCAAGTATTTCAACCAAGCTATCAACACCACCAGAACTTTCCATTTCTCTTTGTCCAAGTTTTGATAGTTTCATTTCTACAGCTTCATCAATGGCCTTTATTACACTTGGTGATACTGATGATGTTGATCCTATTTTTAGTGAAACTTCATTTTTAATCTTAGGTGGTAACTCACTTAATATCAAAGCTGCTTTGTCTGATTGTATGTGAGATAAGATTATAGCTATAGTTTGTGTACTTTCACCTTGTATACATGCTAATATCTGCTCTGGTTCAGCTTTTCTCGCTGCCATAAACAGTTTTGTATAAGCATCATATCTAATTCCTTCTATTAATTTATTAGCTCTTTGGTTTCCTAAAGCTCCATTAAGCAGTGATTTTGCATAGTCTATACCACCTTTTAACACAAATTCTTTTCCTTTATTTAGTTCTATAAATTCTTGGAGAATTTCTCTTCTTTCTCTTGCGTTGACAGTGTGTATATTAGCTATTTCTACACCGATTCTTTGTATTTTCTTATCAGATAGATTTTTAACTATATCCGCTGAAACGTCAGTCCCTAATGTCATTAAGAGTACTGCTGCCTTTCTAGCACCAGTAACTCTTCTCACTTTAGGTATATCACCTAAATCAAATGCATTTCCTGATTTAGTACTCTCTACTGATTTAGTAACTTCATTTTCCAAAACAAACTACCACCCTTTACTCATTTAACCAATTATTTATTAATTCTGTAACTTCTTCTATATTTTCTGAAGCGTATATCTTAACTTCTTCCTCTAAAGTCATATTATCTTCATCATCTTCTAAATTGTGTAGCCTATGTTTTTCCATTTCTTCTAGCTTTTGATTTATCATATCTATTTCATTAGATTCATCTATTTCATCAATTTCTTTAGATTTATTCTTTTTCTTAATAACAAATATAGCTATAAGTGCTATTACTATAACTAGTAATAATCCGGCTACTATATATCCTGTTGTTTTTAATAACTTAGCCACTTCATCTTCATCACCTAATGCATTTTTTAGATTCTTTTTAGCATTTGCTTCAAAGTCCATAGCAACAACTACTACATCATCGCCTCTATTTTTTTCTACACCAATGGTATTAGATACCATATCTTTAACGTCTTTAATATCTCCCGCATCTAATTTGCCATCTATAGCAACCGAAGCAGTTATTCTATTTAATTCACCTTGAGCCTTAACAGTTTTAATTTCTGTCTTTCCTACTTCATACTTTATATCTTCACTTTTACTTTCAGTAGTTCCATCATTTACATTGCCTTTATTATTCATATTGTTATCAACAGTACCACCTGTATTTACTGGCTCTGTAGATTTATTTTCACTTTTTGACTCACTTACTATAACCTTGTTAGGATCTATTATCGTTTGAGTTTTTTCATTAGTGTCAAAATTCAAATCAGCATTAACAGTTGCTCTTACTTTTCCCTCTCCAAATATAGGTTCAAGTAATCTAACTATATCTCTTTCTAATCCTTTATCTAGATCTCTTTCTGCCTTAGTTGCAATATCAATCCCATTAGAATTATCGCTAGAATTTGATTTTCCATTTTCATCAAATATTCCTTCTGATAATAAGACCATATTTTGGTTGATTACCTCAACATTTTGTTTCGGTATATTTGGTGTACTTGCGGATACTAAAGATATTATAGATTTAACTTGTTCTTGACTTAATTGTTCTCCTACATTTAAATCTACATAAACGGCTGCTTTTCCAGGTATGCTCTCTTTAGCAAATACAGATTCTTCACCTTCTGTTATATGAACTCTTGCATCTTGTACTTGCGGAAAAGTTTTTATAGTTTTTTCTAGTTCACCTTGAATCATTCTTTGTTTTTTTACCTCAAATTCTTCATCTGTAAGACCTAACGATGATCCTTCATCCATAAGTTCAAATCCTTTAGAACCATTTGAAACTTTTCCAGATAGTTCAAGTCTTAACTTATCTACCTGATCTTTAGGTACATATATACTATCGCCCTCTATTTTCGTTTCAATTTTTTCTTTTTCTAGTTCTTTAGTTATAACAGATGCATCATTTGAATCTAAACCCGAGAAAAGAACATCATATTTATTATCATTTTTATACTTAATTCCAAATATTATAGCTAATATAATTGCAATCACTCCAACTATAATGGCTATTTTCTTTTCTTTTCTCATTTCCTTAAATTTTTCTTTTCTTGTTTTTATAAAATCTTTTATTTTTTCTATTATCTCTTTAAAATTCATCTATCTGCTCCTTATTAAGGAATTACAATTGCACTCTATTAATTTCTTGGTAAGCATCATATAACTTATTTCTAATCTCAATCATAAGTTGCACTGACATTTGAGATTCTTGTGCTGATAGCATAACATCATGCATAGAAACATCTTCACCTTTTATAAGCGCTTCTATCTTTTCATTTGAATTTATAATACTATCATTTACCTTACCTATAGCATTCTTTATAACATCTTCAAATTGCTTGTCTGGCTTTTCATTTCCTTTAACTTTATATGTAGTCTTATTATTAATAGCATTAGAGAATATATCAGAATTAATATTTATATTGCTTATTCCTGTCATTTAACCACCTACTTTCTATCTACCTATCTCTAAAGCTTTAGATATCATATTTTTTTGAGCATTTAAAGTATCTACATTAGATTCGTAAGCTCTCGATGCACTTATAAGATCTGACATTTCAGCTAATAAATCTACATTTGGATATTCTACATATCCATCTTTGTCTGCATCAGGATGATTTGGTTCATATATTTTTCTGAGAGGAGATTTATCTTCTTCAATCTTTTTTGTTTTAACACCTAACATCCCTAATTTTTCATCATAATTTTCTTCAAAGCTAGCTACTTTTCTCCTATATGCTCCTCCATTTTTAGTTCTTGTAGTCTGCATATTAGCAACATTCGAAGATATTATATCCATTCTCATACGTTCTGCTGTCAGACCACTTGCACTAATTCTCATACCACTAAAAACACTCATTTATTTACCTCCCAGATATTATACTTTTTGTCATAGCGATTTTTATATTTGTAAGACTTACTAACGCATTATATTCTAATGTCGTAGCTGCTTGATTAACCTTCTCATGTTCAATATCAACGTTATTACCATCTTCTCTGACCACAGATTCCTTATCAACCTTTAACTTTATACTAGGAATTTCTAGTTTATTCTTTAAAGTATCTTCGAAACTAACATACTTTCTTTTATACCCTGGAGTATTTATGTTAGCAATATTTTCTGCAATGGCATTACTCCTTAAATGTGTAGCATCTAATCCCATTTTCATTAAATTATAGATTTCCATATTACTCTCCTCCATTAATTTTATAAATCAAAAAACCACTCTATAAAGAGTAATTTTGTATACTACATAGCATACTATCATTGCTAGAATTTGATTATTTTAGATATAAAATTAAATCAATATATTTATTATTCGTTTTCTTATATTTAATTTTCTTATCATTTTAATTATAAACTTTTACTTATTTTTTTCTATATAATTTATACTATTACATAATTTTTCCTATAATAAAAAATGTAAGATACATAATGAACTTTGATAATATAATTGAATTATTAGATTTATTAAAATATTATTTCTTCAAAAAAAAATAACTCTAAAGAGAGTTATATAATATCAGCGTCGATAAATAGAGATGCATAATTTGGACACAAACAATCAAAATAATTTATATATTATTCATAATTCTCCAAAATTATAAACCTTATATATCGAAAACAAAAACACACAGTTTTTTGCAACTGGCTAGCATAGTTTCTACTTTAGCTCCTATAGTTTTGCGTCACTAGATTTCTCTAGCTTGCCTATTTTGTTTTTCGTTCTTTTTTTACACTTTTCGACATTTTTTTCCATACACTAAATATTATAGTATAATTACCATTTAATCAAGTTTTTATTTGTATTTTCTTACTATTTTTTTTCAAACTAATATTAAAAATACATTTAAACTTATTTGTTAAATCACAAAGTGTAATTTTATTTTATATTATACGGCTGATATAATTAGAACTTTATATTTTTTATTAAAATAATACAAATTATGTATTAGACAATAAATTCTACATCACTAAAAATTTTTAACTTAAACATCCTTATTCAGATTAATTCATAAATATTATAAATTTAGATAATATTCCTATTTTTTTCAATTATGACTGTAATTTTATTTATAAATTCAAAATATTAAAACCAGAAAATTAAATACATTTATATCTATATTAGTTCCTAAAGATATTTTTGATATAAATATTGATTTAACACTCAATTATATTAATAAAATTTCTTATGATACTTATCTACCTTATTAATAAATCAAAGCTTATTATACTAACAAAATGTATAGTAAAGTTAGTTTTTACTTAGATAAATTTTATAACATTTGCAATATTAAAATTTATTCTTTCTTTAAAGAAAATTTAATATTGTGTTCATATAATATTATAAAAATTCATGATTTTGAAAAATGATTAAAGACTTTAGTAGTAATTTAACTACTTTTAATTTAGATTTATTTTATGAACTTATCGGGATATGTATAAAACTATTAATTATTATAAATACTCTTATAGTTAAAATTATATACCTGTTTTAATTAATACTTAATATTTTTAATAATAAAATACAAAAAGTCTTGTAAAAATAGTTACTTAATATAATAAGTTATTCATGACTTTTTGTATTTAATATCATTGTGAAATTTTAAAAATAATTATTTTCAATACACTGCTTTATATGTTTGTGAACTTGTTCTCCACAACTACCATCAATATTTGAAAGAACAGTATTTAGTGCATTAATTCTATTATCTTTTTTGTAATCTTTTTTATTGACTACTAAATCTATAAATTTATCTACAGTCATTTCATCTTCACCAACTATATAATTAGAAAATATATCAAATACTTTTTCATGATAGTATTCTCTGTTTAATTCTATGTCATATATTAAAACAGGTTTTCCTGTAGCCATATATTCAATTAATACAGAAGACCTATCTGTTATTAGTGCATCAGATATTTGAAAAGCTTCGTAATAACTAGGTGAATTATCAATAATTATATTTTCTGTATTTTTTGCTGAGCTTAATAACTCTTTATATCTTTTATAGCATTCTGGGGCTCTTGATTTAACATATGACAGCTCCAGTGGGTGAGGTCTATATATTAATCCATAGTTTAAATCATTTCTAATTTTATTAAAGACTTCTTCAACTTCATCTAATACTTTATCTCTTCCATTTATAACTTTCATTAAGTTTGTAGTCCATAAAAATACCTTTTTACCTTTAAATTTATTTTTATAATAGTCATTTGTAGTATTTGATTTTAGACTACTAACTAAAGCATCAAATTTAGGTGACCCAAGAGGCAATAATTTCTCTCTAGCTACCCCACTATATTCTGCAATGTCTGCAAATGCATGAGATTGTACAACAACTTTATCAAATTCTCTTGTTCCTATAAATGAGTAAAAATCTTTATAAAATGAAATTGGATAAGTACCTAATATTCCATAAGTAACATATACTAGCATATCTGTATATTTTTTTAAATTATAAGAAAAATAGTTGCTATCTACTCTAGTAGCATTATTATATTCATCATATTGATTGTGTATATATATAACATCTGGACTAATTTTTTCTAAATCAAATGTTTTATAATCAGTAATAGGTACATATTTAGGCAACATATCACCTTCATATGTAAATATAGCGTCCATATTCCCATTTCTATTATAAATTAACTTATAATATGGAATTGGTACTACATAACAATTACAATTTTCATCTTCTTTAGCTTCTTTCCAAATACTTTCAAGGCTATTCCACATAGATGCATTGTATGGCATAAAAACAATATTATATTTTTCCTTAATATTTTTATTTATAATATCTATCATATCATTTATCATATTAATAATTTCTTGGCAATCATAAAGTGTATCTGTATCTTTTGTTTTATTTAAATCTTTTAATTTTTCTAATATACTATTTGATAGATTATAAAGTCTACCGTCACATTTTTTAGCATTTTCAAAGCTATTTTTAACTGTATTAATAGCTTGTATACAAATTTCAGACATAAACTCATAGTCTGTATTTAAATTTTTAATTATATAAGAAATCCCTTCTATTGAGGTTTTTAAAATTTCTATTATTCTTTGTTTTTCATTCATTTTTAATCACACTACTTTCTATAAATCCAAGATTTAAATTGTAACTTTAGTTATAAGTTTATTGTTTAACCTCTATTTAAAATAAAATAGTGTCTCTCAGTTTCTTTGTATTGTTTTTTATCAGTTAGAAACATTTCATTTTCTATAATCTTAAATCCATTATTTATAAGAACTTTAAAAACATCTATGTATTCATCAATTGTTCTATATATAACATTATATTCACTATTTAATTCATTAGAGTAAAAATCACCTAGGGTTAATCTTTCTTTTGTAGCAATTGGTGATGCTATATATATCATAGCCTCTTTATCTAAGACTTTAAGTAAATTTTCAAAGCATATGTTAAATTCTTCATCATTTATATACATTATAAGACCTGCTAAAATTACTTTATTAAACGGGGCATTACTTTTTACAACCTCATTATCATATATATTTATAAAATCACATATTTGAAAATCATAACTATTATTACAACCTATTCTTTTTCTCGCTATATTAAGTAAATCTTCTGCAAAATCAGTACCTAAATAGTATTTACTATTTAATACTATCATTTCTGCTAATCTTCCTACTCCACAACCTATATCTAAAACTTTAGAATTTTTATCTATTTTTAATTTAGGTATTATAACCTCTTTTTCATACTCATCTAATAATTTTGCATATTCAGAATCATTATCGTTACATTTTACAGTTTTATAAGGATTATCTTCTGTGTACTTTTCTGCTCTTTTATCCCAAAATAGTTTTACACTTTTTTATTTATATTTATGTTTTCTTTATATACCCTTGTATTTTTTTTCGTCATCCCATTTCTCCTAGTTAAGGTTTGATTATAAATTCATATTTAACCGATTTTATTTGTATCCATTTTTATACCAATCTAAAGCTTTTTTATATTCATTCATATTATCTATTTCCTTTAAATTTACATGAACTACTTTTAAAGGTAAATTAGGTGTTATCATTTTATATACATGGTCATTTCCGCTATTAAGTTTATGTGCATATATTTTAAACAACCCAGTCCATTCATACTTTCCATGTTGTCTTGAAAAACTAACTGCATGTTCAGTTCCATCTATAAATTCAGTATCTATATATACTGGTTCATTAGTATATGGAGAACAAACACCTATTGCTTCTTCATCATCTTCTAATATAAATCTTTCGAGGTCTTCAGGTTTAAATAATACATCTCCATCTAATGATATAATCATCTCATTAGAATGTTTTTTCCCTAGTGATAAACTAGCAGCAGTTTTTGTATTAGTATAATCATGATTAAACACAAAAGTAATATCTTTTCTATATGAACAAACTACGTCAATAACTTCTTGGGCTTGATATCCTACAACAATTCTTATATCATCAAACTTGTCTAAACATTCTAATTGTCTTATTATTAATGGTTTTCCATCAATATCAATTAATGATTTATTAGTATTTAGACCTAATCTAGTTCCCATTCCTGCGCAACTTATAATAATCGTTTTAGAAACTGACATAATTTCTCCTCCTCATAAAACGCATAGTCACAAACATTTAATACACTCGGAGCTATTGGTCTAACAGCACCAAATCCAATTCCTATATCAGCATACTCTATCATTTTTGAGTCATTACTTCCATCTCCAATAGCTACTACTGGTCCATCTATTTCTTTTATTATATCTTCCTTTTTTATAACATTTACAACTGATTTAATATATTGACCATCCGTTAAAGCCTTTGATGAATAATATATATCATTTAAACCTAACATATCCATGAGTTCACAAATCCAGATATCTAGATTACCAGTTATTATAATACATCTATCTATATTCTCTAAAATAAATTTAATTAATTCTTCATTTAATGTTATATTTTTAACTATATTACGTACTTTTTTTATAGGTATCTCTTTTAATATTTCAATTCGTTTTAGAAAACTTTCTTCAAAAGACAACTTACCTAACATAGTATCTTCTGTTATTTTGCTAATACTTTCATGACATCCAATATACTTTGCCATTTCAGGAAGTATTTCCTGTTTTGTTAATGTTGAATCTAGGTCAAATACAAATTTATATTTACTCAAATTTGAGCCTCCTCTTATGACATAATTTTTGTATATTTTAATTTATAATCATAATTTTTTCTTTTGATTCTAGAACTATGTTTTCGTCTTCACAGTTTTTTACTATTAATTCAAAATATTTAGTGGCATCTTCATATTGTCCTAATATTTCTTTTATGCACCCTATATTAAAAACCACATTATAATTGTATCTATCTAATAAATATGAATTTTTAAACATTTTATCAGATTCTTCGAACTTTCCTTCTAACATTTTTATAATTGCTTTTAAATTTAGTATCTCTGCCTCTTCTTCTTCAAATATACTTTCATATTCATATATATTTTCTTTAGCTCCAATAATATTTCCTACCTCTATGTCATTTTGAATTATCGATTTATATTGTTTTTTAAGACCATTTAGCTCTTCATTTATATCAAATTCATTTTTAAATTTCTCTATTAATATTTCTATTCCCTTTTTGTATTTTTGATTTTTTATTAATAAGTCTTTCATTTTTTTTACATACTCTAATTTATCAGTTTTACTAAGTTTTTGAGCTCTATTTATACTTATAATGAATATTTCATCTTCATTTTTCAATAAATTTAGTAAATCATCATCTTCTAAGTCTGTATTATATAATTGCTTCAAATAATCATAAGTATAAGTTATATACATTAAAAATAAATTTTCATACTTTTTACCAACTAAACCACCATATGTTAACAATGATTTAGATACACAACTATAAATTTGAAGTTTCTTTATGTCTAAAGTATTTAAAGTATTGTCTAAGTAATCATATAAATCAAATATAAAATCTCTTTTATTTGAAACTAAATAATCTATATAACCTTGCATTTTTAAGTTACTTATATTTTTTAATATATCTTCTAATTGTAGATTTTCTTTCATAGCATAATATATTATATCTGCATAATATATTTCTTGCTCTTTTGTTAGTATCTCATTATATTGTTCAATCGTTAATTTTTCACCTAATCTTATTTTATTTAAAGTACCGTAATTTCCATCTATTTTAGAAAGCATTTTATACATTTTAGGCAAATCTTCTTCTTTTATTCTTTTTAGTATACTTTCTAACGCAACTTTAAATTTATTTTGCTGTACTATACAAGATGAAAGATTTTTATATATTTCAATGATTTTTTCTTCTTGATTTAATTTATATAAACTCATAAATATAACTAAGTAAGCTTGTTCTAAAATATTAATATTTATATCATCTATATTATTTATTATCTCTTGATACATCTCTAATTTGTAATAAATATCAATAATGTTAACTTTAGCTTTATCTTGGTGTATTAATGTATCTGCATTACACTCAACAGCATTAGCTTGTGTAGATATATCATAATTTTCTATAAGATATAAATACCTTTTATAATTTTCTAAGCTTCGCTTATATTTTCTTAAATATTTTTGACTTGTCGCTAGGTAATAATATATATCTATATTTTTATTATCATTTTTTATATACTTAGTGCATAAACTTTCACATTTGTCAAACTCATTCATTTCTAAATAAAGCATAGCTAAATCTAATGTTACAAATATTGGTATATATTTAATTTTTGTATACAAATCATACCCTTTTTCCATATAATATATTGCATCTTCATAGTTTTTAGATATAGAATAAGTTTTTCCTAATTGATAGTTAATATATGGGTTATTCGGTTCTTTCTTTATTTCTTTTAATAAAATATTTTTATTTCTATTATCTTTTAATTGTTTGATTTCTTCATTTTCAAATAAATATCCATAGTGATCAAATAAAGCTACATTGTTATATATAGGATGTTTAAATTTTGGTTGTTCGTGTATTGCTCCTTCATATCTAAAATCTTTTGAGTTTTTAAACATTCTAATTAAAGGAGTCATACTATAACTTTTTTTATCTAGCGAAAGTATATTTTTTAGATTTATACTTGCACTATTATATTTATTGAATAAGCTTTTATCAAAGAATTCTTTTAATTTCTCATAATTAATTAACTCTTCATCTGCATCTAATATAAGTATCCAGTCTCCCTTTGCATAACTTATTGATATATTTCTCATATCTGAAAAGTTATCATTCCACTTTGCAAAAAATACTTTATCAGTATATTTTCTTGCAATATCAACAGTCGAGTCAGTTGATCCAGTATCTAGTATTACTAATTCAGAATTTATTTCTTCCATTAAAGGACGTAGTGCGTTCAATGTTTTATCTAAATTTCTCTCTTCATTTTTTACCATCATTACAATACTTAGTAGCATATATTTAATACTCCTTTTAAGTGATTAAATTTAAAAATAAAGAGTAAAGCACATGCTTTACTCTTTATTTTTTAACTTAATAAAGCTATCTTAATAACTGAGTTACACTTTGAGGTTGTTGGTTAGCTTGTCCAACCATAGCTTGTGCTGCTTGATTTAATATGTTTAACTTAGATAAATTAACCATTTCTTTAGCAACATCAACATCTCTTATTCTTGATTCTGCTGCACTTAAGTTTTCTGTAGAAGTTGTTAAGTTAGCAGAAGTATACTCTAATCTATTTTGAGTTGCTCCTAATTTAGCTCTTCCTGTGTTTATGTTTTCTAATGCTGCATCTACCGTACTTACGAAAGCTTGAGCCTTTGTATTATCAGATACATCTATAGTTAAACTTCCTGCAGTCTTAACTAAATCTATTGTATTTATAGTTCTAGTTTCATTATTAGCTCCTGATTGTATTGTAAATGTACCTGCTCCACTTAATAAGTTTTTACCATTAAATTTAGTTTCTTTACCTATTTGGCTCATTTCTTGTTGTAATTGAGTTAATTCTTCTTTTATCTTATCTCTATCAGTTGTAGTTAATGTATCATTTCCTGCTTGAACTCCTAGTTCTCTCATTCTTTGAGCTATATTTCCTGCTTCTTCTAATGCACCTTCTGCTGTTTGTACCATTGATATACCATCTTGTACGTTTCTATCTGCTTGTTGCATTCCTCTTATTTGAGATCTCATTTTTTCTGAAACAGCAAGTCCTGCAGCGTCATCTCCTGCTTTATTTATTCTTAGCCCTGTTGATAATTTTTCCATAGACTTTCCTGATAATGCAGTATTTTTTGCCATTTGGTTAGTCGCTATCATAGCATTCATATTAGTATTTATTCTCATTGTTTTTTCTCTCCTTAGAACTTTACGACATCCTTGTCTTTTATTTATAAAAGTATATCTATATTATATATATCGGCATAATATAGATATACTTTATATTTTTTAATATATTTATAATTTATTTACTTATTTTAAAACTATCTTAATAACTGAGTTACACTTTGAGGTTGTTGATTAGCTTGTCCAACCATAGCTTGTGCTGCTTGATTTAATATGTTTAACTTAGATAAGTTAACCATTTCTTTAGCAACATCAACGTCTCTTATTCTTGATTCTGCTGCACTTAAGTTTTCTGTAGAAGTTGTTAAGTTAGCAGAAGTATACTCTAATCTATTTTGAGTTGCTCCTAATTTAGCTCTTCCTGTATTTATTTGTTCTAATGCTGCATCTACTTTACTTACGTAAGCTTGTGCTTTTGAACTACTAGAAACGTCCATACTAGCTAAAGTTTTAGCTTGTCCTACTAAATCTATAGTATTTATAGTTCTAGTTTCATTATTAGCTCCAGCTTGTATTGTAAATGCTCCTGCTCCACTTAATAAGTTTTTACCATTGAACTTAGTTTCTTTACCTATTTGATTCATTTCTTGTTGTAATTGAGTTAATTCTTCTTTTACCTTGTCTCTATCAGTTGCAGATAATGTGTCATTTCCTGCTTGAACTCCAAGTTCTCTCATTCTTTGAGCTATATTTCCTGCTTCTTCTAATGCACCTTCTGCTGTTTGTACCATTGATATACCATCTTGTACGTTTCTATCTGCTTGTTGCATCCCTCTTATTTGCGATCTCATTTTTTCTGAAACAGCAAGACCTGCAGCGTCATCTCCTGCTTTATTTATTCTTAGTCCTGTTGATAATTTCTCCATAGACTTTCCTGATAATGCAGTATTTTTTGCCATTTGATTAGTCGCTATCATAGCGTTCATATTAGTGTTTATTCTCATTGTTTTTTCCTCTCCTTAGGACTTTACGACATCCTTGTCTTTTGCCTTTTGTATTGTGTATTTTGTACTTGGCCAAGTACCTTACATATATATATATCGTTATAATTTATATTAACTTTATACTTTTTTGTTAAAAATATTTAAATTTTCTTTTTTCGTACTTAGATATGAGGTATTTACTCTATTTGATAGTTTGTGATTTTTTATCTCATCTTTAGTTTTTTCTATACTATCACTAAGTAATATATGTATCTCTCTATCAATTTCTAATATTCCTTCATCGATCATCTGGCTTTTAAATGCTTCAAAGTCAAGTACATTACTTAATATTTCTTGTCTTTTATCAAATAAATCACCTATATTAATTAAACTACTACTTTTTAATTTATTTACTATATCTAATGATAAACTTTTATATAATTTGATACTTTCCTTCATTTTTAACCACCTAGCCTTAAGCCTGCATAAAATAACTCATCTGTGAATTTAGCTTATTCATACTAGCTTCTAGGTCTGCAAATTTTTTATACAAAGCATTTTCCTTAGTATCCATTTTTCTTTGAAGATTTTTTATCATATCCTCTTGTCGTTTTATTTGTTCTGAGTAAAAATTCTTCACAACAGAAGATGTTCTCTCTAGCCCAGCTTTTCTAGCAAATATAGATGATGATCCTCCTATATTCTTGTTAAGAATATCATTCATTTTTCCCATTATACTAGATTTATCTTTTGCAAATAATTTATAGACTTTATCCGAATTATATTCTAAAGATTTAGTAAATTTATCCTCATTTAATGATATCTGACCTTTTTTATTATAGTCTTGTGGACTAGTTACACCCATTTCACTTAAAACTTTTATATTATCACCAAATATAGCATTTTGCATATCATTTATAAATCTTCTCATCTCAGAATCATTTCGAAGTATACCTTTTTTAGCATTAGCTTCCCATTTCTTTACTTCTTCTTCACTCATATCCTTTTTCTGTTCTTCTGTAAGCGGTTGATAATCTTTCTTAGATTTTTCAGTTATAAGACTATACATTTTATCCATTATTTTATTATAATCTTGTACAAAACCTTTCATGTTATCTAGGGCTTTGGTTGTATCCTTTTTTGAGGTTATCTCAGAAGTTCCTTTATTATAAATACTATAATCTATTCCATCTATTGAGAAATTATTTTTTTGCTCATTTATTACTTTACTAAATCCGTCATCTCCTGAGACTTTGATATAAGAATTACTTCCACTTGCTATACCTGAAAAATCAACCATATCAAAATCTGGTTCATTCTTTGAATTTAATACAAAACTTCCATCTGCATTTGTCTTGTATTTTTTTGTTTTTAGTCCTAAAAATTCTAGAGAATTAGATTTGCTTCCATCTTCAGAAATGATTTCAATATTACTGTTTGATCCTGTGTCAAAAGATTCAATACTAAAACTTCCAGTCATCTTGCTATATGATGCCTTTATTTTTCCATTTCCATTACTGTTAATTTTATCAACTAAACTCTCTATAGTATCACTTGATTCTATTGTTATAGGATTTGAGTATAAAGTATTCCCTTTGTCATCTTTTCCAACAGAAATTTTAAATGATTCTCCTATTTTAGCTCCTAAATCCGCTAATTTACTTGACTTGTCTAAATTGTCTTTTGAAGATACAATTTTAGCTGGTTCTGCTATTTTATTAACTTCAAAATTATAATGTATATTATCTGCTCCCGCTCTTGATGTAGCTGACATTACACTACTATTAGAACTTTGAACTGATAATGTATTCCAAGCTTTACTACTGACTATTGAATCTTTAGATGTTACTGAAAAATATTTATCATTTATATTTTTCAAATCTTTCATTACGTCTCTATAAATTTCCTGCTGCCACTTTACTATTTGCTCTTTTTGCTTGACTTTATCAATTTTATTTTGTTCACCAACAAGCATTTGCTTTACAACTGTGTCGGTGTCCATTCCCGTTGCAAGACCTGGTATTCTTATTGTATTTACTCTTGTCATATAAAATTCACCTACTTACCTGTCTTTATTTTTTTGTCTACCTCATACCACATATCTCTAACATCTTCTATTACAGGAAGTACTTCATCTATTATCTTAATATCCTTTTTCATATTGGCTTTAGCAAGTTCGCTCTTTATAAAATCATATATATTATATAAATCTTCCATATATTTCCCAGCACTTTTATCCATAGTTATCATAAGTTCTAAAAATATATCTTGAACTCTAACCAATTCATTGTGAGCTCTAGAAATATTTTTTTCTAATATTGCCATTCTTGCTATTTTTGTATATTTAACTGCTCCATCTAACAACATCAACAATAGTTGTTCTTTAGAAGCCATATTTACTGAATTTTGCTTATATGTATTATATGGATTTGTTGTATACATTATTTTCCCTCTCTTACTTAAATAACTTTGTAATATCTTTAGTATTAATTATAGCCTTAGAATTTTCTTCTTTTATACTTTCGTAAACTTCTCTTCTTAGTATAACCTTATCTTTTGGCGCCTCTATGGCTATCTTTACGCTTCCATCCTCAATTTTTATAATTTTAACTTCTATATCATCTCCGATTAATATAGATTGATCTTTTTTTCTACTAATTACTAGCATTATTTTCACTTCCTGTTAAAGGTTCTTTTATATTATATTTAGTATCCTCTAGTATTAATTGCTTTCCTCTGTTATTATTTATGTTAATAATAATAGGAGCTCTTAAATTAACTGTACTTGTATCTATACTATTACCTAATGTTATTAGGCTTAATACTAGTACATCTTTATAATCTTTTATATTTAATTCATTTATTGTATCCTCATTTAATTCTATTTCATAATCTTTTTTTATCTCAAATGGAGATACACAAACAAATCCTACATTTAAGTCATCCTTAGATATCATGCTAATAAAATTTTTATTTTCCTTAATTTCTTCAAATAGAAAAGTATTATAATTTTCAAATCCAGGTATCCCTTTTTCAAATAAAATGTCCATATGATCCTCCTAGCTATTTTAAGTAATCCATTATACTCGGTTGAATCAATCTACTTCCAACTTGAACTGACATTTGGTATATTAATTCAGCTGATTTTAATTCTATATATGCACTAACTTTATCTGTATCTTGAGTTAATGATAATACATCCTTCATGTTCATAATATTTTCATCATTTAGCTCTTTTATTTTTTCTGCAGTATTAACTTTTACACCAAATGATGTTCTTATATCTACTGAATGATTAAACAATGTATCAATATCATCTTTTATAGTGCCTAACACTTGAGCTTTATTAGTTTCTACATCTTTACCATTAACTATATCATTCATAGCAGTAGATAATTTATTTATAGATTCTAATAAATTTTTACCATCTTTGTTTAATAATTCTTTTGCTGATACATTATAATCTATATCTATTCCTTCAGATATAATTGCTTTTAAGTCTTGTGAATTTGATTTAGAATTTAGGGTAAGTTTAGCTACTCCGTCTTTTTCCTCGATAATTATAGGTAAATCTTCTACGTCACTTCCTCCAAACATATGATTACCACCATGACTTGTATTTAATGTTTCACCTAGTTCTTTTATTTTTTCATTCATTTCAGCCCTTATAGATTTCATCTCTTCTGCCGAATAAGTTCCATTACCTAACTTTATTATTTCATCTTTTATATCTCCTAATACAGTTCCTACTTCTTCTAAAGATGAATCTGTATTATTCATCCATCCTACTGCTTCGTCAATATTGTAATTATATTTTTCAGTATATTTTATTTCATTTTTTAAGTTCATTATTCTTATAGCTTTGTATGGATCATCTGATACTTTGTTTATAACCTTCCCTGTACTGATTTGTCTATTAAGCTTGTCCGTTCTTTGAAGATTTTCTTGATTATCATACATATTATTTCTTATCATTGAAGAATTGGCTATTCTCATACTATCCTCCTATCTTTTTAACCCATTTATTACTACGTCTAGTAAAGAATCTATAGTAGATATAACTTTTGCACTGGCATTATATGCATGCTGAAATTGGACAAGATTTACCATTTCTTCATCTAATAATACTCCAGATACATTAGCTCTAGAATTTTCTATTTCATTTATTATTTTATTTTGATTCTTTTCATTTCTTATAGCTTCCTGCGCCTCATTACCTAGCTTTTGAACTATATTATTATAAAATTTATCTATGGTAATTTCTGGTTCATTACCAATTTTCATTTTTTTATCTTTAAATCTAAATATTTCACCTGCAACTTTAGATGAAACTAATAATTTATTTGAGTCTGTTAGATAATCATCATTAACTTTAAGTGATGGGCTGCCTTTTTTGTCAAATTCAAAAAAATTAATTCCTAAAACATCATTTATACCATTAGAAATGCCTTCTGATAGATCATCTATACTAGATGTATATTCATTAATTTTATCTACCATATCAATAGAACCTTGTATTTCACCTGAGACATCTCCTATTGCTTTTATATCCTCTAATGTAATACTTGTTCCATCATTTATTTTTTTTTCAATTAAATTCTTAACATTATTATCTTCTATATTAAATTTATAACTTAATTTATCTAACACTTTATCTTTTTCATCTAGTAAGTCATTTGGTGTTTTTCCACTACCTTCGACAATTCTTATATTTTTATTTAATCCTCTTAATTGGTCAACCATATCGTTTATTTCATTTAAATTTTTATTTATTTTATCATTTGCCTGACTTGATAGTTTTTCCAATTTATTTTTAAGATTACTTATATTAGTCGCTAAATATTTTGCATTTTGAACTACGGTGTTCTTTGATCCACTATCATTAGGATTTTTTGAAATTTCATTCCAACTGCTAAAAAAGTTGCTTAGTGATGATGAAATAGAAGTGTCTGATGGTTCATTAAATATAGTCTCCATATTAGTATAATACTCACTTTTTGTACTTACTTTACCATAATTATGAGACTCATTTCTAAATTGAAAATCAAAGAATGTATTTCTAATCCTTATAATATCTGTTGCTTCAACTCCTGTACCTAGTTGACCTGCACCCATACTACTGTTATATCCAGGGTAACTATAAGCACTTCTTGCACTTTGTTGTACTCTTTGTCTAGAGTACCCTGGTGTATTCATGTTATTTATATTATGAGACGTAGTCTGTATAGAAGTTTGACTTACACTCATACCAGACTTTGCTGTCTGTAAACTTCCTAGTAATCCTGACATAATTTTCCTCCAAACAATTACTTCCCTACTTGGCCATAAGCATTATATGTTCCAATACTTTTTCCTGGCTTTATGCAGTTTATCATCTTCTTTGTAAAAAATAATCTCTGCTTTATAAGAGTTTCATTTGCTTTTTTTTGTAATTCTATCATATTTAATATTTCTTTTATTTCTTTATAAGCTTGTTTTATATTTTCATCATTGCAATCTTCTATATACTGCTTTACACTAGGCTTAGACTCCATTAAATTTCTTCTCTTTATTTCTAATCTAGCTAATTTTTTAGCAGCTTCATCTAATTCCTTAGCTATTTTATCTATCTTAATAAGATCTTTATTAATTATAAATTCATATTGATTATCTAAAAGATCTAGCATATTTTTTAGGACATTTTTTTCTTCAAAGATTACTATTTTCACCTCTGGAATCAATTATGCTCCCCCCTCATTTTTTCTATTATCTTCTTAGCTAATTCATTAGAATCTATTCTATATTGACCAGATTCTATCTTACTTTTTATTTCATTTACTCTATCTATGTTAACTTCTTCCTTAGATGAATTTACTTTATTTAAATACTTTCCCATTTGTGATATTTCAACTGTGTCACCTTTTTTCGTATTCTTTACATAACTAACATCTACTTTATTATTATTATATACTCTTTCTAAATTTCTAAATTTAACCAAATTTATATTCACAATATTCCTCCTTAGTATTTAGATTAATTAATATTAATCTTCATCTGCACTTTTTATTTTAGCTAGTCTAACAGCTAGTCTATTGTCCATTATTATACTTTCTCCACTAGCTATCATTTTACCATTTACATTTATATCCAAATTTTCTTCTACCTGCTTATCTAGTTCTATTATATCTCCAACTTTATAGTTTATAATTCTCCCTATTTTTTCACTAGCACTTCCCATAGATACAGTTATATCTAATAGTGCTCCAAATATATCCGTAGCACTATTTAATGGAGTTTTCTCGCCTTCTTTTAGCTGCTCAAACTCTATTTCATATACGTCTACATTATCTACTTCATTTTTCATGGTTATCCTCCTTACATGTATATATCTACTAAAAGTCCATTTATTTCATCTATTTTTGAAGCTATACTAATATTTTCTTTTTGCTCATAAATAAGTTCTCTAGTTATAGCCTCTAGCTTTTCATTTATAGTCCTTACCGTAGTAAAATAATTTCTATCCCAAAAGCTATTATCTTTATTTAAACTATATACATAGTCTACGGCTGATTTCAAATAATTCTTTATAGCTTTTTTATAATCTATAATATCACTATAATTTTTAGTAACTACCAATTTTTCTCCTATATTTTTAATCTCTTTCATATATACTTCGAGTTCTTCTTTGTTTTTCAGTCTATTTCTTTGATTAAAATTTTCTTCAAAATCTAGCTTTTCTTTTTTACCCTTACTTTCTATATTAATACTTTTATTTAATCCAATATTCCTTACCTTCATTTTGAAACCTCAATTTTTGTAATTTATATTATCTTGCTTTTGTAATAATACGGATATCCTTATTTTTTCTTAAGTTTTATATAACAATATATATTATATATCCTCTTGATTCAATATTTTTACCAAACTTTCATGCTCCATTGGTTTATGGAAATAGTACCCTTGAATAAAATCACACTCCATATCTTTGAGTAGTTTATATTCAAAATATTCTTCTACTCCTTCTGCTACTACTAAAGTATTGGTTGTATGTATCATATCTATCAAATTTTTTATGAATAAAGGATTATCACTTAAATACTTAACCAAAGACTTATCTATTTTTATTTCATCAACATTATAATTTTTTATATAATCAATAGAATTATATCCTTTTCCAAAATCATCTATGGAAACTTTTATGTCCATGTCTTTCATTTCACCTAGAATTTTTTGTATATTATCTATATTCTCTATATCATCGCTTTCTGTGATTTCGATTGTTAATAAATCTCTTCTAAAATTAGTTTCTTCTAGTGCTTCTTTAATATCTTTTATGAAATCTTTATGTTCTAATTGATAAGGAGAAGTATTCACAGAAAGATGTATTTCTTTATCCAAATTTGTATTTACATAATTTATATCTTCACAAGCTTTTCTCATAACCCATTTCCATAAGGTATTTATATATCCTGAACTTTCTGCAAATTGTATGATTTTATTTGGTTCAATATATCCGTGTTCTTTGCTAAACCATCTTATTAATGCTTCGACTCCATTTATTTTCTTTGTTTTTATATCTATTTTTGGTTGATAATAAAGTGTAATTTCTTCATTTAAGATAGCACTCTCTATAGTGTCTATATTTATGCGTAAATCATGCCTTTCATTATATATTTCAAACTTATTTACACCCTTTTTTATAGAATTTGACATAGATATTGATAATTTAGAAATCGCATCTTTTGTATCAAAATCACCATTTTTATAAATAACAGATGATATATTTGTAGAAATTTTTACAGTTTCAATTCCTATATTTACATTGGAGATCTTATTAATCATCTCTTCAATTATATTTTTAACGTAATTTATATCTGTTTGTTCTATATATACCCCAAAAGTAGATCCAGATAGTCGACATACTATACTACTTGTTTTCATATTCATTAAAATTTTAGCTATTAATTTTAATGCTTCATCCCCATATTTTATGCCAATATTTGAATTTAAAAATTTAATTGACATAACCTTAATGTTTATAAGAGTTCCATTTACCTTTTTTTCTATATAATTAAAAAAATAATTTCTATTATAAGCTTTAGTTAAATGATCATGCTTATTTAAGGAAATTCTCTCCCTACGTCTACATTTATTTAATAAAGTTTTATCTAATTTCAATATCTTTCTGCTTGTTTTCATTTTTATCTCCCAATTAATTTAACATTTAATTTATTAATCAAATCCCTAAATTATATTCGATTAACTATAACTTAATTTATATAGACTTTTGATAGATATTTATAAATTATAAATAAAAAGACTGTTTAAAAACTAACTTTGAACCTTCAATTTTTATATTTCATATATGTTTTAATTTTTTATGCTCTGTAATATTTCATAACTTTAGGTACATAATTTTGAGTTTCTTTTGGCATCTTATAAATATCATTTACAGATCTAACTCCTCTTTTTACCATTCTTGTTGGTCCTCCATTATATGCCATAAGACCCATTTCGATATTTCCATGGTATTTATCTATATATTCTTTTAAATGTCTTGTCCCAGCATCTATATTTTCTTTTATATCAAATGGATTTTTAACACCTAAATCCTTTATATTACAAGGCATAAGTTGCATAAGCCCTTTTGCTCCAGCCGATGATACACAGTTTGGATTAAAATCAGATTCTACTTTTATTACAGCTTTTATTAAATTTTCATCTATACCATATTTGCTCGAAGCAATTTTTACTGCACTTTCTATTTCACTTTTAGTATCTTTATCACTTGCTGTTACACTTACTTTTTTTAAATTTTGAGAACTATTAATGGTTTCTAAACCTAAATTTCTCTCTTCAACTATGCTATTCTCTTGTTGCTTTTTTCTTACTGCATCACTTAAATTACTTACTAAATTATAATTTTCTTCATCTAACAAAGTTAATACTAAATTTAGCATTAACTCATCAAAGGAACTATTTTTTTCGCAGCAACACCCACACTTATTTTGAGTATTAATACTACTATTAGCTATATTGCTAAATAAATTTATACCATTAACCATAATGCCTCCCTGTATTTTTTTATTTTTAATAATACGGTATTTTTTATCAATTCTTTATATATTAATTATCTGTATAAAAATTAAAGAGTTAGATTTTATAAATCTAACTCTTACTAATTTAAATTTTAATTTTTTCTTATATCATCTTTTCCAACAGGAAATATTATTCTTATTTCTGTTCCTTCTTGCTGTTTTGATACTATATTTATCCCTAAACCTAACTTATCACAAAGTTTTTTGCATAGATAAAGTCCTATACCAGTTGACTTTCCAAATATTCTTCCATTTTCACCTGTAAATCCTTTTTCAAAAACTCTATCTATATCCTTTTCATTTATCCCTACTCCATTGTCTTTTATACTTAATATTATATTATTTTTATTTTTTACTGCGTTTATTGATACTTTTCCTTCACTTTCTTTTGAATACTTTATAGCATTATTTATAATTTGATTTAATATAAATTCAACCCATTTTTCATCACTGTATACATTAAAATTAATTTCTTTTATATCTATCCCTATTCTTTTATTTATAAAATCACTTGCATTTTTCCTTATTGCGCACCTAATTATTCTTTCAAGATTAAATTTTTTTATTATATAGTCTTTACTAACATCATTACTTCTTGAGTAATATAGAACTTGATCTATATAATTTTCTATTTTTTTTACTTCATACTTCATACTATTTGGTATATTGTCTTCATGATTTTCCACTATAAGCATTAACGATGCTATAGGTGTTTTTATTTCATGTACCCATGTTTCTATGTATTCTTGATACTCACTTTGCATATTTTTAAAATACTTAACATGTTCTTGCATATTGCGATTGCTTGATTTTAAAATATTATATACCAATTTACCCTCTATAAATTCTGGCTCACTTATTACTTCAGATATTAAATATTTCTTATCTAAGTTTTCACTTATACTTACAAGTTCATCATAATATTTTTTATGCTTTATCATCTCCATTAATATATATATACTAATTGGTGTAAACCATATTAAAAACACCATAGTTATAATGCTTATATTAACTTTAACAAATAACATTATACTTGCTGTGATTAAAAATAGTACTATATTCACTATAAAAAATAATGTCCTCTGCTTTAAATATTCATATACACTCATTTTGCTCTCCTAACATATTGTTATTTATTATTTTGTCCTATCTTTTATATTATATATCAACTTAAGCCTCTTAATATATTTTAATAAGTAAGTTATCTAATCATATAAATTAATAAATTTAAATCAATACATAAAAATAGCATCTTTTTAATTAAAAAAGATGCTATTTCTTTAAGTTTTAATTTGGAGTTTTATATTAATTATCTTATATAGCTAATTTAAGGTATCCACTTGGATGGAAGTAGTATATATTTGATGTATTCTTATCAACAAAAAATCCTAAATCAGTATCATAATCTGGGAAGAATACATATCCACTTAAACCTTTTTCTTTTAACGCATTAAAGTTATTTTCATCACCTTCGTAAGTATAGTTTACACCTTGATTATACATTTGTATTAATTCTTTAGCTTGTTCTTTGTTTAATACTTCTATAACTTCAACTTTACTTTCTTCTTTTATATCTGATTGTACTTTATCATTTGAAACTACTTTGTTTTCTTCTTGAACTTTATTGTCCTCAATTTTATTATCTTCAACTTTTTTATCTTCAGATACTTGTGGTTTTTCTACTACTTGATTATTTTCAGTAGTTTTAGTTTCTTCTTTAGTTACTACATTTTCTTTGTTATCTATTTTACTTTGTTTTTTATCTATGTAATCATTTTGATTGTTTAATTTATTATTTGTAACTATTTCTTGTTTTTCAACTTTTTTTACTTCCTTTTGTAAATTATCTTTATTTTCTTGCTTTGTTACTTCTTCTTTAGCATTGTTATTTATATTTTCAACTACTTCTGTAGTAGGTTTTTTATTAGAATTTTGTGCAAATATTATGTTGTTTATTGGACTCATAAATAACATTCCTCCACATAATACTGATAATGCTGTTATAGCTCTTTTCATTTAGATCACATCCTTTTCCTTTATATAAATTTATGTAAATTTTTGTTTTATTTCTTTCTATGTATTTATATTACCATAGTAAAATAATATATAACAGTTACACCGCTGTTACTTTAGATTACAAATTCGTAATTAAAGTTACAGCGGTGTAACCTTTGTTAAAACATGTTTTTAAATAATTAAAAAGGGTATGCAAATTTGCATACCCTTTATATATTATAATTTTAATGAAGCACCTTCCCAGTCTTTTATAAAGCTCTCTATTCCTTTATCTGTTAAAGGATGTTTAGTCATTTGCTTTATAACTTTAAGTGGAACTGTTGCTATATCTGCTCCTAATCTTGCAGCTTGTGATACGTGTATTGGATTTCTAACACTTGCAACTATTATTTGTGTATCTATATCATTTTGTGCAAATATATCCACTACTTCTTCTATTAATTCAAGTCCATTTTGACCTATGTCATCAAGTCTTCCAACGAATGGGCTTACATATGTAGCTCCTGCTCTAGCTGCTAAAAGAGCTTGAACAGAACTAAATATTAAAGTTACATTAGTTTTTATCCCTTTTTGAGATAATATTTTAGTAGCTTTTAGTCCTTCTTCTGTCATAGGTAATTTTATTACTATATTTTTATGTATTTTAGATAGTTTATCAGCTTCTTCTACCATTCCTTTTGCATCTAAGCTTATAACCTCTGCACTTATAGGCCCGTCTACTATTTCTGTTATTTCTTTTACTACTTCTATAAAGTCTCTTCCTTCTTTAGCTATTAATGATGGGTTTGTTGTAACACCACATATTACACCTAAATCATTTGCTTCTCTTATTTCTTCTACATTGGCTGTATCTACGAAAAATTTCATATTAGCCCTCCTAAAACTTATTTATATATTTATATTATTTTTTGTTTATATATTATAGTTAATATTATTTACTAGTCATAATTAAATATTCTAATAAGTAATATCATTTATATAATATACCATATTATACATATTTTTTCACGTTAATTAATTATTTAACTTCTTATATTTTATTATATAAATCTAAAAATCCTACATATTATATATTCTCTAATTGTAAGTAATAAAAAAGTATAGGACAAATAACATATTAAATACTTTATCCTATACTTTTATATTATAATCTAAATTAAATTTCTATTTTATTTTAAATATTATATTATCTAAATTTTATAACTCCATTTTCTATAGAATCAAGTATTGCTAATGATTCAAGTCTTATACCTTTACTTAATAAAAGTTCTCTTCCTTCTTGGAATCCTTTTTCTATAGCTATACCAACTCCTACTAAATTAGCTCCTGCTTGATCTACTAAATCTTTAAGACCAATTGCTGCTCTCCCATTTGCTAAAAAATCATCTAGAACTAGTATATTTTCACCTTCATTTAAATATCTTTTAGATACTTTTACACTATATTCTTTTCCTTTTGTAAATGAATATACTTTTGTTTCATATACTTCTTTATCTAAGTTCTTAGATTCTACTTTTTTAGCAAAAACCACAGGCACATTTCCAAAATGTTGTGATGCTATTGAAGCTATTGCTATTCCTGAAGCTTCTATTGTTAATATTTTATCTATTTTTTCATCTTTAAATCTATTTTTAAACTCTTTTCCCATTTCATTTAAAAAAGCTATATCTAATTGATGATTTAAAAAGTTATCAACTTTTAATATATCATTTCCTTCTATTCTTCCATCTTTTAATATTTTCTCTTGTAGTAATTCCATATTTATCCTCCAAACATTATGTTTAACTCTGATCTAATAAAAAACTCCTCTCTATTTATAGACAGGAGTTAATAATCTAGTTAAATATATAGAAATAGTCATTATGTAAATATTAAAATTACTAACAATGATTATATTACTAAATAAAACTATACTTTATATTAAGCTCCTGTAGTCAAGCTATTTACGGTAGCTATGTAGAAACATTTGAACCATATCTTCAAAAATATACAGGTAGTTTTTTATGTATCTATTTATTTATATAATTATATTATATATATTTACTTTATTCAATATAGTTTTATTTAAATTAAACACTTTCACTAGCATCTAAGCTATATTCTAATTTTAATAGTATAAATATTTTTACTTCTCCTTTTCTTTCAAAAGTATTGTAATCTTTTAATAATTATCCATTAACTTCTTTATATAAGGTTCTTCGTTCAATTTATTTAAAAGTCACCACTTTTCTCCAATTTTGATTTAGAACTTGAGTTATAGTACCTTCTTCATATCTAGTTAATGTGTTTGTAGTTTTTATTTTATATGTTAATTCTATATTGCCTACTTTTTCATTAAATATTAATATAAACTATAAAATTATATTAATTAAAACTATAGGTCCTGTACAACCCATACCACTTTCTGCATATATATCATTTTCCCATAAATCTATGATTGCATCATCTAAATCCATAATATCTATTCCACTTATTTGTTCTGTAACTATTTCTTTTTTAGGCATTTTAACTTCTTGTTTTGCCTTTATTTCTTTTTTTGTAGATTTAGATATTATATCATTTAATTTAGCTTTTTTAGTATTTCAAATTCATTTTTAGTTAATTCACTTATACTTCCTTTTACTATATCATAAGCATACTTTATTGCGTTTTTTACTACTAGAATTCCTGATGCTCTAGATAATATAAGCATCTTTCAACTTGTCTAGCACCATCAACATTAAGTATACCTACCTTTGGATTTCTTATCCCTATGCTTTTTGCAGTAGCTATACCACATATTGCATTTCTAACCATAGACTCTATTCTATTAGTTGCACTAGTTCCTGTTGTTGCAAGTATCATTTCTTTTCCTTTGCCTGGTGTTATAACTCTACCTACTGTGGATACCCCTATAGGAAAGTTATAATGCATTGTAACACAAGCATCTATATATCAGCTATCTAATAACTCTTCCATTTTTTATGCATTTCTTTTTCACAACTTACTTCTACAACTTCAAAGTTAGTATCTACTTTTTTACCTATTAAAACTATATAAAATAAGCTAGACTTAGCTAAATTAGCTCCATTTACTAAATTATCTATTCCATGTTCACTTCCTAATGTAGTCAGTCCTATTCTTATTTTTTTACCAAATTCTCCACTTTCTATTGCATCAGCTATCTCTAGAAGAGTTTGCCCTATTATCTTTTTAGCCATAATATTACTTCCTATTCTTCTATCATATCTAATGCTAATTTTCTTAGGGACTCTGCTATTACCTTTTTAACTTCTTCTTTAGATACTCCATTATTTTATTCACTTATTCCTATATTTATCTCAGCGCATCAACACCATATACATACGTATCATGAAGCAATCCTTGAGTTTGAAGCATATAAACATATGCTACTTTTGGAAGGTGTGGATACTCTTTTATTGATTCTAAAAGTGGCTTAGTTTCATAAACCTTAACTTCATCAGGAGTTAAATTTCTAGCAGTTTTCCCTAAATATGCTGCAACTTTAAATCCTATCATTCTTATTGCTTTTTCATGGTCATGTTGTTTTAATTCATCTACTGGTTCTGCTATAGCAACTATATTGTTAAGATTAGAGAAAGGGCAATATTTTGCCCCAGGTCCTGTCATATCGATAATACCTTCTTAGAATCCTACTATTTTACCAGTAGTAACAACAGCACACCCATAAATTGCATGAGTTTTTTCACTTCCAACAATTCAATCTTAGATATTATTCCTGGGAATATTCCTCCATTACCTTCTACTTTAACTCTTGGTTCTATAACATCTTTTACTGGTACTATTCTTACACTTTCACCTGAATGAGCTAGTTCTAGATCTATAGACTTTATATGCTCGTCCCCACCAATTTCTTTAAGCATCTCTTCCTTATTGATGTATAATGTAGCATCTTTAACTTTAGTTACTTCCCAAACTGAATATCTCTTATAAAAATTTTACCTAACTCAAGACGCATGCTTGCACCCCCTAATTATTTAAGTTTTAAAAAACTAAAATTTATATTTCTCAACTAACTCAATATATAACCTTTAATATTTATTAAACTAGTTGTAAGTAACTATTTTATATAAATATTAAAGGTATTTCTTTATCATTTCTTCTATATTGATCTTAGTTGCATCATATTTTGTAACCTCATCTATTTTTTGGCCATCTTTGTATATAGCTATTGTTGGAAGTCCTAATATTTTTTCTTTTATAGCCAATCTTCTAGCTTCTGTTGTATCTAGTTTACAGAATTTAAAATTTTCCTTATATTTATTAGCAAGTTCTTCAACCTCTGGAAGCAATGCTTTACACGGTTCACACCCTTCACTTCAAAAATCTACAACAACTATACCTTCATGTTTTAAAACTTCTTCTTCAAAGGTGTTTTTATCTAAAATTATCATTCAAATTCCTCCTTTATAATTAAATAGTTGATTTTTCTAAATTCCATTCTTTACTTTCTATATATTTTTCAGCACTTATTGTAGCTATAGCTCCATCATTAGTAGCTGTTACTACCTGTCTTAAGGCTTTAACTCTGCAATCTCCTGCTGCAAATACCCCTTCTATATTAGTCTTCATATCTTCATCTGTTATTATATAGCCATTTTGGTCTGTATATATTTTATCTCTAAATATCTCTGTTTCTGGTTTTAGTCCTATGAATACAAATACCCCCATTGTTCCATCTTCTTCATCTGCTTCATATTCACTTAATTCACCTGTTAGAATATTTTCAAATACAACTTTTTTTAATATTCCATCACCACATAATTCTTTCACAGTCGTATTGTGTACAAATTCTATATTAGGATTGTTTTGTGCTTTTTCTGCTATTGATTTGGCACAAGTTAGCTTTTCATTTCTGCCCCAAAACTTTTGCATTGTTCCACCATTCTTGCTATTAACTTAGGTCCACTAGCATTTTCTACTGAACCTGGATAGTTAGCAACATCATGAGTTGTTACTATTTGTCCTCCAGTTTTTCCTTTTTCAAGTATAAGAGTTTTTAACTTTGCTCTTGCACCATAAAGTCCTGCCGAAAGCCCTGCAGGCCCTGAGCCTATTATTATTAAATCATATATATTTCCCATAAATTTCTCCTTTATATTTATTTTTTTAACATTTTTATAAAAAAATATTTTATTATTTTGTCACATACAAATATTATTTTTAATTTCTATAATATATATTGAATTCTTTCTAATGTATTACTTAAGATATCTAAGTCTATGACTCTAAAGTCATCTATTACATTATCTGTCCAATTAGGTGTTTGTTTATTATTTTGAAATTTATTAGAAATGTATATTGCTTCTTCAATCAATAGTACTGAATTTGTATCTAACTTGTTTGATTTTTTTAATATTATACTTCTGTATGGAGTTTCATTTAGCTTTATACTGGAATACATCGGATGTGATAAAAGTTCGTAACCTTTGTGAATTAGATTTCTACTTTCTTTTAAAATTTCTAGATATGTGTCTTTATATATTTTACATTTTTATGCTTTATTTTGTTTTTGACAATAGTATTATTGGTTATTATTATTATAAAAATCCTCTCCTTTTTAAGTCTATTTAATAAAAAACAGAGAAAACAAATCCCATTTGTTTTCTCTGTTAATATAATCTTCAGAGTTCCATCTGAATATAATATTTTTACCTGAGAATTTCATTTGATTAAATTAGGATTTAATCAAACTTGTACCTTCGGTCACTTCTTTTTAGAAGTAATCTCCTATATCCTTCAACCGGAATGTTTAATTTTTTTATACTTTCTAAGTTAAGAAAAGAAACTTTCTATTTAAATTTCAATATATTTTTCTGTAAATATTGCTACATATTTCTACAGTATATATATTATAAAGCTTTATCATCTATACTATCTAAATAATTTTTAATAACATCTATAATACTTTCTACACATCCATCTTCAAATGGAGATTTTAAATCACCTATCTTTACTATTTCTAAGAACGACTTTGTTCCTCCAACTCTACATATGTCTAAATAATTTTCCCATCCATTGATTCTGTCCACCCTCATTTTTTTCCAAAACTGTAATGCACATATCTGAGCTAATGTATAATCTATATAATAAAATGGATTTTTAAATATATGTCCTTGCTTAAACCACCAAGTTCCTTTTTCTAAAAAATCATTATCTTCAAATATTCTATGTGGTAAATATTTTTTCTCTAGTTCTCTCCAAATATTTTTTCTTTCTTCTTTAGTCATATTAGGCTGTTCATATATATAGTGCTGGAATTCATCTACTACTATTCCATATGGTATAAACTTAATAGCTGATGATAGATGAGTAAATTTATATTTCTCTGTATCTTCTTTAAAGAATAATTTCATCCAAGGCCAAGTTATAAATTCCATACTCATAGAATGTATTTCACAACTTTCATAAGTTGGGAAGTTTATTTCTGGCATATCAATCCAAGTTGACATATAAAGCTGAAAAGCATGACCTGCTTCATGAGTTAATACATCTATATCATCTAATGTTTGATTAAAGTTCGAGAATATAAATGGAGATTTATAATCTGGTATATATGTACAGTATCCACCTGCTGCTTTACCTTTTTTAGTTACTAAGTCCATAAGTTCATTTTCTAGCATGAAATTAAAGAATTCTTTAGTTTCATTTGATAGCTCAGAATACATTTTTCTTCCATTTTCTATTATGTATTCGTCACTTCCCTTAGGTGTTGCATTCCCACTTAAAAACTCAAGGTTTTCATCTACATATGTAAGTCTATCTACACCTATCCTTTTAGATTGTCTTTCGTAAAGACTATTTGCTACAGGTACAATATAATCTAAAACTTGTTTTCTAAAGTTTTTTACCATGTCTTTGTTGTAATCAGTTCTCATCATTCTTATATATCCTAATTCTACAAAGTTGTCAAAACCAAGTTTTATAGCCATATTATTTCTTACTTTAACTAATTTATCAAATACTTCATCAAATTCATTTTCTTTTTCTTCAAAGTAATTGTAATATGCCTTAGATGCCTTTATCCTCATATCTCTATCTTCACTTGACATAAATTTTAAAAGTCCAGATAGGTTTCTTTCTTCTCCTTCAAAATGAATTTTAGCAGATGCTAATAGTTTTGTATATTTAGAACAAAGCTTATTTTCCTCTTGAAGGTCTTTTATTATTTCGCTACTAAAAGACTTTAAATTAAAGCTTGCTATATTTATAAACTGTCTTCCAAAATCTTTTTGAATATCTTCTTTAAATTTTGAGTTTACTACTGATTTATAAAAAAGTGAATTAAGTTCTTCATATAATGGAGAATATTCGTCCCAATACACTTTTTCCCTTTCATAAAACTCATCTTCAACATTTATACTATGTCTTATAGAACATAATGTACTCATAGTTTCTATATTATTTCTAATGCTATTTAGTTTATCAATATTTTGTCTTTGCTCTTTGTAAGTTTTTGAATTTTCTATATTATTTATTATTTCTATTATTTGATTTTTACTTTTTTCATAATTTGGTCTTTCATATTCAAAATCTGAAAACTTCATTGAAATATCTCCTTTATTTATATTTATTTTTAATATTTATATTATAGCATACACTCTTTTTTAATTTTCTCTATATAAATTCTGCATATATTGATATAATTATAACTATCTTTATGTAAATATCATAGGAGGATTATATGTATAAATTAATAGCACTAGATATTGATGGCACTTTATTAAATACCGAAAAAAAAATAACAAAGGAGGTTTTTGACTCTATCCAAGAAGCTAAACAAAATGGGAATAAAGTAGTTTTATCTACTGGTAGACCACTACCTGGTGTAACTCCACTACTTGAAGAACTTAATTTGACTGATGAAGGGGACTATGTTATATGCTTTAACGGAGCTGTTGTTCAAGAAGTTAAAACTAAAAAAGTTATATCTAATATAGAAATGAATTACGATGATTTTAAATCTATATATGAACTTTCTAAAAAACTTAATACTTATCTTCATATAAGTACACCAATTGACGTTGTAACACCTAACGAAAAACCTAGTAAATATACTGTTTTAGAATCTAATTTAAATAAAATACCTTTAGTTTATAAACCAGAAGAAGAAATAGATGAAACCATGACATTTTGTAAGATTATGATTGTTGACGAACCTGAAAAATTAGAAGAAATAATAAAAAATGTACCTCAAGAATTTTTTGATAAATACACAGTTGTCAGATCTGCTCCATTTTTCCTAGAATTTTTAAATAAAAAAGCTAATAAAGGAAATGCGCTTAAAGCTTTATGTAAAAATATAGATTTATCTATAAATAAAGCTATAGCTGTAGGTGATGAAGAAAATGACAAGCATATGATAGAGTATGCAGGGCTTGGTGTAGCAATGGGTAATGCTCGCGATAGCATAAAAAATATTGCAAACTATGTAACTAAAACAAATAATGAACATGGCGTTGCACATGTTATAGATAAATTTTTACTAAATAAATATTAATAATGTAATATTAATAATGTAATATAATTCTTTCTTTATGGATATAAGTTGCTTTATGTAAACTAACTTATATCCATTTTTTATATACATATACGTTTAAATTTCCTCTATTTTGTTATCTTTCTAGACAATGTAGCTGTCCAAATACCAACCATAGTAACACCTAAAAGCATTTCTATTGCAGATAATAAAGTACTAAAAAATCCTACTGGCGTTATATCTCCGTATCCAACTGTTGTAAAAGTTACTATACTAAAATACAATGAGTTAATGAAGTCTTTATTTATAGAAGCTACATCTACATTTCCCCTTAATGCACTTTTATAATTTACTAATTCCCCACCTATATTAAGACCTGTTATCATATATAATATAGCAAATACTAATACAATTTCTAAAGATGTTATAAGCGCATATGTTGGACGTTCTCCATAGCCACAAAGTGCCCAGTATATCATGGATTTTAACTTCGCTATTCCTTTTAAACCATTTTTCTCTATTAACTTAGCTATATAATAATATTCTCCACCTATATTTGATAATCTATTAGCTTCAAATTTTGTTGATATATCCTTATATACTTTGCATATATCTATATACTCATTTTTATCTTTTTTCTTTAGGTCAACTTTATCTATAAATGTATGCTCATCAAATTTACTTAAATAATAATCTTCAAAAGATATATCTAAATGCTTAGGACGTAATATTTTAATAGAACTTAAATCACTGTCACAAATTATAACCTCTTTCATTATACATTTATTAAATATAGAACCATTTAGATTACTTTCTTTTATATATACATTTTTTAAACTCATGCTTTCAAATTTTGTTTTTTCTATATTACTATTAGTAAATCTAACATCTCTAAACTTACATTCATCTTTAAATATATTTATATCATCTTTTTCATTATAGAATTTACAATCTTTAAATATTACATTTTCAAAATCACATTTAAAAAACACATTTCCTATAAATATACAACTTATAAATTCTATATTTTCAAACCTACATTCTTCAAATTCACAATACAATACTCTTAAGTTTTTTAACTTTTTTTCATTTCTTTCTTTACTAGAAAATTTACCAATACTTTTTTTGTGTATTCTTAAATTATATAGCTTTTCTTCATCATATATATTATATAAATCACTATAATCTTTATTTTGAGTTTCTATTGTATATATTTGTTCTTTTTCTATTTTAAAATTTAACTTATTTATATATTTCATTTCTTTCTTCATTTTTTCAAGTTCGTTGTATGAATCTTCTCTTACTTTCTCAAAATTATAAGTTCTCATTTCATCACCCTAGTTTTAATTAATATAACATAATTACTTTATTTTTTTATAAAACCCTTTATTTATAGAATATATATCACTATTTTTTAATATATCTTATAAAGAGTGTTTATCAATGAATTCTAAGTTTCACTATATATTGTTTATTAAAGTATATAAATTATTGGAGGTTACATATGAATAAAAGTGTTGAGAAACTTAAAGAAGTATTACCAAAGAAATGTTGTTCTTATTGTACTCATCTTTCTCTATATGGTCCTGATGAAAATTACAAATATAATATAAAATGTATATTGCTAGATTCACTACCTAACCTATATAATGATTGTGATTATTTTGAATGTGAATATTCTAATCTAACTAGCTTTGACTTAGATAATCTGTATAGTGAATATTTAGAGGCATGCCTTAAAGTTAAGTATAAGGAATACTTAAATAGCATACATTGGCAAATATTTAAAGATTATGCGCTTAGAGAAAATGATTATACTTGTTCTATTTGTGGACAAGAACACAACTTAGATGTGTATCATATTAATAAAAATTTAGGCAGAGAGACTCTAGAGGATGTTGCAGTTTTATGTGACAATTGCCTAGAATAAATATATACCTTAAATGGATTAAATCTTTAATTTTTTCACATACTAAATTAGATAAAATTCTAGGAGGTATATTAATTATGAATGGAAATTTAGTATGTTTAGCATCTACATGTTTTTATAATAAATGCAGTAGTTGTTATGCTAACGGTATAAATATCTCAGGTTCTATAGCATCAAATACAAATGGTACCCACTGTCTAACTTTTGAAGATAGAAAAAATGCAACTTTGACTAACTCAACTAGTAATGAAGACTATGCTAAAACTCACAATATAGCTTGCCAGGCCAAAGAATGCAAACATAATGACGAAAGCTCTTGTGTTGCATTAAATGTTCAAATAAACAACGAAAATCAAAGTTGTGAAACATTTTGTCCTAGATAATAGCTATAAATAGATTAACTATAATTATTAAGTTGTAATATATAAGTTATATTTTCTTTTATTTTTCACATACTAACCTAGAAGATAATTTTAGGAGGAATGTAATTATGAATGAAAATTTAAATTGTTCTGCAACTAACTGTGTGTATAATAATAGCAAAAAATGCTATGCTGGAGGCATAAATGTTGCTGGTAGTAGAGCAGATTCTACATCTCAAACTACTTGTTCAACTTTTGTCGAGGGTTCTTTTGGATCTTTTACAAATAGTACTAATGATGAATATATAACACCTGAAAATATAATATGTCAGGCTGAGAAGTGTAAATATAATGTTAGTAAAGCATGCAAAGCTGAAAAGGTTCATATAAACTCACAGGATGCAAGTTGCGAAACTTTCATATCTAAATAATTATATTTTAATATTTACTTAAATTAAAATCACTGGATAAGTATCCAGTGATTTTATCTTAATTTCAGTAAAAACTCATAATATGTATTATAATTAAAATTTACTTAAGTTTATAACACATTTATGCATTAGCTAATATTTCTTCTTTATATTCCCTCGCAGTTTCTTCATTATTTAAAACTCTTAATGTACCAAGTGCTAATGAATCTAATTCATTTTCTCCTGGCATTATTTCTACATGAGATATAAACTCTACTCTTCTCTTTATATGTTTTGTTACAAGCTTTGAGTAAGCTATTCCACCTGTCAATATTATTGAATCTACTTTTCCTTCTACAACTGTAGCTAATTCACCTATTGCTTTAGATACTTGATAACACATAGCATCATGTACTAATTTAGCTTCTTTATTTCCTTCTTCCATCATTTTTTCCACTTCTCTAACATCTACTGTATCTAAATAAGAAACTATTCCACCTTTTCCTCTTATCATCTTTAACATTTCTTTATGTGTGTAATTCCCAGAAAAACATGTATTTATTAATTTTTTACAAGGAACCCTACCTGATCTTTCTGGTGAAAATGGTCCTTCATCATCTGATACAATGTCAATCATTTTTCCTTTTTCATGAACACTTACAGTTATGCCCCCACCTAAATGAGCAACGATTATATTAAGTTCATTATATTTTTTATTATTGTCTTTTGCAAACTTTATAGCCATAGCTCTAGAGTTAAGTGCATGACTTAGACTTTCTCTATCCATATTTTTAATTCCCGATAATCTAGCTATATCATTTAACTCATCAACGGCTACTGAGTCATATATGTATGCATTTACTCCTATAGATTTTGCTATTTCATAAGAAATTATAGCTCCTAAATTAGATGCATGTTCAATAACAGGTCTATTAACTAGTCTATCTATCATTTCATCATTTACTAAATATGCTCCTGATTTTACTGGAGGAAGTAGTCCCCCTCTTCCTACAACAGCACTTAAAGTATTTATATCTATATTATTTTCAGCTAGTACTTTTAATACTTCTTGTTTTCTCATTTCAAATTGGTCTTGTATTCTTTCATAATTTGCTATTTCTTCTGCTTTATGATCTATTCCTTTTACTAACAATTGCTCTTCATTGTCATATACTGCTATCTTAGTTGATGTAGACCCCGGATTTATAGCTAATATTCTATAGTTCATAATAATCCCCTTTTCCTTTATTTAAGTTATATATTAAATAATTCTAATTTCTATTTATAATTTTTCCCCATAAGTTATAAATAAAATTAATATAATTATTCTTAATTTTAATGTATATTTAAATTAAGCTACTATAAGTATTAACTTATAATAGCTTAATTTTTATTTATATAAATTTGTGTGTTTTATGATTTTTAAGCTAAAGCTTCATTACTTACTAGTTTCATCCCCTCATTAAATGCTTTTATATTTATATCTACAAATTTTTCTTTTACATTGTCTTTTATTATTTTTTCCCAATTTATGTCTTCTAAGTTCATAGATTTAACTAATGCACCTAAAAGGATTATATTCATTACTTTAGCATTCCCAAGTTCTAGTGCTTTTTCTGCTGCATTTAACAAGCTTCCATTTAATCTTTCTAATTCTTTTTCTATTTCTTCTTCTTTGTATTCGGCCTTTCCTGTAAGTATTGGCATAGAATCCATTCTATAGTTATTGTATATTATTTTTCCCCCTGGCTTTAAATACTCTAACCATCTTAAAGCTTCCATTTTTTCAAAAGAAACTAATATGTCAGCTCCACCTATTTCTATAACTGGAGAATATACTTCAGATCCATATCTAACTTGAGAGGAAACAGAACCTCCTCTTTGGCTCATTCCATGTATCTCACTCATTTTTACATCATATCCAGCTTCCATAAGCCCTGTAGTTAATAATTTACTAGCAAGTATAGTTCCTTGCCCACCTACTCCAACTAAAAGTATACTTTTTGTCATATTAGTTTACCTCCTTAGCTAATCCATTATTAGATATTGCATCTTTAGGACATACTTGAGAACATACATTACATCCTACACATTGATTTTTATCTATATTTACTTTCTTTTCATCCTTGTCAAATGATATAGCAGGACAACCTGTTTTCATACATATCTTACATCCTATGCAAACATCTTTATCTATATCACATTTATTTGTAAATGGATTGTTAAATTCTTCTATGTCTTCTTTAGAGAATCTCTTAAGTACACATGGCCATCTAGTTATTATTACTGAAGGTTCATCTAATTCAAATGCCCAATCTAGCGTCTCTTTTACTTCTTTTAAGTTATTTGGATCTATTGTTCTAACTTGCTTAACACCACAAGCTCTAACTAAACCTTCTATATCAACTATTTCAGTAACCTCTCCTTGTAATGTATATCCTGTTCCTGGGTTTTGTTGATGCCCTGTCATTCCAGTTATTCTATTATCTAATATTACAGATATTGAATTACCTTTGTTGTATACTACATCTAATAATGAGTTTATTCCTGTATGGAAGAAAGTGGAGTCACCAAGTACACCAACTACTCTCATTTCGTTATCTTTTTTCATATTAAATACTTTTTGAGCTCCATGACCTGCACTTAAACTAGCTCCCATACATACTACTGTATCCATAGCATTATATGGAGGTGCAAATCCTAATGTATAACATCCTATATCTCCTGATACTAATACATTTTTTCTCTTTCCTAACTCATAGAAAAATCCCCTGTGTGGACATCCTGCACATAGACCTGGAGGTCTTGGCACTACTAATTCCTTATTATATTTTATTGTATCGTTTGTTTTCCCAAATACAGCTTTTCTAAGAACATCTGGAGTCATTTCTCCCATTTTAGGGAATAAGTCTTTACCTATACAATCTATACCAGCTGCTTTTAGTTGATCTTCTATAAATGGATCATTCTCTTCTATTACATATATTTTTTCAACATTAGATGCAAACTCTTTTATTCTTTCTATAGGTAATGGATTTGTAAATCCTAGCTTCATATATGATGCATCATTTTTAAATACTTCTTTAGCAAACATATAACACATTCCTGATGCTATTACACCTACTTTGCTATCATTCATTTCACAATAATTTAAAGAAGTATTATTAGAATATTCTTCTAGTTTTTCTAATCTTTCTTCTACTGAATGTCTAAGTACTCTTGCATGTGCTGGTACTGTTAATGTTTTTTGAGGATTTTTAACATAATCTTTTATTCCAACTTCCACTCTATCACTGCACTCTACTATTCCCTTTGAGTGACATAATCTAGTTGTAACTCTATATAATACTGGAGTATCAAATTCTTCACTTACTCTATATGCTTCTTTTATCATATCCTTAGCTTCTTGGCTATTTGATGGCTCAAATAAGGCAATTTTTGCAAATTTAGCATAATTTCTGTTATCTTGTTCATTTTGAGAAGAATGCATTCCTGGTTCATCAGCAGAAACTAATATCATTCCCCCATTTACTCCAGTATATGCAAATGTAAATAATGGGTCTGCTGCAACGTTAAGTCCAACATGTTTCATAGATGCTATTGTTCTAGCACCTGCAATAGATCCTCCTATTGCAGCTTCAAGTGCAACCTTTTCATTTGGTGCCCACTCAGCTACTATTGAATCTTTATATGTAGCTATATTTTCTAATATTTCTGTACTTGGAGTTCCAGGATAAGCAGATGCATATTTTACACCAGCTTCATACGCTCCACGAGCTATGGCTTCATTACCAGTCATTAGTTTTATCATATTAAATTCCCCCATATATCTTAGTTTTAAATCTATTTCCCTTATATTTTTAACTAATTTATATATAATACATTTAGTATTATTATCTATTTTCTACCAACTTTTGACTTTTTACATATTCAAGCGCATTTTTGATTATACTTGGTGCTATCTTACATTTATTTTCATTTACTGCACAAACAGCAAATCTAAGCCCTGCTTTTAAAGGTACCATATATACATTATCTTTAGTTAATTCCTCGCATACTTCTCTTGAATTTTCACAAGGTATACTTACAAAAAATCCATCTCTATATGGAAGTATATCAAGCCCTACTTTTTCAGCTTCTTCTACAAATGCATTAGCTCTTCTTTTTAGCATTTCCTTATACGTATTTTTTTCCTCATTGTATTTCTTAAACTTCTCTGAATTATTTACTATATTGGAAAGAATTGCCATAGCTCCTCTATTGCAATTTGACCAATTTGCTCTGCAAGAGTGTACACAAGCATAGTAGAATTCTTCTGCTACATTTTCACTTGAAGTTATACAAACTGCTGCTCCCATTCTCATACCATAAGCTGTAAATCCTTTAGACATACTAAATCCTACTATAACCAATACATTTTCTGGTAGATTTGAGAACTTTTCAAAGAACATTCTACTAGCATTATCATCACTAGCAAAATCAATATATGCTATATCAACAAACAATATTATTTTCTTTTCTTTATTTTGAGCTACTTCTTTTGATAATCCTATTATTTTATCCCATTCATTATCTGATATGCTGTATCCTGTTGGGTTATGTGCTGGTGTGTTTAGAATTGTAAATATTCTTTCTTGTTTATCTGCTATTCTTAAAAATTCTTTTTTAAATGATTTGAAGTTGAAATTATTATTTTCATCAAATAACTCATAAGTTCCTACCGTTCTTCCTATTTCTTCTGTAATGCTTACATATGGACTCCAAAACCAATCTGATGTTAATACTTCATCACCTGGATTTGTATAATTCCAAGTAGCTAATTTTATAGCTCCACTTCCTCCTGGAGATGCTACTGCTCTTATATAACTATTTGGCATGTAATCTTTAAAAACTACTTTTTTAACAGCTTCAAGATAATCTGGCTGACCTTCAAGTGCTGCATAAGCAGATATTTCTGCATTTTCTAAGTTTTTATACTCACTATAAACTGTATCTAAAGTTATTAATCTTCCATAGTCATCCATTAATGCTCCTATAGTAGCATTTATAACATTTTCTCTTCCTATATTCTTTTCAGCTCTTTGAGCTCTCCCTGATAAATCAAATATTATATCTTTCTCTCTTGGCCATATAGAATGCTTAGCCGCCATACTTTGCATAATATTCCCACCACCCTATAATTATTTACTTTCACCCTTAATATAAAGCAACACTTGTGCCAAATATTCAAATATTTGAATTAATTTACTATAATAAACTAATAATTAATATAAACTAATAAAAAACAATTTTTTTTAAGTAGGCTTGTTTTTTATTAGTTTCATATTTATGTGAATCTTATTATTTATAATGACTTACCTTCGATGATAATTTTTTATGTTAATAAATCTTAACATTAGTTACTATTTTTTAACACATTAATCATTACCTTTATATTTTTTCCAAAGAGCTGTTCTGCTTATCCCTAAGATACTTGCCACCTGTGTTTTGTTTAATCCTTGAGATAATAATATATTTATAATCTTTGTTTCAACATATTTATTTATCTCTTTTATATCAATACCTATTTTTTCGTAATTTATATTTTCAAATTGACTATTACATGTATTCAAGTTATATTCATCCACTTTATTATCTTCATCTTCCACATATAATATTTCTATTTTACCTGTTAATACATATTTTTGTGCTACATTCTTTAGCTCTCTAATATTTCCCAACCAATTGTGATTATTTAATAGATTAACCTCTTCTTGCTTTAGCTGAAAGTTATCACTGATAGAAGATAGATTTGAAAAACCACCTTCTTCTATCATTTTTCTCACAAAATATTCAAACAAAAATACTATGTCTTTTTTTCTTTTTCTAAGTGGAGGTATATTTATCTCTAGGCTACTTAATCTATAAAATAAATCAGCTCTAAAAGTTTTATCTTTTATTTTTTGTCTTAGATTTTCATTAGTAGCAGCCATTATCCTTATATCTAGAGGTATCACCCGATCTGACCCCATTCTCATTATCTTTTTTTCTTCTATAACCCTAAGTAATTTAGTTTGTATATTTATAGGTAAGCTATTTATTTCATCTAAAAATATACTCCCTCCATGAGCAAGCTCAAAAAGCCCTGGCTTCCCACCTTTTTTTGCTCCTGTAAATGCTCCTTCTTCATATCCAAATAATTCACTTTCTAATAAACTTTCTGATATAGTGGCGCAATTTATAGCCACAAAAGGTTTATCTTTTCTTTGACTAATATTGTGCATACTTTGTGCTAACACTTCTTTTCCACAACCACTTTCTCCATATAATAAGGTCGTAAATTCTGTTTTACCAATCTTTTTAGCCATTTCTACAAGTTCTTTACTTATTTCATCTTTGAATATATAATCATCAAATGTATATTTAGCACAGAGCCCCTTATTATTTAAATCCATACGTATTTTTCTTTCTAAACTTTGTATATTAGTTATATCTTGAAGTATTCCAATTATTCCTTGAACTTGTCCATCAACTATTATGGGTACTGACCTTGTGTTTACTGTCAATTTATTTATATTTCTTATCTTACGCTTATGACTCTCATTTTTAATCATAGCTTCTACTAACCAATCCATACAAGGAAATACATCTTTTATATTTTTCTTATATACTTCTTCCTTTTTTGTATTTAATATTTTCTTTGCACTTTCATTAAATAGTATTATTTTGCCTTTTGTATCTATAGCTATTATTCCATCTTTTACTCCATCTAGTATATTTATAAGCATTTGATTGTTAAATTTCTCATTTGATAATGAACTTATTATATTTTTAGCGTATTCTATAGCCTCTGTTATAGATTCTTCACTAGCATTTATAAATACATTATCTATGTTATACTGTCTAGCAAAAGAACAAGCTATTCCACTTCCAACTATAACTATACCTTCTTTTTTATCGATGTATTTTAATACCTTGCTTCTTATTTCATATTTAGATTTGAACCATTCTTCCTTTATACGTATATTTATTACATCCTTTAAACTTATATAATCAAAATCTACTTCATCATACCCTAATATAAGAACTATTTCCTTTTTATATGTACTAGCTAATTTTATAGCTTTTAGTAAATCTATAGATTTCATATTTAAAGGTATTATGGGTACATTTACAGTATCTAATATAAGCTTATATCCTCCACCTCTACCTATTATTACTTGAGCTCCTTTGTCAACTAATATCTTTCCTTGTTCTTCTAATAAATCTAATTCTATAATATCTATTATAATTTCTTTATTTTTTATTTCCCTTGGGTAAAGTGTTTCTATTTTTTCTTTTAACTCTATATTTGACGCTATAACCCCTATTACATTTTCCACCTTTAGTTCCCCTTTTATCTCATTTTAAAAATTTATATTAATTATATCATATTAAATTTCTATTAATTAATATAATTTAAAGTATACTTATTTAAATATATAAACTTAGTAATAAACTATAAAGTATGGAGGTTTTGTTTATGCAATATAAAAATAGCCTATTTAATATGCCCTCTAACAAGGGCTCGTTAACAGTTAGAGGTGTAAGTTCTTTAAATATAGAATCTGATATGGCAAAAATTAATGTTAGAATCTCTTCTCAAGATAAGAGCTTAGAAATAGCAAAAGATAAAAATAGCGAAATTTTAAACAGACTTTTATATAGTCTTTCTGATTATGGTGTTTCAAAGGATGATATTTTTAGTAAAGACATTTCTGCTACTCAAAATTATGATTATGAAAAAAATACATTAATTTCTTATACTGTAACTCAACTTATAACTATAATAGTTCATGATTTAAGTAAAGTTAATGATATTTACTCTTTAGTAGTTGAAAATGGTGCAAATGATGAAATATATATAGATTTTTCTTTATCTAATCCTAATGAATACTATAATAAAGCATTAAAAAAAGCTACTCAAGATGCTAAAGATAAAGCTAGTATTTTAGCTAAAAGTTTTTCTCTTAATTATAATCCCATACCTTGTAAAGTTACTGAAATAAGTTCTCAGCTAAATAATATTAATTATTCATCTAAATCATCTATCACAAATGTAGTACCTGGTATAGTTAAGATAACAGCACAAGTAGATGCATCCTTTTTAACTTATTGTATGTAATAAAAAAAGTCTACCAGATCAATGGTAGACTTTTTTTATTTATACTATACAGTTTTCTATTTGTATTATATAATCTTGGCAGTTTTCACATATTATTATACTAACTATATAACTGTCATCAACTTTACCTGCTCTTAATAATTTGTTAAAACTTAATCCTTCATAACTTTTATCTATATCACTTATAACAAACTTTCCATTTTTAGTGAATATATAAAAATGATATTCTAAAAAAACAAAAAACTTTTGCTTTTCCTTAACTCCTTTTAGACATTCTGGGCAAGCTTCTTGGTAATATTCCATATCAAAATCTATTTCACTGCCATTAGATAACATTTCTAATATATTTTCTAATTTTATGCCATCTACGGGCTTTTCTTCATCATTTAATAAACCACTACAGTTATCTAAACTTAATACATATTCTTTATCTTCATAATTAAACTTATACTCTTTCATATTACACCTCTTATTTACCTATTTCAGATACAAAAGTTACTTCTTTAGTTAATGCATCTTCATATTCTGCATCATTTATATATCCAAGTTCATGCATTTTATAAAGTATTGTTTCTTGTCTTTTCTTTGCTTGTACAAATTGACCAAATTTTGCTGGACTATTAGTTATTCCTGCTAACATAGCGCATTCAGCTAAGTTTAAATCTTTAACATCTTTACCAAAATACACTTTAGCACCTTTTCCTACCCCATAGGCTGATTTACCTAAATATATATTATTTAAGTATATACCTAATATTTCATCCTTAGATATGTTTTTATCCATGGAAGTTGCATTAAACATATCCTTAAGCTTTCTTTTTATAGTTTTATCATCACTTGTAAGTAAGTTTTTAGAAATTTGCATTTCTATAGTGCTTCCGCCCTGAGTTGTATCTGTTAGTAAATTATGTACTACAGACCTTACTAAAGATATAGTATCTACACCATTATGTTTATAGAATCTTTCATCTTCTATAGATACAATAGCATCTTTTAAATACTTTGGTATATCATTATTATCTACCACTTCACTACTTATATAATTTTGCTCTAATAGCTCTTTAGTTACTTTAGGTGAGCCTTTGACCACTGTAAATACATAAATACTAGAAACTATTGATACTAAAGCTAATACTAATAACATTGCTATTAGTAAATTTTTAAATAATTTTAATAACTTTTTATTTTTTTTCCTCTTGCTTTTTTTAGCTCTTGAACGAGAACTATAAGTACTACTTCTTGTTCTTCTATTTATAGTGTTTTCATTTTTTATTTTTTCACTTACACTTCTATTATTAAATACTTTATTATCCGTTTTATTTGTTGTTTTACTTGTACTTGAGCTTACTCTTTTCCGTCTTATTTTATTATCATCATTATTATAACTCATAAAACCTCCTTATTTATAAAGTAATTATACATTGTTATACAAAATAAATCAAAGAACAAATTTGTAAGATTATGACTATACTTAGTTTATGCAACTTTATATATTATTTGTATATTATTTGGCTAAAAAAAATGATTTTTGGAAATTATATAATATATATAATAGCAAAGGAGATTTTGTTATAGCTTATTTTATACATGATACTTGTATAGGTTGCGGCACTTATGAACCAGAGTGTCCTGTTGATATTCATCAACCTATGGAATAATACATAAAAAAAAGAAAAGCAACGCTTTTCTTTTTTACTTTATATTTATGCTATGTACAATTTGTTCTTTACTTTTATCTTCTATATTATTTAACTCTAATTTTATAGGATCTTTAGTATTATGAAGTGTTATTCCCATTTTTATATCTTTATCTTCTCCACCTTTTATATTTCCTATAAATCCTTGTATATCTTCATTAGCTGTTGAAACAAAATACTTAACTGGTTTTCCGCCTTGATATGGATATACATCTATATTAGATAATTCTATGTCGTATTTACTATTATTTCTAACATTCATACTTATTATAGCAGAAGAATTGTAAACATCTCCTACACTTATTTTTTCCTCTACTATATTTATATCCTCTATGCTTATTTTTATATCATCTTTTTCTACATTATTTATTAATATATCTTTATTTAGTATATTGTTTTTTTCTATACATATTGATGTATTTGACATAGCTATAAAAAATAATAAGGTTAAAAGCAAACATTTAGATTTTTTCATATATACCTCCTAGATTTTTATAGTTTATCCAGAAGATGTATTTTTATACATTTTTATTTAAACTAAATTTAATTTTTAATTAAATTTAGTTTAAATAAAAATTTTATAAAACTTTTTTTAAATTTACTATTGCTTTTTTTGTCGAATCTTGTTATTATAAATACAAGGTTATTCCCCTAATAACCGATTATTTACTCCCCAAATAAAATATATTCCCTAATAAACCCCTTTTTATAATATATTTTACCCCTTTTTAATGACCTTACTTGATCGGTTTAAAGTAAGGTCATTTTTTTATTCTTTATAATACTTCTTATAAGCTTATATCCCTTAGCCTTTGTGTCTACTGTATAAATTTTCCCATCACTCAATACTTTCCATACTGTATCTTCTTTGTATAACCTTATATAAGTATTGTAGTTTTTATCTTCTAGTTCCCATACAAAGTCATTTTCTTCTAATTTTTTATATCTCCAATCTAAGTTTCTACTTACACTAGATAAATCATTCATTATTTCTAAAACATCTTCATACCTATCCCTTGGATCTATCATAAGACATTTTTCTATTATATTTATAATTTCTCTTGGTACATGAGGCAAATATTTTTTTCTTATAGGGAACTTCCCTTTAGCGCATGCTATTTTTAAACTATTTAAGTCCTTATATTTTCTGGCTTGATTATTATATTCTTCATTTCCATTACACATTCTATATAATGTAGTACCTATTTGATATATATCAATTTTTTTATCTATTATAGAATTTGTACACTGCTCTGGAGCTATATGCTTATAATATACATTTCTAAGCCTTGCATTTCCTGAATTATTTAAATACAATGCCGAACCAAAATCGGTTAGTATTGCATTATCATTATCACTTATAAGTACATTATTTGGCTTTATGTCACAATGTATTATACCCAAAGAATGGATATATTGTATTGCTGATAAAAAGTCTAATGAATACTTTATAACTTCTCTAATGGTTAAGCTTTTATTCTCTAATAAATTATATAAAGATCCTCTTTCTAGGTATGGCATTGTTATATATATATTATTTTCATCTTGAGATGCTGTATTTATATTCATTATATTTGGATGATTGCACCTATATATCTTCTTAGATTCGTCAAAGTATTTATCTGCAGATTTTAATTTTTTTTTACTTATTTGCTTTAGTATAAATTTACATCCAAGCTGAGTATCTTCTACTAAATATAAATTTGAATTAACCCCTTCAGATTTAATCTTTTTTATTACCTTTAAGTTAACATTTGGATTTATTTGCATATTTCCACCCCACAATTAAATAGAAGTTCCTCTACTATACCTTCTATCTTTATTAACTGTATAGTATCTTCATTTTCTGATTCATTTTTATTTATATAGGATTTATTAATATCATGCTCTTTTATAATAGTACTTACTAATTTTTTTATATAATTTAATCTATTCCCGATATCAAAAGACTTCGGTATAATTAATTTATTTTTAACGATATATATCTTCTTATTTTTTATTTTTTTAAATATTGAAAACTCTATCTCACTTACAGATATATTAAATTCTATAAAATTCATATGTCTAACCCCCTAAAGGTTTTTTAAGATACTATATACTATGAGTTTTAATAAAAATTAACCACTAAATATAATTAGTTTTAAAAATTTTTTATTTTGAATGATATAAATTTATGTCTTATATGAAAATAATTTAAATCATAAAATTCTAACAAAAAAGCAAACTATATTTAAATAATAGTTTGCTTTTTTGTTTATTTTATTTTTAAAAATAATTTAGCTGTAGCTAATGTATCACTATCTGCTCTATGTGCATTTTTATTTTCTATTCCATAATATGCACATGCTGTTTCTAATTTTTTATTTTTGCCTTTATAGTCCTTATTAGCCTTTAACATTTCTAATGTACATATATGGTTAGTTATAGGTTCTAAATTTAATTTATCTAAATAATAATTTAAAAATTTTAAGTCAAATTTAGCATTATGAGCTATTATAGTCCTATTTCCTATATATTTTCTAAATCTAGGTAAAACTTTTTCTATAGGGTCTTCATTTTTAACCATATCATTAGTTATGTTAGTTATATCTGTTATAAATGGCGGTATATCTGAAGTTGGTTTTACAAACCTTGAATAATTCCTAATTATTTCGTTATTTTTTATCTCAGTTATTCCGATTTCTATTATTTCGCAACCCTTATATGGGTCAAGACCCGTGGTTTCTAAATCCACAACTACATATTCTTCCATGTGTAAAACTCCTTTTAGATTCTTGTTTATCTAATCATATATTATATGATAACATGTATTATGTTTTAGCACAAAATTTGCTAATATTTATTTAAATGTACAACTTAATTCATTTATTTCTAAATAAAAAAATAAGTATCTATTAAATTATTTTTTAATAGATACTTATTTTTTATTACCCTATGTATGGCATAGGATTTGTATGCTTTCCATTTATTCTTATTTCAAAATGTAAATGTGGCCCTGTTGATCTTCCTGTATTTCCTATTTTAGTTACTGCTTGTCCTTTTTGAACCTTCTGTCCAACAGATACTAGTAATTGATCGTTATGTGCATATAATGATACCTTTCCATTATCATGTTGTATCATTACAGTATTTCCATAACTTCCTTTAGGTCCTGAATATATAACTGTACCACTATCAGTTGCTACTGCTGGGGTTCCTTTTGGTGCGGGTATATCAATACCTGTATGTATCTTTTGAACATTTAATACTGGATGAAGCCTATATCCATATGGAGAGCTTATTCTAGTATGTCCTGGGACTGGCCAAGATCCACTTGATATTATTGCTCCATTTAAATTTTCATCAATTGATGCAGCACTTTGTTGTGCTTCTTGTGCTTGTTTAGCTGCTGCTTCTGCTGCTAATTTTTCAAGTTCATTTTGTAAATTATCTTCTTCAGTTTCTAGTTCTCTCTTTAAAGCTTCTAGTTCACTTTTATCAGATTGTACCTTTTCATTATTTTCTACTAGAGATATTTTTAAATCTTCTTGCATTTTCTTTTTATAATTTAAATCTTTTTCTTTTTTCTCTACTTCTGATTTATTTTCATCTAATTCTTTTAGTATCTTCTGATCTTGTTCTACAACTTGCTTAACTACATATATGTTATTGAAAAAATCTGATATAGAAGTACTACTTAATATAACCTTAATATATCCCATAGAATAATTATTGTTTATTGCTTTTAATCTTTTACCTAGAGCTTCTTCATTTTTACTTATATTTTCGTTTAGTTTTTCTATTTCAACTTTAGTAGTTTCTATTTCACCATTTAAATTTTCTATTTTATCATTAGTTTCTTTTATATTTCCTTCTATTTCTTTCACTTTAAAATCTAAATCTCTTATTTTAGATTCTAAAGTTGTTTGCTCTTCTCTGTTTTTGTTTAATTTATCATCTACACTCTTTTGTTTAGTTTCTATATTTTTATCTTCAGTATCTGCATATATATATGTTGTTCCAAATACTAAAGAGCATACTGTTAGCACTGTCAATATTTTTTTCACTCAATCTTCCCCCTATTACTTTATACTTTTAAATGTCTTTTAACTGATATAACACTTCCTAATACCCCTATAACTACTCCTGTTATAAGCAGCGTCGATATTAGTGAAGATGATATAGAAGCCAATGGAAGGACTGCACCCGACATAATATTGTTTATTGGATTTATAAATTGCTTTAAATTTTCTACTATATATCCATACATAACCAAACATATACCAATAGCTAAAGTAGCTCCTACTAATCCAATAAAAAAGCCTTCTACTATAAATGGAGATACTACAAATAAGTTACTACCACCTACATATTTTATAATTTGTATTTCTTCTTTTTTACTATATACTCTACTTTTTATCGTATTAGATATTATTACTAGGCATATTAATAGTAAGCCCCCTATTAAAATTGACCCAAATTTCTTAACTGTACTTGATATACTTAAGAAATTTTGTATTATATCTTGAAAATAAGTTATCTCTGTTACACCTTCTAACTTAGATATCTCTCTTGATATTTGCTTTATATTCTCTGGATTATCTATTGTAACAAGGAAGGAATCCTCTAAAGGATTTTGTACACCTTCAAGTAGATATGCTTCTTCTCCAAAACTTCTTTTAAGATCGTTAAAAGAAGCTTCTTTTGTTTTAAACTCAACACCTTTAACACCATTTATATCTTTAATTTTATTTTTTAATTCTATTCTCGCATCATCATTAGTGAATTCTTCTATAGATACCCTAACTTCATTTATTTCGTCTTGTGCATATTTTATAAATTGGTTTATATTTAATACTATAGTTAAAACTATTCCTAGTATTATTAAAGATGCAGATATAGAAATTGTAGATATAATAGTCATAGTTTTATTGTGAAAAGCACCTTTTATTCCTTGCTTTAGACTGTATAAAAATTTAGACATTAATTTCATATTTTTCCCTCTTTGTATCTTTAATTATTTTTCCTTCTTTAAGCTCTATGACTCTCTTTGGAAATAGCTTTAATATTTCTATATCATGTGTTGCCATTATGACGGTAATACCTTCTTCATTTATTTCATTTAATAATTTTAAAATTTGAATAGAATTATGTATATCTAAATTTCCCGTACATTCATCTGCAATTATTATAGATGGTTTATTGACTATAGCTCTAGCTATACCAACTCTTTGAGATTCCCCACCTGATAATTCATGTGGATATTTACTATGTTTTTCAGCTATGCCAACTCTTTTTAACACTTCCATAACTCTTGGTCTAATTTCTTTGGCATTTGTACCTACAACCCTAAGCGCTAATTCTACATTTTCATAGACTGTTTTTTCATTTAATAGTCTAAAATCTTGAAATACTATTCCTAAATTTCTTCTGTAATTATGTACTTTGCTTGCTTTTATTTTAGTTATATCTTCCCCTAAAACAGAAAGTCTTCCTGATGATATTTTTTCTTCTCTAGTCAATAATTTAAGTAAAGTAGACTTTCCTGCTCCTGAATGTCCTACTAAAAACACAAATTCGCCTTGTTTTATTCCTAAATTTACATTATCTAGTGACTTATTACCATCTGAATAAAATTTATCTACATTAGTAAATTTAATCATTTTCATCACTCCAATTTTGCTTTTGTTGCCCTATTTTTTATTTACTATACCATTATACACAATTTAGCATTTTTTTGTAACCTTTTTGTAACTTTAATTGCAAATTTTTATCATTTAATATCAAAAAACTTCGCATATCTAATTTTTTTATAGATATGCGAAGTTTTTTAATTCTTTTTCTTATTTTTAGTTTTAACTTGCGCTAGATATACAAGCCCATTACCTTGAATAGTTCTTGGATAGTTAATAGATTTTGTATGCTTTATAAGTTGAGCATATAATTCAGTTTCACTTAAATCTCTTTGAAATTCTTCCCTTGACCAGTTTTTAAGTAAAGCTAAGCTTCCTGTCACATGCGGTGTTGCCATACTTGTTCCACTTAGTACTTCATATTTGTTATTTGGATAGGTTGAAAGTATTTCTACCCCCGGCGCAATTACATCTATAACTAAATTTGCATTACTAAAACTAGCAGGATTTCCTTTTTTATCAACTGCACCTACTGATATTACTTCTTCATAAACAGCTGGATATGAATATTCAAAACTATCAGCATTTCCATCACCACTATTTCCAGCTGCACATACTACTAATATTCCTTTTTTGACAGCTTCCTTTACTGCCCTTTCTAATTTATCTGAACTTCCACCCATTCCAAGTGACATAGATATTATATCTACCTTTTTTTCCACAGCATAATTTATGGCATTAACTACCCAACTTAATTTTCCTAGTCCATTACCTTCTATAGCTTTTAATACATATATCTGTGCACTAGGTGCTATACCTACTATATTATTATTTGGATTATTTGCCACAATAGTGCCTATAACATGAGTACCATGTCCTACTCTATCAGTTACAATATTTGGATTTTTATTATCTTCATTTGTAAAATTTCTAACTTCTACTATATTATTTTTTAAGCTTTCATGATATATATCACATCCTGAATCTATTACTGCTATACGTACTCCACTTCCTTTATTAGATTCTTTCCACATATCTCTAGCTTTTATCATATCCACTCCATATTGGTTAACTGTATTTCTTCCTCTTGAGTTTGATTCTATTTTAAATGGCAACAACTTAATGTTTAAATCTTCAGATTTATTTTTCATAGATACCACCCCAAAATTTATTCTTATAATTAATTATATATTTTTGAAGTGATAATGTGATTCTGTTCTTTATCATTTTCGAGGTAGTTTTCTATATTATTTAATAAATATTTTTCATTTATTTCACTTACATCTATATTATGTAGGTATCTTTTATTTTCATTACATATATATACACCTTGTGTTATAATATTTTCTTCTATAATTACTTCTAAAATAATATTATTACTTAAGTAGTAGGTTCCTACCTTACCTTTTTTATCTTCTTTAAATTCGCCTACATATTTATATAACTCACAAGTGTATGTTCCTACTCCATGTTTTTTACCTTCTTTAAACTCTCCTTCATAAGTACTTTTATCTTTATATGTATATCTTCCTCTTCCATTTATAATATCATCCTTAAATTCACCTTCATATATTTCACCATTTCTATATTTCATCATACCCTTGCCTTTTTTTAATCCATATTTATACTGACCTTCATATATATTCCCATATTTATCTATGTAGCATCCATGACCATGATATATATTGTCTTTAAATTCACCATTATATTTGCTTCCATCTACAAATTCATATCTGCCTTGTCCATTTTTTTTGCCTTCTACAAAATCCCCTTCATAAATCTGCATATTTACATCAATAAGCCTTCCTTGCCCATGTTTAAGGTTATCTTTCCACATTCCATTATATTTGCTTCCATCTTTACAATATAAAATTCCCTTTCCATGTCTTTTTCCGTCTTTAAAATATCCTTTATATATGTCTTTGTTTTTATAAGTATAAGTTCCTATTCCTTCTATCTTATTTTCTTTAAAATCACCACTATACGACCCTTTATCATGATAAGTATATTTACCTATTCCATGCATTTTATCATCTTTCCAAAGCCCTTCATATCTATCTTTATTCATGTATATACATATACCAAAACCCTCTCTTTTTCCATCTTTAATCTCCCCTTTGTATACATCCCCATTATCATATTGCATAGTTTTCTCTTTACTTGATATACTAGAGTTTTCTATTTGTCTTATATTTTCTTTTACTTTCTTTGTATCTACATTGCTTCTGTCGTCTATCATTAAGCTATTTCTTGTATATCCTCTTGTATGTCCTTTATTTTTAGGCTTGTTATATTTTGCTTTTAATATAATACTTACACCATAAAATAATATAAATATTGATGATAAAGATATAAATACCTTAAATATTATAGAAAAATAATTACTTATTTCTTCCACAAAAACTCCTCCTATTTCCTTTTTTGGTTTCTTATAATTTATATTTATTCTTGTACATATTTATTCATATTAAAAAGCTGTTGATATTTAATTTTATCAACAGCTTTTTTCCAGTATATAGTCAAATTCTATTTCTTCATACTTTAAATCATCAGAAAATAAGTTTATTATACTATTTATTTCTTCTACGTATTCCTCTTGCTTTAGCTTATAAAGCATTAAATCATCTATTAAATCTTTCATATCAAAATATACATTCTCAAGTATATAAAAATGCCCAGTTCTAATATCTTTTAACTTATCTATTGTGTCCATTTTTCTACTTATATCTCTTATTATATCTATATTGTATATTTCTATGTTATTTATAGATTCCAAATACAAATATACAGTTTTTATAACTTCTATGGATATATCAAATTTGCTAGCCTCTTTTGGATTTTTATAGTATATATTTGTGTATTCATCAAAAACTTTTTCTAAGTTTTCATTTAATATTATAAATGGTGGTCTTATAAAATCTTTTATTATTAGTATGTCCCTTATACCTTCATTTTTTTCTAAAACTTCATCTAATACATATAAATTATATGCATCATATAAAGGATCATGTGCGTCTCCTTTAAATTCTACGTTTGCACATTCTAGTAAATTTTTTAACGAAACATAATTCATACATTTTATCCCGCATTCTAAATATTTGTCCTTTATATCTACGAATAAACCTTTTATATTATTTATAAATCTTGGGTGATTGTTTTTTTGAGCGCTCTTTTTATCTGTATTATTAAAGCAAGTTAAATCTAGATTTCCAAAGGTATATATACCCTCTATTTGAGAAAATGTACCTAACCATTTTTTAAATTTTCTCATAACTTCTTCATATGTTGGAGCATCTTTAATATCATCTTGCTTTATATGAGTTAATTCTTCTATATGTGGATATATTTCTTGGTTAGTTACAGGCTTTATTAATGACTTAAATTCTTCTATATTACCTGTATCCGTATCATATTGTATAGCCCCAATTGCAATTATATCTGCATTTAGCATATCTCTTTTATTTCTTACACTTGGCATATTCATTTCAAAGTCTATATAAACTCTTTTCAATCCAAACTCCCACCTTCTAAATATCTTTACTTATATTTTATCATTTTATGATATTTTTTCACTATACATTTATAAAATTTTCGCTTTTCTTGCTTATTCAAATATATTTCATAAAATCAAAAATAAAAGGAAGAATAAAAATTCTTCCTAAATCTATAAATATATTATATCTAATTATACTAAAAATAAATAATGTAAACTTTAAAGAATTTCTAGTTAGTCTTCAAAATTTTCCATAAATGAATGCTTTACTCCATCTTTTTGCCATCCAAGTACAGAATCTATATTTACATTTTCCGCTGCTTTAAATATTGATTTTTCTACATCCTTAAAGTTTTCTCCAAGGCTTTTGATTAAATCTTTTATTTCATATCTCTTATTACCAGTCTTTTTAGCCGCTACCATACATGCACAATTTAGTGGCCATATACCACTATTTTGTATAAATCTTACTATATGCTCTTCTCTTATATAATAAAGTGGTCTTATTATTTGTATACCATCAAAGTTTGTTGAATGTAGTTTAGGTAACATTGTTTTAAAATTAGCCGAACATAGTAGGTTAAGCATTGTTGTTTCTATAACGTCATCATAATGATGTCCAAGTGCTAACTTATTACACCCTAGTTCTTCAGCTTTAGAGTATAGTGCTCCTCTTCTCATTCTTGCACACATATAACATGGATAATCTTTAGCTATTTCATCTGCTATTTCAAATATTCTTGAGTCAAATAAGTGTATTGGTATATCTAAGTATTCACAGTTATCTACAAGTAGTTTTCTTATGTCTTCATGATATCCTGGATCCATAGCTATAAACTCTAATTCAAAGTTTACTTGTCCATGTCTTTTTAACTCTTGAAACATCTTAGCCATAAGTAGACTATCTTTTCCTCCAGATATTGCAACAGCTATTTTATCGCCTTCTTCTACTAGATTATAATCTCTTATAGCTTTTATAAATTTTGACCATAAATGTTTTCTATATCTCTTTATTATACTTCTTTCTATATCTTTTAATGGTTGTCTTTCATCAAAAGGTACTATTATCTCACAGCCTTTTCCCGCTAAGTTGCTCATACTATCACCTCTTATTTATATTTTGGTTATATCTATAATTCATTTTCATTAAATTTCAAATTTAGACTATTTTTAATAAAACATGCAAATTATTTTATCATATATTAAGCTAATAATTCAAGTAATCTACTCATTTATTTTAATGTGTATTTTTGCTCTAAATATAGTTTATATATTTATTAGTAACACTTTTTTACAACTACAATATATTATTATTAAGTTCATTCTCACTTTAAGACAGGAGGTTTAATTTATGCAAGATGATAATAGAAAAAACTGTATGGAACCTAGATATTCCTTAGCTAGACCTTATATTAAGCGTCAAGTCTACACTAAAACGTATAGCTTACCTAAAGCCTTTCAACGTGGTACTCTATTCCCTGAGCTATATCTAATAGATTCTCCAATTTATAACAAGAATTTATATTCAACTCCACTAAGAGAAAAAGGAGGTAGAGAATAATTATGAGTGACTCTAGAAATGAATTAATGCGAAAAATTCAAGAGCTTTGTTTTGCATGTTTAGATATGAATTTATATCTAGATAATAATCCTTGTGATAAAAATGCAATTGCTACTTTTAATTCTCTATGTAATCAATTTTTAGAAGCAAGATGCTTATATGAAAATAAGTATGGACCTTTAACTAACTTTGGATTTTCACCTAGCAAGTATCCTTTTAGATGGGTAGAAAGCCCATGGCCTTGGGAAAGAGAATTTAACGACTAATAATTAAGGAGGATTTAATTTATGTGGATATATCAAAAAACATTACAACATCCTGTTAATCTTAAAACTAAGGATATAACTATGGCTAAATATCTTATAACTCAATTTGGTGGACCTAATGGAGAGTTAGCAGCTGCCCTAAGATATCTTAGTCAAAGATATACTATGCCTACAGGGAAAACTAAAGCACTTTTAACTGATATCGGAACAGAGGAATTAGCACATGTTGAAATGGTAGCTACTATGGTTTATCAACTAACATATGATGCTACTCCTACTGAGTTAGAAGAAGCAGGACTTGGATCTAATTATGCTCAAAATGGATTTGGTATATATCCAACAGATTCAACTGGAAATCCATTTAGTGTTTGTCCTATTGCTGTTATGGGAAATGCCGTTACTGACTTACATGAGGATATGGCCGCTGAACAAAAAGCACTAGCTACCTATTATCAACTTATAAATCTAACTGATGACGCTGATATAATAGAAGTTTTAAGATTTTTAGGTCAAAGAGAAATTACTCATTATCAAAGATTTGGGGAAGCTTTGATGGACGTTTATGATTTTGAAGAAAGTAAACATACATTTTAATCTATAAATTTGTTTTTAATGTCTAAGGCAACCTTTTGATTTGCTTTAGACATTTTTTATGTATAATATTTTTTAATTTAAAACTTTATAATTTAACTTATAATAAAAAGGAGCTAAACTCTATTTTCTTTGAGATAGCTCCTTTTTAATCGGATTCATTATCTATATTCACTTTATTTCTCCTTTTGATATATAATATTACTTATGCTTTAATTATTATTCATTTTCATGTTCAGGTATATAATCATATGCCATTTCCTTTTCATATTCAAATATCATCAAATCTATATTTCTCTCCATTTTTTACCTCCATTTTTTATTTATATAAATTACATTAGTTGATTTAGCAAGATAATTTTTATTTTATTCTTTACTTAATCTAAACTTGAAAAATCCTTTTTACTTTATTCACTTCCACTATCTGGTGTATAATCATATTCTATTTCTTTTTCATATCCAAACATTACTAATTCTAATCTATTATCCAAATTAACATCCCTCCTTCTTTTTATAATACATTAAATATGAAGGATTAATTTTAAATGTTTCATATTTAATGTATTATATGCAAGATATTTATAAATATTTCCTTTTTTGAATTTAATTATTTTATATATTTGAAAGTATCCTTATCTTTACGTCTTCGCTTAGTGTTATAAAATTTGCTATATTTTCTATATCCTCTACTATATATAAATGAAAATAATCACTTAACTCCTTTAAAGCTCTATACTCTTTTCTATCAAAAAAATATAGATATAAATTATTTATATATCTCAAATAACATTTGTGTATTTTTATTTCAGCATAAACATGGCTTGTACTTTTTCTTGCCTCTTGAAATAATTCTTTTAATTTCATATATGCACATTGAGAGTCTTTAGGTATATATTTATCACTTAGAATTTCATTTAAGGCTGATTCAATATTTGGTATTGCTCCTTTATTTATAAATACATCTAAATAATAGTGATCTTTTCTGTATTTGAATTTATAAAAATCTGTTACTACACCCATAGAAACACTCCTTGTTAATCTATAAATTTAATTTACACTATATATTATTTTCAATATATTAGATTATTTATTCATCAAAAATCTTTTTACTTAATATATTAGATTTTTTTATTTTCAAATTTATTCATCTGTATATATTCATAAACAATCAATTATTTTATGCCTAATATAAAATCATTGCATAAAAAAAATAGATGTTTTATTAATAATACATCTATTTTTTATATAGTGAGAAAATTTTTAAGTTATTTATAAGACTCTTCTTGCATTTACATATGCATTATTATAATAATTACTTAATTCGGATATAACTACTTTTCCTTTACTCGATGATGCATGTATCATTTTATTATTACCCATATATATTCCAACATGACTTACATTTCCATCATTTGAACCACTTGTATCAAAAAATATTAAATCTCCTTTTTGAAGGTTATTTTTATTTACATATTGTCCAAATTTTGATTGATCTTTTGATACTCTTGGTATATTTATTCCAGCAGACTTTTTAAATACATATTGAGTAAATCCTGAACAATCAAAACTACTAGGTCCTTCTGCTCCCCATACATATGGCTTTCCTAATAATGTTTGAGCTAAATTTATTACCTTATCGGCGCTTTGAGATGTTGTTCCACCACCATTAGGCATATCTGCTGTTAAGTACTTGCTTGATACATATCCTATTTGTCCATTATATTTTATCTTTGCCCATCCATTTGATTCTGATATTACCCCTACCTCAGCACCATACGGTATTGAACCTATTTTTGAGTGACTTGTACTTGGTCCTTTTCTAATGTTTAGTGAACTTGCATTTACTTTTCTATTATATTTTACTTTTTCTTCACTTGGTGAAGTTGAATCTTCACTACTCTTTAAATATTGACTTGATACATATCCTATTTGTCCATTATAACTTACCTTTGCCCACCCATTTGACTCAGATATTACTCCTACTTTTGTTCCATTAGGTATTGAATCTATCTTTGAGTAACTAGTCCCCGGACCTTTTCTAACATTTAAGGAACTTGCATTTACTATCTTATTGTATTTTATAGTATTATCTGATGTATTTCCTTCAGAAGAGTTTGAAACGTAATTTCCATGTACGTATCCTACTTTTCCATTATACTTAACATTTACCCATTCTCCACTTTTTCCTATGTACTCTACTTTGTCTCCTTTATAAAACTTACCAATTGAACTATAGCTAGTACTTGGTCCTTTTCTAAAGTTTACCGAATTTCCAGTTATCGTTTTATATTCTATGTCTGCTTTTTGTATAGTATCAGCATTTGATACACTAACTGACATTGGAAGTAATATTGATGTTGCTACCAATCCCATTTTTATACTTTGTTTATTCATATTTTATTACTACAGCTTAGAAGCTATAGTATACTCAACTCCTCTCCTTAATTGGTATTTATACCCTAGCTTTAAATTTCATTTTATAATACTTTTTTACTTTATATTTTAACGTTTTGCCCATGCTAATATTATTTCAAATTTGTAAGTTTTTGTCTATATTTTTCGATAACTGTTATATATTTACAATTTATATATATTTTTCTTCTTATAAAATTTTCTTAACATTTAAATCTTATATATCATTTTTAGCTTATAACAAATTGGCATAAAAAAAGAACCTTAAAATAAGGTTCCTTTAAATAAATATAGTCTAATATCCAGTTGATCCAAATCCACCATTTCCTCTTTCAGTGTCATCTAAATCATTAACTTCTAATATATTTATATCATATATAGGTTTAACTACCATTTGAGCTATCTTCATGTTTTTATTTACTGTGAAATCTTCTTTACCATGGTTTATAAGTATTACACCTATTTCGCCTCTATACCCTTCATCTATAGTTCCTGGCGTATTTAGTACTGTTACAGAATGTTTAAGTGCTAATCCACTTCTTGGTCTAACTTGAGCTTCTGTATTTTTAGGAAGTGCTATACTTATTCCTGTTTTTATAAGTCTAGATTCTGAAGCAGGAATAACCACTTCTTCTATAGAATATAAATCCATACCAGCATCTCCCTTGTGGGCGAAATTTGGTATTATTGCATCATCATGTAATTTCTTTATTTTTAATGTATACATTTTAATGTCTCCTTTTATAATTTAATTAAGGGTTATTTTAATATTGTATTAAAATACATTAAATTTAAAATACTAATTCTAGGAGGAACAAATATGAATTTATTACATGCCCCTTGGATGAAAAAAAAACTTGAGGTTATTTACAATAAGAGTATAAACGGTAATCTCTATATTATGTATAATGATATTAAATTTTTAAATTATACTCCAACTACAACTAGTATTTTGATTAATCTATTAGAAGATTATAACATAAATATAGACATAAATAATAAACTTTATCTATATTTACCATTTAACTTAAATATCTTTTTAAAAGATTTAATAATTAATCTAAAATCACTATATGAAAATAACTTATATATAATGCTCTGTGGATATAGTGAAGAATTAAATAATTTAAATCAAGATAATACTTTAAGTAATATTTATTATAAGTATCCAGAACTTAAAGGTCTTATTGATTATTTATTAATTACTGATAAATCAAAATGCTATGAAATATTTACAGCACTATATGATACACAAGGTATTTATATAAGTCCAGATTCATCTTTAACTATATCTTGTGTTACCTTAAATAAACTATGTGATTTAGAGGTAAGTGACTACAACCACATCTCTTTTGTTGAGATAATAGATAATGAAGATAGCAACTATTATTTTAACTCATATATAAAGGGACTTACTAATCATAATAATAATTTTAACTATTATTTATAAAAGACTGCCTTGCAGTCTTTTATTTTTTTATGATAATATATTTAAGTTACAAATGTAGTATTTAAGCACCTTGAAAGGAGTTTTACATGAAACTTATACTAGCAGAAAAGCCATCTGTGGCTAAAACTATCGCATCTTTTTTAGGAGCTAAAACTCGTCTTGATGGTTATTTTGAAGGTAATGGATATATAGTTACTTATGCTGTTGGGCATTTGGTGAGTCTATATGATGTCAAAGACTATGATAAAGATAAATACTCTGGTTCTTGGAAAATGGCTAATTTTCCATTTATTCCACCAGAAAAGTTTAAGTTCAAAGTAGATAGTTCTAAGAAAAAGCAATTTAATACAGTAAAAAAACTGTTACATAGAGATGATATTGAATATGTTATAAATGCAACAGATAATGATAGAGAAGGAGAATTAATTTCTTTTTTAATATTTTTATTATCTAAGAACAAAAAACCTGTAAAAAGAATTTTAGTAAACGAATGGACACCAGAAGATATAACTAGGGGTCTTAATAATTTAAAAGATGATAATGAAATGAGAAATTTACAATCAGCAGGTTACACTAGACTTATAACTGACTGGCTAATAGGTATAAATTTTACATCAGTTGCCACATTAAAGTATGGTAACGGTAAACTACTAAATATAGGTCGTGTAATACTACCTACAGTCAAATTAGTTTATGATAGAGATATGGAAATTAAAAATTTCGTACCAAAAACCTACTATGAAATAGAAGGAAATTTCAAATGCCAAAATGGAAAATATAAAGGTAAGTATATAAAAGGAAAAGAAAGTAAATTTGATACTATAGAAGATGTTAATAAAATTATTAATAGCATAACTTCTAATCAAGGTAAAATACTTGATAAAAAAGTTACAATGTCTAAAGAATATGCACCTAAACTTTTCAGTTTAACTTCACTACAAGGATATATAACTTCTAAACATGCTAATTTCACTTCAGATAAAGTTTTAAGCGTGTGTCAGTCTCTTTATGAGGGTAAAGGTAAGGGTGGTTATATTACTTACCCTAGAACCGATTCTATTTATTTAGAAGAAAGTTTAGCAACTAAAGTGTCTCAAGCTTTAGATAAATTAAAGGCAACAGTTCCTTATAGTGACAAAATCAAATTTACTAAAACTAAAAGGGTTTTCGATTCTTCTAAGGTAGATAGCCATAGTGCAATAATACCTACTTATATAATACCTACTAATCTAACACCTGATGAACTTATAGTATATAACGCCATCAAAGATAGATTCATAGCAAACTTTATGCCTCCTGCAGAATATGAAAATACTGAAATTAAAACTGATGTAGATAAAAATATATTCTTAACTAAGGGTAAAGTACTTAAAACTAAAGGATACTTAGAAGTATACAATAAGGAAGAAAAAGATGATTTACTCCCTATGGTAAATAAGGATGAAATAGTTGATGTCATAGATATTAAACCGATAACTAAACAAACTACACCACCTAAGCCTTATACAGAAGATACCTTACTTAAAGCTATGAAAAATTGCGGTAAAAATGTACCTGATGATGATACTACAGTTTTATCGGGTTATTCAATAGGTACATCTGCTACTCGTGCTGATGTATTAAAAAAGATATCACAAGTAGGATATGTTAATAAAAAAGGTAAGTCTTATTCTGTAACTGATTTAGGTAAAAATTTAGTTGAAATATTCCCAGTAAAAGAGCTATTTGATGTTGATTATACTGGCAAATTAGAAAAAAGTCTAAGTGATATTCAAAAAGGAACTTTCACTAGAAAAGAGTATTTAACCAATATATTTAACTTTATATATAAAAATGTTGAGCTAATAAAACATGATAGCCCTAAAAGCATAAGTACAGAAAATTATGTTTATAATCCTAAAACTAAAAAATTTACTAAAAATATATCTAATACTAAATCTTCTAATAAAAGTGGTGCTAAGAATGATTCTCCTTCAAATGAATCTCTTGGGAAATGCCCTATATGTGGTGGCGATGTTGTTGAGATTCCTAAAGGATATATATGCAACAACTACAAAGAATGTAAATTTGGTATATGGAAAAATGATAAATTTCTAGAATTTTATAAGAAAAAACCTAACAAAACAATGGTTAAAGGTATATTAAAAAATGGTCAAGCCAAAGTTAAATCACTAACAAGTAAAAATGGTACTAAATTTGATGCTATACTTAAATATTCCAAAAAGGCTAATGGTTACTTTGGATGGGATATTGAAATAGAAAAATAATTACTTAAGTGTAACTAATATATAATAATTTACATACTTATATATTAATAAATGTTTTCTTTTCATGTATTAAGTCCTATCTTAAAGAAACCAATTTATGTAAACTTCAATTCTTTCCAAATAAAGGTTGCTCTAAATGCAACCTTTATTCTTTTTCATTTAGTTTATCATCTATTTTACATCTTGCCATTTTTATAAATTCTGTTAAAGTATAATTTTTTAACTTACAGCCACATTTTGGGCAATATTCAAACTTTTTAGATACTAATGCTCTGCAACTTGTTTCTGGGCATCTTATTTTTTCGTTTACTTCTGATACTTTTAGCCCACATCTAGGGCATATACTTCCTGGTCTTGATGATACTTCCTTTGAGCATCTTGGACACTTAATCATACAATCTCCTCCTTACTTATTTATACATCTTATAAGTACATTAGTATATTGTATGATAAATTTATTTTACTGTGATATATGTTAAAATCATATTTTAGTTAGTATGATTAAATCATATCATTTTTAGTATCTTCGCAAAGCTCTTTACTTGCGCTAATTAAAAAACTATGCATAAAATTTGTATTTTGTTTTCTAATAAATTTATATAGTTTGCATCTATATTGTTAATAATTATAATAAGGCATTAGTGTGTATAAAAATACAGGTTTGTGATATAATCACAAACCTGTATTTTTATAGATATTTTATTAAATTTATTTATTTTTCATTTTTTATTACTGCTTGTGCTGCTGAAAGTCTAGCTATTGGTACTCTATATGGTGAACAAGATACATAGTCTAATCCAGCTTTGTAACAAAACTCTATTGATGAAGGTTCTCCACCATGTTCTCCACATATTCCAAGCTTTATATTTGGCTTAACGCTTTTACCTAGTTTAGCTCCTAGCTCTATAAGCTTTCCTACTCCTCTTTGATCTAACACTTCAAATGGATCTTTTTCTAGTAACTCTCTATTTACATATTCGCCTAAGAATTTACCTGCGTCATCTCTTGAATATCCAAATGTCATTTGCGTTAAATCATTAGTACCAAAGCTGAAAAAGTCAGCTTCTTTAGCTATTTCATCTGCTGTTAAACAAGCTCTTGGTACTTCTATCATTGTACCTATTGTATAATCTATTTTCATATTTTCTTTTTCTAATATATTATCTATCGTTTCTTTTATATCTTCTTTTATAACTTTTAATTCTTTAGCTTCTCCAACTAAAGGTATCATTATTTCAGGCATTACTTTTATACCTTCTTTAGTAGCTTCTATTGCACCATTAATTATTGCTTTAGCTTGCATTATATATATCTCAGGGAAAGTTATAGCAAGTCTACAACCTCTATGCCCAAGCATTGGGTTAAATTCATCTAGATCTACTATTCTTCTTTTTATTTCACTAACTGAAACTTTCATTGACTCTGAAAGGCTTTTTATAGTTTCATCATCATGTGGTAAGAATTCATGTAGTGGTGGATCTAATAATCTTATGTTTACAGATTTACCATCCATTACTCTAAATATATCTACGAAGTCTTTTTGTTGCATTGGAAGTAATCTTTCAAGTGCTACTAGTCTTTGTTCTAATGTTTTAGAAAGTATCATCTCTCTTACTGCTGGTATTCTATCTTCGTCAAAGAACATATGCTCAGTTCTACATAATCCTATACCTTCGGCTCCAAACTTTATGGCAGCCTTAGCATCTCTTGGATTATCTGCATTAGTTCTTACCATTAAAGATTTATATTTATTTGCCCAATTCATTAATTTTTCGAAATTTCCAGTTAAAGATACTTCAGTTTTTTCTACCTTACCTATATATACACATCCACTAGAACCATCTAAAGATATATATTCTCCTTCTTTTATAACTACATCTTCAGTTCTTATTTCCTTGTTATACTCATCAACCTTTATGTCTGAACATCCTGCTACACAACATTTACCCATTCCACGAGCTACAACTGCTGCATGAGATGTCATTCCACCTCTTGCTGTAAGTATACCTTCTGCACATACCATACCTTCTATATCTTCAGGTGAAGTTTCAAGTCTTACAAGTATTGATTCTTCTCCCCTATTTTTAGCATCTACTACATCTTCTGCATTAAAGTATACTTTTCCACAAGCAGCACCAGGTGATGCTGGAAGTCCTTTTGCTATAACTATTGCTTCATTTAAAGATTTACTTTCAAATCTAGGATGAAGTAATTGATCTAATTGCTTAGGCTCAATTCTCATTATAGCTTCTTTTTCATTTATTATACCTTCTCCTACTAGGTCTACAGCTATATTTATAGATGCACCAGCTGTTCTTTTTCCACTTCTAGTTTGTAATATATATAATTTTTCATTTTCTATAGTAAATTCTATATCTTGCATATCCTTGTAGTGATTTTCAAGTATAGAAGTAATTTTCATAAATTCATCATAAGCCTTTGGCATCACTTCTTTTAGTGAAGATATGTCCTTTGGTGTTCTTATACCTGCAACAACGTCTTCACCTTGTGCATTCATTAAAAATTCTCCAAATATTTTATTTTCACCAGTTGAAGGATTTCTAGTAAATGCTACTCCAGTTCCACTAGTTTCTCCCATGTTTCCAAATACCATTGATTGTATATTTACTGCTGTTCCTAAATCACTTGGGATATCATTTAATTTACGATATACTATTGCACGTGGATTATTCCATGATTTGAATACTGCTTTTATAGCTAACATTAGTTGTTCTTTTGGATCTTGTGGGAATTGACTTTTTATTTCTTTTGTATATATTTCTTTATATTTTTTTACTAATTCTTTTAAATCTTCTACATTAAGTTCTGTGTCTAAAGTGTATCCTTTAGCTTCTTTTATTTTATCTAGGGCATTTTCAAATTTATATTTTGGTATTCCCATAGCTACATCAGAAAACATTTGTATAAATCTTCTGTAACTATCATATGCAAATCTTTCATTTTGAGTAGAATTTGCTAAAGCTACTACACTTGTATCATTTAAACCTAGATTAAGTATTGTATCCATCATTCCTGGCATTGAAAATACTGCACCAGAACGAACTGATAATAATAGAGGATTAATTTCGCCTCCTAATGTTTTTCCTTGCTTTTCTTGTAATTCTTTAAGCTTTTCTTCTATTTCATTTATTATATTATCACTTATAGTCTCATTATTTTTGTAATAATCATTACAAGCATCTGTGCTTATTGTAAAACCTTGTGGTACTGGTAGACCTATATTTGTCATTTCTGCTAAGTTAGCACCTTTACCACCTAAAACATATCTCATGTCTTTGTTACCTTCTTCAAAACTATAAACATATTTAGCTTCCATTATTTAACCCCCATCATTTTGTATTTTGGTTAGTTTAATATAATTAGCCTTTATGCATCTTAGTTAGTTTAATATAAGGTTTTATTTACTATAAATAACTTGTATTAAATTAACTAAGATGTTTTTAAGGTTTTTCTCTTTAAATTTAACTATCTATCACTATCTTTGTATATGTTTAATCCATTTTCTTTGATAATATCAAGAATTATTCCAGCTGTTTCTTCTATTGCTTTACTTGAAACATCTATTACTGGACATCCTATTTTTTTCATGACTTGTTCTGAGTAGTCTAATTCTTGTAGTATTCTATCTAAGTTAGCATAGTTTGCATTACTTGATAGTCCTAATGCTTTAAGTCTTTCTGCTCTTATTTGATTTAACTTCTCTGGAGTATTAGTAAGTCCTATTATTTTTTTATTATCTATTTCAAATACCTCTTTAGGTATAGGTATTTCTGGAACTAAAGGTACATTTGCTACTTTTATGTTTTTGTTTGCTAGATACATACTAAGTGGTGTTTTAGAAGTTCTAGATATCCCTACTAAAACTATATCTGATTTAAGTATACCTCTTGGGTCTTTACCATCATCATACTTTACTGCAAACTCTATAGCTTCTACTCTTTTGAAATAGCTTTCATCTAACTTTCTGATTATACCAGGCTCTCTTTTAGGTTTCATTTGAGTTTTATTTGCTATTTCTTTTAAAATTGGTGTCATTAGGTCTATATTACTTAAATTTTCTTTTTCACAGAATTTTTTAGTAACATTTAAAAGATTTTCGTCTACTAATGTATATACTATTATAGCATCTTCACTTTTTCCACCTTCTAAAATTTCTAATAAAAAGTTTTCATCCATAACATATGGGAATCTTCTTATTTCACACTCTTCACTAATTTTAAATTGAGAAATAGCAGCTTTTGTTACTTGTTGCGCAGTCTCACCTACTGAGTCTGATATAACATATATAATTAAATTTTTCATTTATTCCTCCTTAATTGTCAGCTAATTCTAGGAAAAATTTTGTTATATTAGTCTTAGATATCCTTCCTACTACCCTTAAGTTGTTTTTGTTATTTTCATCACGTTCAACAACAGGAATAGAATCAACTTCGTGTTCTATTATCTTTTTAGCTGCCAATACTATATCCTCATCTTGATTTATAGTAACTATGTTGGGCATCCTAGTCATTATCATGCCTATTGGCATATGATTTATATCACTAGCACCTATAGTAGCTTTAAGTAGATCTTTTCTAGAAACCACTCCACATAGTATGTCGTCATTATCTATTATGAATATACTTCCTACATCTGATAAGAACATATTGACTATAACTTCATATATACTCATATCTTTTTTTACTAATACAGGTAAACTCATGATGTCTCTTACTTTTTTGTCTTTTATGTTATTGCCTATTAAATTTAATTCGCTAACTCCAGAGTAAAAATATCCAACTTTAGGTCTTGCATCTAATATTCCTGTCATAGTTAATATGGCTAAGTCAGATCTTAGTGTAGCACGAGTTACGTTTAAATGAGCAGCAATGGCTTCACTTGTTATAGGCTCATTCTCTTTTACTATATCAATTATCTTTAATTGTCTATCATTAAGTTGAATAATAGTCACCCTCTTCCTTATGTGCTATACTTTATATTACTTTTTCTTTATATAGTATATTATATACCCATATATATGTAATTGTAAATCTTTTTGTTATACAATTCGCATACTTTTTATTATATTTATTATATACTATTTATTCTTTTGTATATATTAATGGTTTATATACTAAATAATGTAGCTAAATTGTTTATACTAAATCTATTATAATATAACATTGTATATATTAAATAGTTTTAATATATATTATTGATATTTTTTTAATTATTTTAATATTTATTATTTGTATTTTTTCCAAATAAATTATTTTGAATCTTTTTAGGAAAATGTTATTTAAAATAATATAGGGACTAAAAGTGTCCTCTTAGCCCCCGATATATTATTTATAAACTATTTTTGATAAATCACATATACTTAACATTGTATCATATATTTGTTTTAAAAGTCCTAGTCTATTGTTCTTTATAGCTTCATCCTTATCCATTACCATAACAGAATCAAACATATTATCTATTGATGGTCTTAGTGATGCAAATGCATCTAATGACTCACTATATCTCTTTTCACTTAATAAAGATTTTACGCTTTCTTTAACATTTTTAAATTCATTGTATAAAGCCTTTTCAGCATCTTCTACTAATAACTCTTCCTTCACTTCGCTAGAAGTAGCTTTTTGAGCTAATGTAGAAACTCTATTAAATGCTGTTAGCATTTCAACTAACTCATCTTTTTGTAGCCAATTATTAAGTTCTTCTGCTCTTATATACATATCACTTACATTGTCTATGTTTGCACTTAATACTGCATCTATAACATCATATCTTATTCCTAGTTCTCTAAATAAGTTCTTGATTCTTTCATTGAAGAATTCCATCATTTCATTAGCTACAGTTTGCTTGTCAAATTCTAAGTTTGTATAATTTTCTAAAGATATATCAACTAATGATTTTAGACTTATATCTAACTTTCTATCCATTAGTATATTTATAACACCTAATGCTTGACGTCTAAGTGCATATGGATCTTGAGATCCTGTTGGATGTATTCCTATTGCAAAAAATCCTGCTATAGAATCTAATTTATCAGCTATAGATAAAGCTATACCAGCATTAGTTTGTGGAAGTATATCTCCTGCAAATCTTGGTAAATAATGTTCAAATATTGCTTCACTAACAGCTTCATTTTCTCCACCAACTTTTGCATACTCTCTTCCCATTATCCCTTGAAGTTCAGTAAATTCAAATACCATTCCTGTTACTAAGTCAGCTTTACATAATTTAGCTGCTCTTTTAGTATCAGCTTCATCTTGACTTAATCCTAATAAATCAAGTATCTTAACGCTTAATTTTTCTATTCTTAAAGATTTGTCATAAACTGTACCAAGTTTAGCTTGGAATACAACACTCTTTAATTTTTCTATGTAACTTTCTAAGTCTTTTTTAGTGTCTTCTTTGTAGAAGAATAATGCATCTGCAAGTCTTGCTTCTAAAACTTTTTCGTTACCTTTTTTAACATTCTCTATTTTATAGTCATTACCGTTTCTTACAGCTATAAAGTTTGGTAATAATTTCCCATCCTTTAATACTGGGAAATATCTTTGATGTTGCTGCATTGGAGTTGTTACAACTTCTTTAGGAAGTTTAGCGTATTCTTTGTCAAACTCTCCATAAAAAGCTGTTGGATATTCAACTAAATGAGTTACTTCTTCTAGTAAATCTTCGTCAAATTCAATTTCTCCACCTAAAGTGTTAGCAACATTTATGCATTGTTCCTTTATTATAGCTTTTCTCTTATCTTGATCTAATATTACGAAGTTTTCTTCTAATTTAGTTAGATAATCTTCTAAAGAGTTAACTTCAAATTCACTTTGTCCTAAGAATCTATGTCCTTTAGTTACATTTGAAGATATTATACCTTCTAAGTCTATTTCTAGTACCTTATCATTTAGTAATGTAACCATCCATCTTATAGGTCTAGCAAATCTCATGTTTTTTCCACCCCAACGCATAGCCTTAGGGAATACTACCATCTTAACTGCTTGTGGTAATATAGTTTTTAATACTTCACTAGTCTCACAACCAGCTTGTCTTATTGTTCCAAATATATATTCATCTTTTCCAACAGTTTTAAATATTACGTCTTCTTCTTTTAAACCTTTACTTTTCATAAATCCAAGTGCTGGCTTTGTGAAATTTCCATCAGCATCTATTGCTATTTTTTTAGATGGACCTTTTACTTCTTCTTCTAAATCAGTTTGCTTATCACTTATACCTTCAACTATAAACGCTAATCTTCTAGGTGTTCCATAAGCTTTTATATCATCAAATTTTATTCTATTTTCGTTAAATAATTTTGTTAAGTTACCTTTGATTTGGTCTAATGTAGAACTTACAAATCTTGATGGTAATTCTTCAACTCCAACTTCAAATAAAAGATAGTTATTCATATTATTTTCCCTCCTTTATAAGCGGGTATCCCATTTCTTCTCTTTGCTTAACGTAAGCTGAAGAAACATTTCTAGCCATTGTTCTAACTCTTCCTATAAATGATGCTCTTTGACTTACTCCAACAGCTCCTCTAGCATCTAAAGTGTTAAATGTATGAGAACATTTTAACACATAATCGTATGCTGGTATTACAAGTCCTCTTTCTATAAGTCTAGTAGCTTCTTTTTCATATGTATCAAATAAATTAAATAACATATCTGCATCACATTCTTCAAATGCATATACAGAGTTCTCATATTCAGCTTGTCTAAATACATCTCCGTAAGTTAACTCATCATTCCACATTAAGTCATAAACACTATCTACTTCTTGTATATACATAGCAAGTCTTTCTAGTCCATATGTTATTTCTCCAGTTTCAAGTTCACACTCTATACCTCCAACTTGTTGGAAGTAAGTAAACTGAGTTATTTCCATACCGTCTAACCAAACTTCCCATCCAAGTCCCCAAGCTCCAACTGTAGTTGATTCCCAGTTATCTTCAACAAATCTTATATCATGTTCATTTGGATCTATACCTATTTCTTTTAAACTATTTAAATATAATTCTTGTATGTTATCTGGTGATGGTTTTAATATAACCTGGAATTGATGATGTTGGTAAAGTCTATTTGGATTTTCCCCATATCTACCATCCGCAGGTCTTCTTGATGGCTCTACATAGCAAACCTTCCAAGGCTCTGGTCCTAATGATCTTAAAAGAGTATTAGGGTTCATTGTACCTGCACCTTTTTCAACATCATAAGGCTGCATCATGATACATCCTTGCTTTGCCCAATAGTTTTGCAATGTAAGTATCATATTTTGGAAATTCATATGAATACCTCCTATAAATTTTTAATTTTATGTATATTGTTAAAACTATAATTTTTAGTTTAAGTCTTATTATAAGTTTTAAAATATAAATTCCTATATGCTTAACAAAGCCTTTCGAATTAACGAAAGGCCTTTAGTATATTTCAACTTTTAGAATAACAAATACTTGAATTTTTGTCAATCTTATTGAAAAATCATAATTTTATCTCTATTTGTTGTTATCTAAATTTGAATTGTCATATTCATTTATAAGCTCATCTGTTATGTCTTTGTCGTCTTTTTTGCTTTCCACTACAGTATCTTTTATCCCTTTAGCAGTATTACTTAGCATTTGCTTTAACATACTTAACTTTTCTTCATTTAATTCCCCTAAATCAACTATTGAACCATCTTGTTCATTTTGAATCATTATGTTATATTTTCCTATAACTGCAGCTGAAAGTCCAACTAATGTTACCAATGGACCAAGTGCTAAACCTACTACTCCTACTGTAAGAGGTATATTCATTATATTTTTACCATTTTTTTCTACTATAACTCTTATGACGCTACTTTTTTGAAGTAAATCTTTTACTTTATTTTTAAGTTCTTTCATATCTTCACTATCTTTTGAAAATACTTGTTCTACATTCTTTTTAACCTTTTTACTTTTACCACTAAAGCCTATCTGTCCTTCTAGAGATATTATCGCTTCTATAACATCTCCATTAGTTTTTGTTAATGCACTTTTAGCTTGTTCATACGTAGCACCTGGTACTCTTTGTATAACAGCATCTAGTTTTTCTATTGTAATATTTTCATTCACCATTATCCACTCCCTTATAATTATTCTAAACTTACTCATTCAAATCTTCTTTTGAAGATTTTTTCATTTCTCTTAACATGTATAAAGATTTTTGATTTATATTATCTACATGTACCGCTAAGTATTGTTTTAGTATTTTTTCTAGTTCATATATGATATATTTAGATACTTTAGCTTTGGAACATCTTAATATATCATTTGATAATATATATTCCATTAATTTTAACGTTGTTACATCTATACTTATGTTGTCTTGTACATTTTCACTACAACTACTACATAATGCTCCACCTTCGTATACATTAAATGCTGGTGATTTTAAGTCTCTAGTACCACATATTGAGCACCTGTTTATTATTGGTCTAAGACCTATATAATCTAAAAATTTTAATTCAAATACATGTGTTACAAATTTCTTGTCTACATCAACTTGAGTATATAGATATAAAGTTTGTGCAAGTAGTATAAATAACCTATTGTTAGTTTGATTTTCTAAGGTTGAGTTTTCTACTAACTTAGTTATATAGGTAGCATAAGAAAATGCATCTATATCGTAGGATATATCATAAAAACTTTTTATAATATCACTTTGACTTACCCTATACATACTTCCTTGTTTTCTTAATGTATAATTACAATAAGCAAAAAGCTGCGAAGATGAAAGTAGAGCGCTCTTGTTTTTTTTAGCTCCTTTTGCTAATGCTGATACTTTTCCAAGCTTTCTTGTAAATAGAGTTAATATAACATCGTTTTCTTCATATCTTACTGCCTTAAGTACTATCCCCTGGGTGTTCAATACTATCATAGTCTGTTTCTATCTCCCTCATAGTTTCTACTTCTTCATTTAGTGTTTTATAATCTTTTAAATATAAATAGGCTTCTATATTGCCTGTCTTTTTAAAAATTTCCCAACATAAATTGTTCATTTTTAAAAAACCCCCTTCTTACAGTTATATTTATATTTTAAGTAAGAAGAGGGTAAATCATACATTAACTTATTAAACAATTTTTGCCAAAAGCAAAGTTGTTATCATTAAATATATAGCAATTCCTACTATATCAAGAAGTGTTGCTATTATTGGTGCTGATATTATTGATGGATCAACATCCATTTTTTTAAATAAAAATGGCATAAATGCACCTATCATAGCTCCAACTATCATGTTTATAAATAGAGATAAGGATACTACTAACACTATATCTATGTCCCTCATAAATATAAATATTACTATTCCTATTAATATACTACATATTATTCCTGTTATAAGACCTACCATACCTTCTCTTATAACATTTTTAAATTCTAAATCTTTATTCGAAAGAACCATAACAGCAAGTGCTGATGACTGTGTTCCAATGTTTCCTCCCATACCTATAACAACAGGTATAAAAAATACTAAAGATGCATAAGTTGGGTTCATTATAAAATCTAAATTAGAAAATATTACCATAGATAATAATCCACCAAGTAAAGTTATTATAAGCCATGGAATTCTCGCTCTAACTGATGATATTATTTGTTCTTTTGATGTTGGATTAACTTTTTCTACAAAGTCTCTTTCTTGTTCCGAAGTACCTGCAAATTTATACATATCTTCACTTGCTTCTTCTTCCATAACATCTATTATATCATCTACTGTTATTATTCCTTTAAGTCTTTTTTGTCTATCTATTACTGGTATTGCTATTAGATTATACTTAGATACTAATCTTACAGCCTCTTCTCTATCTTCATCTACATATACAGATATTATGTTTTCACTCATTAGATCTTCTATAATGCTAGAATCTCTAGCTGTTATTAACTCTCTTAGAGATAGTACTCCCACTAGCTTTTCAGCATTATCAACTACATATATATAATATATTGTTTCTGCTTCCTCAGCATGACTTCTCATATGTTCAATTGCTTCTTTAGCAGTCATGTCTTTATTTACTTCTATGTATCCAGTGGTCATTATACCACCTGTAGACTCTTCTTCATATATTAAAAGTTCTTTTATATCATCTGCATCTTCTTTACTTAGAAGTTCCATTATATTTTCTATCTCGCCTTCTTCAAGCTGACTTAAAATATCTGCCATATCATCCAAAGACATTAATTCTAAGATATTTTTTCTATGATCAATATCTATCTTAGATAAAGTACTACTGAAAAACTGAGCATCACTTTCTTCTAATATAGATGCTGCTACATCAAGGGGAAGTACTTCAAATAATTTTATTTTCATATCTTCCTCTAAATGTTCCATAATATCAAAGATATCAATTGTATGATATTCTTCTAATAATTCTCTTAATTCTAGTATTTTATTATTTTCAATTAAACTCTTGACTTCGCCCAACAAATCCTGGGAAGCATCCTGTTTCCTATCCATATAATCCACCTTTATTATTTATCAGTATATCCAAAGTTACTCACATAATTTTGTAAGTTTCTCCAGTTTTCTTTTACCTTTACCCATAATTGAAGATTTGCCTTAGAACCTAATAATAGTTCCATATCTTCTCTTGCTGATTTCCCTATACCTTTTAATTTTCTTCCATTCTTACCTATTATTATACCCTTATGAGATTCTCTTTCACAATAGATAACAGCTGATATATCAACAATTTCTTTATCTTTTCTTGATTTCATTTTTTCTATTTCAACTGCAACTCCATGAGGAACTTCATCATGAACATAGTGTAATACTTTTTCTCTTATAAGTTCAGCTACTAACACTCTTTCTGGTTGATCAGTTATCATGTAGTCTGGGAAGTACTTTGGTCCTTCTTCTAAGTAAGTTTTTATTACTTTTATAAGCTCTTTTATGTTTCTTCCCTTAAGTGCTGATATTGGCACTATTCCTTTAAACACATTTTCTTTGTGATACATTTCCATTAATTCAAATAGTTCATCTTCTTGTAATTGATCTATTTTGTTTAATACTAATATAACTGGTCTCTTTACATTTCTTAATTCTTCTATTATTTTTCTGTCTCCAGGTCCTATCTTTTTAGAATCATCCACAACAAATAATACTAAATCAACATTTTTAAATGCATCAGTTGCTGATTTAACCATGAATTCTCCTAATTTATTTTTAGGTTTATGTATACCTGGCGTATCTAAGAAAACTATTTGAGCTTCTTCATCCGTATATACTGCTTGTATTGTATTTCTTGTAGTTTGAGGTTTATCACTCATTATAGCTATTTTTTCTCCAACCACATTATTCATTAAAGTAGACTTACCAACATTTGGTCTCCCTACTATACTAACAAATCCTGATTTAAACATATAAATGTCTCCTGTCTTTTCTTTTGTTTTATTTATGATTATCTACAAAGTCTATTCCTGAGAAATAGTGAGGAACTAACTCTTTTATAGTTGTTTCCTTTATAGTTCCTTCAGAATAACCTGTTATTATTCTTATATCTAACCCAAATTCTATTATAACCTGTCTGCATATTGCACATGGGTATGTTGATTCATTTTTTTCAGAGTTATCACTAGCTACTGCTATTGCTTCTATATCTCTATGTCCTTCTGATATAGCTTTAAATATTGCTGTTCTCTCAGCACAGTTAGTAGCTCCAAAAGATGCACACTCTACATTACATCCTGTGAATACTTTTCCATCTTTAGTTAAAAGAGCTGCTCCAACTCTAAACTTTGAATATGGAGAATAAGAATGTTTTCTCGCTTCTTCTGCTATTTTTAATAATTCTTTATTATTCATAATATATGCCTCCTGATATATCTTATAAATCTATATTATAAAATATATATAATAAATATTCTTATTTCCGTATTTTATATTTAATATATTTATTTAGTACCTTACATTATAACACAAAATTGATAATTTAAGACTTATTTTTTAATAAAATACTCTTAATTTGAGTACTTTAATATATATTTTATATTATTTACAATATATTTTTGTATCTGCCTAATTTCTGCTTTTTAATTCAATATATCTATTAATATAATCAATATACATAACTTACTCATAATATAGGTAGTTAAAATGAAATATAAAAAGAGCCTCCCTAAAAAGATTAAAAGAAGACTCTTATATATTTAATAAAACCATCCTATTTGATATACTGCTAACCCCACTAAAACTCCTAATATTGATCCTGCTACTGTTTCCCAAAATGTATGTATCTTTCCTTCAATTCTACTTTGTGCAACTAAAAACGCCATTAAATATGATAGCGTGGATTGTATAAGTCCACCTGTCATCATAGTTATCATTGTAGCCATTGCAAATGCTAATGCTGAATGTCCGCTTGGCATTCCACCTTTTAGTGGTGTTCCTGTATTTGTCAAGGTTTTTACTACTACAACTGCTATTAAAACTACTACTATACATATTAAAGTTATATGAAGTTCTGACCTTCTTATAGAGTTTATCAAGTTTTCAGCCGGTTTTGATATTTTATCATAAAACACTAAATAGCCTACTACAACTGAATTTAAAGTAGCTATTAATACTCCTCCAGCTGCTACGTCTTTTGATATTTTAGCTAATGGATGATGTTCTTCTGTTACCATGTCTATAGCTTTTTCAATAGCCGTATTAAACATTTCTGATATTACAACTAAGCTTATAGCCATAATTAAAGCTATCATCTCCATTCTAGAAGGCTTAAAAAACATACTAGCTACGAGTACTATTACAGCAACACAATAATGTATTTTCATATTTCTTTCTGACTTAAATGTATATAATATACCTTCTATAGCTACATTAAATGCCTTAACTATCCCCTGACGTTTTTTTGTCCCCTTCATAAACTTACTCCCTTGTTATACTTAACTTATTTAGTATATGCTCTTCCTTTTGTCTCATTTCTTTTGTATTTTCGTCAGTATCATGATCATATCCTAAAAGATGGAACATGCTATGACATACTAAAAAACATACTTCTCTTTCAAAGCTATGATTGTATTCTATACTTTGTTCAAAAGCTCTTTCTAAAGATACTACTATATCACCTAGTGATTTTTCTTCTAATTCTATATCAAAATCATCTTCACTTATCATTGGAAAAGATAACACATCTGTTGGTCTATCAATCCCTCTAAATTGCTTGTTTAACTCATGTATTTCTTTGTTGTCTACAAAAGATAAACTAACTTCATAATCATCGTCATATCCTTCATAGTCCAAACATTCTAATATGATATCTTTTATTTTCTCTATTAATTCTTCACTTATGTCCATTTTATCTTGTCTATTATCCATTATTAATTCCATTTTATTCACTTCTTCCTTAGTTATTTTCTTTTACTTTTTTTTATCTTTTTTGCTTTCTTTCTTATCTAATTCCTTATTGTCAAATCTATCATAAGCTCTTATTATTCTTTGAACTAATTCATGTCTTACTACGTCTTTGTCTGTTAATCTTATACTTCCTATTCCTTCTACTTTATCTAGTACTTTTATAGCATGAAGTAATCCACTTTTACTTTTTCTAGGCAAGTCTGTTTGAGTTAAGTCACCATTTACTACTGCTTTAGAGCCATATCCTAGTCTTGTTAAAAACATCTTCATTTGTTCTGGAGTAGTGTTTTGAGCTTCATCTAGTATTATAAAGGCATTATCTAATGTTCTACCTCTCATAAATGCTAAAGGTGCTACTTCTATAGTTCCTCTTTCTAAATATTTGCTAAACTTTTCAGGACCTAGCATATCAAATAATGCATCATATAATGGTCTTAAATATGGATCTACTTTATCTTTTAAATCCCCTGGTAAAAAACCTAAACTTTCGCCTGCTTCTACCGCTGGTCTTGTAAGTATTATTCTACTTACTTCATCCTTTTTAAAAGCTTTAACAGCCATTGCTACTGCTAGATATGTTTTACCTGTTCCAGCTGGCCCTATTCCAAAAGTTATATCATTTTTCTTTATTAAATCTATATATGTTTTTTGACCAAGAGTTTTTGGCCTAACAGGATTACCTTTTTTAGTTAATACTATAGTTTCTTCTAGGTCTTTTATCTTTTCTTCACTACCTTCAAATAAAAGAGATAAAGAATAAGATATACTTTGCTTGTCTAAATGTTTTCCATTTTGTACTGTTGAATGTAGTTCATCCATTAGTCTTAAGGCTTTTTCTACATATTTTTCTTCACCCATTAAAACTATATTGCCTTCTCTTAATATTACATCTATATTTAAAGCATCCTCTATCAATTTAATATTTTCATCAAAGTTACCAAATAATTCTCTTTCAAACTTCTCTTCTGATACTATAAATTTCTTTTGTACTATCAATTTACGTCCTCCTTAGTTTGTATTTGAATTTTTATCTTTTTCTTTGCTTTTGTCATTTTCTTCTTTATCTTTATCTTCAAATTCATTTCTTATATCATTAATCGGTCTTTTATCAGGATTTTTAGGAATTTCTTCCTCTGACTCATTTTTTTCACTTTCTTTTATATATTCCTCTGCTTCTGACTTGCTAAGTGCGTAAGTATGCGCAATATTCTCAGTTGTTTGTACTGTTAACACATATTCTAACATATTATTTTTATTTACTTTATAATCATGGTCTACTTTTATGATTCTAGCTGATGGAGGTATAATATATTCTATTTCTTTTTGAGCCCTTTCTGATATTTCTTTTTTCAATTCTTCTTTATTCTTGCTTATCTTTTTATTCTTAGCTTCATAGAAAGTACTTACTTCAATTTTTATAGGAAAAGTATAATCTCCTATAGATAATTTATGTGTTTTGTTTTCTATAATATAATCCTTATACTTTATATTTCTCCTTAATGTATATTTTTTATCATAGAAACTTATGGTATATACTCTTTTTTTATTTCCTGTTTTTTCTTTTATAGTATCTTCATAGCTATCAGTTTTTTTAACTTCATAAAAAGTTGTTGCCCATATTTCAGGGAGAGACTTTGTATTTGCGCCACTTACTAACACATCTCCCTTTTTTACTATATCTCCAGGATTTACACTTGGGTTTCCACTTCTTGGTATTACCTTTTCTATTATACCATTTTTACTAGCAATTATATTACAATAATTTGAATCTTTAGTAGATTTTAGAGTTTCTGCTTTTTTCGTTACAGTTACAAATATATTTGTACCTTTAACATTTATAGATATGTATGCTATATCATTAAATTCTAACATTATATGGTCTCTTATTTCTTTTCTATCAATATTCTTTTTATAAACTCCAGGCTTTAGTCCTGCATTATATAGCTCTTTTCGTACATCATCTTTGTTTATCCCTTCTGGAACCTTTATGTATATATCTGTTACAAATTGAGATGTCATAATAAGTAAAAACAACGATATTATAGCACAAATCCACATTCCCTTTAATTTATAGATTCTCTTAAGTATAAAGGGTACACCTGTTTTTTGCTTTACCTTTATATCAAAATTATTTCCCCTATAAGCTCTTTTTAAATCCTTCATATCTTCTCTATTTACACAAAATTCTATTTTAGTCTTACTTATTCTTTTTACATTATAAACTTTTACATTACTTCTTATTAAAAGGTTTATAAACTTTTCTATCTCCACTCCCTCTACACTTATAACATAATATCCCCTTATATAGCTTATCATACGTATTTCCCCCTAATCTATATATTCTACTGTGTATATAACTCCTTTTACACCTATTTCTTCTTCTTGTATATATTTAAGTGAAAGATCACTTCCACATATTTTTATTGTTTTTTCTCTAGTTTTTATTTTTATTAAATCTGATTCATAGGTGATTATAGATATATAATTTTCTATACTTACGAAGGTATTTGAAATTATAGTAACTGTTGGTTTATTTACTAACAATTCTTCTGAAATATCTATCATACTATTCCTCCTTAATTTTTTTACTTATTTTTCTTTTATGGAATTTAAGCCTAATAACTCAATACTAATATGATTATTTTTTTATTTAAATAAAGTCAGCGTGTAAACTTATAATATCTATTTGAATAAAATATCTATATATTTATGTTATTAAAAAAGAGGTGATTAAATGAAAAATATTTTTGTAAAAATCATACAAAATTGCATTTACCTAGATATATATTTAAGCTATCTCATAGATTATTCTTATTCGATTGATACGTTAACTTCTATAAAAGAGGAAAATAGTAGGAATATGAAGCTACTCTCTCAACTTTATAAAAATATATATCATAATTCTCTAGATAATGAATTTATCAGAACAACCAATTCATTATCCATAAATGAGGTAGATTTAAATTCTATACTTATACTTAGCTTTAATATACTTTCCGATCTAAAACGTTTAAAAAAATATGCAATAAGTAATTATTCGAAAAATATACTTACATCTCTTAATAATAGTTATTTTAATTTAATTTCATCTATGCAATCTTTATATCCATTAATTAAACCTAAATCTAAAATTAACTTAAGAAATTCTTATAATTTATCAAATGATTCACGCATATTAAATATATGCGAAAAAACAAAAGATGATACTTTAGATACTACTTCCGATGAATATTTACGTTTTCTTTGTATAAAAACTATAAATGCTATATTTGATGATTCTCTTTGTGAAGAATCTATAATAGATGAAGATTTTGATATATTTTTCGATAATAATGATGCACTTAAGTTTTATCAGTATTTTTTTAAGACTAAAAATAAAATTTACAAAATAAGAATTTCTAAAAAAGATAATAAAATATTTTATATCTATCAGCGACCATATTTTAATTTAAAAATTCTTCCTATTCAAAGCAAAGATTTTTATCAAAAAATAGTTGATGAATTTTTGAAAAATAAATTAAGTAATTCTTCTAATGATTTATACTATGATAAAAACTATATAAAAACTTATCAATATGATAATATAATTGAAAGTTATACATTTAAATATGATTATAAACATAATAATCTTAATAAAAGTTTATATATAAATATAAATACTCTTAATTCTCTAGTATATGAGTTGCTTCTTCTAGAGAATAAAATATAAAAAATACTGAGAAAAATCTCAGTATTTTTTATAAGCTACATATCTTTATTCATGCTCTATTAATCCATACCCACCATTTTTCCTTTTATATACAACATTTATTTCATAATTATCTTGATTTCTAAATATAAAAAAATTATGTCCTAAAAGTTCCATCTGAAGTACTGCCTCTTCTATGCTCATAGGTTTTAGATTGAATTTTTTTCTTCTTTTTATTATTATTTCATCATCTTCTTCAACTTCTTCTGAGCCTTTTATTATTAATGGGTCTGTACTAAATTTCAATTTTGATTTATACCTTATTAGCTTGCTATATACTTTTTCAAAGGCAGCATCTACTGCAGAGTACAAGTCTTCATTTATACTTTCCACTTTTCCAATATTTACATTATCTTCACTCATTAAAACCTCAATGTTATACATGCTTTCATCTTTTTCTATAATAACTTTGACACATCCATCTTCTAAAGAGCTTTTTAACTTATCAAACTTTGAATTAATATACTCTTTTATACCATCCCTTAATTCTACATTTCTACTACATATACTACGTTTCAATCAAATCCTCTCCTTAAAGTCTAATAAAATGGTATTTTATTTTTCACTTTATAGTCTCCCTTAATTTAATCATTAGGTTCTACTAATGTTTTATATTATAAGGTTTTTAATTATGATTAATTAAGTATATGTAGTATGTTATATATTGTTGCTTGTTCTATTTATTTATTATCCATATAAAATAATTTAAATATAAAGCATACATAAGCCATATAATATACGGTATATTTATATAAGCTGCTTTTTTATTTATTTTAAAGAATTTATATGTCATAACTATTACAATTAACAACATTATTACAAGCACTATTAATGCTGTTAGTCTTAAATCAAATCCAAAAAATAATATACTCCATAAAAAATTAAGTCCAAGTTGTAACCAATAGTAAAACATTGCATCTTTTACTTTGGTAGATTCATAACCTTTTTTTAATATTAAATAAGCTGATATTCCCATTAATATGTATAGAATTGTCCATACTATTGGAAATATAAAGCTGGGTGGTGCAAAGTCTGGTTTTATTAAACTTGCATAGTTAGCTGCTGTATTTGTTCCTGCTATTATTTGAGATATCATACTACTAGCATATCCTACTACTAGTGGTATGAGGACACTTATAAAAAAATTTATAACTTCTTTTACGGATATAATCAAAGTTATCCCCCTCTTTTCATTATTTTCTTATTTATAAGTATGTACAAGTTCTCTTTTTTATGACAAGTTTATTTTCGGTATGTCAATATAAAAAATCATATATATAATTTCATAAGCAGTATATCTCTTTCTCAAATTTTATAGTTTTTAATTATAGATTATCAACAAAATAGGTAACTTATGATTTCTTAATATAAATAAAAGCCAATTCTAATTAGAACTGGCTTTTATTTATATTATTCTTTTTTCTTTTTTTTATTATAAATACAATGATACCTATTAAAGCTATAATACCAACTACTAATATAGCTATATTTTTTATATTAGGTATTTTAACTTTAGCATATATATTATCTACTTTTCCTAAGTTAAAATCCCAATTATATGTATGTATACCATCTTTTTCTGAGTTAGATGTTGCATTTGATTCTATCAATTCTAAAGGTGTATTTAAGTGGAAATTCAAATCAAAACCAGAACCAAGTAGACCTAACATACCTACTTCTTCACTACTCATATTTTTTTGCATATAATCTTTTAGCATTATGTTAACATCATATATATTATATAAAAATTTATCTTCTTGATTTATTTTTATTAAATCAGCGTATTTGCTTAAATCCTTGTTGTTATCAATTTTTATATCTTTGATATTTCCTATGTTTTCTGTTATTTTATAACCTGTTTTTCCTGGTTCTGTTATTTTTTCTACATTAGAATATGATTCTTTTAATTTGGCTTCATCTATACCTTTCATTAGGTAATCACTACTTAATATTTGTGCCGATGCACTTATATTTCCCTTTTTGTCTATATCTAATGTTATGTCTGTATTTACACAACCTGTCAAAACAAAAATAGATATAAATATTGTTATTAATGTTGTTAGTTTTTTCATATTATCCTCCAGTTGTTATTGCTATGACTATTTTACCATATTATATGGAAAGTATTTAAATTTTATATTTTAATTCATAATTTATTCCATTTTTAATATAATATAAATACAAGCAAAAGGATATACAAATCTTAATTAGATTTATCTTTACTTTCGTTTTTAGATTTTATAGCTTTGTATACAACTCTTTCAATAGAAGCGTTACATCTTCCACATCCCATACCAGCTTTTGTTTTTTTCCTTACTTCATTTATAGATGTTATCCCTTCATTTACCGCATTTTGTATATCAGCTTTAGTTACTTCAAAGCAACTACAAACTACTTTATTTTTGTTGTCTTTGTTTTCTTTATACTTTTTAATTATATTCTTAAGCATTTTATACTCCTTAAACTTTTATAATATTTATATTGTACCCATAGTTTCATACTTAAAAAACATCTACTACAAAGTGTTTTCTATTTAGTAAATACATTTTTCAAGTATTTTTAATTTTATCTAATAGATAAGTATTACTATATTTAATATAAATTTAAATAACTAGACAATATAAACTCCTTATACTATAATAGTTGCAAAGTAAATGAAGTATTTTATATTATGTAAATTTAAAATATAGAAAGGATAATTATGAATAAAATAGGATTAATATTAGAAGGTGGTGGTATGAGAGGAATTTATACTGCTGGCGTATTAGATTTTTTCATAGAAAAGAATATAGGAGTTGATATGGTTGTTGGAGTTTCTGCTGGAAGTTGCCATGCTTCTTCTTATTTATCAAAACAATATAAAAGAGCTTATCATGCTACTGTAGATTATGTAAATGATAAAAATTACTTAAGCTTTCGTAATTTAATTAAAACAGGTTCTATATTTGGTATGGACTTTATGTTTAACAAAATACCTAATGAGTTAAATGTTTACGATTACGATGCTTTTAATAAATCTACTACTAAATTTATAGCTGTTGCTACTAACTGTGAAACTGGAAAACCAGAGTATTTTACTTTAAGTGATTTAAGAAAAGATATTATTTATCTTCAAGCCTCTTGTTCTATACCTATGTTTGCAAATATAGTTGAGGTAGACAATTATAAGTTGGTTGATGGTGGAGTATCTGATTCAATTCCTATTGAATACGCTATAAATCAAGGATATAGAAAAAATATAGTAGTACTTACTAGAGATTATACTTACAAAAAAAATAAACAAAAATTTACTTCAATTGTAAAAAGAAGATATAAAGCTTATCCTAATCTTGTTAGTGCTATTGAAAATAGACATATTAATTATAATAAAAGCCTTGATTTAGTAGATGAATTATCTAAAAAGGGAGATGTCCTTGTTATTAGACCTAAAAAACCTGTTAAAGTTAGTCAAGTTGAAAAAGATGTTAATAAACTTACAGCATTGTATGAAGAAGGTTATAATGACGCAAAAGAGCTATACGATGAAATATTAAATTTTATAGTTTAAATTTAAAATTCAAATAAGGACTAGAAAAATTTCTAGCCCTTATAATAATCTTCTTTAGTTATCTCACATCTATGGATTTTTCCCATAACCATTTTACCTTGTAGCTTTATTTCTCTTTCTTCACTTCCTAAATATTTCATACCACATTTTTTCATTACATTACCTGATTTTATATTTCCGTCATAAAATTGTGCTTCTATTTTTTCTAATTTTAAATCATCAAATCCAAATTTTATTAGCCTTGTTACAACTTCAGTCATTATGCCTTTATTCCAATAGTCTGGGTTTAGACAATATCCTAGTGTTGCTACTTTATTTTCTATTCTACAAAACCCTGATGTTCCTATAAATTTGTTATTTTCTTTGTATGTTATACCATAATCATAAGATATTCCTTGTTTATACCTTTCTATAAAAAAGCTTTCTATTAAATTTTTAGTATTTTCTAAACTTTCATGTTTTGGAAATGTCATATACCTTACTACTTTCTCTTCTTTTGCGTATTCATACATATCTTTTGCATTTTCTAAACACACCTCTTTTAAAATACACCTTTTAGTTACTAATATTGGTAGCATAATATCCCCCTTAATTAAAAATTTAATACACGCCATATATTAATGATTTTAAAATCCTTCGATTATTTATATATATCTTAAGATTGTAGCAGAACATTATATATATTTCATTAGTCTTTATCTTTATTTATATGGATATATTGTTTTTCAATGGCTATAATTTAAGTAAGTCTTATTTTTTTATATTAATATGGTATGATTTTTATTTAAACTCGCTTTTAGAAACTCTATATCTATTTTTTTATATAATATTTTAAAGGAGGATTTTATATGGATATTCTATTGGATATAGGTGAAATTATTGCCGACTTTATATTAACTATATTTTCCGGTGATGACTTAAAAAAATTAAATAAGCACATTAAAAAACCTAGAGACTAGTCTCTAGGTTTTTCTATCTATTGTAAGTTAGCTTTCACTAACTCGTTTATTAGTTTTCCATCAGCTCTTCCCTTAACTTTAGGTCTAACAACTGACATAATTTTTCCCATATCCTTCATAGAAGTAGCTCCTACTTCAGATATAGTTTCTTTTATAATTGTGTTTAGCTCTTCTTCGCTTAACTGTTGAGGTAGGTACTCTTTTAAAACTTCGATTTCAGCCTCTGCTTCACTTACTAAGTCTTCTCTTCCAGCTTTTTTAAACTCAGCTAAACCATCTCTACGCTGTTTTAACTGCTTAGCTATTATATCTATAATGCCTTCATCATCAAGCTCAACTCTATTGTCAACCTCGAATTGCTTTATAGAAGCTCTTATTAAAGTTACCACAGATTTTCTTACTGTATCTTTATTTTTCATAGAAGACTTTAAATCTTCTTGTAACTTTTGTTTAAGGGACATTACCCTCACCTCTTTATTTCTTTTTTAACTATTTCTTAGCGTTTTTTCTTCTAGCAGCTTCTGCCTTCTTCTTACGTCTAACGCTTGGCTTATCATAGTGCTCTCTTTTTCTAACTTCAGACATGATGCCAGACATTGCACATGAACGCTTGAATCTTCTTAACGCGCTGTCTAATGTTTCGTTTTCTCTTACTCTTACTTCTGACATTTCATTTTCCCTCCCTCCGATAGTGCGAATTCTGCTGTGTCTATAACAAAGATTATAACATTTATATGTATTATAACCTCACACTTTGTTTATTATAAACTACTTTTATTTTTTTTTCAAGTATTTTATTTAAGAAGAATTTTTTAAATTTTTCTTACTTATTCATAGCTTCATACATCGGTAATTTTTGGCCACCTAGTATATGATAATGAAGATGTTTTACTTCTTGACCTCCATTTACGCCACAGTTGTTTATAACTCTGAAACCATCTTTATCAAAGCCTTGTTCTTTAGCTATTTTGTTTATCACCTTATGTATATGCGCCATTATGTCCATTTGTTCCTCAGATATATCTATTAAACTATCAAAATGTTCTTTTGGTATTACTAATATATGTATAGGTGCTACTGGATTTATGTCATTAAATGCTAATACTTTATCATCTTCATAAACTTTAGAACATGGTATTTCTCCATCTATTATTTTACAGAATATGCAACTCATAATATTTCTCCTTTTTGTTTATTATTTAACTTTTTAGGCTACTTAATCTATTTGTATATAATTATTTTACCTACTATTATTTAAAATGCCTTACACAAACCTTTAAACGCGTATTACGCAATTTTTTTAATATATACTGTATTTAATTAAATGTACTAAAAGAAATTATGACAGTTTTTATAAATAGCCATAATTTCTTTTAAGTCATTTTATATTTCTACATATTATACTAAAATTCCTTCTACAAATTCATCATTAACCTTAGTTATCTTAACTTTAAGTATTTGACCTTGTATATCTTTTTCACTATCAACTATAACTCTTATATAATTAGTTGTTAATCCTTCAAATTTATTATCCTTCATTCTATGTTCAAATAGTACTTCTACTTCTTTACCTTCATATTTTGATGCAAACTTTTTAAAGTTTGTATGACCTAAAGCTATAAGCTTATCACTTCTTAACTGCTTCATTTGAGGATCTATTTGATTTTCCATAGTTGCAGCTGGTGTCCCTTTTCTTGGTGAATATTTAAATACATGCATTTGTGAAAGTTCTATTTCTTCTAAGAATTTATTTGTTACACTAAATTCTGCATTAGTTTCCCCTGGGAAACCTACTATAATATCTGTTGTTATTGCAACATCAGGTATATGTGCTCTTAATCTATCAACTATTTCTTTGTATTCTTTAGTTGTATATCTTCTATTCATTCTCTTTAGTGTTTCGTCACATCCACTTTGTAATGATAAATGATAGTGAGGACACACTTTGTCCATTTTAGAAACTTCTTCAACAAACTCTTCTGTGAATAATACTGGTTCAACTGAACTTAATCTTATTCTTTCTATGTTTTCTATTTCATCTATTGCTTTTATAACAGTTAATAAATTCATATTAGCATCTGTTACATCTTTTCCATAAGATGCAACATGTATACCTGTTAGAACTATTTCTTTGTATCCTTTATCTGCTAATTTGTTAGCTTCATTTACTATACTTTCTAAATCTCTACTTCTTACTTTTCCACCTCTAGCATAAGGTATTATACAGTAGGAACAAAATCTATCGCATCCATCTTGTATTTTCATAAATGCTCTAGTTTTTCCGTTTGTTTGATTTATTTCTATTTCTTCAAAGGCTCTTACCTTCATTATATCATCTACTGTACTAGCTTTTTGAGATGCATCTAGTTTTTTAATTTCTTCAACTATTTGTCTTCTTTCGTTAGTACCCATTACTAAGTTTACTTCTTCTATCTCAAGTATTTCTTCTGGTGATACTTGAGAATAGCAACCAACAACTGCTATTATTGCGTCTGGATTTTTCTTTTTCATTCTTCTTATATATTGACGTGATTTTCTATCACTCATATGTGTTACTGTACAAGTGTTTATAACATAAACATCTGCATAGTCTTCGCTTTCAACTTGAACATATCCATCTTTTTTGAACATTTCAAGCATAGCTTCTGTTTCGTATTGATTTACTTTACAACCTAATGTGTAAAATGCTACTTTTTTCACTTATGCTTGTCCTCCTAAGTCACTTAATTCATATAAAACTATAGAAGATGCTACTACTGATGCCGTTTCAGTTCTTAGTATTCTAGGTCCAAGAGATACCGATTGACCATTTATATCTTCTATTTGTTTAATTTCTTCTTCTGCAAATCCACCTTCTGGGCCTACAAATATTCCTATATTATTTATATCTATATCTTTTATAGCTTGTTTTATAGACTTCGTTCTTTCATTTTCATAAGGAACTATATTAAAGTCATTATTTTTCATATCAGCTAATGCTTCTTCGAAACTTAAAACGCCTCTAAGTGTTGGTATTTTTCCTCTTTTACTTTGCTTTGCAGCTTCGTATATTATCCTTTCCCAACGCTCTATTTTTTTGTCTTCTTTTTTATCATCAACTTTGGCTACACTTCTTTTAGTTTGTACTAAGATTATTTCATCCACTCCAACTTCTGTTAACTTTTGAAGTATCATTTCCATCTTAGGACCTTTTGGTAACCCTTGGTATAGCCTTACTTTAAGGTCTGATTCTCTTTTTATATCTATAGTTTCTACTATATCTAGAGTTACTTCTTCTTTAGATATACCCGAAATCTCTGCTATATACTCATTATTGTCATTGTCACATATTTCTAGGCATTCTCCAACTCTACATCTTAAAACTTTTGATATATGTTTTACGTCTTCACCTTCTATTATGCAAGTGTTATTTTCTAGGTTTATGTTTTTCTTTTCTACAAAAAATCTATCCATAATTTCACCTACTTAGCTATTTTAGATACTATAGCATTCCACTCACCTAAAGATTCTACATGTACTATTTCTAATCCATTTGAAACTAGTGCTTCTTTAACTTCATCAACCTTTGCATGTATTATTCCTGAAGATATAAATACTGCATCATCTTTCATAAAGTTTTTGATATCTTTAGCTAATAATTTTATTATATCTGCTATTATGTTTGCAACTACTATATCAGCTTTATCAGTTACAACTTCCATTAAATTACCGTGAAGTGCTTTAACACTTTTAGATACATTGTTAAGTTCTATATTTTCTTTAGATACTTTAACTGCTACTTCGTCTAAGTCAACTGCTAGTACATCTCTAGCTCCAAGCTTTGCAGCCGCTATTGCAAGTATCCCACTTCCACATCCGATATCAAATACTTTACTTTCAGGCTTAACGTATTTTTCTAATTCTCTTATACACATGCTTGTAGTTTCGTGAGTTCCTGTCCCAAATGCCATACCTGGATCTAGCTCTATTATAAGGTCTTCATCACCAGCTTCATATTCTTCCCAAGTTGGTTTTACTACTATTTTTTCTCCTATTTTAGTTGGCTTGTAGTAGTTTTTCCATTCATTAGCCCAGTCTTCTTCATCAACGTATGATAATTCAACTATTGCTTCTCCTACATCTATACCGAACTCTTTTAATCCATCTATTCTTTCTTTTATAGATTTAATATCTTCACTTACATCTCTTTCTTCTGTTATGTATGTTTTTATTATTACTCCGTCGTATCCACTATTAAATATTTCTTCTTCAACGAAATCCCAATCAAATTCATTTTTCTTTTGGAATTTGAAGTCTTTAGGATCTTCTATAGATACTCCTCCTACATTGTGTTCGTATAATATATTAGTTATAGCTTCAACTGCTTCTGTTGAAGTTTTTATTGTTATTTCAGTCCATTTCATGTACTACACCATCCTTTTAGAATTCCTGTTTTTACGTAAATTTTATTATATCATATTTAGTATTATCTTTAAAAATAATCTTTTATACTTTTAAAGAAAATTAATTTTTAAAATTAGTTTTCTTTGAAAGTATTATTAATTAATTTTATAATATTAAAAAAGGCCAAGAAAATTCTTGCCCTAATTTACATTAGCACATTTACCTGTATATTGTATATTTGCCTTTTATAGCTTCTGTTGTCTTTAATTTATTGTCGTGTGCTATGCCACCCATATCTTTGACTACTTGTGTATATATAATATCCAATACAAACATCTGAGCAAGTTTTGAATACATTGAACCACTTTCAAATACTCCTTCATTTGAAATATACGATAAACATATGTCTGATAAGCTCCTAACCTTAGAATCTTTATCATTAGTTACTGAAATTACAGTAGCTTCATTTTTCTTTGCCATTTCTACTGAACTTACTATATCTTCTGTCTCTCCTGTATGAGATACACAAACTATTATATCTCCTTTTTTCATTAAAGAAGACATCATTAATATAGTATGACTATCACTAAAGTAATTACAATTTATCCCTATCCTCATAAATTTATAGTTAATATCTTGTGCTATTATTCCAGAATATCCAACTCCAACGAAATACACTTTATTTGCTTCTCTTATTAGTTTTGAGCACTTATGAATATCTTCATAGTTTATTATTTGTGCTGTATTTTCTAAAACATATATGTTGTTATGTAAAAGCTTTTTAGCAGTTTCTCTTGCATGTTCCTTATTATCTATACTGCTATCTATTATATGCTTGTTCTGGATATTCGTAACTTCTTGTGCTAAGGTTACCTTAAAGTCTTGAAATCCACTAAACCCTATCTTCTTAGCAAATCTAGTTATAGTAGCTTCTCCAATATTATTATCTTTAGCTATTTCTGATATAGATTTATATGAAAAGTTTTCCATATCATTTTTTATGTAATCTATTATTTGTCTTTCTGATTTAGTAAATTTTAAATTTTTATCATCTAATTTATTTATTATACTCATTTAACCAGCCCTTTTTATAATAATTCTTTAACTTCCTTTAATTATTTTTAATATTAAAAGGTGTATAAAATATTATACACCTTTTAAGTATTTAGAAACTATATAAATTATTCATTAGTTCCTAATATATCATTTATTATATTTTTATATAAAACTGCTTTGGCTCCAAATACTGCTTGTATTCCTCCACCAACTTCTAATACATCTATTGCTCCTATTTTTTTAATTTTAGCTTTATCTACTTTATTGACATCTTTAACCGATACTCTAAGTCTTGTTATACATGCATCAACTTCTTCTATATTTTCTGCTCCACCTAATGCTTCTATTATAACAACTGCATCGTCCTTTAAAGAATCTTTATCAGTTACTTTAACTTCTTCAACTTCATCGTCTCCTCTTCCTGGCGTTGGTATATTAAACTTTGTTATGAAGAATCTAAAAGACACATAATATATTGCAAACCATAATAATCCTACTGGTATTACTAACATCCAATTTGTTTTGTCATTTCCTTGTAATACCCCAAATAATGTGAAATCTATTATACCGCCAGAGAAAGTATTACCTATTGATATGTTTAATATGTCTGCCACAAAGAAAGATATACCATCTAGTACTGCATGGAAAACATATAAAAGTGGTGATATAAATAAGAACATAAACTCTATTGGCTCAGTTATACCTGTTACAAATGAAGTTAAAGCTGCTCCTAAGAATAATCCACCTACTAAATTTCTTTTTTCTTTAGGTACACAGTGATACATTGCTAAACATGCTGCTGGTAACCCAAACATCATTGTTGCGAATCTACCTGCAAAGAATCTTGTTCCTTCTGTAAATAACCCTACATGATTTGGATCTGCTAATTGTGCAAAGAATATATTTTGAGCTCCTACTACTTGCTTTCCTGCTACTGTTGCTACTCCTCCAAGCTCTGTCATCCAAAACATTGGATATATCATGTGATGAAGTCCTACTGCTCCACAAATTCTCATTAAGAACCCATAAAAAAATGTTCCTACTGGCCCAAGTACTGCTATCTTCTCACCTAATACTACTAACCAACCTTGGAATGTTGGCCATACTATAAAGAATATCGCTCCTACAAATATTGATGCAAATGCTGTTGCTATTGGAACAAATCTTGAACCACCAAAGAAACCAAGTACTGCTGGTAATTGTATGTTATTGTATCTATTATGTAGCCATACTGCAACTGATGCTATTGCAATTGAACCTATAACTCCAGTATCTATTGCTGGTGCATCTGGTGTAAATATTCCAAGCATTGCTTTTATAGATGCATTCATTATAACGTATCCTACCAACGCCGCTAATGCCGCTGTTCCCTTATCTTTTTTAGCTAACCCTACTGCTAATCCTACTCCTAATATTAATGCTAAATTTCCAAATACAGCGTCTCCTGCTGATGACATTATAGTAAATATTGCTTGTAGCCACGGTATATTTAAAAATGGATAAGCATTTATAGTATTTGGATTTGATAATGCTCCTCCTATTCCTAAAAGTAAACCTGCTGCTGGTAATATTGCTATAGGTAGCATAAATGACTTTCCTACTTTTTGTAAGTATTTAAACATATTTGTCTCCCCTTTATATGATTTTACTTTATAGCATTTACAAACTTTGCTGTTATAAGTTGTGGTCTAGTTATAGCTGAACCTACTACTGCTGAAAATGCCCCATTTTCATATACATCCTTTAAATCCTTTGGTGTATTTATTCTTCCTTCTGCTATAACTGGTATATATAATTCATTTGATAATTTTTTTATAAGCTCTAAATTTGGACCTTCATGCTTTTCTGAGTAAGAAGTATATCCACATAATGTTGTCGATATACAATCACACCCTAGATTTTGAGCATTTAAGGCTTCTTCATATGTTGATATATCTGCCATTACTAAAATACCAAAGCTATGTATATAATCTATTAAATCTTTTAAAGTTTCACCATTTGGTCTAACTCTATCAGTAGCATCTATTGCTATCATTTCACATTTTGTCTTTGAAAGTTCTTCTACTTCTTTTTTGGTAGGTGTTATATATATTTCTGAATCACTATAATTTCTTTTTATAATTCCTATTACTGGTAAATTAGTTGTTTTTTTTATTTCTAATATATCTTCCACGCCTTGTGCTCTTATAGCTACTGCTCCACCTTCTTTAGCTGCTTTTGCCATCTTTCCCATTACAAATGAACTATGTAATGGTTCATTTTCTAAAGCTTGGCACGATACTATAAGTTTTCCTTTTATTTGTGTAAACATCATCTTCCCCTCTTCGCAATCGTTTTTTATGTTCAAATTTTATCATATCATTTTTATTTCTGCAAGTTTTTTTCCTTTTTTATTATTTTTCTCAGTCTATTATTTATATTTTAGAAAAATATTTTCATTTTTGAAATTAATCAAAATATCTATATTAAATTCAATTGTGAGTATTATCTTCTTTGTATATAAAAAGCTGTCTAAAAGTATTTTAACTTCTTTTAGACAGCTTTTTTCTTATGTATCTTGATTAGATATTTGCCTTGGCCACGAAAGTAAATCTTTTCTAGATATTTCTAATTCTTTTTCTTTAGGAAAATGTATACTACAGAAATAATTATGATAATTTGCAGTCCATATATACTTGTCCCATACTCTCATGTTTTCTCTATTTATAAATAATTGTTCTTCTATTTTCTTTTTATGTCTAAGTAATAATTCATATTGAACTCTCTCAAATTCATATTCATTACTACACTCTGTATAATATTAAATATAGTATTTAAGTAATTTAAAAACCAATTTCCATCATTATCTATAAGTATTTTATTTTTCTGAGGTGCTACATCATAATGGTTCATATAAGTTTGTACTTTTGATACGGTATTGTTATCTAATATAATCCTTGGGTAACAAGCAATCTTACTTTCTGTGTTGTGGGCATCCAATAGCGCTGGTCCAAAAACTATATCTTCATTTATATAAAAGTCCCCCATGCTTATACCACCACGAACGAAAAGTCCTTCTAAGGATAGTTTAAACTGATACTCTGCTACATTTTCTAATATTTCATCTAGTTCTTTTTCTCCATCCCCTTTTATAGGATAGGCCACTACCATGTTATCCGTAAATATTTTTATTTTACCTTTACTGTATTTATTAGGTATTATACATTGTTTATTTTTATTTATAAGGTAGTTTATTTCTGTTGGTAGATTATTCCCATATCCATTTTTAGAGGAATTCACTATCATTTGTGAAAATCCTAGTATGTCTATCGCACATACAATAGAGTTTACCAACCTTGGATTGTCTCATCATATTTTATTACATTCATTTTTACAAATCCTTAACTAATAATCATATATATTATACTTTATTTTTTAATAATCTACTATAAGCTTGTATGCGCACATAAATAAAATATATACTACCTTTAACTTATATTTTTTAGTATAAAAATACTCCATATATTTTTTAATATAAAAATATATGGAGTATTTTAGTAATTCTAAGATTTTTTTCTTTATTTATGTTTTTCTATTAATTCCTCAATTTTAGAAATACATCTGCTGCCTTTACATGGACCAGTTGTTGCTTCAGTCTTTTCTTTTACAGCTTCTATACTTGTTGCTCCTTCTTTTATAGCTTTTACTATTGCTTCCTCACTTATGCCTTTGCATAGACATATTATATTTTCACTCATATTTTCCTCCTTATTTTTGCTTGAATGTAGAACATTTTGTTTCCATATATAAGTTTACATTTTCTCCACTTACTTGTACTACATCTGCATTGCATAATTTGTTATTGTTATATGTACATGTAGCTACATTGCATATTAAACAATCACAAGCATTACTTGAATTTTTACCTTCACTTGCATTATTTATTAACGTTGAGTAATGTCTTTTGTCTAAGAAAGAACCACAACATGTTTCTTCTGTATTTTTTGCTCCTTGTCCACCTATATTTACACGATTAGCATAACAAGTATCTTGACAATTATGAGCACAGTTTGTTACACTACAACTTATTTTTTTCATATATACTCATCCTTCTTTTTATATTTTAAACTAAGATTATTTTTAACAATTTAAAAAGTATTATACAACTGTTTACTTAAAAATCTTTTCTGTACTTTATTTTTCTTTTGTATAGATTATAATTTAGATGTCTTATTAGAAGTTTCATACTTTAAAATAAATAACATATGCTAATTATATAAACATAGATGCGATAACTTTTTAAGACATAATATTTTAATTTTTATGATTGAACACCTTTTCCTTGGGTATCTACAATTGTAAGAATACATTAAAGTTTAAAGGAGAATTTAAAATGGAAAATAAAACAGTATGTTTTTGTAAACAAGTTAAATATTTAGATATAAAAAAAGCTATAGAAGAAGGCGCTAAAACAGTAGAAGATATTAAAAATGCTACTGGTGCAGCTACTGGATGTGGTAGATGTGTATCTTCTATAGAAGAAATCTTAAAAGAAAAATAATAAATAAATCTTAAAAATGTTACTCATACAAAAAAAGTGCTTAAATTAAGCACTTTTTTGTTTTATTATTTTTTATTTTTAAGTTTAATTATTTGTTTATAAAATTTATATAATAATTTAACAATAAATGATATAACTTTATATAAAGCTTGTATGTGCCAGGAAACTGGAGTTTATTACTATACTACTTACAACAACAGTCAAATAACTGCTATTGATATATTCAAAGAAAATTTAGATGCAGATACTTTAAAGTCTTTTAAATATATTAATAAACCTGTTATACATTTTGCTAGTTAGTTTATGTAATCTAAAACATACTTTAATTTATTTAAATAAAAAAGAGGATAAGTATCCTCTTTTTTATTTTCTATCTAATTTAGTATAAATACATTTTAAATATATAAATTACGCTCATTTAAGTTTTATTTTTATGCTCCTTTTTTCTCTTTTCTATTTTTAGCATATTCTGCCACGGCTGTAAAAAGCACATCCGTAGAAGAATTTAGTGCTGTTTCACAAGAATCTTGTATAACCCCTACTATAAATCCTACTCCTACTACTTGCATTGCTATATCGTTTGATATACCAAATAAGCTACAAGCTAGAGGTATTAAAAGTAGTGACCCTCCTGCTACTCCAGATGCTCCACAAGCACTTACTGCTGACATTAAACTAAGCAATAATGCCATACCCATATCTACTTCTATTCCTAAAGTATTGACTGCTGCTAATGTTAATACTGATATTGTTATAGCAGCTCCTGCCATATTTATAGTTGCTCCTAGTGGTATTGATACTGAGTATGTGTCTTTATTTAAATTTAATTCTTCACATAGCTTCATGTTTACTGGTATATTTGCAGCTGAACTTCTTGTGAAAAATGCGGTTATTCCACTATTTTTCAAACATTTAAATACTAAAGGATATGGATTTTCTCTCATGTATACATAAGCTATTATAGGATTTACTACTAATGCTATAAATGCCATACATCCTATTAATACTACTATTAAATGTCCATAACTAAGAAGTGATTCTATTCCTTGTGTTGCTATAGAATTAAATACCAATCCCATTATACCAAGTGGTGCAAAATTTATTATCCACCTTACAACCGTTGATAGAGCATCTGATACATTTGATATTACTAATTTTGTTGAACTTGAGGCATTTTTTAAAGCTAATCCTAGCATTAATGACCATGATAATATACCTATATAATTTGCATTTAAAAGTGCACTTACTGGATTATCAACCACATTCATTAGTAATGATTTTAATACTTCTACTATACCTTCTGGTGGTACAACATCTTTAGCTCCCTCTACTAATGTTAATGTTGTTGGAAATATAAAACTTCCCACTACTGCTGTTAATCCAGCTAAAAATGTTCCTAACAAATAAAGTACTAAAATTGATTTCATATTTGTTTGCTGACCTTTTTCATGGCTAGATATCGCTGACATTACTAAGAAAAATACAAGAATTGGTGCTACTGCTTTTAATGCCCCTACGAATAAAGAACCAAAAATCACTATTGGACTTGCTATGTCTTTAGCTGTAAGCGCAAGTATTATTCCTATTATCAGTCCTATTAATATTCTTTTTACCAAACTTATTTTATTCCATTTGTTTATTAAACCCTTCATTATCTCCCCCTTTTTCTTTCTTCTATTTTTAGTTCTTATAGAGTATATATGCTTTTTTACTAATCCTATTCTATTTATTTTTAACTTTATATATAAAGTTAAGTAATCATTTGATTGTATAGATTCTAAATTTGGTAATAGTTAATTTGTTATAATATTTTTTGAATTTTTAGATATGTTTTTTTGATGTGCTTTAGGGTAAGTACACTACTAATAACAAATTTTATAAAAAAGGAAGCGATTTTTATGTTTGATTTACTAAACAAAATAGTTAATGAAAACAAAAAATACATAAAAAATGGTCATGTAGCTACCTATATACCAGCACTTGCTGAAGTTGATGAAAACCAGCTTGGTGTAGCTATTGTAGATTTGAGAGATTGCAATTGTAAGGAATACTTTGCTGGAGATTATAATAAATCTTTTGCAATAGAAAGTACTTCTAAGGTCATAGCTCTTATAATGGCTATGATGGATAATTCACCACAGTATGTTTTTAGAAAAATAGGGGTTGAGCCTAGTGGTTTTGCTTTTAATTCTATTCTTAATATGAAAATAAATAATAAGCCTTATCCATCTAATCCATTTATAAATGCAGGTGCTATTATTGTTAATTCACTTATAATGGGTAAAAATAGTAATGAGAAAACCAATAGAATATTAGAATTTACTAGAAAGTTAACTAACAATCCTAATATTCATGTAATTGAAGATATTTATTTATCTGAAAAAAGAACTGGTGATATAAATAGGTCTTTAGCTTATTACATGAAGGGGCATGGCCTAATTGATAATGTTGAAGATGTTTTAGACTGTTATTTTAGACAATGTTCTATTTCTGTTACTGCTATGGATTTGGCAAGGATTGGGGCTATTTTAGCTAACAAAGGAGTCAGTCCTTTTACTGGCGAAATGATTATACCTAGAGATATTTGTACTATTGTTAAGTCTATAATGGTTACTTGTGGCCTTTATGATGAATCTGGTGATTTTGCAGTACATATTGGAATACCTGCTAAATCTGGTGTTGGCGGTGGTATACTTGCTACTGTACCTAATAAAATGGGAATAGGTGTATTTGGACCTTCACTTGATGCTATGGGTAATAGTGTTGCTGGTGTTAAGATTTTACAACAGTTGTCTAACGAGCTAGTTTTAGATATATTTGATTAAATTAAAAAGATGCTTAAAATAATTATTTTAAGCATCTTTTTATGATTGTATGTTAAGCATATAGATTATTATGTAATCTATTAATTTTCTCTATTGTTGTTTTTTCTCACTTAGCTCTTCTATTAAAATATCAAAACCTCTTTTATTATTTATTGATTTAACATATGCAGTTCCTATATTACTATTAAGACTAACTATATTTACTGGCTCATTTTGATAATATACTGCGATATTTTCCTTTTGCTTTGAGTTCATTATCTCTGCTGCTCTTCTTAATTGCATGATGTTCCTCCTAAATGTTGTTTTAGTCTTAGTTTTTCATTTTTAAATTATTTTATTCTTACATACATATCATAATCCTATATATATCTTTAATATGTTTAATCATATTCCAGTATACTTTTATTTCATCTGCTGCTTTAAATAAATCTCTTTGTCATTCCATAACTCTACTTGTCTATTTATCTTTTCTTGAAGCTCTTTTTGGGTACTTGCCTTTATAATTTTAGTTTCTTTTAAATAAGTATTTTCTATAACTTGTAAACAATTATGTTTCTTTAGCATAATTCCTCCTAAAAACTTTTACATTAGTTTTTTCAAAATTTATTCTATTTATCCATGATTTATCCTTCTAATATTTTAATATTACCATCTGCATATCGCTTTATATGAAACTATTATAAGTTTAGTTGATATATACATTTGTAATTCCTTTTTTTATATGTATAATATATATATAACTTACATTCGATAAACTTTGGTGAATTCAAAGAGATTTATTGCAAGATAAATGTGATTTTTTATTGTTATATAAAAAATCACTTATATACAAATTTAATAGTTTTTTGTAAATTTGATAGATACTATTTTTTATTTCGAACTTAATTAAAAGAGTTGAAAATAGACATTTTTAAATAGGGGTGGTATTATGAAAAAAATAAGTAAAAAGCCTAAAAATCTTTTGCAATACATTTTTTTAATCCTTTTAATGACAGTAACCACTTATTTAGTCGCTAGTACATTAGATATAAATATTTTATCTGATATTTTAAAAGTAATTGATTATAAGTATATAGCTGTTGGATTTTTATTAATGATTTCATATATAATTTTAGAAGGTTATATTTTAAGAGTTATAATAAACTCTATACATGGAGCTAAAACCAAATTTTTAGGATATAAAGTAGGTATATTAGGTCTTTATTATAACTTAGTTACTCCTATGGCATCTGGTAGTCAACCTATGCAAGTTTATGAGTTATCAAAATCTAATATATCAGCTAGCAAAGCTGTTGCAGTTGTCTCTAATAAAACTGTTATATATCAAATTATGGTAACTTTATATTGTATTTTTTTAATGGCTTTTAATGTAGATGTTCTTAAATCTACTTTAAAACCTGTACTTACTTTCATTGCTATGGGTATGTCTCTTAATATAGTTACTTTATGCTTCGGATTTTTTATAGTTTATAGACCAACTCAAACTAAAAAGTTTGTTCACTTTATTTTTAATTTATTAAGTAAAATTAAATTTTTAAAATTTTTAGATAACAAACGACCAAAAGTGAATAGCTTTATAGATGAGTATAATTTTTCCATTAAATCCTTTATAAAGGATAAGAAAGCTTTGTTTAAATCTACATTACTTACAATTGTTCAGCTTACTATTTACTTTAGCATAGCATTTTGTATATATAAAGCTCTTAGATTAAGTGGTGCTTCTTATTTTTATATGCTGTCACTACAAGTCTTTTTATATATGGCTGTTTCTGCTATGCCTACACCAGGCAATGTTGGTGCTAATGAAATAGCATTCTTTACAATATTTGGTGGTATATTCTCTAAAGCTATTATTGGTTATTCTGTATTCTTATATGGAATATTTGTATATTATTTTATTTTAATAGTTTGTGGATTATTTACTATATTATCTCAAGGTAATGTATTTAGAAAAATAAGATTATGGCTTAGATTTGCAAAGTATAAAATGAACACGGCTACTAGTAAGTAGTAGATTCTAATATAAAAATCCAACAGCTTTTACTGTTGGATTTTTATATTTATTTAAAATTACATAATTTATTAATTTATCATATTTATTTTATTACTTTAAAGTTAGTTGTTAAGTTTATATTAGCTTTTTTTCTTATTTTTTCTGCTTGATTCTTTACTTTTTCTAAAAGCTCTACCTCATCTAATACTAATATTTCTTTTTCTTTCATTAACCACTTACCATCACATATTGTTGATTCAATATTTTCACTACTCATAGAGTATACTATATTTCCTATTGGATTATGCATTGGAAGTGAATGTATAGTGTTTGGGTTAAGTATTATCATATCTGCTTTTTTACCAACTTCAAGACTTCCTATTTCCTTTTCTAATAATGCACACTTTGCACCGTTTATAGTAGCCATTTCTAATACTGTCTCTGCATTTACAACTTCTGGGTTTAACGTTCTACCTTTATGTATTAATGATGTTAGGTACATATCTCTCATCATGTCCATTCTATTGTTTGACGGAGCTCCATCTGTTCCTATTGATACAGGTATTCCCTTTTCTAACATTTCAGGTACTGATGCAAACCCTAATACTACTTTCATAGCTGCTGCTGGATTATGTGAAACTTTAACATCATAGAATCTAAATAGCTCTATTTCTCTTTCTGTTAACCATACTGTATGAACAGCCAATAAATTTTTATCTAGCACTCCTAATTTATTTAGATGTTCTACTGTTGTAAGCCCTGCTCTAAGCTTTGCAAATTCAACTTCATCTTCTATTTCAGCAACATGCATATGTATACCTGTTTTGTATTTATCTGCTAATTGTTTAGTTTTAAGTATTAATTCATCAGAGTTATTAAATATTGTTCTAAGAGCAAACCATATTTTTACCCTTTCATTAGATGTATTGTTATATTTATTATATAACTCTTCTTGTGTATCTAATTCTTCTTGTGCAGCTTTATCAAATGCTTTAGGTAATCCTTCCCCCTCATCCATTACTGATTTTGCTAAACATGCTCTTATTCCTGTTTTATTTACTGCTTCTACCATTGCATCTACATATTGTCCGCCTGATTCTAAGAAAGTTGTTACTCCTGAACGTATTAATTCTATACAGCAAGCTGTTGATGATATTAATGAATCTTCATAATCAAAACTACTTTCATAAGGCCATACTCGTTCTCTTAACCAAGTTAATAAATTTACATCATCTGCTATTCCTCTGCCTAGTTGTTGAGACAAATGAACATGAGTATTTACTAATCCTGGCATAAGTATTTTCCCTTTTGCATCATACACTTCTGCACCAGAACTTACTATACTTTCATCAAAATTTCCAACTGCCTTTATTTTATTATCTTCTATTAACAGTTTGCCATTTTCATAAACTTCCCTTTGTCCATTCATTGTTATCAAATATGCATTTTTTATAAGTATCTGCTTCATAATAAACTCCCTTTTTCTCATTTTTTAAAATTATATATTAATCACGAACATTTTTCAATATTTTAAACTTAAAATACGATTTATTTATTTATTATTTTTATTTAATACATCATACTTATTGAATATTTTTTATTAGTATATCATATTTTGTATTTTTTTATAAAAAACTGTTGTATTTTATATAAGTTTTATATTAAAATAAAATCAATCAATGAACATTGGAGGTAAAATATGAGGTTTAAGAAAATATTGACATCAGGGGTTGTTTTATCATTGATGTCTTTTGCTCTTGTGGGATGTAGTTCAAGTAGTGGTAGTAAAGAATCTGATACTTTAAAGATAACTATGATATCTGACTTAGGTGGTATAAATGACCAGTCTTTTAATCAATCAGCTTGGGAAGGACTGCAAAAAGCTGAAAAAGAGCTTGGAGTTGATGTTGAAGTCATACAATCTAAACAAGTGTCTGATTATGCTCAAAATGTTGAAACAGCTGTAGATAATGATTCTGACTTAGTAATTGGTATAGGTTTTCAAATGGATGAAGCTATAAGAGAAGCTGCTGAAAACTATCCAGATCAAAAATTCGCTATTATAGATCATTCTTATGAAAAGCAACCAGCAAATGTAAACTCTATAATGTTTAATGCTGAAGAAGCATCTTATTTAGTAGGATTAATAGCTGGTATGAAAACTGAAACTAATACTGTTGGTTTTATAGGGGGTACTAAAAATCCAATAATAGAAAGTTTTGAGTATGGTTTCTTAGCAGGTGTTGATGATGCAGGAAAGGGTACTAAAGTTTTAAGACAATATGCAGATACTTATTCAGATGCGGCTAAAGGAAAAGCTATTGCTAATCAAATGCATTCAAATAATGTAGATATAATATTTACAGCAGCTGGAGATACTGGTTCGGGAGCTATAGAAGCTGCTAGAGAAAATAATAAAATGGCAATAGGTGTTGATAAAGACCAAAACTCTTTAGCACCTGACAATGTTATAACTTCTGCTATTAAAAGGGTTGATATGGTAGTATATAATACGGTTAAAGATTTAGTTAACGGAGATTTTAAAGGTGGGGAAATAAGTGTTTTCGGAATTAATGAAGATGGAGTTGGAATAGCTCCTACTACTGAAAAAAATGTTAATGAAGAAATTTTAGCATTTGTTAAAGAACAAACTGAAAAAGTGAAAAAGGGAGAAATAACTATTCCTGTTAATCAAAAGGAATATGATAATAGAAAATAATATTTAAAATATATATGACATTTTAGGAGGATTTAGACATGGGATTAACACCACATAACGCTGCAAATTTAGGAGATATAGCTGAAACTATACTTTTACCTGGAGATCCATTAAGAGCTAAATTTATAGCTGAAAATTTTTTAGAAAATGCAGTTGAGTATAATACGGTTAGGGGAATGTACGGATATACAGGATATTACAAAGGTAAAAGAATATCAGTTCAAGGTACTGGTATGGGTGGACCTTCTATGGGAATATATTCTTATGAATTAATACATTTTTATGGTGTTAAAAATCTTATAAGAATAGGTTCTGCTGGTGCTTTAAATAGCAATCTAAAAATACATGATATAGTTATAGGTATGGCAGCTTGTACTGATTCAAATTACGGGTCTCAGTATAATTTACCTGGTACATTTGCTCCAATAGCTAGTTTTGAATTAGTAAAAAAAGCTCATGATATAGCTTTAGAAAAGGGAATAACTCCAGTAGTTGGTAACATATTCTCTAGTGATGTTTTCTACAACGATGGCGGTTTAGATGCATTAAAATCATGGAGTAAGATGAATGTATTAGCTGTTGAGATGGAGGCTGCTGCTTTATATATGAACGCTGCTCGTGCAGGAGTTAATGCATTATGTATGTTAACAATATCTGATTTACCTTTTGAAGGTGTTGCTACTACTGCTATGGAAAGACAAACTGCTTTTACTAAAATGATGGAAATTGCTTTAGAATTAGCTTAATGTTATTATCTATGAAATTATTTCTTTAAGCACTACAATCATGATATAATACCTAAATTTTTACAATCAATTTCAAATTAAATTAAAAAGCTATATAAACTTTAAGTTTATATAGCTTTTTAATTTAATTTTATGAAGACTATCTTTTAATTGAGATATGACTTTACGTATTAATTATTAATTCTAAATATACCCCACATACCTGATTCTATATCCCATCTTATAAGCCCAGATCTATATAAATAGTCCCCAGGTATCATGGATGCTCCATTTAGTAATTCTATATTAAACACATTTCCTATATTCATAGCTCCTTGAGCTGATATGATTCTTGTAAATGGTTCTTCTGGTTGGGCTTTCCATTCATGTCCATGAAGTACAAAGCAAGTATTTCTAGGCTTATCGGCTGGCATTAGAAGTCTTATTATAACTTTTTCTCCTGGTGAAGCTTCAAATATTGGTGTAGCTGGATCTCCATGAACTTTAGAGCTAAATATTTTTGATATATCATAGTTAGGATTATATTTTAATCTATTAAAAAATCTTTCTGATCTGTAATTAAATCCTTTTTCACCTCTATCTTCAAAATCTACTGGTTCAGGTACTTCACCATCTTCATTTACTTGATTAGTTTTTATTAAATTACCATGTGCATCCAAAAGTCTTATTCCATTGTGCATAAACATTACAAACTCTCTAAATTGTTCATTTCCATCTACAGATACTGTTACTTGTTCTTTATAATTGTCTTTATTTCCATTATTGCTAGAACTACGTATTTGTGATCCTTCTGGCTCTATTATTATTGCTCCAAATAAACCATGATATCTATGATTTCTTATATCTGTAAATGATGATAATAAGCAAGTTCCATATTCTTCATCTGCGTACCATAAATATTCTATACTTTCTCCAGGTCCTACAGTTTGATCTACATCGTTATATCCTATATTTATACCACTACTATTTATTGGATCAAATTTTAAAAATTGTGGGCTAATTCCTACCCTCATAGACGGCTTAATTTCTTTATCCACTGGTACTCCTGGAAAATCTTGGTATGGTATTGGTTTAGTGAATAAATTAGTTAAAGTTACTTTTATATATTCACCTTTATTTGCTCTTAATATTAATGGAATTGGTTCCATCGTTCCATTAATTATAGCATCTTTGTGTTCATATGGCACAAATAACAATCCATCTGGATCATGATCTTTAAAATTATTATATAGTATATCTTTTTGGATGGCTGCTATATGAAACTCTCTAGTGATTATATTTTTATTTTTCATTGTATCCATATTATTTATACAATTATTATTATTACCTATAGGCAATAATTTTTCAGTTTTATCTTTATAAACTCTTATTATTCCCCATAAACCTAACCAGAAATCATCTTGTCCTCCAAAGTAATAAATATAATCACCTGCTTTATAGTCATCTGTTATTTTTATATTAAATGCTTCTGATATTCCTAATGTTTGAGATTGAACTAATGGTGATTTTTTATCTGTTATTTCTTTTCTCCACTTCATTCCATTTATATTAAATGCATGTTGCTCTTCTTGTGCTCCATCTAATAATCTTATTACAATTTCATCTCCTGGATATGTTTCTAGTAATGGTGTCACTGGGTCACCATGTACGTTAGAACTAAATACATAAGCTGGATCATTAAATACATGATTTGGGTCATTACCATTTAATCTTTCTCTTAAGGGTTCGCATTTATAATTTATGCCCATAACACCTGGATCATCATGTGACCCTGAAAATGGCGGTGGATTTAATGGATTTTTATCTTTATCAAATAGTAATGCAAAGTCATGAACAAATAATCCAAACTCCCTGAAAGTTCTACCTGAAGGTGTTTTTATTACTGCTTTTGTCCCATATTTTATTGGATTACCTGTTTTCGGATCATGGTATGTGGATCCTTTAGGTTCTATTATAAGACTTCCAAACACTCCATGTTGTTGATGTGAATTTGGATTAAGATGGTCGTGGAAGAAACAAGCATTTAATTCTTCATTAGCATAATATCTTTCTACTATAGTTTCTCCATAAAAAACAGAAGCCATATTATTATATCCATTTGCACCACCATCTGAAGCTATAACATCAAACTTAACTAAATGTATATGAAAGCCTACATTATCAGTTAAAGTTTCTAATTGAAATTCTGTTTTCGGTAATGTTTCTGGTAAGAAATTAGTAAGTCTAACTTCTATACAATCACCCTCATTAGCTCTTATAACTAATGGCTCTACATTAATCTCTTCATTTTCTATTCCAGCTACATACATTTTAGCTAACTTTTCTTTATTTTCATCTGTCATCTTATGTCCTGTATATTCTTCTATTTGCTCTTTCATAACATAAAATCTTCCATATGGATCATTCCACCCTGCATTGTTATATATCAATTTTGCTTGTAGTGCAAATAGTTCAAAAATAGCATCTGGCTCTTTAAAGTAGCATTTACTTGTATCTGGACAAGGTTGAGTGTATAAAGCTCCTCTAGTAACATCCTTCGAAAGGTTTGCTCTTTCAATATCAGTTGGGCACATTTTATTTTGACCGTTTTGATTAAGTATTCCTAAAGGCGGCTGTTTTGCCCTTTCTTTAAACACTCCATTTATAAACCCTGGATACCCTGGATGGTCTAAATCTTTTTTAGGTGGTTTTTCTCTATCTGGTAAAGGATTTAGAGCTTTTATATAAGTTCCATCTGGATATAGTGGACGTATGATTTCTCCATTTTCAAGTATTACATCTTTGCCTGTTTCTAATCTATCAAATACTCTCCATAAAGACCACATTCCTTCATGAAAGTGAGGGTATAAATGACAATGCCATATGTGATCTCCTATAGACCCAGGTAAGCTTCCTGCTCCGTGTAATATATCTATAGTATGACTTTCTTGAGGGCTTACTGATATAGAGTCTATTATAGTAGAATTCGGATCATCTGGTTCTAACTTCCATTGATGTGTATGAAGATGGAATACATGTGTTTCTAATACACCTCCATGTATAAGTCTAAATTTTGAGGGGTCTCCTTTATATGCTCTTGGTATAAAAGTTGATGGATCTCCATAAGTCCATGAGCTCATAGAAACGTCTTCACCATCTACTAGCATATGATTAGGCTCTATTATATCTGTGCGGCTGCAGCTATCCTCTGGATTAAAAGGATTACAACATTTAATACCTCTATCTTTTAGCGGTATTAAATTAGCTCTATTTACCATTGGCTCTGATCTATAACTGATAGCAGTTACTGCCATTGGTTGATTAGTATGAGGATCTATTATTTGATTTCCAAATCTATTTACAACTTCAAGTTCATCATGAAAATACACTGCATATTCTCTAAAACTTGGCTTAAATGGATTGTGTATATCAGCAAATATACCGCTTCGAAGTTCAGATCCATCTACAGGGTCTGTCCATGTAGATCCTTTAGCTTGTACTATAAGTGCTCCAAATAGGCCATGTATATTAGTTGCATCTTCACTAAATCTAGTATCTCCCATATCACTAAAGTAAAATATTCCTTCTCTATCTGCATACCATTCATATATTATCTTTTCACCTGGACCAACTGTAGAGTCTTCATTGTAACCTACATTAGCACCATCAGATTTTATATTTCTGTACTTAAGTCCTTGCATATGAATTGATAACCTTCTATTTTCATTGTGCTCAAACTCTATTCTTACTGTATCTCCGACATTTGCCCTTATTGTAAGAGGTTGAACTTCTTCTGTAGGTATTGGAAGTGGATCTCCTTTTTGATCTTTATTGTTGAAATTTTTCAAAGCCTTCTCTTTCACTTTCCCTTTATCTTCACTTAATATATACATCATTCCATTTGGATCATAGTCGCCAAAAAAGTCATATACAATCGGAATGGATAATACTGTAACATTAAATTTTCTAGTTATATTGTCAAAGTTATTACTATACACCTATATTCCTCCCTTAATTATGTGTTTATATATTAATATGATATATAGTTTCAAACAGTTACACTTTTATTGTTTTTTTGACATATTATAACCTTAGGAGAATTTAAGTAATTTATAATCTACTAATATATAAAAAGCCGTATCATTTGATTGTGATACGGCTTTTTTATTATTTTAATTTTTCATATATATTAGTTATTCTATTTATTACATATACATCTTATAAATTAGATAACTCATCATAACTTGATATAACTTTACTTACTATACCATAATCAACTGCTTCCTCTGCATTTAACCAGTAGTTTCTATCTGTATCTTTTTCTACCTTTTCTAAGGATTGTCCTGTAGCAGCACTAATTATATTATTAATTCTTTTTCGAACTCTTACTATCTCTTTTGCTTCTATATGTATATCTGTAGCTTGACCTCTACATCCACCTAATGGTTGATGTATCATATATCTAGTATTAGGCAGTGAATATCTGTCTTCTTTGTCAGCAGCAAGGTAAATTGTTATACCTGCACTTGCAACCCATCCAGTACCTATTATAATAACGCGAGGTTTAATAAACTTAATCATATCATGTATAGTATCCCCTGCTTCTACATGACCACCTTGACTATTAATAAATATCTTTATTGGTTCGTCTCCCATTTCCTGTAGGATTAATAATTGTGTTGCTACTTTTTCAGCCAACTCTTGGTTTATCTCTCCTGAAATGATTATTGATCTAGAATTTAATAGTTTTTCTACTACTACACTAGATGTATCTTTTACATTCTTTTGATTTTCCCCTTGATTATTCATATGTTCCCCCTATTATTTAGTAAATTTAATAATCTGTTAATAATAAGTATAGCATAATTATTCTAAATTATATTTATATTTTAATACTATATAAATATTTTCATATCCATAATAATATTAAAACTAAATCTTTTATAAAACTCATAATTAGTACTTTCTTTTTTGACATATTACACATAATACATTTATTTATAAGTTAAAAACCGCATCACTTATAGTGATATGTTTTTAACTACTTTGCTATATATAGTATTAATCGGAGGCTTTGATACAGATACATAATCGCCCTCATTTAATGAATTAATAGCTTCTATATCTTCATTTGAAATTTCAAAGTTAAATATGTCTATATTTTCTTTTATTCTATCTTCATTTGACGATTTTGGTATAGGTATAATTCCTCTTTGTATATGCCATCTCAATACTATTTGAGCTATTGTTTTTTTATATTTTTCTGATAAGTTTACCATTAAATCACTAGAAAATACCCTCCCCCTACTTATAGGGCTCCATGCAATAACTTGAATATTATTGTCTTTACAGTAATTTAAAATTTCATTTTTAGTACTAAAAGGATGAATTTCTACTTGATTTATCATTGGCATTATTTTTGCGCTTTTCTTTAGATCTTCTAAGTGATTTACTTTAAAATTGCATACACCTATAGCTTTTACTTTTCCTGTTTCGTATAAGTATTCAAATGCTTTCCATGTTTCATTATTTAATTTATTTGGCCAATGAATTAAATATAAATCTATATAATCTACTTGCAAATTATTTAGTGATTTATTGAAAGCTTCAATAGTTTTTTCATATCCATGGTCATCATTCCAAAGCTTAGTTACTAAAAATATTTCTTCTCTATTTATTTCACTATCTTTTATCCCTTTACCTATGCCAACTTCATTTCCATAAAAATAGGCAGTATCTATCATCCGATATCCTGCATTTAAAGCCTTTATTACTAATCTAGCCGTTTCTTCATCATTTCCTGACTTGTATGTGCCAAAACCAACTAAAGGTATTTTTACATCATTGCTTAATATTTTAAACTTTTCATGCATAATTAATTTTCCCCTTTTAATTAATTTCTCACCTATTGATATATTATTTAAATCAATAAAAAAACATTGCCTAGATATATGCTTTTTTTGCATTATTTCATTATCATCTGAGTATTTAACTAGTTACCTTTTAAGTATAGATTACACATTAAATATTATCAATTCTATTTTCAAATTACTTATATATAAGAGAATATATTTTTAATCTACTTTGTGTTATACTATATGTCGTGAAATTCTTACATAAAAATACAAAATTTTACAATATATATTGTAAATATAGTTACTATTTATATAGCTCATAAGCTTAAGTAACTTCATTAACAAATAATTGAGATCATAGTAAGTTTTTTCTTATCAGATTTAAATCTAATAAAAAAAGAAGGTATGATATGGGTAAAATAAATTTTTTTATTACTAAGGAAAAATTAAATTCCAAGACTGGAATTTCGAATTTAAATTATAAATCTAATTTTTATGAATTTATATATTTTCATATACATATGGCTTCATCATGAGTTTTTTAATGATGAATTGTATTTTATAAATTTTTTGATGAAGTTACATAAATCAACCATTTGAGTAGTATAAGTATGTATTTAGATATTATTAAACTAAAGTACTAAAATTAAGACATATATTTGATGGAGATATATATTATGAATCAGAGAGAAAGTGAATATTTATTAAGTGTTGCCCTTGAAATTGGAAAATCAATGTTAAGTGCTGGTGCTGAAATATGGAGAGTTGAAGATAGTATTAGACGTATTTGTAAGACTTATAGTATAGATAATGTAGAAATTTATGCTTTAACAACCTTAATAATTGCAACTATAAAGACTAAAGAAGGATATCATTCTACTCAATCAGTAAGAATAGAAAAGGTATCAAATAACTTAGGAAAATTAGAGTCTTTAAATGAATTATCAAGATATATTTGTAAAAATGCCCCAAATATAAAAGATATTGAGTATATGACTAAAAAGGCTGTTTCCTCAGTCAATTCCGGCTATTATAACTGTGTTGGATATATTTTATCTTCTCTATCCTTTGCTATATTTTTTGGAGGAAGCTTTTTAGATGGTATATTAGCAGGGGTAATAGGTGGGATTGTTTTCTTTATGGAAAAATATTGTAATTTGAATGGTTCTAATAATTTGATATATACAATGATTTTAAGTTTTATAACAGGATGTTTCGGAATAATTTTAGTTAAATTTGGACTAGGACAAAATGTAGATAAAATTATGATAGGAAATATAATGTTATTTATTCCTACATTAGCGCTAGTAAATGGTGTTAAAGATATATTTTATAGAGATATTATAGCCGGTCTTTATAGAATAATTGAGTCTGTCTTAATTGCATTATCCGTTGCATTAGGATTTGGCTTATCTCTTGTAGTATTTGGTATTTTTCATATATAGTCTTGGAGGATTTTAATTATGGATAGTAATTTAATACAAATTATAACGGCTGTCTCTGGTACAGTTGGCTTTGCTATTTACTTTAATGTAGATAAGTCAAAGTTAATACCAATCTCATTTGGTGCATTTATTTCATGGATAATGTATTTATTCGTTTTGAATATGAGCAATAGTTTATTTCTAGCAAATTTTTTATCTGCTATATTGGTATGTATATATTCTGAGATTATGGCACGTGTGTTAAAAACACCAGCTAATATTTGTTTAATTCCTTCAGTTGTTCCATTACTTCCAGGTAGTAGCTTTTATTATACAATGTTAGCAGCAATAAGTATGAATATGAATGTATTTAGACAAAAGGGAATGGAAACTTTTATGATAATTTTAGGAATATCTCTTGGAATAGTTATTGGTTTTTTCATATTTGTACAATCATTAAAAGTTTTTCATAAAATTAAATCTTATAATCTTAGTTAAATGATTAAAATAAGTACAAAAAAGACCCTATATCGAAAACACGTAAAAGGTATTTATATGAGGTCTTTTCTGTATAATATTAAACTAGGGTATTTTGCTAATTAAAAAAGCTGACTCCTATTAAGTTTAGTAGTCAGCTTTTGGATACTTAATTATACTCTTTATTATATTAATTTTAATTTGATATTATTTCACTAAATATATTTATACTACATCATAAAGTTCATATATATCTGAAAACTCTAGCTGTATCTTTTGTATATCTACTTTGTAAACATTATTTACTATTTTTTTGCTATTTTCCTCTTCTAAAACTTCATTAGGTAATAAAATAGTAAACTCTGTTCCTCTTACCCCATCACTTTTTAAGTTTATATTACCACCCATTAACTCAACAATAGATTTTGTTATACTTAACCCTATTCCACTACCTTCATTTTCTCTTCTTAATGACTTATCACCCTGGACAAATCTATCAAATATCTTATTTTGAATCTCAATAGGTATACCGATCCCCTCATCCTTTACCTTGATACTTACCCACTTGTTTGTAGTTGATATATCTACTAAAATAATTCCACCATTATCACTAAATTTGATAGCATTTGATAATAAATTTAACATGACTCTTTCTATCATATCTGGATCACATTTTATGTTAAGCTCTTCTACATCTGTATCAAATATTACATCAATTTCTTTTACCTTAGCAAAATTTACAACAGATGTACTTATCCCCTCAACAAGTCTTACTATATCATAGTTACTAAAGTCTGGAACTTTAAACCCTACTTCTAATTTAGTTATATCCACTATATTATCTATTAATCTAAGCATTCTTTTGCAATTTATATCTAAGCTATTTTTATATTTTAAGTATATTTCCTTAAAGTTATTTTTATCTAAGCTATAATTTAATAGTTGCATAGTTGAATATATTATATTTAAAGGAGTTTTAAGTTCATGACTTATATTAGCAAAAAATTCATTTTTCATTCTTTCTTCTTTTTTCATATTTTTATATTCTAATAAAGCTGTTTGCATTTTATACTTTTCAGATACATCCTTAATAATTACAACTTTATATCTCTTATCATTTTTTTTAAATAATTGTATAGATATATCTATGAATATATCTTCACCTTCTATGTATATTTCTTTGTTATAATGATCATATTTTTGTAAACATTCTTCTATTTCATAAAAAAATATTTTTCCCTTAAATATCTTGTCAATATTAAGTTTATATTCTCTATCACGGCATAAATAATCTGAATACTCTTCCTTCCTACTTGATATAGCCTTTTTATTTAAATATTTAATGTTATATTTTTCATCACAGATTATTATATTATTATGTTTACTTTCTTCTACTATACTAAAAAATAGACCTTTTTGCTCTTCTAGTTTTTTGTTTTTCTTTACATTTTCGCTAAGTTCTATAAATAACCCTAATATAAACATTATAAAACCTATATAAGTTATTGAAACTGATGTTAATCTAATTTCATCATTCGTATATATATAACTTGCTATAGAATATATAGACTTTGTTGCAAACATGAGTATACTAGATGCTATTACTCCATATATATATTCTTTTTCTGATATACTTTTTATATAAAAAATAACAGCTATAAATAAATATATAAAAAATAGTAGTATATTATATGCTATGAAAAATTCCATATTCATTATACTTTCTGAAATTTTGTAGTTATACTCTATATACGTAACCATAAAAGTGCTAATTACCACTATTATAAATGCTTTAACTTTATTTTCTATAATAAAGCCTTTAAGATTTTCCATGTTACTAATAGATATAAGTGCGATTACAACTCTTATAAACGTTGTCCCTATTGCAAGATATACCTCAACATTATTACTTTCATAGTTTAATTGATTAGAAATACATATATCTAATAAAAAAACTATATACATTAGTGATATTAAAAATAACTCTTTTTTCTTATTGCTACTATATGATAGTAAACAACTTAAAACTCCTAATGCAGCTAAAATCGCATTGAAAAACCTTATAAACTCTGATCTTGTGAATTCAAAATTTGATTGTCCATCTATAAGTGATCCTAATCTTATTATATAAACCCCAAATACTATAATAGATATTAGAAATATAATTATCATATTATTTTTATTTTCTTCTCTTATATCCTCAAAAACATTAAAATTTTTCATTAAAATCCCCCTTCAATACTATGATATGTGATTATATCATATAAATTGTAAATTTTTGTTTTTTAGATTATATTTAATAATATATCTTATTATTTACCATACTAAAAAACTATATATAAACATTAGATTTTATATATAGCTTCTTAGTTTATTTTTTTAATTTTATTATTCTAATCCCTTCATAAACTCCACCTATAATTATACCTAAAAAAAGCCCTAGCATTATTAAAAATTCGATTTCATAAGATTTTACTCCAACCCTAGTTGATAGTACATAAGTTACTAGAACTATTGATGGTACTGTTAAAAATACTATCCATCTAAATACTATCTTTTTCATCTATCTAGTTCCTTTGTTTTAAATATTATTAATAATATTTATGCTAAATTGTAAATATATTATTATAATTAAAAAGCTTTATAGTATATAAGAACTTTCATTATATAACTCATATATATCTGAAAATTCTAATTGTATTCTTTGTATATCTATATCATAATCTTTATGTATAACTTTATTTTGATTGTATTCTTTTAATACTTTATTAGGTAGCAAAATAGTAAATTCTGAACCTATATTTTCCTCGCTTTTTAAGTAAATTTTGCCATCCATCAGCTCAATTATAGATTTTACTATACTCAATCCTATGCCACTACCTTCATTTTCTCTTCTCAAAGATTTATCACATTGAACAAATCTATCAAATACCCTTGATTTAATATGAGAAGGTATACCGATACCTTCGTCCTTTACTTTTATTTTAACCCATTTTTTATTAGTTGATATATCTACTAGGATAGTACCACCTTTATTACTAAATTTTATAGCATTTGATAGCAGATTTAACATAACTCTTTCCATCATGTCTGGGTCTAATTTTATATCAAGTTCCTCTACATCTGTATCAAATATAACTTCTATATTTTTAATACTAGCATAGTTTATAACAGATGTAGTTATCCCCTCAACAATTCCCACTATATCATAGTTTCCATACTGAGGAACCTTATATCCTACTTCAAACTTAGTAACATCTACTATATTATCTATTAGCCTAAGCATTCTTTTACAATTTATATCTAAGCAACCTTTATACCTTAAGTATATATTTTTAAAATCACTTTTTTGTGTACTAGCCGTTAATAATTGCATAGTCGAGTATATTATATTTAATGGTGTCTTTAGTTCGTGACTTATATTAGCAAAAAATTCTGTTTTAATTTGTTCTTGTTGTCTTATATTTTCATACTCTAGTAATGCTTTTTCCATTTTGTACTTTTCAGATACATCCTTTAATCTTACCAACTTGTATATGGTGTTATTTTTTTCAAATTCCTGTATAGAAACATCTACTATCATATCATTTTCTTGTATGTATATACTTTCACTATAATTTTCATCTTTTCTAAGTTTTTTTTCAACTTTATCAAGGACTGATTTGCTTGAATGTATAAACTTTAAGTTATGTTTATCATTATCTCCTTTTGATTCTTTAATATTAAATGCTTTTAGGTTATTATTTCTAGCTCTTTTATTAGCATATTTTATATTGTATTCTTCATCACATATAACAATACTACTGTACTCATTTTCTTCTACTATTTTAAAAAATAAGTCCCTTTGTTCATCTAATTTTCTATTCATCTTTATATTTTGACTAAGTTCTATAAATAGACCTATTATAAATATAATAAAACCCATATATATTACCGATGTTGCAGTTAAGCTAATTTCTTCATTATGTTTTATCAAACTACTATAATCATATATAGATTTTATAGAAAACATTATGGCACTAAAACCTATTACCCCATATATATAATCTTTTTTAACTATACTTTTTATGAAAAATATCCCTGATATAATTAAATATATTATAAATAATGATATGTTATAATTTTTTATAAAATTAATATCTAGAAAATTATTATATAAATTATATTTATACTCTAAGTATATAAATAAAAACGTTATCAATACAATTATTGATGTAGCCTTTATTTTATTTTCATCAATTATATTTTTTAATTTTTCTAGGTTACTAGCTGCTATGCTCATAACTATAAGCCTTATAAAAGATGTTCCTATTGCAAAATATGTATATGTTTTATCACTTTTAATATATATTTGGTTTGATACAAATATATCTATAAAAAATATAGTGTACATTAATGCAACTATAAACAATTCCTTTTTTTTGTTACTATTATAAGATATAATACAACTTAAAATACCTAGTATTGACAAAACGGCATTGAAAAATCTTATAAAATAAGACCTGGTAAGCTCAAATGATACTCCCTCGTTTACAAGCAAATTTAACCTCATTATGTATAAGCTAAATATTATCATTGATATTAAAAGTATTATTACCATACTTATTCTTTTTTGTTCTATGGAATTATTAAAGACATTTCTCACCCTCACTAAAAGCCCCCTTTTATAAATATCTTTACCTAAATTATAACATATAAATTATTCTTTTAACATAAATTGACAAATGCTTTAATTTTTAGAATATGTTTTAATATAGTATTAATTTTTTTAAGATATAATAGCAGAGTATCCATGCCCTTTTTATATATCAATTTTATAATATTACGTTGTAGGTGTTAGTGTCATATTGTAGCCATGTTGTCTAGATAAATAAAAAAATGTTATAAATCTTTTAACATTTTCATTTTCTATATTTAGTTTTTTCATTTCCTTTTTTGCTACTCTTTCTAAAAAATCTATATGATTAAGATTAAATAACATAACCATTCCTGATGTAAAATTTACATCACCTATGCTTATTATTCTTGTAAATACCAAATGGTCTTTATCTAAAGTTCTTGAAAGAGATATATCTATTATATTTATTATTTCTTTTGTATTTATATCTTCTATTTTAATTTTAAAGTCTTTTTTATCTATATCTATTACTTTGTAAAGAGAAGTTTTTGAGTTTTTCATTGATTCTATAAGCTCTATTTCTGATTTGTCTTCTAATTTATGACTTTCTAGAAATAAGTCCACTCCGCTTTTATTATTTAGAGTTTTTTCATATAATATAAAGTCATGACAGTAGTCAAATTCTATATTCTTATCTAAATATACTCTATTATTTTTAAGTAATCCCATTATATTAATATCATTTAACCCTTTTGGGGTAGTTTCTAGATAATCAAATATTTTATCATTTAGTATCTTACTTATTTCTCTATATTCTCTGTATGACTTTATAGATTTTTTTGATTCTAGATAAAGTGTATTTATATCTATCAATTTTAAATCTCCTTTTTTCTTTTTATTGGTATTATGAACTTAATACTACAGATTATACAAATATATATCTTTAAATAAATTAAATTTAATATTTATCATATTGAAAATATATAGATATTACTATATAATAATTTAAGTTATAATAGATATTAGTATCTAGTACTAAAACTAGATTAAAAAGGAGACATAATGAAAAAGACATCTAAGAAGACAGTGTTATTTATAGCCATTATAATGGTGTTATCTCTACTAGGTGGTTCCTACTACTTAGGAAAACTAGTGTATTACGGATCTGTTGGTTCATCTGAAGTTAATAAAAGTGAAAATATAGTTGAAGTATTCTCTCAAAAACATGATAAACCTTTAGATAAGTTAAAAAACTATAAACATGAAAATTTAATGATTAAAACTAAAAACAATTATAAAATAGAATCTTTACTTATAAAGTCTAATAAGAAAACTAATAACACTATAGTAATGGTTCATGGTATTGGTCGTTCTTATTATGATATGCTAAGATACTCTTTTAACTATTTAGATAATGGATATAACGTATTAGTATACAATCAAAGACACACAGGAAAAAGTGGTGGTGATGATTATAGTTTTGGACTTTATGAAAGATATGATTTAGATAGTGCTGTTAAATATATTAAGAAAATATACCCTGATGGAAAAATAGGTGTTCATGGATTTTCTATGGGAGCTGCTACTTCCACTATGCACGTTGCTTTAAATGAAAAGGATAAAAATGTTGATTTTTATATATTAGATTCCCCATATTCTAAAATGGAAGATGCTGTTAGATTAGGTATCGAGGCAGAAAATATTCCTCTTATTCCTACTAGCTATATTAGTTTTTGGGGTGATATTTATACTAAGCTTCATTCTGGATTTAATTTTGATGATGTTATGCCTTATAAAGCTGTTGAAAATTCAACTGTTCCTATAATGCTTATTCATGAGAAAGGCGATAAGGTGTGTGCTTCTGATAATAGTGAAGAAATATATAAATCTATTCCTCATAACAAAAAAGAGCTTTGGATTATAGATGGTAATAATCATATTGGTGGATATGATGATACTGGTAATGAGTATTTTTTTAGAATTTTTAAATTTATAGATAAGTACGCAAAATAATTATAGCACTTTATTGTATAAATAAAGCCTATTTTTCAAAGTTACAATTTTCCTAACTCAAAATTATTTTTTATAATTCTATCTCTATGATTTCTAGCGATTGATTTTATACTTATAAAATTCATTATATTAACTTCAAAGTATTATACTTTTTTGGTATAAATTTCAAAAATATAACTCATATACTACATTGCTAATAACAATATAATATATGAGTTATATTTTACTATTTTTATAGCTACATAATTTATAAAAACTATTAAATTATTAAAATATGTAATTTTAAGCTTTATATTAGTCTTTTAATAATATTATTATTTTGAAGCATCCATTATTTTATCATAATAATTATCCTCTATAGACTTAAATCCTACTTCAATTAAAGATACATAATCATAGGCATTAAAGTTTTTTTCATTTGATATGTAAGTGATTCTAGCCATTATTGTATTATCCTCATGTAAAAAGAAATTAAGTACTAAATTTTCTTCATTAAAAGCATTAATAAGATTTAATAAGTCATTCTTCTTATGTAGATTATCTAATCTACCTATACAATAATATATAGGAGCTAAGTTACCACCATTTAAACTTAAAGATATAATACAATCACCATTCTTTAAAGTTTGCTTAGCTTGGAAAAGTACACTTTTAGAAGTTTCCCTTGAAATAGTAAATATATTGTCTAATCCTCTTTCCTCAAGTGCTTTTATTACTTGAACTTGCTGTAGTTGGTAATTCATAAAAAGACCTCCCCTAAAGTTGATTTGTATAATTTTTTATACCCTATGCAATTTATTGTAAACAAACTAAAAAAAATAGGCAGTATTAAAAATTTTCACAAAATTTTATAATAAATACTTTTCAAGCTTCAAAAGATGATGGTTTAAAGTTAGTTTAGATATGTATAAATTATTTAAAACTTTTGACATACTCTTTAAATACACAATTTAATAAAAATAATTTGAACTACTTATATGTATATTACGCTACCACCAATATCTAATTACAAAGTTTAAAATCATTATCCATTATATTAAATGTTTCTTTAATTCCCTCTGTTATATATACTTCTTTATCATTAGTTATAAATATTGCATCTATATTTTCTAGACTTTCTACAAAATCAAATCCTTCTTCTAGTCCTTTTGTAAAAACTAATGTAGATAAAGCATCTGCATCTACTGAATAATCAGCTATTATTGATACACCTGCTATTTCAGTTTTATAAGGATATCCAGTTTTGGGGTTTAGTATGTGATGATACTTTATATCATTTTCTTCTATAAATCTTTCATAAACACCTGTTGTTACTATAGATTTATTAGCTACTTCTATAGATCCTACTACACTTCCTCTATCGTCAAATGGATTTTGGATACCTATTTTCCATTCTTTATTCCCTTCTTTACTTCCTAGAGCATATATATTTCCACCTAGATCTATTATAGCTTCTTTAACACCCTCTTCTCTTAACAAATTTGCAAGTTCATCTGCAGTATATCCTTTTGCTATACTTCCTAAATCTAGCATCATACCTTCATCACTTAGAAATACTTCTTTGGTTTTATCGTTTATCTTTACTTTTGAATAATCAATAAGTTTTATAACTTCATCAATTTCTTCTTTTGTCGGGACCTTTGCACCTTCAAGGCCTATACTCCAAAGTTTAACTAATGGACCTATAGAAATATCATATCCACCATCAGATAGCTTTGAATATTCTATTGCTTTTTTTATAATTTTATAACTAGTATCACTTAGTTTTACTGAAGATTTACCTGCATTTTTATTAAGTTTATATAATTCTGTACCTTCTTTGTTTATACTCACTAGGTTTTCTATTTCTGAAACTTTACCAAATGCTTTATCTAATATTTCTTTGCTACCCCCGCTATGCAAGGTAATTGTTATTGGTGTCCCCATAAATATTTCCGTTCTTCCTATTTGTTCACCTTGTTCTTCTTTTTGACATCCCACTAAAATGATAGTTAAAATTATTATTATACTAACAACCATTTTTCTGCCCATATTTAATTTCCCCTTATATAATAATATTTGCTATCCCTATAATCTCTAATTATAACTATATTCTGTATACACAATAATTAAAATACTTACCCTTTTTTATTTTTATGATACATAAGTACATTCTTTTATATATAGATTTATCATTATTTGATTGCAAAGTCAATATTTAAACAATTATTTAGTTATAAAAATAATTATATATATTAATAGTTTTTCTTTTTACTTAATTTGTAGTTTTTTTGCTCTTTGAGTTTTAAATTTTTTCTTCAGTTGAAGAACATTCCATTTATAATGGGATTATACACTCTAATTTAGTAAACATATTAATATTTTTTTATAAAATATATTTTTTAGATTGCCATTTATATTTTATATCCTTTAAAATTCAATTATATGAAGATTTAATATTTTTGAATAACCTAAAGGAGAAATCATTTATGAAAAGTTTAAAAAAGCTTGATATTATTATTATTGTATCATTACTTATTTTATCTTTTGTACCGAGTATAATTTTCTCAAAATCCCTTTCTAAAAATTTTAATTCAACTTATGTTAGTATAAAAGTTAATGGTAAATTTTATGATAATATACCTTTATCTTCTTTTAAAGATGAGAAAACCTTTACTATAAAATCTAAACATGGTACTAATGATGTATTAGTAAAAGATAATAAAATAAAAATTATAAAAGCAAATTGCAAAGATGAGCTTTGCATAAAGCAAGGTGAAATATCTAATGTAGGTGAAAATATTATTTGCCTACCAAATGAATTAATAATTGAAATTAAAGGAGCTGAAAAAGATAGTTCATCTGATGATATGATACTATCACACTAATTATGAAATTAAACAAAACTTCTAAAATGATTTATATGTCATTACTCGTGTCAATGGCGTTAATACTATCCTTGATTGAACGAATGATGCCAATTCCATTTGTAACTCCTGGTGCTAAACTTGGACTTGCAAACTTGATTATAATAATATCAATCTATACATTAGATAATTATAAAGATTCTTTTATTATACTTATATTAAGAGTATTTTTAGCTGCAATCTTTGGTGGTAATATATCTACACTGTTGTACAGTGCTACTGGTGGTATATTTAGTTTTATTGCCACTATAATTACTAAAAAATTAGGTGGTAAACATGTTTCTGTAATAGGTGTTAGTTCTTGTGCTGCGGTATTTCATAATGTAGGCCAATTACTTGCAGCATCTCTTATTTTAAATAATTTTGGAGTATTTCTATATCTTCCAGTATTGTCTACAATAGGTATTATTACAGGTATATTTATAGGACTTTCTGCAAATTATCTCTTGAGCCATTTATCCCAATTACCTTATTTTAGAAATAGATTAAATTTGGATAATAAAAAATCTTCATTAAAATATAATTAAAAAAGGAGGTATCTCAAATCGAGATTCGCTCCTTTTTTAATATAGTTTTAATATTTGCTTAATTGTTCCATGAACCAAATATTCATTATAAGATAATATATCCCATATTTAGTTACATAATTTCACTAAAAAATAATACAGATATTACATGTCAAAATAGATTAAACTTCCCCCCTTGAAGTTATACAGAGCTCTTGCAAATAGCAAGTTCATGTCCACCTCCCTCTGTATTTCTAGACTTATCTCCTCAATAGTCATATTTTTAAAGGTAATTTGAACATTTTTATATTCATCTACTATATAAATATACTCTCAAATTTTCCATAAGATATTTACTTATATTTACAAGTAAATTTATAAATGATATATTAAAATAAATTTGTAATTTCCCCAGTATACATATCTACATTATACCATCCTAGAGTAGCTATATGTGAACCCTCTCCCTCTATTTCAACAAGTTCATAAACTTGTATAACATAATTATTACCTTCTATATGATCTACTTTAATTTTTGCATTCAACCCTTCTCCTATTAATTTATCTTTAACTAGATAAATAGCCTCTTCTTCTGATAGTTTATTTGTCATATTTTCAGTAGGTTTTAAATCTTCATTTTTACTATTATCTACATTTATTTTTACTGTTTCTCTTTCTATCTCTGTTCCATCTTTATTAAATCCATAAGCTACTACATAGTATCCTTTATTACCTAATTCATCAGTCCAAGTTATGCAATAGTTTGGTATAGTTTCTGGTTCATGTAGTCTTATTATTATTGAATTATTTTTATCTAATATTACATCCTCAAGTTCTATATAATTAAGTTCACTATATTTTTCTAAGTATGCATCTATATCAACTCCTACATCCATAAATTCTTCACCTAACTCATGTACTCGTATATTTTTTATGGCTCCGTCAGTTTCAAGTAATAATAATACATTTCCTTCTATTTGCGTATTTGTGTATATTTTGCTGCTTTTAGATTTTGATTTTAACTCATCTATACCTTCTTTAGAAGTATCATAAGATTTTTCTATAAATAATGTCTTTTCTTTTAATTCATTACTGTCTTTAGTTATTTTCAAATCTTTACCTGTTTTTCTAGCTGATTCTTTATCTTCTTTTTTAGCTGCCTCCATGACTTCTACCGATACATTTGACTTAGTACTTGTTTTTTCTCTAGGTTTTTCTTCAGCATTAGAACACCCCACTAATAATAAAGAAATTATTAAAATTAATAGATTTAATGTTATTTTAATTTTACTAACTAATATATTTTTCATATAATACCACCTCTATTATATATATGTCCTAATTGAGTATATGATTTTTAATTATTAATTAGTATAAAAGTTTTCTACAATAAGTTGTAATCCTCACTATTTTTCTAAGAATCCTAATTTTGGATAATTCATAGCCAAAGTATACTTAAATATAGTTATAATTTTATAATAATTATATTTAGATTTTCATTTTAATTTTTCACCCCTTGTAAGTTTTATTATTATATAGTAATATGTATAATCAATAATTCGATAAGGAGTCATATTATGAATAAATTTTTAAATGAGTTTAAAGAATTTGCTGTTAAAGGAAATATAATAGATTTAGCAGTAGGTGTTGTTATCGGAGGTGCGTTTTCTAAAATAGTCACTTCTTTAGTCAATGATATTATAATGCCAATAGTAGGAATGGCTACTGGTGGAATAAACTTTTCAGAGTATAAGATAGTATTAAAAGAATCTATAGGATCTATTCCTGCCGTTACTTTGAATGTAGGTAATTTTTTACAGACTTCAGTTGATTTTTTAATAGTAGCATTTTGTATTTTTATATTTGTTAAAGCTATAAACAAGTTAAAGTTTACTAGAAAAAAAGAAGAGGCTGCAACTAAAGAGGAAAATGTTGCTCAAACACCTGAAGAAGTTTTGCTACTTAGAGATATTAAGGATTTATTAAAGAATCAAAATTGATAAAAAAGGATAGACAAATTAAGTCTATCCTTTTTTATTAATTTTTAATTTAGTATAGCATTCTTTAAATTTATACTGAAATCGCTTAAATTTTTAACTATTTTATTTTTTACCATAAAAATTAAAGTTTACTTATATTATTTAATTTACTAAGTTAATACTAAGCAAAATATTCATTAGTGGCTTTTTTTACTTTTGGAACTAATACAATCAATGCTAAAAGATTTGGTATTATAAGAAGCCCAAGAGCACAATCTTGTATCAGCCATACTATATCCATACTAACTAATGCTCCAATAATACTAAATATAGGAAAAACATATTTGAAATTAACTGCTACAGTTTCTCCCAGTACATAATTTAGTCCTACATATCCAAAATACCACTGACTCATAAGAGAAGTTAATGAGAATAAAATTAAACTTAAAGATACAATATACCCCATTAATGGATGTATTGTTTTAAACGCATTTATTACTAAAATAGATGGATGTTCACCACTATTTAATACACCTGTACATCCTAAAATCAATCCTGTTATGGTACATATTACAATTGTATCTATAAATACTTCAGTAACACCAAATATAGCTTGTTCTACAGGATGTTTTACATTTGCTGCCGAATGAATTACTGGAGCAGAACCTTCCCCTGCTTCGTTTGAGTATAAGCCTCTGGCTACACCAAATCTCATAGCTTCTTTGATAGTATGACCTGCCATACCACCTACACCAGCTTCAAATGTAAATGCACTTTTAATTATATCCTCTAATACACCTGGAACTTTATCTATATTAACTAATATTAAAAATAAGCCAAACAATATGTAGAATATAGCCATTATAGGAACAATTTTTTGAGTAACAGTTGCTAATCTTTTAAGTCCACCATAAACTATGGTAAAAACTATAGTAACTAATAATATACCAGTTATCAATGGAGATACGCTAAATGTATTCTTCATCACACTAGATATAGTATTAGATTGTATAAGATTACCACCTATTATTTGAACAGTCATAAGTATAGCAGTTATACTTCCTAATATAGGTAGATTTAACCCTTTAGAAATATAATACATAGGTCCGCCTATATATTCACCTTTATTATTTTTTTCTCTATATAAAATACCTAAAATAATTTCCCCAAACTTAGTTGCCATTCCTAAAAATGCAGCTACCCACATCCAAAAAATTGCACCTATTCCCCCAGATGCAAGTGCAGTAGAAACACCTATAATATTTCCACTACCTACGCAACTTGCTAAAGCTGTGCACATTGCTTGAAATGACGTTATAGACCCCTCAGAACTTGATTTATCTCCTTTAAAATTTTGCTTCATAGGATTTATTATTGTCTGGTTTATTATATACGGAAAATTTTTAAATTGAACAAATCCTGTTGCAAAGGAATATAATAAACCTACTGCTAAAAGGGTAAATAATAACCAATTTCCCCATAAGATACTTGCAAGCTGTCTCAAAAAAAGTTCCAAATTTTCCATACTTCTCCCTCTCAATGTCAATACATTTATTTTGACTTTATATCATCTATAAATATAGGATTGCTCCATGCTATTTTACCATATTTATCAACACATTCTATTCTTATATATGTTTCATTTCCTCTTAGCTCAAACTCTGCTCTTGTAATACTATCTTCTTTAGGCTCTCCCCAATATGAAAAACCACCATTTATAGCATTTCCAGACATAAAGTTGACATGATTTACAGGAGAACATTCTACATATGCAACTCCATCTTTTATACCAAAATCATATATTTGAGGACCTGATGAAGAATAGTAATCTCCATTTATTAATGCATTTATTATATTATCATGTTCTAGAGATTCAGCTTTAACCATTACCCATCCTCCAAATGAATCCGGTAAGAAATCTTCATTATGATTATCATCTGATGCAAATGCAAATACTTTATTTCCTTTTCTCAACATAGTATCCCAATGAGTTGTATCATATCCTGTATTACTTTCTAATACTGTACCATGATTATATATTTCTAAAGCAAAGATTCCTTTTGTATCTATAAAATCTTCTTGGTCTACTCTTGACCATAAAGGGTGATTATAAGTTGATATACACCCCTTAGCTTCCATAAGATTAGCTATGTCTTGAGCGGTTTTAGCACCTTCCCATACTAGAGGTTCTAAAATTTCCATATGTTTGAAAAGCTTACCCTTAGCCTTTTCTTGCATTTCTGTAGTTCCCAATAATCCATGCAAATGATGTATTTTTTTTCTTTGATTATCCTCATCATATAATACACTTGAGCATTCTATCCCAGGTAATATTATAAATCCTTCACTATTTAATTCTCCTCTAAAATCTGTGTATATATCATGCTCACTTAAGCACATAAAATCATATCCATTTCCTTTATACAGATTCACTGATTCCTGTGGAGTTAATTTTCCATCTGAAACTGTAGTATGACTATGTAAATTTCCTTTAAACCATTCTCCATTTCTCTTAAAACCATTTATATTTATATTTTTCATATTATTTTTCTCCTATTTTAAATAATACATGTTCTATGATTTTATATATAATTACTTCTATAACCTATGGATATATCCACAGGTTATAGAAAATTTTTTAATTTTTTATTTAACATATCTCTTATACTTATCTTGCATCTTCTGCTTGCTTACGTTTTATAACTCTAACTAAGTAAGAACTTATAAAAAATCCTAAAATTGAGAATCCTACCATTGTCATAAATACCATTTTATATCCTGATAATCCTGGACTTTTATCTAACATACTTCCATAAAGAGTGTATGCAAATGTTGATGGGAAGTACCCTACAAGAGATCCTATAGACATCGCTGCACCACTTATTTCTTTTGGTACTTTTATTTCATCCATTGGAGCAAAAAATACTGCTCTCATTGTGAATATTATAGCTCCAAATCCTAGTGTTAAGCTCATCCCAGTATATATACTCATTGATTCATGAGGTAAAAATATTATTATTGTCATAGCTATTGCTGCTACAACAAATGCTGCTCTTATATATTTAGCTGTAGATTTAGTAACTTTATCTGCTAGGAATCCTCCCACTGGCCCTCCTACCATCTTTAGTCCATATTGGTTTATTATACCATATGCCCCTACTAATGTTGCTGGCATAGCATATACATCACTTAAAAATGGTATAAAGTATGTAAGGCCACAATATACACAATATACAGAGAATATTGTAAATGCAACAACCCATATTTCTTTCATCTTTATAGCATTAATCATGCCTTGGAATGCAGCTGCATTTTTACCAATTTTTTCGCCTGATTCATTTACTTCCTTTATTTCATCATGTGGAACTGTAAAAAACGATATTATCCCAACTACTATAACAACAGCTGAAAAAAACAGTATACCAGCTTTAAGACCTTGTGCACTTTCACCCATTGCTGAGAATATAGCTAAAGCTGAAAATGCTACTATTGTATCAACTATACCACGTCCAGCTTCTAAAAAACCAAATATTCTACCTTGCTCTTTTTCAGTAGCTATAAGTCTAACTGCTTTTAAAAGTACTGGCCAATAAATAACCTCTCCGAATATAGCAAGTACGGCAAATGCTGCTAAAAATCCTGCATACGGAGGAAATGTTGATAAATAAATACCTACAAGTCCTACTCCTATCAATGAGAAAGATATCATATATTTCTTAGAAAACCTATCTGCTAAATAAATTGAGAATATTAATCCAACCGTTTGTACCATCCCATATGTAGATAAGGCCATACCTATTTGAGTATGATTTAATCCCATATATTGTTGCATAGGTATGTAAAATGCATCTTTAAGTGAACTAAGCTTAAATATAGTTCCTGCACCTAGTACGAGAATTGCAAATGTAAACCACCTATTACAAGCATACTTTGTTTTTATTTGTAATTCTTTTTCGTTCATCTTAAACCTCCATGATTAATTTTATAAAATCGTTTTCAAGGTTAAATATATTTACCCTTTTCTTGTTACGGTTATAATTATAATTGGTTTTTTTTGTAAATACAAGTTTTAAATTGTTTTTTTTTGTTTTAAATTGTTTTTTATAGCTTTTTATATTGTTTTTTATAGCTTTTTATCCTTTTTCCATTACTTTTTTCTATAATAAGTGGATTTTTATAAATTTTTGATATATAATTTATAATTAATACCAAAAATATACAATCTAAAATTGTTTTTATCCAATTAAATCAACATTTTTTGATGTCAATATTTTTAAATTTATTCTGGAGGTGGTATTTATAATAGCTGAAGAAAGATATGCCATAATTTTAGATAAGCTAAAATTTGATGGTATAGTAAAAACATCTGATTTAAAAAAAGAATTAAATGCCTCTTCTGAAACTATAAGAAAAGATCTTAAATATCTTGATGAGGCAGGATACTTAGATAGAGTTCATGGAGGAGCTATTCCTAAATCTGATGTAAAACCTGATGATAATGATGATGATGTATATATATCATTTAAAGTTCGTCAATCACAAAATTCTGATATGAAACAATCTATAGCCCTTAAAGCTGCTGAATTAGTCAAAGAAGGTCAATCAATTGGACTAGATTCTGGGACTACCTCTTATGAGCTTGCTAAGGTTCTAAAGAAAAAATTTAATAACCTTACAATAGTTACTAATTCTTTAATAAATGCTTATGAGCTAGTTGATAAAAAAGGATTCACTGTAATTGCGACAGGGGGAGTACTTACCCCTGATGAAAATTCATTTGTTTCTGATTTCGCTACCCTTATACTGGATAAAATAAATCTGGATATGATGTTTTTAACAACATGTGGCGTTTCCTTAGAAAATGGTATAACAGACCAAAGAATGGATGAAGTTGTTATACATAATAAAATGAAAGATTGTTCAAAAGAAGTTGTGGTTTTATCTGATAGTACTAAATTTAATGAAGTGTCACTTATAACAGTCTGCCCTCTTGAAAGTATAGATTGTATCATTACTGATTCTAACATTGATATAGAATTGGTAGAAAAATTTAGAGCTCAAGAACATAATATAATTATCGCTGAATAATGGTTGTACTAATCAGCAATAAAACGAATTTAGAAGTATAATTGTATATTCTTAAAATTTAATTTAAGTGGTTAATTAAATTTTATATAGGGCTATAACTACTTAGATATAGTCCTTTTTCATAATTTCTATAAAAATAAATTTTATTGCTTATGATATCATTTTAAGTTTAATGTCCTTATATACTCTCTTTTCCCAGTTAAAATTTTTTAATACAAATAAAAAAGGAAGTTTTAAATCACTTCCATTTTTACACTATCCTACAATTCTGTATTAGTTTCAAGTGCTTCCACTATCCTTATAATATCAACCTTAAAAAAATTAACTCCACCTATACACATTCTATCATCTGTATTTTCGTCAACTAAATAAACTAATTCTTCTAATTTTTCCTTAGATAAGCCTTTTAAATGTTCTTCTAATGCTTTAACTTCTTGTTCATATGTTGGTCTCATTTTAATTTCTCCTATTTATTTAAAATTTGATATGAATATCCCTATTTTGAGTAAGAATCTGTAAGTTATTTAATATTCTCACTTTTTATAATAATTTATACCCAAATTAATCATTATAATTCTAACTATATTTCTTAATATATATTATATATAATACTAAGAGAATACTTCAATAATTTTCTTTAGCTTTTAAACTTACTCTTAAATCAAATAAGATTTTATTAGCTTAATAAATATAGTAAATAAAAAAGATATAAGCATCTTAGTCATAGCAGACTATACAACCTATATCTTTAAATATTATATTTAAACACTTAGCTTTACTTATTATATTTTTTACTATAATCTAATTGTACATAAATATCCCTATTAATATAATAGATACAATCAACATAATTATAGTACTACAGATAGTTATAAAGCTTTTTACTTTATTATCATATTTAAATATACTTTTAATGATAGTATAAATACCTATTCCAATAATCCCACCAATCGTATTTGTTATAATATCAGTTATATCACTAGCACCTATACCTAATATATATTGACTAATTTCAAATATAAAACTTATTATAACTATTATACATATACTTTTAGATATCCTTACATCCTTTATTATCATATTTATATATATCCCAAATGGTATAAATAAAATTATATTCCCATATATATCCATTTTATTAAATTTACCCTTAAATATATCATTAAATGGAATTATATTAAGTGTCTGTGAAAAAAACCTATCATTACTGAATATCTCTAATGGAGATACATATTTAAACAAAATATTCCACAAAATAAACAATAAATAGAAAATAAATCCCATAATAAATAGAGTATTAATTATTTTCTTGCGCATTTAATTTCCCCCTAGTTTTATATTAAACGTCTTATACCTACAATATAATTATATTGTAGGTATAAATTATCATATTTAATTATAACTTAAACTCTACTTAGTATCTATAACTTCATGTGCCATTTTAACTAATTCATCTTGTGATAAATTGCCATCTCTAACTAGGAAATTATAGTAAATACCATTTTGCTTCCAATTTAAATATTTAACCTCACTTACCTCTATTTCTTTAGATCCATAGCTAAACACATATTTACCAGATAACTCATCTTTTTTATCTTGTTCTGTCATTTCATAATCACCTGGTACAAGCTTATTTTTATATACATTATAATATATCTCTATACCTTTATAAGTATCAACCACTGTTTCTCTATTGGATTTTTCACCTAATATTCCTTCTTGCATTGAAAGATTTATTTTATCCTTGCCATTTTTATAAACAAAATCTATTGTTTTTGACTTCTCAAGTGAACTTCCTTCCTCATCGATACCTTCATAATTTGTAGTGTATCCATTTTCAAATACATATCCATTACTAAATTTATCTACTAACTTTGGTTCAAAACCAAAATCTTCTTTTACTTCTTTATCTGTTGGCATATCAGTATAAATTGGTATATTACTAGAGTGTCCAACTATAGAAAGTATTTTCCCTGCTGCAAATACAGTTGTCCCTAATGCCATAGTTGCCACTAAAGCGGCTATAATCCTTTTTTTAGCCGATACCTTCTTATACACTTTTCTATCTTCCATTTCACTATTCCCCCTTTTTTCTGGTAAGTTATCTAAAGTATCTCTTACCATATTTTTAAAACTTTGTGGTGTATCTAAAAAAATATTATTTAAATTTTTTTTATTCATAAATTACCTCCATATTTTTTAACTTTATTTTTAATAGCTTTCTTCCTTTTGATAATCTACTTTTTACAGTTCCTGAAGGTATTTTTAAAATTTCTTTAATTTCATCCACGCAATACCCTTCTATATAGTAAAGAACTATTGTAATACGAATTCGTGGAGGTAATTTACAAATAGCCAAATATAGTTCACTATAGTCTTTTTTATCATCATTGTAGACTTCAATGCATTCTTCATAAGGTACTACTTTACTTGCTCTACGTTTTAAACTATAGCATTCATTTATAAGTATTCTAATTAACCAAGTTTTAAAATACTTCTCTTCTTTTAATGTATTCAATTTATCATAAGCTTTTAAAATTGCTCCTTGAACTGCATCCTCACAATCTTGGTCATAAATCAAGATTGACTTAGAAACATGATATAAAGTATGTTCAGCTTCAAGAACTTTCTCTATAAATGTACTTTTATTCAATATACTTCCTACCTTTCCTTGCAAATTATAGCGCTATTTCTTTGCTTTACACTAATTAGATGTTTTAATAGAACAAACGGTTCATTTTATTTTAAAATTTTTTAAACTTAAATTTGTAATTTAATTGCAATCAAAAAGCATCTAGCTTTAAACTAAATGCCTATATTTTATATTATTAAATTATTTTTTATTTTTAAATATGTATTTTATATTCTCTCTACTTTGTATCTAAGCACTGTTTTTAACTTTTCAGGTTCAGTCTTTCTAAAATCTGATAAATATATTTCTCTATGAACTTTAGTCCTTAATCTTAAATTATTTTCATCACAAAACTTTTGCATGATTTCAAAAGTTATAGGCTCATCATCATAAAATCCAATATGTAACATTTGTACAGATAAACTATCTTTAATACTTTCAAATTTCACCTTATCTAATAATCTATGTGGCTTTTTCCTTTTTACTTTTTCCATGGCTCTATTAAATACTTCATCATTTACAAAGCTAGGTTGTCTAATCATTAGTGTATATATTAGCTCATTTTTATCTAAATATTCTAGCCCTCTTCCATTTTCTTTTAAATCCCATAATCCTTCTAGAGGATATACTGTATATTCAAAATATCCTTCTGGTATATTATCACTTTTATGCATCATTCTAACTGTATAAGCTAATTAATATAACACTCCTATAGCTTCACTAAATTCCTCACTATTTGGATTACTTCGCCCCTTTATAGTAAAAAATTTAAACTCTGGTATTTCTATTAACTGCGGTTTTTGCTTTGGTATGTAATATTCCTTTTCTTTTTTTCTCCACTCGTGCTTCATACTTACCTCCTTTATTATTTAATAGCTATCTAAATAATATTATACATTCTTTTTGGTTTAAATTGGCAACACTAAGTGTTTAACTAAAAGAGCCTACTATATTTGTCATAAAAAATAAAAGAGTATCAATATATTAATACTCTTTTATATAAATAGCTATTTATTTCCTTTTAAAATTTTTTTTAATTTACATATATCTAATGGCCTATAATAAACATACCCTTGTACCATGTCACATCTAAACTCCCTAAGTATATCTACTTGCTCTCTACTTTCTATTCCTTCACAAACTACATCGATGTTATACTCCTTGGCTAAATTAATAATAGCCTTTAATAAACTCTTAGTCTTTTCATCTTCTTCTATATCAATTGATAAAGTCCTATCTATCTTTAAAACATCTATATCAAGTCTCTTTAAATTGCTTAGATTTGAAGAACCTGTTCCAAAATCATCCATAGAAACCTTGATACCTAGGCTTTTTATATCTCTTATTCTATTATTAATATAATCAATATCATTTAAGGCTGCAGTTTCTGTTATCTCAAATTCTAAGTATTCTGGTGAAATATCATATCTCTTCATAGTATTTCTTATATAATCTATTAGATTATTTTGATAAAGCTCTACCCTCGATAAATTTATAGCAATAGGAACTATATTATCTTTATTTACTTCGCATTTTTTTATTTCTTTGCAAACTTCTTTTATAACCCATCTTCCTATAAGATTTATATCTCCATTTTTCTCAGCTATTGGTATAAATATATTTGGTGATATATATCCTACATCTTTATGTTTCCACCTTATTAAAGCTTCTGCAGATACTATCTTTTCACTATTAATATCTACCTTAGGTTGATATAATATTTCAAATTCTTCATTTTTTAAAGATCTTTTTAAATCCCTTTCTACTATCAGCTTTTGTTGTATCTTATACTCTAGTTCATCATTATATAAATAGTATAATTTATCTCCTACTTTTTTTGATTCTATCCTAGACTTATTTGCATTATCTAAAGCCTTATCAATTTCAATACATTCCTTTTTCATCTTAAATACACCTATATGGGTATTTAATTCTAATTTTTTATTAATATAACGTTGCTTTGTAACATGCTTATTTATATACTCGATTTTTTTTTCAAAGTCTTCATCGTCCTCTATTTTGAATAATAGTGTGAATATATCTTCCCCTATTCTTGCACTAATATTTTCAAACTCTATACTTCTTATATTATCAGCTATCATCTTCAATACCTTATCTCCCTTATCATAGCCAAATAATTCATTTATAGCTTTGAAATTCTTTATATCAAATGCCACTATTACACAAACATAATCCTTAGCCCTATTTAATATTATCTTTTTTGCATCTAATTTAAACTTTAACAAATTTCTAAGATTAGTTAAGGAATCTACATAACTAGCTTCTTCTAATTCTTTTTTATTTTTTATATCTTCATAAGTACCAATAATTACGTATAAGAATAATGACAATATAATTGTAAATAAAGATAATTTTATTGTACTATGTGTTCCTGTAAATACTTTTGCTATAGGAACTATAGATATAGCATACCAATTGTTACTGTTTTTTACCTTATTATAAGCAATTACATTTTTTTCCCCATGTTCATCAAAACTATCTATACCATTATTTCCTTTTTCATTGATTAATTTTAATATTATATCTCTATACATGCCTAAATTTTCTTTAGACCCTAACACTATGTTCCCATTAGAAGTAACAATATATACCTTTACTTTATCTGAAAATGTATTATTTACCAAATTTTTATCTAATATCTCCTTAGGTTCAATCCCTACAATTGCTCCTTTGATTTTTCCATTTATAATTAATGGTCTTGAATATACTGTACCTAGTTCATATTCTAATCTATTTTCTATAAGTTTACTTACATGGTTCCCCCCAGATATGGCTTTTTTAAAATACTCTCTATCCCCTACATATACCTTTTTATCATTATCACCTATATTTATGTAACCATCCATACCCACTATGCCTATGTACTTAAATAAACTTCCACTACTAATTCTATTTATATTTTTTAAAAATATGTCTTCATTATACTTATCTTTGTATTTTTTCATATCTTCGTTTATATATTTATTTATATAATCTAATTTCTCCATTCCATTGTATATATCTATAGATACTTTATTCGAAACCTGCCTATTAAACTCTGCTATACTTCTTTTAGATTCTTCATACAGATTCATTTCTACTTTGGTTATAAATATTATACTTATTAATGTTATTAACAATATCCCCTTCATTCGCTTTAACATTGATTTAACATTAAATACACTCATGCTTGTGTTGTTGCTATCCATTCTAATTCCTCGTAATTTTTTACATTAGATTTCTTATTTTTAATTATTATACTATATTTTTTAATCCTTTTATATGTTAAAATTAAAATACCACTTCAAAAAAATTACCCTGAAGTGGTATATAACTTAATTTAGCTTTTTTCAAACTTTCTAATAATATAATTTTATCTATTCCCTTTTAACTACTATGATATTTAACTATAATATACTGCCCCTTATTTATTGATATTTATTACTCATATATAAACACATTATAAAACACCCCATATAAATTACAAACAAAATTGCTAGATTCATAAAATACTCTCCCACACTTTAATATTTATTAGTATTTTTTCGATATTATTAATCTACCTTATATGTATTATTAAAAAATTTATTTCCCCAACTCTACACACATAATTATTTATTTAATTCAAAGTTTTTTATTTTTCACTAAATATCTAAATTTATATAATATAAATAATTTCTCTATACTTTTTATAATCATCTCGATGTTGTTTACATATAAATCCCACCAAATATATGATAATCCTAATCAAAATCAAAATCAATTTATTTCCTTTTCATTTTCAATAATTTTATGTAAATAGCAATTTTAAAGTATAATTTAGATTTATATATTAATAATAAATTTACCTATAGATATGCTTATCAAATACTATTTAGCATGAACAATTTCCAAATAAATTATCTAATCTTATCTTAAGTTCTTTATTCTTAGATCTACTTATAGGTATTTCAAATCCTCCTATAATTATAGATTTTTCCCTTAGTTCTTGGATTTTCTTTAAATTTACTAAATAACTATGATGACATCTGTAAAAGTTATAACCTAAAACTTTTCCTTCTAATCTTCTCATACTAGCTTCGATAGTATAAGTTTTTTCTTCTGTATATATTGTAACTTCTTTTTTCCTAACCTCAGCATAAAGTATATCTCTAACTGGCAATACTAAAGTTTTTTTCCTAGATTGTATGGATATTATACTATGTTTTTCTAAATATTCTTTTATAGACTTTCTAAGCTGAAGTCTTATTTCCTCATACTTTAAAGGCTTAGCTAAGCATCTATAAGCTCTTGTTTCAAAAATATAATCTGCTGGCGTAGTAAACATTACCTCTACATTCTTATCAATTTCCCTTATTTTTCTGGCTATATCCGCGCTGCTTATTCCGTTAATTTTAATGTCTAAAAATAATATATCTAAATTTTTAGGATAGTCATTTAATAATTCTTCTTTACAAGAGTATTTAAGCAAATTATATTCTATACTCTCATCTTTTAAAATTTTATCTATATGCTTTTCTAATATTCCTATATTTAATACATCATCATCGCAAATGGCTAATGTAAAGCTCATATTTACTCCCCCTATGTTTCTATATTTAAATTAAAATAAATATCAATAGAGATTTATAAAATTAAAATCTTTATATGTAAAAAAATATTGTCATCTTTATATTACTATATTTTTAATTTATAAACTACTTTTATCTAATATATAATTAGTAGGATATACATTTTTGCATTAATTAATAAAACAAATAACTAATATAACCTTCCTAAATAAAAATAAAAGCCTTCTTTTTTAATATTTTAAAAGAAGGCTTTTGTTTAAGTTTAATCATATATTATATTTCTATTTTTTTCAAAACACCTAAAAATGTTGCTAAGTCATTATCTGGCGTACTTATATGTCTTATATTAAATGTATCTACTAAGTATTGAAGCACATTAGGACGTCTTGAAGTGCTGCTATTTCTGAAGTCTTTCCACATACTCCAACTTTAGTACATCCCTTACTTCCTGATGTTTGTTCACATTGATAACAAAACATCGGATAATCAATATAGTACCTCCTTATTTTTTCATTCTATAATAGATTTACTATATCTCGTCTATATATAATTACTTATAAAATTTTATTTAAACAAAAGCCAAGATTAAATTAATTTAATCTTGGCTTTTTCAATTTATATTTATCCTAATATTTGTATTTCTATATTTTGTCTACCAAAGTTTGTACATTGTTGCTCACTACCCATGAATATATCTATCTTATTACCTTTTATAGCTCCACCACAGTCTTCTGCAACGAATACTTTGTCAAACATAGGTATATAAACTTTAGTTCCATAAGGTATAACAGATGGATCTACTGCTATTGTTCCCCACTTAGGAGTAGTTCCTGTAGCTGTTATGCTATGTCCTGAATAAGCACTTGCATTTACAGTAAGTTTACGCCCTTTAGTGTTTGATGTAGCTTTCTCTTCCTTAACTGGCTCTTTTTTCTCAACTACATTAGATTTACTTGCTGAAGTCTTTGGACTATCTGACGTAGTATTTGATACTACATTATTTACTTTTTCTACTCTTTCTAATTGTTGCATTTGAGCTAATTCTTGTTGTCTTTTAGCCTCTTCTTCTTTTTGCTTTCTTTCTTGAGATTCTGTTAATACATATTCAGCAGAAACCCAACCAGTTTTTTCTTCTTTTTTATCATCATTTGAAGCTTCTTTTTCTGATTTTGTAGCTTCATCTTCTACTAACTTAACTTGGTGCCATACTTCTTTTGTATCTTTATTTTCATCTTTAATCTCTGCTGTTTTTAACACTTCAACAACAGTATTATTCTTTAATGTTTCTAACTTTTCTTCATCTGTAGATGGTCCTTTTCTTAAGTTTAATTCATCTACATTTACCTTAGCTTTTTCTTTAACTGTAAATTCACCACTTACCCAACCTTCTTTTCCATCAGAAAGTTTTATCTTATCCCATCCATCTTTAGTTTCTAATACTTCTACGACAGAACCTTCTTTTAAAGCACCTATTTTGTCTTCATCTTCAGATGGTCCTTTTCTTATATTTAATATATCTGCAACTACTATTTCATTGTTTTCTATTTTCATTTCTTGTTTTTTATCTGAATTTACTTCCACTTTGTTATCTGCATATATATTCCCAGCTGATGCGTACATCCCACCTATTACTAATCCTAATGCCAATATCGTTGATTTATTCATTCTCTTTTTCAAACTCATAAAAACCTCCTAATAAGTAAAATTATATATTATTAACTATCTCATATTTTTTAATTCATATTCTTTTGTTTGTTACTTTTTTGTAACTTTTCTTAACTTGTTATTAATCTTAATACACTTTTTAGGATTTGTAAACACCATTTTAGGCAAAAATTAAAAAAGGGTAACAAATTAGTTACAAATTGTAACAGTCTTAATCTATTGAAGTTCCAACGTTTCTTAAACATTAGATTTTGCTAAAAAATTTTAAAAAATTTTTTTTAAAAAATAGCTATTTAAGCATAAATTTTTGCCTAAATAGCTATTTTAATCATACTTACTAACTATTATTTTTACTAGTAATTAGTAAAAAATAGTTACAATATTAGCTTCATTTTTTATTTTTATATTCATATATAAATTTTATTAAAAACATTAAATTTATATATTAAATTTATAGTCAAATTAAGCTGTAACTTTTGCTTTTTTAGCTTTTACCATTCTTAGTTGATAATAATTTACTCTTAACAACTTATAAAAAATATTCATGTATAAAATCATCTAATGATAAAATATTTAATAAAAAATTAACGATATTATATGATTTAAAGTCTTATATCAGTGTTATTTTATCTGTTAATTTATACTAATATTTAATACTAAAATAAGTTTATAGATATCCATGTAAATTAATTTATAAAACCTAGTTATTTCAAGATATCCACCTTATTTTTTATTATTTTTTTCAATTTTTTCTTCTATTTAAAATGAAACCTGTAAAATATATTTATTTTTTATATTTAATATAAATTTTATAATTTAAGTCTATTAAGTTATTTTTAAAGTATAAGTAAACTATAAAGAACGAATTTTTTGACTTTTGTACAATAATTAAACAATATCTTCAAATATAAAAGTAGTAGTTTTAAATCCTATTAAAACTACTACTTTATTTATATATTATTTATTTACCTACTTATATATATTATAAGAAATACTCACTAATTTACCATTTTCATCCTTGTTAATTATAGCATCAACCTCGTAAACTTCTTTTATAAGTTCTTTAGTCATAACTTCACTAGGAGTCCCATATGCTATAATTTTTCCATCCTTTAAAACATATATTTTATCACAATACATTAATGCAATATTTAAATCATGTATTGCAGCTATTACTTCTATATTTAATCCTTTTACAATACTCATTAACTGCAATTGATGCTTGATATCTAAATGATTTGTAGGTTCATCTAATACTAAGCAATCCGTTTGTTGAGCAAGTGCTCTTGCTAGTATTATTCTCTGTTGCTCTCCTCCTGATAAAGTATTGAAACTTCTTTCCTTAAAATCTATCATACCTACTTTTTCTAAAGCATCATCAACTATTTCAAAATCTTCTTTAGAATCTCTCTCCATTATCTTTTTATGAGGTGATCTTCCCATAAGAACAATATCATATACCTTAAAATCAAAATCATAATAGTTATGTTGAGATAATACAGCTAATTTCTTAGCACTCTCCTTAATAGGTATAGTTGATAAATCTTCATCCCCTAACATAATAACTCCGCTAGATGGCTTTAAATTTCTGTAGATACATTTTAAGAGAGTGGATTTTCCACTCCCATTTGGACCTATTATTCCAACAAATTCTTTATTTTCAACATTTATATCTATTCCTTTTAATATGTCATTGTTACCAATACTTAGTTTTACACCTTCTGTTTTTATATGCATTAACTTTTACCTCCAAAACCATAAGTCTTTCTAATCATCAACCAAACAAAACAAGGTGAGCCTATAATAGATATAAGAATTCCTATAGGTATTTCCGTTCCTTTTATTATACTTCTTGATAATACATCTGCCCATATCAAAAATATTGCACCTAATATAGAAGCTACTGGAATTAATTTTTTATGATCTGTCCCAAATATCATTCTAACTATATGAGGTATAATAAGACCTACAAATCCTATCATTCCAGATGAATAAACTAATAGTCCTATCATAAGAGAGGTTATAATAAGGTATAAATGTCTATATTTATGAAGATCAGTTCCTAGCGTAACTGCAACTTCATCTCCAAGCAACATTAAGTTTAAAATTCTAGATTGAGTAGCAAAAAATATTGCCCCAAATAATATAGAAGGAAGTATAAATACTATTTGTTCCCATTTAGCACCAGCTAAGCTTCCCATAAGCCAAAAAGTTATCTTTTGCATACCTTGTGCGTCATCTGCGATATAAACTATAAAACTAGAAAATGCACTACATACAGAACTAAGTGCCATACCTGCTAATAATAACTTTACAGAGTTTGCTCTTCCTCCTATATTTGCTATAATTAAAACTAATATAGACACAAGAAATGCTCCTATAAATCCAGCTATTCCAATATAGTTTCCACCAAATACGCTTCCGACTCCTAACATTATGGCTAATGTTGCACCTAGTGATGCTCCTGATGATACTCCTAGTATATATGGATCTGCTAATGGATTTTTCACTATAGCTTGCATAACTATTCCAACTACAGATAGACCTATTCCAACTGCAATAGCAAGGACTATCCTTGGCAATCTTATAAGCCATACTACATCATGAATTGCACCATTCGATACTGCTTCATTTTGACTTAAGTTAAATATTTTATTTATTATAATGCTATAAACTTCTCTAATACTTATATCTACCGAACCGATTGTTACAGCAAATCCTATTGATAAAAATAATAATATTAATAATACAACAGAAACACCTATATATATAGGTGTCTCCTTAAATATATTTTTTTTACTTGATGATAGATTGATTCTATTCTCCATAAACTACTCCTACTTATTTAAGTTTGGATATAACCCTTTTGCAAATGCATTTATTCCATCTATTGTTCTTATACCACTACAATACATATCTCCTAGTGGTATAGGGTTTACTCTATTATTTTTAACTGCTTTTAAGCTTGAAAGTGCAGGATTTTTAAGTATTTTATTTACTTCTTCTTGGCCTGCTTTTTCATCTCCTCTGTTCATATAAACAACAAATATTGAATCTGGATTTAATTTTATTAAATCTTCTTCTCCAATATTTCCGCCTTCAGGGTTTAATACTTTACCACCCAATCTAGTTACCATATCTCCACCTAAACTTTTAGCTCCATAAGTATATATTTTCCCGTCCATATACTCTATTATTAAAGTTGTTTGCTCTTTTTGGTCTTTGACACTTTTAGAGACTTCATCTATCTTAGTATTTATTTCATTAGCTATTTTCTCTGCTTTATCTTCTACATTAAATATTTTTCCTAGGTTTAATATATCTGTAATTTCATTTTCAACAGTTCTATCTTCAGCTGCCCCACTATTTAAGGCCATATATGTATTTATATTATTTTTATGCCAATAATCAACATCACCTAATCTCTTATCATCAAATATAGAGTACCAAGATAATATAAAGTCTGGTTGCTCCATTAATACAGTTTCTTTATCTGGTGTAAATTGTTCTGAATAATTTACTTTAGAAAAAGCTTCTTTATATTCATCTTTAACATCATGGTCAAGTCCTGCTGCTAACTTTATTTTATCTCCTAGCCCTAATGCTAACATAGTTTCTATTGAGTTTTGATATACAGCAACGACATTTTCTGGCTCTTTATCAAAAGTTATTTCTACTGGTTCTTTTTTATAATTATGAGTTGTTATAGTAACTGGATAATGTAAATTTGTTTTACTTGATGATTTTACATCACTTTCAGTTTTTTCAGTTTTTGTTCCACTACATCCTGTTATTCCTAGTATCATTATAGAACTTAATATTATAGCTATACTTTTTTTCAATTTTTTCATATTATTCCCCCAAATTTTGTCATTTAACTATTGATATTATAACACACATTTATTTTGTTTTATTGTCGAAATTTACGAACAATTATGTCGTTATTGTGTCATTTTTAGGACATCTTATATAAATTTAATATTTGTTCAAATTTTATCTACTAATTATGTATTTATTTTGGGATATAAACCTTTTGCAAAAGTTTTTATAATAAAAGTATAATCACTTTATTTTAATGTTAGCTCTAAATAAAAATTTAAAAACACTATGTCCTAAGTATTGCCTTTAAAAATTTACATAAAAATAAATCTTAAGAATATTTTTTCTTAAGATTTATTTTTAGATAGTTATGTTTATTTTTAACTTAAAAATGCTGCTCCTATTATACCCGCATCGGCTCCTAAATTTGCACATACTATGTCTGCAAATTCATTGTTTTTGAATACAAGCTGCTCTCTTACTAATTCTTTTAATCCAGGAAGTATAATGTCACTAGCTCCTGACACTCCTCCACCTAGTGATATTATATCTGGGTCTAATGTACTTACCATATTAGCTATTGCCTTAGATAAGTAAAGTTTAAATCTATTTATAGTTTCTACTGCCACTTCATCATTTTCTCTATAAGCATCAAACACTATTTTAGCATTTATATCTTCTGCATTACCATTTGCCATATCTAATATTATACTTGCTCTTCCTTCATTTATTAGCCTTTGTGCATACTTTATTATGGCTGTTGCCGAGCAAAAGGTTTCTAAACACCCGTTATTTCCACAATTACAGTCAAAGTAATTCTCACCTATTATAACATGTCCTAGTTCAGATCCCATACCATGTGCACCTGAAAATGCTTTACCGTTTATTATTATTCCACCGCCTACACCAGTTCCTAGTGTATACATAACAGCACAATTTTTTCCTTTCATACTTCCTGATTTAGCTTCTGCCAATGCTGCAACTGTTGCATCGTTTTCAGCATACACATCAACTTCATTAAATCTATTTTTTAAAGACTCTATAAAATTAACGTCTTCCCAACCTAAGTTTACAGCAGTCGCCATACCTTGTTTGTTTATAAAACCTGGTACACCAAATCCTATAGACTTTATATCTCTCATGTCTAAATTATTTTCTTTTAGTAATCCCCTTACTAAATGTTCTATATCATTCATAACATTTTCAAATCCATTTGAAGAATTAGTCTTACACTCTTTTCTAAAAAGTATTTCACCGTTTTCATTAACTATCCCTGCTTGTATTCCTGTTCCTCCAATATCTACTCCTACAAAATACATGCTTCTCCTCCTTAGTAAATCTAATCATAACATGGTAATTTTTTAACTTAATTATATTATAAATGCTACTTTAATTTAATTCTATCTTATATTATTAATTTTTTTACCAAAATTTAAATTATTTATTTTTTTCTAAAAATACCTTCCTTTTCAATTGAAAATATAATCTAAAAAACATTTTCTTTATTATATATTTCTAATGATTTATACTATATAGTATATATAATAACAACTTAAGGGGGTTTATTATGGAAAGGTTTGAGACATTAAATTTATTTAAAGATATACAAAAAGTATCAGATGTGTATAAAAATTTACAACTTAAAGATGATAATAAAGAAATAGAAGACAATAAAAAATTAAATTCATTACTTGGATTTTATAAGGAAAAGATGGATGATATAACAAACCGCTCTAATCTTTTATTAAAACAAACTAAAGATGAATTAAAAGATAAAAGTTCTAAAGATATACATAAAGTTTTAGTAGATTTAAATACTTTCTCACTTCAAAAACTTAAATCTGTAAAAGGTGCGAATATAGATTCAACTACTGTTATGGCAGTAACTCATGCTACAGTTGATGAACTTAATCTTATAAATGAATCTATAAGAAATAAAGAGTATTTAAACGATAAATATACATACTTTTATATTTATGAAAAAGTTTTATTAAATGCATTCATAACATTCCTGGCTTTAAAGGAGATGGATATGAATAAAAAAACTATCTCAGACCTTTCTCAGGGTATATTTACCCAACTTCAAACATTAGCGATAATATCTATATAAAATTAAAAAAATAGCAATGTATTTAAATATATTTCTATTTTTTATATAATATTTTGTTTTCATATGGTAATTTTTGGGTATGGTTTTTATAGAGGTGAAAAATTATTATGAACAGCATAGACAAAATATTTATAAAAGAATTTCTTTCAAAACTTGACTCAAGTACATTTGAGGTAAAACTTTGGGATGGAGAAGAATTCTTAATTGGGCAAGATGAGCCTAAGTTTAAGGTTTACTTTAATAAGCCAATTAGTAAAAAAGATTTATTAAATAGTACATCGTTGGCTTTAGGGGAAGCATACATGAAAAAAGATATTGATATTGATGGTGATTTACTACTAGTCTTAGATGCTTTATTTAGCTGTCAAAAAGAACATTTTCATACTAACTTTGCAAAATTATCAAAACTATTCCATAAAGCAGGAAATGAAAAGAATCAAAAATTAGAGGTTTGTTCTCACTATGATATAGGAAATGATTTCTATAGCCTTTGGCTAGACGATACTTTAAGTTATTCTTGTGCTTACTTCGAAAATGATGATGATACTTTATACCAAGCTCAAATGAACAAAATACATCATATTTTAAAAAAATTAGATCTATCAGAAGGTGAAACTTTACTAGATATAGGATGTGGTTGGGGATATCTTCTTATAGAAGCCGCTAAGAAATATAAAATTAAAGGAACTGGTATTACACTAAGTGAGGAACAATATAAAAGATTTAATGAAAGAATAGTAGAGGAAGGACTTCAAGACTATTTACAAGTAAAACTTATGGACTATAGAAATCTTGAAACATCTGGTATGATGTTTGATAAAATTGTAAGTGTTGGTATGTTAGAACATGTTGGTCGTGAACACTATGATTTATACTTTAAAAATGTAAATAGTGTATTAAAACCTAAAGGGTTATTCTTATTACATTATATAAGTGGTTTAGTTGAATCTCCTGGCGATGCTTGGATTAGAAAATACATATTCCCAGGTGGAGTTATTCCTTCACTACGTGAAATTATAGACTTACTTCCTAAATATAATTTTTATACATTAGATGTTGAAAGTTTAAGAAGACATTATACTAAAACTTTAGTTGAGTGGTATAAAAACTTTGATAAACAAAGAGATGTTGTAGAGGATATGTTTGATGAAGAATTCGTAAGAATGTGGGACTTATACCTTTCTTCTTGTGCTGCTTGTTTTAATAATGGAGTTATAGACCTACATCAGATCTTAATGAGCAAAGGTGTTAATAATGAAATAAGTATGACAAGAGAATATATTTATAAAGATTAAAAAATGAGTAAATTTTATTCTATAATTTTTTAAATTATATTATGAAATGTGTACATTTTAAAAAAAAAGAGACATAGTTTAAACTATGTCTCTTTTATCTTTTGTTATATTTACTTGTTTATAAATTACTTTCTTTTAAACATGTCTTCTATTTTTTGTCCAAAAGTCTTTTTCTTTTCGTGAACATCTTCTCCACATTCTTTAGCAAATTCTCTTAGTATTTCTTTTTGCTTTTCATTTAATTTCTTAGGAGTATCAACTATAACCTTAACATATTGGTCACCTCTTGAGTTACCTCTAAGTCTTGGTATACCTTTTTCTCTTAGTCTAAATACAGTTCCAGTTTGAGTTCCTTCTGGTATTGTATACTTAACTTTTCCATCTAGTGTTGGAACTTCTATTTCATCTCCTAATGCAGCTTGAACAAATGTTATTGGCATGTCAAAGTATATATCAGTTCCTTCTCTTGTAAATAATGGATGAGGTTTAACATTAACTATTATATATAAATCTCCTCTTGGTCCACCTTTAGATCCAACTTCACCTTGACCTGATAATTTTATCATTTGTCCATCATCTATACCTGCTGGTATATCAACTTCTATAGTCTTAACTTTTCTATTATATCCCTTACCGTGACACTTTGGACATGGTGATTCTATAACTTCACCCTCTCCATTACAAGCACTACAAGGTCTGCTTGATGCTATGTTACCAAATGGAGTTCTTTGAACAGTTCTAACTTCTCCTGTACCATTGCATGTTGGACAAGTTTTCTTAGATGTTCCTGGCTTAGCTCCGCTTCCATGGCATTCTTCGCACTCTTCACTTCTATTTATCTTTACAGATACTTTCTTTCCAAATGCAGCTTCTTCAAAGCTTATACTAACACTTTGTTTTATATCTGCTCCACGCTCTGGACCTCTTCTTCTGGCTCTACCACTGCTAAATCCACCTCCGAATATATCACCAAACATGTCACCAAATATATCTTCAAATCCACCGAATCCTTGACCACCAAATCCTCCTTGGCCACCAAATCCTCCTTGACCGTTTACACCATCATGTCCGAATTGATCGTACATTTGTCTTTTACTATCATCTGATAATACTTCGTACGCTTCATTTATTTCCTTGAATTTTTCTTCTGCTTCTTTATCACCAGGATTTCTATCTGGGTGATACTTCATAGCAAGTTTTCTATATGCTTTTTTAAGGGCTTGAGCATCGGCACTTTTATCTACACCAAGCACCTCATAATAATCTCTCTTAGCACTCATTATTTGTCACCACCTTTATTATTACAAAATAATAGCTTGTAGAATATCATACTACAAGCTATTATTATTTTTAAGTATTAGTATATAACTATCTACTTATGAAAAGATACTCTTTTCTATTATATATTAAACTATATATTTTCGTAACCTATTTTTCGTCATTTACTTCTGTGAAGTCAGCATCTACAACGTTATCGTCTTGAGCACCTTGACCAGTTTCGCCACCCTGAGCCCCAGCCTCAGCTTGTGCTTGTTGATACATCATTTCAGAAACCTTATGGAATTTGTTCATAACTTCATCCATAGCTTTTCTTATTTCTTCACCTGTTGACTCTTCTTTATCTTTAACTGCCTTAAGTTCAGCTATTGCAGCTTCTATAGCACTCTTATCTTCAGCGCTTACTTTGTCACCTAATTCATTTAAAGTTTTTTCTGTTTGGTATATAGTTGAATCAGCTTGGTTTAATGCTTCTATTTTATCTTTCTTTTGCTTATCAGCTTCAGCATTCATTTCAGCTTCTTTAACTTTCTTTTCTATTTCTTCTTCACTTAAATTAGTTCCAGAAGTTATAGTAACTTTTTGCTCTTTTCCAGTTCCTAAGTCTTTAGCAGTAACGTGAACTATACCGTTAGCATCTATATCGAAAGTAACTTCTATTTGAGGTATTCCTCTTGGAGCTGGTGGTATATCAGTTAATTGGAATCTACCTAAAGTAGTGTTATCATATGACATACTTCTTTCACCTTGAAGAACATGTATATCAACAGCAGTTTGGTTATCAGCAGCAGTTGAGAATACTTGTGACTTCTTAGTTGGTATTGTAGTGTTTCTTTCTATTATTTTAGTCATTACGTTACCCATAGTTTCTATACCTAATGATAATGGAGTAACATCTAGAAGTAATAAATCATTAACATCTCCAGATAATACACCTGCTTGTATAGCAGCACCTGCAGCAACACATTCGTCTGGGTTTAATCCTTTGTGTGGCTCTTTTCCTATGAATTTCTTAACAGCTTCTTGAACAGCTGGTATTCTTGTAGAACCACCAACTAATAATACATCATCTATATCAGAAGTTGAAAGACCTGCATCTTGTAATGCCCTTCTTGTTGGTTCCATAGTTTTTTCTACTAAATGAGCAGTTAACTCATCAAACTTAGCTCTTGATATATCCATAGTTAAGTGTTTTGGACCTTCAGCAGTAGCTGTTATGAAAGGTAAGTTTACATTAGTTGTCATTGTTGATGATAACTCTTTTTTAGCCTTTTCAGCAGCTTCTTTTAATCTTTGAAGAGCCATATTATCATTTCTTAAGTCTACACCTTCAGCTTTTTTGAATTCTTCAGCTAAGTAGTCTATTAATACTTGGTCAAAGTCATCTCCACCTAATCTGTTGTTACCAGCAGTAGCTAAAACTTCGAAAGTTCCATCTCCTATTTCAAGAACTGAAACGTCAAATGTTCCTCCACCTAAGTCAAATACTAATATTTTTTTATCTTGGTCTAACTTATCCATACCATAAGCAAGTGCAGCAGCAGTTGGCTCATTTATTATTCTCTTAACATCAAGTCCTGCTATTCTACCTGCATCTTTTGTTGCTTGTCTTTGAGCATCTGTGAAGTATGCTGGAACTGTTATAACAGCTTCAGTTACAGGTTGCCCTAAGTAGCTTTCTGCGTCTGCTTTTAATTTTTGTAAGATTATAGCTGATATTTCTTGTGGTGTATAATCTTTACCATCTATATTAACTTTGTAATCTGTTCCCATGTGAGTTTTTATTGATATTATAGTTCTATCTGCATTTGTAACAGCTTGTCTTTTTGCAGGCTCCCCTACTATTCTGTCTCCGTCCTTAGTAAATGCTACTACTGATGGAGTAGTTCTCATACCTTCTGCATTAGTTATTATTTGTGGTTCTCCACCTTCTAATACTGCTACACAAGAGTTTGTTGTTCCTAAGTCAATTCCTATTATTTTTCCCATGACCAAATTCCTCCTAAATAATTTTTTATGATTTTTATTCTATATAGAATTTAGTTATTATTTATTTTATATATTTAAATATCTAAGTTCTAATTTTGCTAGAACATAAGATATATTTTAGCTAAATTCTTAAACTTTATTGCTATTTATATCAAACTAGCAAGATACTTTAACCATACTTGGTCTTAATACTTTATTTCCTAGTTTGTATCCTTTTTGAAGTACCATTACAACCTTATTTGCTTCAACTCCATCAACACTTTCTTGCATTACTGCTAAGTGTAAATTTGGATCAAAGTCTGCATTTTCAGCTTCTATTGCTTCAACTCCATACTTTGTAAGTATTCCTTGAAGTTGCTTATATACTAAGTCTATTCCTTGGTACATACTTCCTTCTTTGTCATCACAAGCTTCTAAAGCTCTTTCCATACTATCGATAACAGGTATTATATCGTTTAGTATTTTTTCATTTGCAAATAATCCTATAGTTTCTTTTTCTTCATTTGTTCTTCTTCTATAGTTTGCATATTCTGCTTGAAGTCTTTGATGCTTATCATTAAGAGCCTCTAATTCTTCTCTTAATTTATTTTCTTCTAATTTGTCATTTATATCTGTAACATTGTCTTCTACAACTTCCTCAGTCGTTTCTTCAATTTCACTTGAAGTTTCTAATTCTTCTTTTACATTTTCTTTTTCTAAATTATTTTCTTGCAATATGTTACACCCCTTAATCTATTTTTTGTTAAAAATCAAACTCATATAATTAACAATTGTATAAATCTTAGCATAGTCCATTCTTGTAGGCCCTATAAAACTTATACGCCCTACTAGATCTCTACTTATATTATAAGTTGCTGTAACTATACTACAATCTTGCGCTAACTCAAAATCATTATCACTACCAATGATTATATTAACATTATCCTTCTGTATACCTTTTGACTTAGCCATACTAGATATCATTTCCTTATGTTCTAGCATATGTAAAAATGACTTGGCCTTAAGTACATCATTAAATTCGGGATAGTTAAATATATTAGTTGCTCCACTTAGTGAAATTGATGTATCATCATTGGTATCAAAATTTAGTGCATCTATTAATTCATCTATTAACACTGCATGTTCACTTATTTCATATTTTATAAATGCTATAAGTTTTTCATCTAAATCAACTATACTTTTTCCTGATAATTTTCTAGTTAGATTGTCAGAAATTATGTTTAATTTTGATTGATCTAAATGAGTGTTAGTAGCTAAATTTACATTTTTTATATCACCTTTATCTGTAACAACTATTAATAAAATGTTGTTATCACTCATACTAACTAACTGTATGTGTTTTATAACACTTTGATTAACTAAGTTTTTAGTAACAGCTACAGTTGTATAATTAGTAATTTCTGATAATAGCTTAGAAGTCTCATGAATTAAATCTCTTATATCATTAACATTTTTATTTATACAACTCTCTATTAAAATTTTCTCTTCGTCACTAAGTTCACTTTGACTCATAAGAGAATCTACATAAAGCTTGTATCCTTTCTCAGATGGAACTCTACCTGCCGAGGTATGTGGCTGGATTAAATATCCTAATTCTTCAAGGTCAGCCATTTCATTCCTTATAGTGGCAGCACTTACACCTAAGTCATGTTTTTTTGATATAGTTCGTGAGCCTACAGCCTCAGCTGTTTCTATATAATCTTTAACTATAGCTTTGAGGATCTTTAATTTTCTTTCATTTAATTCCATCACCTTCACTCCTCGCTGTTAGCACTCACTACTTTCGAGTGCTAAAAAGATTATATATATTATATATCATTTTATTTTATTCTTGTCAACACTTTCTAATTAATTTATGAATTCAACAAATACAGAATTTGATATTTCTCGTCCCTTTTGGGTAAGCTTAATACCTACTTTACTTTCTTTTATTAAGTCTTTATTTTTCAAATCCTCAATTTGCTTATTATATTTATTTTTGAATTCTATATTAAATTCTTTTTTAAAGTCTTCAAAATATATCCCTTCATTCATTCTAAGTCCCATAAATATTTTTTCTTGTATTTTATCTTCTATACTTAAATTTTCTAAATTACTTATAGGTTTTTCATTTTTTTCTATCATATTATGATACTCATCTAGATTTTCTACATTATTATATCTACTATTTCCTAGATATCCAGATGCCCCTGCACCTAACCCTATATAATGATAACACTTCCAGTATAGTATATTATGCTTACACTCAAAACCTGGCTTTGAATAGTTTGATATTTCATATTGATTGTACCCATTTTGTTTTAGGTAATTTATTGTGTGATTATACATATTTATATCTGTATCTTCATCTATAAGTTCAAATTCATTGTCTTCATACATATCATATAACTTTGTGCCCTCTTCTAATATAAGTGAATAAGCTGATATATGTGATGGGTTTAATGAAATAATTTTTTCTAAGCTTTCTTTCCATTCATCAATGTTATGATTTGGAAGTGCATACATTAAATCTACATTTATATTATCAAAACCAACATCTAAAGCTTCTTTATAATTTTTCTCAAACTCTTCATATGTATGAATTCTTCCTATTTCCTTTAGTTTATTATTTTGTACTGCCTGAAGACCTATACTTAATCTGTTTACTCCACACTTTTTCATAGTTTCTAATTTTTCTCTTGTTAATGTTCCTGGATTGCACTCCATAGTTACTTCAGCATTATCCTTTATATTGAAGTTCTTATAAATATTATTAAATATTTCTTCAATTTCATTAGATGTTAGTATGCTTGGAGTTCCTCCCCCTAAAAATATACTACATATTTCTTTTTCATAATTTTCTTTTTCTATATCTTTCTTATAAAGTTCCATTTCCTTTTTTAAATCATCTATGTATCTTTTCTTTAAGTTTACATCTAATTTGTATGAATTAAAGTCACAGTAGTTACACTTACTCACACAAAATGGAATATGTATATATAATCCTAACATTTATTTTTCTCCTATTCATATATTGCTTACATTATTAAATATATTTTACTATATTATAACAATATATATGTGATAGTTGTTATCTATTTAAAAACGCTTTATTAATTTAAAATAGATAAAAGGCACCTAAATGTAAAGATGCCTTTTACTTATCTTAATTTAATTTTATAAGAATATACTAGTAAACCAATAAGTGTAACTATTATTCCTCCTAATGAAACTAAAGTCATTGTTATTAATTGATTTATTATAACAAAAAGTCCACCTAGTATAGCAACAATAGGAACAATTGGGTATAATGGAACCTTATAAGGTCTTACCATATCTGGTTTTTCTTTTCTAAGCTTAACTACTCCATAGAAAGTAAATATATAAAATACCCATATTATAAATATAGTTAGATCACTTAACAGGTTAAATTGTCCAGATAAAGCATATATACATCCAAGACCGGCTATTAACCAAATAGAGTTGTATGGAGAACCACCTTTATTTAACTTAGAAAATATTTTTGATCCTGGTAATAATCCCTCTTTTGAAAGTACATATGGTACCCTAGGTGCTGTAAGTAAATATCCATTTAGAGCACCAAATACTGATATTAGTATACCTATGGATATTAATTTTCCACCTGTATTTCCAAATATTTTTTGTGCGACAAGTGCAGCTGGAGCTACTGATGTAGCAAGTTCTGATGCTGGCGCTACCCATAAATATGCTAAGTTTATCAGTATATATACAGCCATAACTATTGATAAACCTCCAACTATAGCTAGAGGTAAATTTTTTTCTGGACTTTTCATTTCACCAGCTATAGCTCCAACATTTATCCAACCATCATAAGCAAATAGTGTAGCTATTAATACTTGTCCTAAAGATCCTATGACAGTGGTTTCACCTCCTACTAATGGTGTTAATATTGGGTTTCCATTTCCTTTTATAAATCCAAATATTATTATAAGTATTAAAGGTAATAACTTACAGATAGTAGATACAGTTTGTATAAATCCACCAAAAGATGATCCTACTGTATTTAGCAAAGCTATAAATATTATTATTCCTAAAGATGCTGGTAAAACTACTACCATATTTTGCGGACCATACCCCATAAGTTCTGATACCTGTTGCGAAAATATAACTGCAAGCGCTGCAATAGTACCTGGAAAATATAATACTGTTTGCATCCATCCTGTCAAGAATCCTATTTTTTCTCCATATATTTCACTGAGATAAGTCATCATTCCACCAGTTTTAGGTATGGCTGCTGATATTTCAGCTGCAGTTAATCCTGCTGTAATAGTTATAATACCACCTAATATCCATGCTATTATACCAAGACCTGGTGCACCATTAGTTGCCGTGTATATTGCTTGAGGCTTAAAAAATACCCCAGACCCTATAACCATACCAACAACTGTTGAAAGAGCTGCTGATAGTCCTATAGTACTATTAAGCTTATCACTCATATATATCCTCCTTGTACTATTTATATTTATGATATTTTGTATACTTTGCATTTTTTAGTATTCCCAAGTTTTTATCTATTATTAGAATTTAGATACGAGGACAGGTTTTACACAATATTTTAGTTAATATGACTTATAATTAAAAAAGTCAAAGGAAAAATCCTTTGACTTTAATTATTATTCATCTAATTTTAATACTGACATAAAGGCCTTTTGAGGAACTTCTACAGATCCGATTTGTCTCATACGCTTCTTACCTTCTTTTTGCTTTTCAAGAAGTTTCTTCTTACGAGATATATCTCCTCCATAACACTTAGCTAAAACGTCTTTTCTAAGTGCACTTATAGTTTCTCTGGCAACAACTTTATTTCCAACAGCTGCTTGTATAGGAACTGCAAACTGATGTCTTGGTATTTCATTTTTTAGCTTTTCACACATAGCTTTACCTCTTGGATAAGCACGAGATTCATGTACTATAAAGCTAAGTGCATCTACTTGCTCTTTATTTATTAATATATCAAGCTTAACAAGCTTAGAAGGAGTGTATCCCTTAATTTCATAATCTAAAGATCCATATCCTCTTGTCCTAGACTTTAATGCATCAAAGAAATCGTAAACAACTTCATTTAGTGGTAAGTCATAGTGAAGCATAACTCTCTTTTCATCTATGTATTCCATATTTATCATTGTTCCACGTCTTTCTTGACAAAGCTCCATAACTGTACCGACATAATCTTTAGGGACTATTATATCACCTTTAACGATTGGCTCTTCTATCATATTTATTTCTGATGGTTCTGGTAAGTTTGTTGGATTTTGTATCATTACAACTTCCCCATCATTTTTAGTGACTCTGTATATAACAGATGGTGCTGTTGTTACTAAGTTTAAGTCATATTCTCTTTCTAATCTTTCTTGGATTATTTCCATATGAAGTAGCCCTAAGAATCCACATCTAAATCCAAATCCTAATGCAGCTGAAGTTTCAGCCTCAAATTCTAGCGCTGCATCATTTATTTGCATCTTTTCTAATGCATCTCTTACGTTTTCGTACTTTTCACCTTCACCTGGGTATATACCACAATAAACCATTGGAGTAGCTTTTTTATATCCTGGCATAGGTTCATCAGTTGGATTATTTGCATCTGTTATTGTATCACCAACTTGACAACTTCTTATATCTTTTATACTTGCAGCTATGTATCCAACATCTCCTGCAGCTAACTCATCAAGTTCTCTTTGACCAGGAGCCATAACACCAACTTCAGTTACTTCAAACTTTTTGTTAGTATTCATCATTTTTATAGTCATACCTTTTTTAACAGTTCCTTCATAAACTCTAACATACGCTACAACACCTTTATATGCATCGTAATATGAGTCAAATATTAAAGCTTTTAAAGGAGCATCTTTATCACCTTGTGGTGCTGGTACTTTTTCTACTATGGCTTCTAATACATCTTCTATATTTAGACCACTTTTAGCTGATATTAAAGGTGCATCACTTGCATCAAGTCCTATTATATCTTCTATTTCTGTTTTTATTTCATCTGGTCTAGCACTTGGAAGATCTATCTTATTTATAACTGGTAGTATTTCTAAGTCTTGATCTAATGCTAAATAAACATTAGCTAATGTTTGAGCTTCAACACCTTGTGCTGCATCTACTACTAATAATGCACCTTCACAAGCTGCTAAACTTCTTGATACCTCATAGTTAAAGTCAACATGTCCTGGAGTATCTATAAGATTTAAATAATATTCATTTCCATCCTTAGCCTTATAAACTAATCTAATATTTTGTAACTTTATAGTGATTCCTCTTTCTCTTTCAAGATCCATATTATCTAGTAATTGATCTTTCATTTCTCTTTCACTAACAAGTCCAGTTTTTTGTATTAATCTATCTGCTAAGGTAGACTTACCATGGTCTATATGCGCTATTATACTAAAGTTTCTAGTTCTACTTTGTTTACTGTCCACCTTTATTCCTCCTTTTTAATACTTAAAATTTTATTCTTATTTATCATAACTTTTATTTTATAATATATCCGCATTTATGTAAATAATAAGGACAAAAAATAAGACTTAAGTGCCTATAAGTCTTATTTTTTACTATATATTAAATTGAGAGATTAGTTTTTTAGTGTTATCTGAAAGTATCTCTAACTTATCTTCTATAAATTTTTTTAAATCTTTAATATTTTCTTCTATATTATATGTATCCTCACCTAACATACTTTTGGCACTTTGATTTATTGTAAATATACATACAAATAAATTTGCAGTCATAATCAATATAAATAGTACTTTACTTATGAATTTTCTTTTTCTTTTTTTTATTTTTTTTTGTATATTTCTTTCAACTCTACTCATACTTCAAGTCTACTTCTTTTCTTTAAAATATTCATCTAGTATATTAGCTATATATTTTACACTATTTTGAGCCTGTTCTAAGGTTGTCCCATTACTTCCTACTTCTATAAGAATATGATTATCAGCTACATACTGATTAAATTTACCATATGGTTTTTCTATTACTGGTAAAACTAAATCTGGGTACTTTTGTTTTGCAAAATTTGTAATATCATTAGCTAGTGCTCTTACTTCTTTTACATTTGGATTTCTTTGTCCAACTACAAATAAAAACTTAGCTACTTCTTCACCATTATAATTAGCAACCATTCTATTAGTTTCTTTATCTTTTTTTGCCTTTGTATCTAATGTTCTAGCATCTCTATGTAAGTCAATGGCTATATCTATGCTGTTATGTTCGCTCATTATGCTATTTATAGTCTTTAAACTATTTGAATAAGATGAGTTATAATCTGGAAAATCATGATACTTTGTACTATGAACTACACCCCATCCTTTTTTGTTTAATTCTTCTGTTAAAAGACTTCCAACAGATACTATCGACTTATTGTTATCTTGACATCTATAATTATTTTCTGGATAATCTGAATAACTTTCAGACGCATGAGAATGATATATCATCATTGTTGGTTTTTCTTTTGTTATTCTTATATTATTTGTGTAATTTGATGCTACTTCATTTGAAGTCTCTTTGCTTCCTTCTTCATCACTATTATTTTCTTCCTTTATAGTAGGTATATTTTCTTCTCCTATAAAGAACTCTATATATTCTTCATCTTTACTAGTGCTTTCTTTTTTTTCGTCTTCTTTTACTTCTTCTTTAGCCTCTGGATACGATGAATTCACTAAGAATTTTAGAAAATCATCTTTACTTATGGCATATGAGACTGTTGGTAAAATACAAATCAACACACATGACATGATAAATGTCTTAATGCGTTTATTAAACATATTTTCTCCTCCTTACTTGGTTATCCTCCCCGGATGAAGAGACCTATTTAAGCCCTCGCTTATTATTATAGATAGGTTTTCTATTGTTTCATCTATGTCTTTTGGTGTAACTATAAGATTTTTATCATACGGTTCTAATGATTCTTTAATAAGATGATACTTTTCTTCTTCTTTAAGCTTTTTTAACATATTATAGAAATTATCTGCATTCTCTGATTGATTTATAAGATTGTCTATTGCCAAATCTAATACATCACTAGTTAATGTTGCTGCATCTACTACTGTTGGAACTCCAATTGCTATAACATCTACGCCTAGATATTCTTTATTTAAAGCTTTTCTTTTATTACCGACTCCCCCTCCAGGAGATATCCCTGCTGTTGATATTTGAATAGTTTGATTTACTCTTTCCATTTTTCTAGATGCTAATGCATCTATTGCAATAACTCTGTCTGGTTTTATTCTATCTACTAATGACTTTACAGTTTCACTTGTTTCTATACCAGTAAGTCCCATTACCCCAGGGCTTAGAGCTGATACTTCTGTAAAATCATCATCATAATCCTTATTATAATTTTTAAATATATGTCTTGTTACTAAAGTCTTAGAAACTGACTTAGGACCTAAAGCATCTGATGTTATATTCCAATTTCCTAACCCTATAACTAATGTTTTTTTAGTTTTGTCAGTACCTAATATATCTACAAGTTCATCTTTTAAGTATGTTATAACCTCTTCTCTTGATTCATCATCATCAAACTTCATTAAATTGCTTTCTAATGTTACATATTTTCCTATTCCTTTATTCATTATTTCTGCGCCTTGTTCATTTATAATCTCAACTATTGTTACTGTTGCATTGTCTAATTCTTTTTTATCTAATTTAACTCCAGGTATTTCTTTTGGTTCTTGGCTTTCCTGAACTACTTCACTTGCTTCTAGCGCTAAATCTGTTCTTATATTAATCATACTAAACCTCCAGGTGTAATTTAAATGATACTTATAATTGTTGACAGTTTTTAGCATTTTAAAACCAAATCATATTTAAAAAGTTTAAATTTATAAATCTCTGAATATTTAATTTGGATGTTGTAAATTATTTTTATATAGGTTATAATCTAAAAAGTCAAAACAAAAAGATATTATAAACTTATAAATAATTATCCTTGATTTTTAGATTTATTTCTGTTAAAATCTAATATGTTGACGATGAATAAGATAATAAAGTAAACGAGGGGGTGAACCACGGTGGCAAACATAAAATCAGCTAAGAAGAGAATAAAAGTTATCGAAAAGAAAACTGCTTTAAATAGAGCTAGAAAATCTCAAGTTAAAACTGCAATAAGAAGATTCGAAGAAGCTGTTACTGCAGGAAACAGAGAGGAAGCTACTCAAAGATTCCAATTCGCTCAAAAGAAGATACAACAAGTAGCTTCAAAAGGAACTATACACAAGAACGCTGCAGCTAGAAAAGTTGCTAAGTTAGCTCAAAAGTTAAACGGAATGAACGCTTAATTAACCGTTTAAGTATAGATTTAAACCCTTGATTTATTTCAAGGGTTTTTTGTTTTGCTCAAAATTCAAAATTACCTTATAAAATTTCACCAATATATATCTAAATTTTTTATATAGAAATAAAAAATGAACCCTATTTAGAGTTCATTTATATTACATTATTAAATTCTCTTTTACAATATTTACTAACAAGCATCTCTACTGCTAATGTATCCCTAATTAACCCATTTTTTATCTTATAATCACATTCTAATATATAATTTAACATATCTATTATTATTTCATCTGAAAAGTTTCTACTTTGTTTTATAGCTTTCGTAGCTACAAATGGATGAATTTTCAGTTTTTCAGCTATTACTTTTGATGTGTACCCATCACTTTGTAATTTTCTTGATTGTACAACTACTTTAAACTGTCTTGCTATCATAGAAAATATCCCTAAAACAGATTCACCTTCATTTATCATATCGTTTAATATTTTCATGGCATTAGATGAATTTTTTTCACCTATATAATCTATTAACTTAAATATATCATTTTCTACCTTCTTTTGGGAAAGTTTATCTATTACTTCTCTACTTACAATATTTCCCTTTCCTACAAACGAACTTATTTTATTTATTTCATTTTCTAAATCCGATAATGTTTTTTCACTACTTTTATCTCTATATCCTTCTTGTTCTATAAAATACATTATCTCAGAGTTCTCTACTATTACATTATTGAGTTCAAATTTTTTTCTAACCCATTTAAATAAGTCCATATCAGATAATTTATCACAATTAAATACTATTCCTTTTTTATCTATCTTTTTTACTAGTGACTTTCTTTTATCTATATCCCCATATACTATAAATACTAAAACAGTTGTATCTGGTATATTATCTATATGGTCTATAAAATACTTTTCATCACTATCGCTAAAGTTCTTCTTTTTACCTTTTAATAATTCAAAATCTTTTACTATTACTATTTTTTTATCATCCATAAAAGGGAGTGTCTCTATAGAACTTATAACCTGATCTATAGCAGTTTCCCTTCCATCTATTATATCTAAGTTAAAATCAAGCATTCCTTCGCTTAAACTTTCTTTAAATACTTTTATTGCATTTTCTATTAAATAATATTCTTTTCCATAAAAAAGATATACATTTTCAAAGTTTCTATTTTTTATATTGCCTATAATATCCTTGTAATTCATTTGCCTGCTCCTTCATAACTTTCATTTCTCTATATATCATATATGAAAAAACTACAACATAGTAAATTATTACATATATCAAATTTGGATTTACAATCTCTAAATACAAAAAATCCAACTCACTTATTTTATTTAATATATAATATATATTATCTATTATAATATTATTAAAATACGCTATAAGCTTAGAAATACCCATGTTTACATTAAATAAAATTACACTTACAATACTCATATACATAATAATGCCTATAAAAGGAACTATTATAATATTACTAATTATTGAACTTATTGGTATTCCATTAAAATTATAATATATAATCGGTAATGTTAATATATTTGATGCTATAGTTATTGAAACTAAACTCATATTGATGCTCTTATTTATATATCCGTAAAAGTATATTATAGACAATGTAGAAAGAAAAGACAATTGGAAACTTATATTATATATAATATATGGGTTATTTATTACTAAAAATATGCCTATGAATGATAATGTACTTATACCATCTCTCTTCCTATCAGTAAATATGGATAAGTATAATATAGCAGTAAAAAATATAGCTCTAATTATAGATGGTGACTTATCAATCATCATAGAGTAAAGTGTTAGTAGAGATATAAGTATTATTAATTTATAATATTTATTAATTTTGCCTATTAAAATTGCTATAAAAACACATAAAATCCCCGTATGAAGTCCTGATATAGCAATTATATGACTTGTTCCTGTTCTTGAAAAAACTTCTTTTTGCTCACTAGTCATTTCATATTTTTCACCTAATATCAAAGAATTTATAAAATCAGAATTAACTTTGTATAAATATCTAGTTGTACTTCTTATATATATTTTTAATCTTCCTAAATATTTAAAAATCTTACTTTCACCTATAACTTTATAATCATTTAAATTTATTACTCCTTCATATCCATTGCTTCTCAAGTACTTACCATAATCAAAATCATCAAACTTCATACTATTTAGAGAATTAAATTTTCCATCTACATTTACTTTTAATCCAACCATAATATTTTTTCTCTTGGTATAATCTCTTACTAAGAATTTATCTATTATATATTCATCGTATTTCGCTTTTGTTTTTTTCCCTTTAACTATACCTATTAAATTTATATTAGATTTATCTTCATAAACATCTTCACAAAAAATATTAGTTATAGGGTATGACACTATTAATACTAATATAAATATTATAAGAAGCGGCCTTCTCATTTTTCCTCCTGCTGGTTTTTATCTTGATTATATTCAAATTTTATATTTTATAAACTAATTTCTTATAATTAACTTATACTTAATTTACTTACCGTTAGTTTCAGACTATTCTTCAACCAAGAAAATACATCTTTCCTCTAATATTTACATAGATTCAAATTACATAAAATTTAGTACTCATAAAAAATATACTAAAATATAGGTTAAAACCAAGCATTCTCAATAAAAATAAATAAATGATTTTTGAACTATCTATCAGTGATTTTTTATTTATAATAATGAAATTTCAAGTAAAGTTTTTAAATCGACAATATTATTGTAATATAACTAAAATATGAAATTAAATTACAAAATAAATAAAATATATGAAAATTTTTGTATGAAAGTGCTAAAATAAATATAAGGTAAAATAAGGTAAATAAAGGGTGATTAGTAAGAAATATATTTTAATAAATATAAAGTGCTTGATAGATATTAATTTTTAATATGGAGTAAATTAAAATGGGTGTAAAGCATATAAGAATTTTTATATAGTTAAATTAAGTAAAATACAAGTTTATGGTCACTACTTTATGAATTATATTTTTAAGGGCAAAAGGAGATTATTGACTATGGGAAAACACAAAATTAAAAGTATATTAATTTTAATTATAGTATTTTTAATAACTATATCAAGCTACAATACTTTATATGCCAATGAAAAAGATAGAACTGTAAAAGTAGGAGTGTATGATTTAGATCCATATTTTAATATAAAACCAAATGGTAAAGTAGAAGGTTATTACAAGGATATTTTAGACAAGATTATTTTTAATATAAATAAAAAATTGCCTATAAATAAAAAAGTAAAAGTTAAATATGTAAAAGGTAACATTCCTTCTTTAATTGAAGATTTAGAAGAAAATAAAATCGATATGATGATTGGACTTCATTACACCAATGAAAGAAAAGATAAGCTTATTTATTCTAAAGAAACTATAGGTACTGAACTATTAGGAGTTTACGTTAATAAAGATTATAAAGATATAAAATCTCTTAATAATAAGAAAGTTGCTTTTATAAAAAGTGAATATGAATCTAAATGGTTAATGGATGAGTTAAAAAGAAAAGGAACAAAGCCAATACTTGTATGGGGAGAAAATTTAGATCAAATAATAGATATGCTAAAAGATAAATCTGTAGTAGCAATTATAGCTCCTGTAAATCAAAAGAAATTAAGTAGATTTAAAAAAATCTATGAATTTTCACCAGGACCTGTATATATAACAGCATCAAAAAATAGCAAATGGATTATAGAAGAGATTGATAACTCACTAGAAAACTCTACTAAACATGAAAAAAATGAATTGGAAAAAATACACCTAAATTATTTTTTTAAAGGTATAAACTCAAAAGAAATAGTAACCTTATCTATTATAGCATCAACATGTATTTTATTTATATTGATAAAGCATATAATACCAGCTATAAAGATAAATAAATTAAGAAAAAATATAAAGGAAAACTTATCAAAAAATAGGTATAAACTTTATTATCAACCTATAATTAATCCTAAAAACGATAAGGTTGTAGGGTTTGAAGCTTTAATTAGATACATAAACCATGATGGAAAAATAATCTCTCCTTATTTTTTTATAAGTGATATTGAAAAATGTAATATGACAGAAGAATTATCAATATGGATATTTAAAACTGTATTAGAAGATTATGAATGGTTTAAGCTAAATACAAACTTAAAAAATGAGGAGTTTTATATTTCTATAAATATATCATACAATGAAATAAGGAGCAAAGAATTCTTAGAAAAAGTTAATTATATAATTGATAATGACAATGATTTTAAGTCGAAAAAAATTGTTTTTGAAATTGTTGAAAATATAGAATCAGGTAACTTTAAACAAATAAAAAGCGGAATGGAATTTTTGCAAAGTAAAAATATAAAAATAGCTGCTGATGATTTTGGTATTCAATATTCAAATCTAGATATATTATCTAAATTTGATTTTGATGTTGTTAAAATAGATAAATATTTTATAGATGAGATTAAAGAAGGTAATTTTAATTATGAGCTTATAATATTTTTAAGTAAAATTTGCAAATTATCTGGCACTAAGATAATCGCAGAAGGTGTTGAAAATAAAGAGCAAGTAGATATTATAAAAAATATAGATAGTGATAATATATTTATACAAGGATATTTTTATGCACAGCCTCAAGATAAAGAGGATATAGCTTTAATTAAAATAATTAAAGAATAAAATTTGATAAAACAACAATATAAAGCAAAAAGGAGCTGACAAAGTCAGCTCCTTTTCTATAATTAGATCTTCCCAATTTACACACTGGTATAGACATATTATCTATAATTCTAAGATTATGCTTTTATATCTAATTAATTTTTTTATTATCAAATTCATTCCATCTAAACCTTAGTAATCCATCTATTATATACTATTAAATATATTTAATATACAATTTAGCATCTTTTATACATATTCATTTATATAATTATCTTTCTTATCAAATATAGTTTTAAACAGCTTTATAACATTATCACTAGCTTTATTATTATTTATAATTAAAGCATCTTCTATGTCTATATATGAAAATCCTAACTGAGTCATTGTGTTTATGTTAAATGTAACATCAGCTTCAGATTGTATTTTTTCAACATAAATTCTTTTATTTTCTAATTTTATATTAAATATTCCATTATTTTCTTTTATAAACTTATCTTCAACTTCTATATTAGCACTTAAGATTAAGTCACTTTCTATATTTAAACTTTCTAAATATCCTTTTAAATTTATTATTCTTCCCATCATAAAAGGCTTAATTTTTATGTCTGACGTTTTAGGATTATCTAGTATAAATCTTATCTTATCATTTATAGGAGCTGATATAGTAACTTTCTTACATTGCGTATTATGATTATATATAAACTTAAGCATAGTTTTTAGAGAATCTATATTTTTATAATATATTTCTCTTACAAACATATTATCTCCATTTAAAAAATATATTATATATCCTTTTGCTTTTTCATCTTCATGAATATATATATGACCATTTTCACTTTTTACTTCTTTAAATAAGTTTTCATAGTATGCTTGATCTCTTTCTATATTTCCATTTGTATCCTTAAGAAAAGAATTACTTATATTTATTAAATCTTTAATGTTAGAATCCTTTGCTTTTATCATCTTTCCTTTTATTTTAAAGTTCTTTAATTCTTCTACATCTAAGTTATATTCTATCTGATCGTAACATTGTTCATATCCATATTTTCTATATAATCTATAATCAATAGGCATTAATATAGATACAAATTGACCTTTATTGTACATTTCATTAAGAGAAAATTCCATGATATTTTTCATATATCCCATCCCTCTTGCTTCTGGGAATGTTGATACTCCTACAACATATGATGTATCGTATATTTTGCTATTTAATTTTAACTTATATTGATTTAGTTGAAGAGAAGAAACTATATTTTCATCTTCTTCTATGACAACTGTATTATAATTTTTATATTTATAATTAAAGTAGTAATCTACGAAACCTTCTTCATCATTAAAACAATAATTCCATATATCTTTTATACTATCTATATCATTGTCTTTGGCATATCTTATATTCATATTATTTCTCCCTAACAGTATACTTTTCAACAAATTTACATGGGTGATATGATAATTTAGCTTTTCTAAGGCCTTCTATACCCATATCTTCTTCTCTATTTACAAATTCTACATCTGGAAATTCATTTACTATAAATTGTTGATTTATATAAGGATATAAGCCTCTTATATCTGGATTCGCTTTTTCTATATGAACTAGTGCCATGTTTTTATTTAAAAGTTCTCCTATTGTAAATGCCTCTAACTTTCCATCTACATATATACCAGCTATTTTTACTCTATCTTTTAGTATGTCATAGCTATCAAATATTTTTTTTATTCCTATTAACTCATCATCCATACCTTCATCAAATTCATTGTGTTCTTCCTTATTTATACTCCACTCTTTTAGTAAATTTAGACACTCCCCAAAGTTTTCTTTATCTAAAAGCTTATATTCAAATCTTCCTTCATATTCCTTTAAGAAGTAATTTATATGATTTCGCTTCTTTTGATTTTTTCTTCCCCCTAAAGTTCTTAAGCTCTCTCCTTCATATATATAATCAAATAAATCTCTTTCTTCTATATATTCAAATCTATCTTTAAAATCTTCTTTAAGTGCTTCTATTACCTCTTTTGTTACACCCCTTAAATATATTTTCTTATTTTCTTTTTCAAAATATTCTATAACAAAATCTATAACTTTGTTTAAATTCTCTTTTTTAGTTAATGGTAATATAGAGAAACTATCTCCTTCGTATTCACCAACTAATACTGCGAAATCTTCTTGTGTATAATAACTTGTTTTGTAAACATGTTGCCACATATATAATGTAGCAAAACAATACTCACATGCTTCATAGTCTACCAAATCAAAATATGGATCTAATTCCTTTTTTGCATTTATATCTATTTCTTTAAAAAACATAACTTCCTCCTGTTTACTATCTTCTGTATAATCTTGACTTTCATAATTTTTATCTATGTATAACTTTAAAAATCTCTAAAGTTGAATTTTTCTTTATTTTTTTGTTTAAAATCTTAACATAATAATCAATATTAACTTATATTACCCAAATTATTTTTTAATAAACATTTAAGTGAGGTGGTTTATCACTTGAGAAGTATAATTTTCTCGCTAATACTTATTATAATATCACTTTTATCTGGTTGTGACAAAGTTTCTCATTTAGAAATTCATATTATCGATGTTGGACAAGGCGATAGCATTCTAATCCAAACACCATATAATAAAAATATCTTAATTGACGGTGGAGACGAAGATAGTGATAACATAGTCAAAAGATATCTCAAAAAACAAAATGTAGATGTTATAGACTATTTAATAGCTACACACCATGATTCAGACCATATCGGTGGTCTTGATAACATAATTAATAACTTCAAAGTTAAATCTATTTATATGCCTGAATATAAGCATGATTCAACTTCCTACTCAAACTTAATATCAGCATGTTCTAATAAAAATCTATCTATAAATTACCTGTATAAAAATGATACTTTGCATGTAGAAGATAATATAATTTTATCAGTGTTAAGTCCTTCTTTTATACAAAAAGATAGCAATTTAAATTCTATAGTATTTAAGCTATCTTACCTGAACAAATCATTTTTATTTACTGGTGATGCTGAAGAACCAAATGAAATTGATATTATAAATTCATTTGATATTAAGGATATAGATTTTTTAAAGGTAGGCCATCACGGCAGTAGCTCTTCAAGTAGTGATCTATTCTTAGATGAAGTTAATCCAGATATAGCTGTTATATCTTGTGGTTATAAAAACCAGTATGGACATCCTCACAGAAATATATTAGAAAATCTTTCTAATAAAAATACCCTAGTTTACAGAACTGACATTTTAGGTGATATTGTTTTTTATAGTGATGGAGACATTATCTACACTAAAAATAACTACGAATATAATACCCATAAATAATATAACAATACATTATATTTATATCAATTAGTTACTTTTTAGTAACTATGCAATTTTATTCTTCACAAGTTATGTGTTGATTACTCCACTCTATCATTTTTGCCATTACATTTAAAAGTGCTAACCCTGATTCGCTAAGATAATACGTAGATTCAACAGTATTTTTTATTAATTTTTTATCATTTATAATAATATTATTTTCTATTAATAAATCTAGCTGCTGGATTAGCATTTTCTTGCTACATTTATTCATCTTCCTTTGTAAATCACCAAATCTTACTTTATCATCTTGTATAGCCCATATAATTCCCCCAACCCATTTTTTACCTAATATACTAGCTAATGCTTCAACGGGGCAATCATATACCATATCACTTATATTGTACATTTTTTGTCCTCCTTATTAAATCTTTGTATATATTAAGTTATAATATTATTTCTATTTTGTCCAATTTTAATCTTTTAAATTTTACTTTAATTTATTTTAGATATTATCTCTTTAAATTTTTTAACGATTTAAATTTTTTTAATAATAAAAAAACCTATGGATAAGTAAATTATACCGTAGGTTTTTTATTATTTCTGTAAACTCATTTGGTTTATTCTCAATTTGTCTAAGTGAGATATTGCACTTGATACCGCCATTTGACCTTCTCCTGATGACTTTAGATATTGATATGGCTTACCTGCACAATCTCCAGCTGCATATAACCATTCTACATTAGTTTTCATTTCTCTATCTGCTTTTATATGAGGTCCTTCAACTTCTAACCCTGGTACCATATAACTTGGCGATACACTATCCTCCATAATAAATATACCATCTGCATATAGTTCTGTATTTTTTAGAACTAATTTATTAACTGTTTTTTCTCCTTTTATTTCTAAAGGTTTATCGTTAATTATTTCTATAGATGAATCTAGTGAATTAGTTAATTTATACATTGGTATATAATATATCTTTGAAGCTATTTCACTCAAGAAGTTTGCATCTTCTTCTCCTTCATGATTGTATCCTACTACTGCAACTACTTTATCTCTATATAATCCCGCATCACAAGTTTCACAATATCCTACACCTTTTACTAGATATTTTTCTTCACCTTTTATTTTTATTTCTTATTTTAGCATTTAATGCAGCAGCCATACCTGCTGATCCACTACCTACTATTGCTATATCATATCTCATATTACTTACTTTCTTATATTTATATATGTGATTTAACAATTTCTTCTAATTTTTGTTTTGGTATAAACCCTACTAATCTATCTACTTCTTTTCCTTCTTTAAAAACTATAACTGTTGGTACAGTATGTATCTCAAATTGTCTAGCTAATTCTAAACTTTTATCTATATCAACCTTTAAAAATTTTGCATCTTCTTTCATATCTTGTTCTAATCCTTCAAATATTGGTGATAACATCTTACATGGTCCACACCAAGTTGCAAAAAAATCTACCACTGTTGTTTCATTTGATAATTCTACCTCATTAACAAATTCTTCTGTATTTATTATTCTAGTCATTACATTATCTCCTTTGTTTATTTTGATAAATATACTATACCAACTATAGTTTCTTATAACAATTAGTTACTTATTTGTAACCACCTATAAATATAACTTTTTAAAAAATAAAAAAGAAGAACACAAAGCATTCTTCTTTTTTATGTTATTTATTTATTAAATCATTTATAACAACAGATGCTATAACTAGACCTCCAACAGATGGTACAAATGAAACACTTCCTGGTGTAACCTTTTTGCCATTCATTATTTTTTCTTTAAGCTCTCTTGGCTTTTCAGTTGAAAATACTACCTTTAATTTTTTTATTTTTCTATCTCTTAGTTCTTTTCTCATCACCTTAGCTAATGGGCACATAGTTGTTTTATGCACATCTGTAACTACTATTTTAGTTGGATCTAATTTATTTCCCATTCCCATAGAACTTATTATTTCAAGTCCCTTCTTTTTGCAAGTTTCTATTAAATGTATTTTAGAACTAACCATATCTATTGCATCTACTACATAATCATACTTTTCACTTAATAGTTCTTCACTTGTTTCTTCATTATATAAACTTTTTATAGCTTTTATATTTATATCTGGATTTATATCAAGTATCCTTTCTTTCATAACATCAACTTTATCTCTACCTACAGTTGAGTGTAGTGCTGGAAGTTGTCTATTTATATTAGTTATATCTACATCATCAAAGTCTACTATAGTAAGATTTCCTACTCCTGCTCTTGCTATAGCCTCTGCTGCAAAACTACCTACTCCTCCAACTCCAAATACTATTACATTTGAATTTTTTAGTTTCTCTATACCTTCTTGTCCTATTATTAGACCGGTTCTAGTTGTAAAGTTTTTTTCCATATCTTATTTCTCCTGAAATTATTTATTATTGTTTTAAAAAAATATATTCTACCAAGTTATATAATGAGATTTACATAAAATTTATAAATCTACCTTTTAACTTATTATTAGTTTCATCATTTAATCTTATTATTTATTTTTATACGATAACTGATTGTATTTTTTATTATGTTAAAATTAAATATAATGATAATTATAATTTAATTGTACGAATTTTAAAAGATATAAATAAAAATAATTCAATAAAACATAAAATCATTTTTATATTAAACATTTATATATATTTATTGTATAGTAATTTAATGTACTCTTATAATAAAAAAAGAACTCATAAGAGTTCTCACAAATTGGCGGGAATGCGTGGGAGTCGAACCCACCTAAGAGGCTCTTAACCCCTCATACTAGTTTTGAAGACTAGAGAGCACACCGGCACTCATCCATCCCCATATTAATCATTTAATAAAAATATCATATTTCTATGCATATTTTATTATATTGACATAAAAGTATTTTTAATACCTTAATAATTTGTAATTATACCATAAATATACTCTATTAACAATCTTTATGCAATATATTTTAATAAAAAATTAAGTTCATAGTTTATTTTAATTGTAAACTATGAATCTCTGTACTATTATTTAATCAGATAATATTTATATTGCATTTCTAATAGATATTTACCATTTAAATTGTGACTTTTTAATATATAATATCAATTTGATAAAAATAAAATGTGCTTAGTAAGTTTTTTCAATAATTCTAGCACATCTTATTATATCATTTATTCTTAATATTTTCGTTATTTTTCAAGTTCATATTTATAGCCTTTTATACCTCCAAATAAACTATATAATTTATTAAATCCATTTATACTTAATACCTTACATGTAGCTTTACTTTGGCTCCCTATTCCACAATATAATAATATTTTCTTATCCTTGTAATCTGCCAAGAAATCCATCTCATCATTTATCTCATTCATTGGTATATTTATAGCCTTTGGCAAATGACCATTTAGGTAATATTCTTCATTTCTAATATCTATAATAAGATCGAATTCATTGTTATCTATCATTGACTTTATTTTTTCTGATTCTAATATATATATACTCATATACAGCCTCCTCTCTTATTTAATATATTATGATTTTTTTCACAATAAGTTACATAGTTAAAGTTAATATTATATATCTAATTATATTTTGACAAATATTTATTGATTTTATCTATAATCATATATTCTTTATTAACAAAATAACTACACCTATATAGGTGTAGTTATTTTTATATATTAGGTATTTGCCACTGTATAGGGCTTTTACCTATTGATTTTAATATTTTATTAGTTTCTAAGAAATGGTTACATCCAAAGAATCCTCTTCTTGCAGATAAGGGACTTGGATGAGGAGATTCTAATATATAATGATGATTAGAAGTTATAAGCGCCTTTTTGCTTCTTGCATTTGCTCCCCATAATATAAATATTACAGGATCTTTTCTATTATTTAAAATTCTTATTATTTCATCAGTGAAAATTTCCCATCCCTTCCCTTTGTGAGAATTAGCTTCATGAGCTCTAACTGTTAGAGCTGTATTTAATAGTAATACACCTTGATCTGCCCACGGAATTAAATAACCATTGTTTGGTATAAAACATCCTAATTCACTATTTAACTCTTTATATATATTTAATAAAGATGGTGGTATTTTTTCTCCTGGTTGCACTGAAAAAGCCAGTCCATGCGCTTGATTTTCACCATGATAAGGATCTTGTCCTAGTATAAGTACTTTTGTATCTTTATATGATGTATGCTTTAAAGCTTCAAATATATTATTCATATTTGGGTATATTATTCTTTCGCTATATTCTTTTTTTAAAAATTCTCTTAATTTTAAATAGTAATCTTTTTTAAATTCTTCTTTTAATAATTCGTCCCAGTCATTATTTAAATTTACCATTTTGTCACCCTTATCTAAAATAGTACTCTGCTATTTTCTTTTCTCTTAGTTATTTTATTTCTATCAAAGTTTTCTAATAATATCACACAATTTTTTCGGCTAGAATTAAGTAAGTCTCTGTATTCGCCTAAAGTTATTTCTTTATTTTCTTTTAAATAATTAATCAAATTATTTTTTAGTGTTTCATACAGCTCTTTATCAATAACATGCTTTTCATCTAATTGTTCTACTTCTTGTCCTATCATAGATTCTAGTACTTCTTCATAAAATTTATTTTTGTTACATATACCATCTATTGTTAATATATTTTCTGATTTATTCATGCTAGAATTTAACTGATTTTTTATAGTGTTTTTTATTTCTAGCTGCTTTGAGTTTAACCTTACTTCAAATTCATATAAAGATATTAGATTATCGTTTACTTTTACTACTTTTTCTTTACTTAACTTATCTATTAATAAGTCCATCTCCTTAGTCTTAAACTTACCTTCAACTTTAGATCTAAACTCTTCTTTTACCATACCATTTCTAAGTCTGTAAGATTTATGATACTTAGTAAGTAAGTCTACACTTTTAAATTTTAGAGTCTCATATTTATTAATATGCATATACATACTATTTATACAGATAGCTTTATCCATATTTATAAGCTCTTGTAAAGCTTTATCTACATTTTCTTCATTTTCTCCAATATAGGCCATTATCTCTTTTTTACTTGGATATATTTCAGTATTTTTTTTAAGATACTCTTCTAATATATCTTTTAATTCACCTTTTTCTTTTATCTTTAATGAATTTATAACGTTTGTATCAAATTTTTTATGCTTTTTAGGGTTTGTGTCTATTATAGTTCCTCCACCTATAGTTTCCATAGGTGAATAACTTCTAATAACAAATTTATCTCCTTTTTTAGCTACTATACTTTCTTCTAATCTTAATTGTACATATCCATCTTCTGATGAGTTTATTATTTCTTTGTCTAATGGTACTGCCCTGCACAAAATTTCTTTTGTACCATGGTAAAGCCTTAACCTATCCCAATGTTTTAAGCTTTTGTTTGAATGATTTACAATAGATATTTTAACATCTAACATCATGGATTCTTCTAAAGAATTTTTTGCACCTAAAACATCTCCTCTTTTTAGATCTTCAACTTTGACATTAGATATATTTATTGCAGTTCTTTGTCCTGCATAAGCAGTGTTTACATTTTCGCCATGAACTTGAATACTTCTTATTTTCGTTTCTATATTTGAAGGATATAGCATTAAATCATCTTCAACACTTATTTTTCCTTCTGTTAGGGTCCCTGTTATTACAGTTCCAAATCCTTTTACAGAAAATACTCTATCTATATTAAGCCTTGCAGGTGAACTTATATCATTATCTTCTATATCTTTACTTATTTCATCAATTTTGTTTATAAGTTTATCTATACCCCTTTTAGATATAGAATCAACTTCTATTATATCTGCATCTTCAAGAAAAGTTCCTTTTACCTTTTCTATTACATCTTCTTTTACTAATTCTATAAATTCTTCATCTACTGTATCACATTTTGTTAAAACTATTATTCCATTTTTGACATTTAAAAATTTTAATATATCTAAATGCTCAATAGTTTGAGGCATTACACCTTCGTCAGCTCCAATTACAAATAAAACCATGTCTAAACCAGATGCTCCTGCAAGCATGTTTTTTATAAATTTTTCATGCCCTGGAACATCAACTATACCTGCTCTTTTTTTGCTCGGCAAATCAAAATATGTAAATCCTAAATTTATTGATATTCCTCTCTTTTTTTCTTCTGCTAAAGTATCTGTTTCTCTTCCTGTAAGTGCTTTTATAAGGGTAGTTTTTCCATGGTCTATATGACCTGCTGTACCTATTACTATATTTTTCATGTTAATCTCCCCTCTTGTATACTATTTAAATATATTTTTAAGTTCATTTATTATTAAATCATATTCGTCTTCAAATATAGTCCTTACATCTAATATGTATTTATTTTCATACACTCTTGCTATTATATGAGCATTACTTAATCTTAGTCTTCTCTCTAGTGTTGATACATTCATATTATTTGGAGTTATCGCGACTACCTTACTTTTTATAGTCTCTAAAGGCATAGATCCTCCCCCAACTTGAGATAAACCATCTTCTACACATACTTTTGCATCTATTTTTAGTTCTTTTATTTTATTTAATAAATCGTTAGCTTTTTCTTCTAATTCATCTATTTTATAAGTTAACATTCTAAGCGTTGGTATTTCTTTAATTGCTTTTTCTTCATCTAAATAAGTTCTAAGTGTAGATTCTAGAGCGCATATAGTTAACTTATCTACTCTTAGGGCTCTTGTTAATTGATTTTTTTTCATTTTATCTATGTACTCTTTTTTACCAACTATTATACCAGCTTGTGGTCCACCTAGCATTTTGTCTCCACTAAAAGTAACTATATCAGCACCTTTTCGTAGAGAATCTAAAACAGTAGGTTCATAAGACAGTCCATATTTTGATAAATCGATAAATACTCCACTACCTAAATCTTCTATCACAGGTATATTATGCTTTTTGCTAAGGATAGATAACTCATCTATATCTACACTTTCTGTAAATCCAAGTATTCTATAATTACTAGTATGAACCTTCATAATAGCTTTAGTATCTTCACTAATCGCTTCTTCATAATCTTTTAAATGTGTTTTGTTAGTAGCACCAACCTCTAAAAGTTTTGTACCACTTAATTCCATTATACTTGGTATTCTAAAAGAGCCACCAACTTCTACTAACTCACCTCTTGATACTATAACTTCGCCATCTTTAGCTAATGTGCTTAATACAAGCAGTACAGCTGCTGCATTATTATTTACCACTAATACATCCTCAGCATTTGTAAGCCTTTTTATTGTATCTGCTAGATGATCGTACCTCGAACCTCTTTGACCTTTTTCAATATTGTATTCTAAATTAGAATATCTAGATGCAGAATTCCAAAGTTCTTCTTTTATACTTTCACTAAGTAATGATCTTCCTAAATTAGTATGTAATACTGTACCTGTAGCATTTATAACCTTTTTTAAGGATAATGCATAGCTTATATTAATCTCATTTTTTATATCTTTAATTATATTATTTAAATCTAAATTTATATTATTTTTATCATCCTTAATATCTATTATTTCTTTTCTTTTTCTATCTATAACCTTCCTTATGCACTCTATGACTAAATTTCTAGGATACTCTTCTAATGTATTTTTTATATCTTCTTGGTTTAAAACTTCATCAACTGAAGGTAGCTTAGAAAATAATTCTCTTTTATTCAAATAAATCACAACCTTTGCTCTAAATTTCTAATTATTTAATAATATTTTATATTATTCTATTTTATAGCTAACCCACCTTCTATGTAGTACATAATATTTTCAAAATAAAATTTTATTTGTTTAGCTATTTTATTGATCTATTTTAGTATGTTTTATGCAAATTTTTTCATATATAAAATATGGAAATCATATGCTGTATGATTTCCATATTTTATATTATCTATATAACAGTTATGTACTTACTAGATTTTTCTTTAACTTCACCAATTACTTTAGCCTCTATAGATCCATTTTTCTTCATATCTTTTATTAGCATATCTGCTAATTCTTCTCTAACAGAAATTAGTAATCCACCTGATGTTTGAGGATCGTACAATATATCTTCTATTTCAGTTGCTATATTATTTGTACTAACATCTTTTCCTATGTATTCTTTATTTCTATACATACCTGCAGGTATTATACCCATTCTTGCCATATCGACAACTCCCTCCAATATAGGAACTTCCTTCGAATCTATTTCAATACTTACATTTGATGCCTTTGCCATTTCTAGGGCATGTCCTAAAAGTCCAAATCCTGTTATATCTGTAACTGAATTAACTTCTATATTATCAAAACTCATTGCTGCATACTTATTTAAATGTATCATAGTTTCTATTACTTTTTCAGAAACTTCTTTATCTACTAATCCTTCTTTCATAGCTGTATTTAATATACCTACACCTATAGGTTTAGTTATAATTAACTTATCACCTACTTTAGATGTTGCATTTGATAATACTTTATCTGGATGAACTATACCAGATACTGAAAGTCCATATTTGGGTTCTTTATCATCTACAGTATGCCCCCCAACTAAAAGTGCGCCACTCTCCTTAACTTTATCAAATCCACCCTTTAATATTTCTGCTAAAACATTCATATCATGACATGATGGAAAACAAACTATATTCATAGCTACAATTGGTTTTCCGCCCATAGCATAGACATCTGATAAAGAGTTTGCTGCTGCTATTTGACCAAATATATATGGGTCATCTATCATTGGAGTGAAAAAGTCTAGTGTCTGAATTAAAGCACTATCATTATTTAATTTATATACAGCTGCATCATCGGATGTTTCTAATCCAACTAATAAATTGTCTGTGCTTTCATTTCTAGGTAGTTTACTTAATACTGATGCCAGAACCTCTGGCCCAATCTTAGCCGCTCAGCCACCTGAAGTAGTCATATCTGTAAGTTTTCTTAACATCTCCATATATATCTCTCCTTGTTATGTCTTATAATAATTATAATATCATATTTTTACTTTTAAATTTACAAGTTTATATCAAATATTATTTTATTTAATGGTTATTTTACTCTATAGTAATCATATCCTTAATATCTTCATATTTTTTATCTCCAATTCCATTTACATTTTTTATTTCCTCAATACTCTTAAACTGACCTTTTTCTTCCCTATAATTTAATATTTTGTTAGCCGTAGCCTCTCCAACCCCAGGCAGTTTGTCTAAATCGCTTACGTTAGCTATATTTATATTGATTTTTGAATTATCTTCTTGAGACTTAGTATTATTTTGTGTTACATTTTCGTTATTATTATTTATTTCTTCACCTATTTTAGGTATTATATAATGCATTTCATCTTCTATAGTCATAGCTAAATTTATTTTATTTAAATCTGCCTCTTCTGTAAATCCTCCTAGTAAATCTATAGCATCTATTAACCTTTTGCTATTTTCAATTGTGACCACCCCAGGATTTTTAACCTCTCCACTTATAAATATCCTTATTTCTTTTGATTTATTTTCATTTATATCATTTTTATTTGCTGTTTTTTCCAATATTTTATCTTTGTCCATTTGTTCATCGTACTTTAAATTTTTAGTTTCTTCTTTCTCACTTTTGCTAACTACATATACATTATCTCTAACTTTTAACCCTCTATTAATTATAGTAGCAGATATAGAAAATACGGTTATGAGTATTACTATTGCAACCTTTTTTTGCTTGTTCAAATAAAATCACTCCTTCATTTTAATTATTGACAAAATTATGTTATACTAAAATATAAGTTTTGTTTTGGAGGTTAGTAAATGAAGAAAATTTTATCAATTTTGGCATCCTTGATGATTATACTCTCACAAATTTTAGGAGCTACTAATGAGGCTTTTGCTCAGGATAAAAAGCCTGACCTTACAGCAGAATATGCAGTATTAATGGACTATGAGACTGGAAAGGTTTTATACAATAAAAATGGACATTCCAGAATATATCCTGCATCAACTACTAAGGCATGGACAGCTTATGTAGTTATAAAGCACGTATCTGATTTAAGTTCAATGGTAACAATAAAAAACTTACCACCTATAGATGGATCTAGTATGTACTTAAAAAATGGAGAATCTTTTACAGTTAAGCAATTATTACAAGCTCTTTTAATACATTCTTCTAATGATGCTGCCTTTGTTTTAGCCAAATATGTTAGCGGTTCTGTGGACAAATTTGTAGACCTTATGAATAAGGAAGCTAAAGCTATTGGAGCTGAAGGTACTCATTTTAACAATCCACACGGTTTACCAGATGAAAAGCACTGGACTACAGCTTATGATATGGCTTTAATGGCCAGACAAGCTATGAGTAATGATGTCTTTAGAGATATCGTTAACACTAAATCTATAAAGTTTGAACCAAATGAGGCTTATCCTCATGAAAGATATTTTATAAATACTAATAAATTTTTAACATCTAATGAGAAAATAGACTACAAGGGTGAAAAAATCGATATTAAATATGATATAGTTGATGGTATTAAGACTGGTTATACAGATGATGCTGGTAGATGTCTTTTAAGTAGTGCTGTAAAAAACGATATGAGATTTATAGCTGCTGTTTTTAAAGCTGTTGGAAATGATTTATATCTAGATTCTAGAACACTACTAGATTATGGCTTTGATAACTTCTCTAATACTACTGTTATTGATAAATCTGACTATATAAAACATAAAAAAGTAATTTTTAGTAAACAAGGAGAATTAATTTACGAACCTGAATATAGTTATAAAGTAGTTCTTCCTAAGGGTACTAAAGATGGAATATATACTACAAAAGTTAAATTAGATGATATTAGTTTACCTATAAAAAAAGGGGACAAAGTTGGTGAACTAGAAGTTTATAATAAAAATAAACTAGAAACTACTATCAACCTTGTAGCTACAGATGATGTCAATAGCATTTTTAGCTTTATAACAGAAAATAAAATCATAATGACAATAATAAAAGTTGTATTGTTAATTGGAATTATTGCTTTTGTATTATTTATAACTATGAGAAGAAAATCAAATAAAAATAGACGTTATGCAAGTATCTATTCAAATAAAAACAAAAAATATAAAAGAAGAAGATAAGAGTAGCAATTTATTGCTGCTCTTTTATTTTGTGTAACATTTGTTACAGACAAGTTTTAACTTTTAAGTTATAATGTATTTTTTAATATATTAAATTATTGGAGGTTTATTATGAGCTGTGGATGTTCAAACATGGATAAAAATAACGGTAGAAATGTAGTAGATTTAGTTAGAAGTAAAGGTAAAGGAGATTTTCCTCTAAGAACTACTCATGATATAGAATGTGTTAATTGTAGTAAAGTATTTACAATGACTACTCATGTAGACAAATGCCCTCATTGCAACATGGTTTATGGAGTTACACCTTGTAGTTCTATGGATAAAAATAATATAAAGCCAGCTGGTGTAAATTATTAATCATTTTAACAAATTAAGTTTTTCAAAGAAGTTACTTTTTATATTTTAAGTAGCTTCTTTATTTTTACTTATATAAAAAGAGCTGTTCTCTATGAGATACAGCTCTTATATATTATCCAAATATTTTCTTAGTTAAAGAACATCCTGTGCAAGTAGCAGCAACTCCACCTAATGCAGTTTCTCTTAACTCCATTGGAAGTGTTTTACCTACTTTGTACATTGCTTCAACAGTTTCATCAAATGGTACTATGTTTAATATTCCAGCTAAAACTAATTCAGCAGATATTAAAGCATTAGCAACACCTATAGCATTTCTTCCTTGGCAAGGCGCTTCAACAAGTCCTGCTATTGGGTCACATATAAGTCCCATAACATTTTGTAAACAGTGAGATGCAGCATGAATAGCTTGTTCAGGTTTTCCACCCATCATTTCAACTACACCAGCAGCAGCCATAGCAGCAGCAGCACCAGTTTCAGCTTGACATCCACCTTCTGCACCAGCAACTGTAGCATTTCTAGTTATTATAGCTCCTATTGCTGAAGCTGTAAATAATGCATCTACCATTTGCTCATCAGTAAATCCATATTCTTTACCTATTGTAACAACAGCTCCTGGAAGTATACCACAAGAACCTGCTGTAGGTGCAGCAACTATTAGACCCATAGAAGCATTAATTTCCATAGTACCCATTGCAGCAACCATAGCTTTATTCATTAATTCTCCACATACACTTCTAGATGAATTTCTATAATTAGTTAATTTCTTAGCTTCTCCACCTATAAGTCCACCCATAGACTTTATATCTTCTTCAACAGCTCTTTCAGTAGCTGCTTTCATTATGCTTAAGCTATACATCATTTTTTCTCTTATTTCTTCTTTAGATAAACCTGACATCTCAGCTTCTCTTTCTAAACATAATTGATGTATAGGCATATTTAACTCTTTACATTTTTCTAATAATTCTGCTCCACTTGTAAAGTTATATTTCATTTTTTCGTCTCTCCTTACTCATTAGAATTTGTCTAAAACTACAACCTTAGCTATTACTTCAAACTTTCTTAATTGCTCAACTAAATCTTGTTCTAATTTTTCATCTGTTTCTATAGTAACAAATGTAAACTCAGATTTAGCTGGCTTATTTGTTGATATTGTTGATATATTTTTATTGTTATGAGCAAGTAATCCTGTTACAAACGATACTGCACCTGGGATATCTTTTATTTCTAGTACTACTGCAGCCTTTGAACCATTAAAATCAAGAGCTAATCCATCCATTTCTGTAAGTTTTATGTTACCTCCACCTATAGAAGCACCCATTACAGTTGACTTTGATCCATCTTCTAAAAGCATTTCCATTTTAACAGTGTTAGGATGTACGTTTTCTCCTAAATCAGTTTTGATAAATTCAAACTTAATACCAGCTTCTTCTGCTAATTTGAAAGAATCTTTTATTCTAGCATCATCAGTCTCAAATCCTAATATCCCACCTACTAATGCTTTATCAGTTCCATGTCCTTTGTATGTTTCTGCAAAAGAACCATGTAACAAGAATTTAACTTCCTTTATACGTTTTCCTGCTATCTTCGAAGCAGTTTTCCCTAGTCTAGCTGCTCCTGCTGTATGAGAACTAGATGGTCCTATCATGTTTGGTCCTACGACATCAAATACACTATAATCCTTAGCCATTGTATTACCTCTTTCTCCTAAAAGTCTTAATTAAAATTTTTTGATTTTAATTGCATTGCATATTAGTATTAATTTTAAATAGCTTAATATTATTATTTATCCAAAACTATCTTATATACATATTTATATCCTTAAATAAATGTATATAAACTAGTTTCTCATAAAATTCAATTTAAAATTTAATCCATTGATAATATTTTATTTAAATTCGTCATATTTTGTCAAGAAGGAAAGCAAAAAAAACTTTTTTGACTATATAATTTTATTTTGTAATTAAACATTTTTTTAACAAACTTTCCTATAAATTACAAAATGACCAGATTTAATCTGGCCATTTTAGTAATTTTTGGTAAAATATTATTTTACAGCTATTACTTCTATTTCAACTTTAACATCTTTTGGTAATCTTGCAACTTCTACACAAGCTCTTGCAGGCTTGCTTTCACCGAAGAATTCAGCATAAACTTCATTTATTTGAGCGAATTCGTTCATGTCTTTTATAAATACTGTAGTCTTAACTACATCTGCAAAGTCATATCCAGCTTCTGTTAATATAGCTTTTATGTTTGTTAGTGATTGAGCTGCTTGAGCTTTAACATCTCCTTCAACTATTTCCATAGTTTCTGGTACAAAAGGAACTTGTCCAGATACAAATAACATATTTCCAGCTTTAACAGCTTGTGAGTATGGTCCTATAGCTTTAGGAGCATTATTAGTGTGTATTACTTCGTGTTTCATTTTAAATTCCTCCTTATACATTAACTATATGTATTTAGTATTAGTCTTTCGATACTATTATACTACTATATTTATATTTGTACACATATTTTTTTAAGCAGGGTTACAAATATACTATATTTTTATTTGTAAACACCTGCTTTTAGTATATTTTTTAAAATTACATTTCTACTATATCAAATCCAGCACTTGTTACTGCATCTTTTATTTCTTTTATATGATCTTCTGATACAGTTTCTACAACTAGCTCAGCAGATTGTTTTCCTAGAGTACTTCCCATTGCTAATCTAGATATATTAGCTGCTAATATATTTCCATTTTTTTCACTTATTATCTTAGTTAATTCAGCAAGTCCGCCTGGCTTATCTTGTATTACAGTATTGAATGAGTATCTTCTTCCTTCTGTAGCTAATGCTGTTCCTATAACTCTATATAAAGTGTTAACGTCTACGTTACCACCAGATATTACACAAACAACGTTTTCATTTTTAGCTGGAACATACTTTCCACTTACCATTGCTGCTGTACTTACTGCCCCTGCACCTTCTGCTATAACTTTTTGATTTTCCATTAAGAATAAAATCCCTTGTGCTATTTCTTCTTCAGTTACAACTATAACATCATCAACTAATTCTTTTATTATTTCAAATGTTAAATCTCCTGGTGTTTTAACTGCTATACCATCAGCTATTGTAGTATCATTGAAAGCTGTAGTTACTTCACCATTTTTCATAGATTCCTTCATTGAAGGTACGTTAGAAGTTTGAACCCCTATAATTTTTACATTTGGGTTTAAAGCTTTAGCAGCTACTGCTATACCAGCTATTATTCCCCCTCCACCGATTGGACATAATATAGTGTCTACTTTATTGTCTAATTGCTCAAATATTTCAAGAGCTATTGTTCCTTGTCCTGCTATTACATATTTATCATTAAATGGATGTAAGAATGTTGCTCCAGTTTCTTTTTGTATTTCAACAGCTTTTGCATATGCATCATCATATACTATTCCGTTTAAAACAACTTCTGCTCCATATCCTTTAGTCGCTGTTACCTTTGCAAGTGGTGCTGTTGCTGGCATAACTATTGTTGCCTTTATTCCAGTCATCTTTGCTCCTAAAGCAACTCCTTGTGCATGGTTTCCTGCACTTGAAGCTATAACACCGTTTGCCTTCTCTTCATCAGTTAAGTTAGCTATTTTGTTACAAGCCCCTCTTAATTTAAAAGATCCTGTTTTTTGTAAGTTTTCGCACTTATAGAAAACATTTGCCCCAGTCTTAGCACTTAGCTTAGCACTTTCTAATAAATCTGTTTTTTTAACTATATCTTTTATAGTTTCTCTAGCTTGTTGTACATCTTGTAAAGTAACTTTTGTCATCGTATAAGTCTCCCTCTTATTAGTAATTTTTGTAATCACCCTTTAACAATTATTATTCTATACTCTTTTTTTACAAAATGCAACAGGAAATCGCTATTTCATAATTTTTTAATTTTTCTAAAAAAGTGACACAATTACTATTTTCTCCTTTATTAATTAAGAGTATACCTTTGTTACACCTTATTTTTTTAACTTGTATACATTATATTTTACTATATATTTTATATCATTTTATTTTAAAATTTTTTTAAATAATTTTAATTTATTTAGTATTTTATTGTATAAGTTTATTTCTTTTATATTATCCCTAAGCGTAAAAAAGAGGTAGCTTAGCTACCTCTTAAAAACTATTTAACAACTATATTAACTAACTTCTTAGGAACAGCTATAACTTTAACTACAGTTTTACCTTCCACTAAAGCTTTTATTTTTTCGTCTTCCATTGCTACTTTTTCCATATCCTCTCTAGATATATTAGTAGCAACACTTAATTTTCCTCTAACTTTTCCATTAATTTGAACTACTATTTCAACTTCATCTTTAACTAATGCAGTTTCATCATATTCTGGCCAAGATATATCAAATATACTTCCTTCTTTACCTATCATTGCCCATAATTCTTCTCCAATATGAGGAGCAAATGGTGAAAGTATAGTAACTATTGTATCTACACCTTCTTTTATAACAGCATCATTTCTAGCTTCTAATTCTTTGTATTTATACATTTCATTTACTAATTCCATTAATGCTGATATAGCAGTATTAAATCCAAACTTTTCATTAAGGTCTTCTGTAACTTTCTTTAAAGTTGCATTTATTGTGTATCTCATAGCCTTATCTTCTTTAGTTAATTCACCTAGAGAAACATCCTTCTTAGCTACATCTGCTAATTCATCTATTAGTCTATATACTCTATTTAAGAATCTAAAGCATCCTTCAACACCTTGATCTGACCATTCTAAATCTCTTTCTGGTGGTGCAGCAAATAATACGAATAATCTAGCCGTATCTACTCCGTATTCTTTTATTATTTCTGATGGTGCTACAACATTTCCTTTAGATTTACTCATCTTAGCTCCATCTTTTAAAACCATACCTTGAGTTAATAAGTTCTTAAATGGTTCTTTAAAATCTAACATTCCCATTTCATTAAATGCTTTAACAAAGAATCTTGAGTAAAGAAGATGAAGGATTGCATGTTCTACTCCACCTATATACTGGTCAACTGGCATCCAATTGTTAACTGCTTCTTTATTAAATGGCTCTTCAGTATTTTTAGGATCTATGTATCTTAAATAATACCAAGAAGAATCAACGAAAGTATCCATTGTGTCAACTTCTCTTCTAGCTGGCTTTCCACAACAAGGACAAGCAGCATCCATAAATGTTTTTGAAGTTGTAAGTGGAGATTCACCTTTACCTGTAAATTCAACATCTGTAGGTAATAATATAGGTAAATTTTCTTTCTTTTCAGGAACTATACCACATTCATCACAGTATACTACAGGTATTGGACATCCCCAATATCTTTGTCTTGAAAGTAACCAGTCTCTTAATCTATAATTAACTGTTTTCTTACCTCTTCCCATTTCTTCTATTTTTTCAATTATAGCTTCAAAAGCTTTTGAAGCTTCCATTCCATTAAATTCACCAGAGTTTACCATTATATTTTCTTCATTTATAACTTCAACTACTGGTAATTCATATTTAGCTGCAAATTCTCCATCTCTTTCATCATGAGCTGGTACTGCCATAACTGCACCTGTTCCATAATCTGCAAGAACATAGTTAGCTATCCATAACTGAACTTTCTCTCCATTTACAGGATTTATAACGTGCTTACCTATAAATAATCCTTCTTTTTCTACATCACTTGAAGTTCTTTCTATTTCAGTCATAGTATGCATTTTAGCCACGAAAGCATCCACAGCCTTTTCGTATTCTGTTCCTGCTACTAATTCTTTTACTAGCTCATGTTCAGGAGCTAAAACCATATAAGAAACCCCATAAACTGTATCTGGTCTAGTTGTAAATACCGTTATAGTTTTATCACTTCCATCTATATCAAAAGTTATTTCAGCTCCAGTACTCTTTCCTATCCAGTTCTTTTGCATTGTTTTAACTTTTTCAGGCCATCCATCTAAAGTGTCTAAGTCTTGAAGTAATTCTTCTGCAAATTGAGTAGTCTTGAAATACCATTGTTCTAGATCTTTCTTTATAACGATAGAATCACATCTTTCACATGCACCTTGAACAACTTGTTCATTAGCAAGAACTGTTTCGCAAGATGGACACCAGTTAACAAAAGATTTTTTCTTATATGCTAATCCATGTTCTAAGAACTTTAAGAATATCTCTTGTGTAAATTTATAGTACTCTGGTGTAGAAGTTGCTACTTCTCTATCCCAGTCAAAGCTAAGACCTAATGTCTTAAATTGCTTTCTCATATCTTCTATGTTTTCCATAGTCCATTTATCTGGATGTATCCCATGCTTTATAGCTGCATTTTCCGCTGGAAGTCCAAATGAATCCCATCCCATAGGATGAAGTACATTGTATCCTTGCATTTTTTTAAATCTAGCTACTACATCACCTATAGAGTAGTTTCTAACATGACCCATATGTAATTTTCCTGATGGATAAGGGAACATTTCTAATGCATAATATTTTGGTTTTGTTGTATCATTTGTATCTGTTTTGTATTGGTTGTTTTCTTCCCAAGTTTTTTGCCATTTGGCTTCAACTTCATTTGGCTTATAAACACTCATTTTAATCCTCCTATTATTTTTATAATATTAAAAAATCCCCGTCTCTAAACATAATGTTTAGGGACGAGGATATATTTTCGCGGTACCACCCTAATTAGTCTATAAATAGACTCTCTTAGATAGTTTTTATGCCAACTACGGCTAAATAGATACTTCTAGCAAGTTCAAAGGTATATTTTACTAGTTTTCACCTACCACTAGCTCTCTGAAAAAACATATTCTTTTACTACTCTAGTCTATTTAATTATTTTTAGTTATAATAGTTTATATTATCACCTTTATGCTAATGTGTCAACATCAACATATGGAGCATCTTTCCATAATTTTTCTAGATTATAGAATGATCTATCTTCTTCATTAAATATATGAACCATTATATCGCCATAATCTAAAAGTATCCAAGTTTGAGATTCGTATCCTTCTTTTCCTCTTGGTTCTATACCAATCTTTGTAAGTTCATCTTCTACATTATCAGCTATTGCCTTTACTTGTCTTTGAGATCCTGCTGTTGCAACTATGAAGTATTCACATAAACTTGAAACAGCTCCTATATTTATTATAGATATATCTTGACCTAACTTATCATCTATTGCATCATATGCAATCTTAGTGATTTGTTCTACTGTCATATTATTTCCTACCTTTCTAAAATTAAACATATTTTTATATTATATCATAAATTGTGATTTAAATATATTACTATTTATTGCTTCTATTCTCTAGCATATAGTTTCTTGCTTTTATAGTTTTTTCATGTATCATTTGATTGTTATCTATAACAAATTTTATAGTATTATTAAAAGACAACAACAATGCTTCGTCTAAATTGCCACCATATACAAGTTCTCTTAATTTTTCCACACCATTAAAGTTTCTATCTTCTTCTATTAAGTCAGCTATATATATTATTTTTTCAAGAAGTGACATATTTTCTCTTCCTGTAGTATGAAATCTTACAGCTCTTATAACATCTTCATTTTCTATATTATATTCATATTTACATATATATGAACCTATTATACTATGAGACAATGCTAAACTATTTTTTTCTAATTTATCTAGTTTTATATCATATTTTTTAACATAAAATTTGACATCCTCATTACTTAAGTATTTTGCACAATCATGAACAATTCCTGCTAAATAAGCCATATCTTTATTATATCCGTAAATTTCGCTAAGTTTTACTGCACAATTGGCTACATTCTCAGAATGTCTATATCTTTTTTCTGGTAACATATTTCTTACTTTATCTTTTATATCATTGTAATTCATTTTTAATCTCCATTATTATATAGTTTCTTACATTCTATATACTCTCTAACTTCTTCTGGTACTAAATATCTTATAGATCCATTATTTTTTAATTTTTCTCTTATATAAGTAGATGATATATCTAAAGATGGTACATATACCTCTATAATATTTGCACTATATTTTTTTCTTAAATCATTTATTTTTTCTTTAGTACTAGCTTTGCTTATGCCCGGTCTTGTAGCTGCTATAAATGTTGCTAATCTAAAATTTTCTTCTACATTTTTCCAAGTTTCTATATCACAAATTGCATCTGCCCCTGTTATAAAATATATATCTATTGAGTCGTATTCTTTTTTCATATCCCTAAGCGTATCTATGGTATAAGTTCTTTTATCTCTTATAATTTCCATATCTGATACTATGAAATCTTCATTGCTCATGGTTGCTAACTTTACCATTTCATATCTATCATATTTGTTTACAATGGTATTTTTTTTATGTGGTGGATTGCCCGATGGTATAAATATTATTTTATCTAGTTTATATTTATCCCTAATAAATTCAGCAGTTGCTAAATGTGCAGAATGAATTGGATCAAAAGTTCCCCCCATAATTCCAACTTTTGTACCTTTATATGTTTTGTTAAACTTTCCTAGTTTTGTCCTATTTATCTCCTCTGCTTTCTCAACTAGATTACTAGTAATCATTTTTACTCTCCTTTATATATTTATACTATTATTTTATCATTTTTTTTATAATATTAAAGATTATAAATCATATTTTAGTGTATACTTATATTTATATAATTATAAAGGAGTTTAAATATGGCTATAATTACTAAAATAGAGGCACAAAAAAGGAATACTGACAGAGTAAATATTTATGTAAATAATGAATTTTTCATGGCTATATTTACTGAATTAGTATATACATTCAGTCTAAAAAAAGGTATGGCTATAGATGAAAATGACTTAAAATCTATACTTAAAGAAGAGATGTATATAAAAGCTAAAACAAAAGCTCTAAATATTTTATCTAAAGCAGATCAATCAGAAAATAAAATAAGAGAAAAGCTTTCAAATGACTTTGAAGAAGATACTATTGATTTAGTTATAGAATTTTTACAAAAAAATAATTTTATAAATGATGAAATTTTAGCTCAAAAAATAGTCAATACAAATGTTAATTTAAATAAATATGGTAAAAATAAAATTAGACAAAATCTATATAACAAAGGTATAGATAAAGATTCTATAGAGCAAGCTATATCTAGCTTAGATCAAGATAAAGAATTTGAAAATGCTATGTATTTAGCCAAAAAAAGATATGATAGGATAAAAAACGACGATAAACATAAAATATATCAAAAAATTTATCAACATTTAGCTTATAAAGGCTTTAGTTATGATATTATTAAACGTGTACTAAATAAATTACTAAACGTTGATGAATACGATATGTAGTTTTAGGAGGATTTACTTTGAGCGAGGTTAAAAGAATATTAATAGGTGCTATAAGCCTAGGAATAGGTATATATAATCTTATTCAACTATATAGACAAGATAGCCTTAGATAAAATGGATTATAAATTTATAATCCATTTTTTGCTATAAATCTTAAAGTTTATACTTTATTTAAATTAATATATATTTTTTATCTATAAATATTTCTTTTTGCTACAGCAAATACTATTTCCTGGGTAATTAATTATATAAAAACTATTTTATGAGGAGTTTATAATGATTGATTTAATTTTACTTGGATGCGGAGGGAATCTCCCTACCCCTAATAGATATTTATCTTCTCTTTTTATAAATTACAATGGTAGTAAAATATTAATAGATTGTGGTGAAGGTACTCAAATATCTATGAAAATGAAAAATTGCGGATTTAAAAACCTCGATCTAATTCTTATAACACATTTACACGGGGATCACTTTAACGGATTACCTGGCCTTTTATCTACTATTGGTAATAGTGGCCGTACTGATGACCTAACTATAGTTGGCCCAGTTGGTATAAAGGAATATATAAATGCTGTTATGGTTTTAATTGAATACATACCTTATAAATTAAATATTATAGAAAATCCTAAAAATACTTTTTCCCTAGACCATGATATATTAAAAGACATTGAAATCTCAACTATGGAACTTGACCATTCTAGAGAATGTCTCGGATATAGTTTATATTTTAAGAGAAGGCCTAAATTTAATAAAGAAAAGGCAATTAGTAATAATGTTCCTATTATACTTTGGCAAAAACTTCAATCTGGAAAAAATATTGTATATAACGAGGTAGAATATACTCCTTCTATGGTGCTAGGAGATAATAGAAAGGGAATTAAAGTTAGTTTTATTACAGATACTAGACCTTTACTATCTATACCAAAATTTATAAAGGATAGTAATTTGTTTGTATGTGAGGGTATGTATGGTGATGATATGGATATTTCAAAAGCTGTTAAAAATCATCATATGACCTTTAGAGAAGCTGCAAACCTTGCTAGATTAGGAAATGTAGACAAGCTTATTTTAACTCATTTTAGCCCTTCTCTTGAAGACCCATATATATATTTAAATAATGCTACTAGTATTTTTAAAAATACAATTATAGGAGAAGATAGATTAAGCTTTAATTTAAACTTTAAAGATTAATTATCAAAACGTATTATATTAATATTACATTAAAAATAGGTTATTAAGCATAATAAGCATACCTAATAACCTATTTTTAATCATTTATCGATATTAAGTTACTATTTAGCCACATTTCCTGCTACGTTTAGTACATCCCAAGTTCTAGCAAATGGAGGTGCATAACATAAATCTAACATACCTAATTGATTAGTTGTTAATTTAGCAAATACTGCTGTTGCTATTACATTAGTTCTTTGAACTGCATCTTTAAATCCAACAACTTGTCCCCCTAATATAACCTTTGTTTTTGCATCATATACTAACTTGACATATATCTTATTTCTACCTGGGTAGTAATTAGTTTGGTTAAAATCAGATATAAACTTAACTTTAAAGTCTAATCCAAGCTTTTGTGCTTGTACTTCTGTAAGTCCTGTAGAACCTGCTTCCATGTCCATAACTTTAATACAACTTGATCCTAAAGAACCTTGGAACTTATTATTAGCTCCAGCTAAATTTTCTCCAACTATTCTTCCTAATTTATTGGCTCCTGTCGCTAATGGAACATAAGAATCTTGTCCGCTTACTATATTTTTTATAGTAGCACAATCTCCAGCTGCATATATATCTTCTATAGAAGATTTTCCATATTCATCAACTATTATTGCTCCATTAGGTAACATATTTATACCTGTATCTTTTATAAAATCAGTAGCTGGTCTAACTCCAGTAGCTATTATAACTACGTCAGCTTTTATTTCACCTTTATTAGTTATAACTTTTTCTACTTTAGTTTGTCCAACAAGTTCTGCTGCAAGTTCTTCTAATCTTAAATCAACATTATGTTTTTTAATTTCCTCTTCTAAAACATCAGTCATTTCTTTATCAAATACATTCTCAAGTATTCTACTTGTTGATTGAATTACTGTTACATTTTTACCTAATTTTTTAGCAGCTTCAACAGCTTCTAGACCTATAAATCCAGCCCCTATTATAACTACATCTTTATTTTCTTCTTTATTTAATAATTCTTTTACTTTTATTCCATCTGCCATGCTCTTTAATGTAGATACGTTTTCTAACTGTACATTCTTTATAGGTGGTATTACACTATATGCACCTGTTGCTACCATTAACTTGTCGTAAGAATCTTCAAATTCTACACCAGTTTCTAAGTTTTTAACTATAACCTTTTTATTTATTGCATCTACTTTTACTACTTCATGATGTATATTTAAGTCTATTCCAGTCTCTCTAAACTTTTCTGGACTTCTTGCTATCATATTGTTAGGGTCATCAAAAAATCCTCCAACAAAATATGGCAATCCACAAGCTCCAAATGATACAACTTCTCCCTTTTCATATACCACAACTTCATAATCTGGTTTAATTCTTTTAAGTTTTGCAGCCGCACTCATTCCAGCTGCAACTGCACCAATTATTATAACTCTCATTTTTGCCTCCTAAATTGCAGTCATTTTATATTTTATAATTAAGTTAGTATTTTGCCTTACTTTTTATACCATTCTTAGTTATTATATTAACATTATTTTTTGTAAAAATCTATATACTTCATTATAATATAAAATCTTTTTTATAAAAAATAACCATCTAAAATAGATGGTTATTTTACTAACTTATTTTCTAAATGCCTTTTTAGTAGGCTTTCCTTTTTTAGTCATATTTTCTGGCTTAACCTTTGGTTTAGCTGGTTCTTGACCTGGGAAGAATATCTTTGGTTCTTCTTGATTTTTTCTATATATTGTAAATTTATATCCTATAGCTTGTACAAATTCCGCTCTTAAAGCTTCACATACAGCATTAGCAGTTTCTTTAGCATCTAATCCTGCATTATCAAGTATAGTTACTTTAACTATTTCTCTAACTCTTAACATATCATCTAATTGTTCTAAGAAACTCTCTGTAACACCATCTTTACCTATTTGAGTAACAGGCTTTAAAGTGTTAGCTATTGATCTTAAGTATGCTCTTTGCTTACCTTTTAACATTTTGTCACCTCTTAATTTTTAATTGTAGAATTCAAATTCTAATTCATATATTCTAACAGTATCTCCATCTTCTATTCCCATCTCTCTTAGTCTATCAAAAACACCTTCGCCTTCCATAGCCTTTTGGAAATATTGGATAGATTCCATATCATCAAAGTTAACAGAGTACATTATTCTTCTTAGTGCCTTACCAGTAACAACATACACTCCGTCTTCTATTTCTATGTTTAAACCTTCTTCTTCTGTATTATCAAGTTCTGGCTTATACATTTCTTCTTCTGTGAATAACTCTATTTCTTCAACATCTCTTAGTATCTCAGAAACATATGCTATTACATCATCTACACCCTCTCTAGTAGCAGCAGACATTTTAAATACTTTATACCCTCTGCCTTCTAAGTTGTTTTTAAATTCTTCAAATACACTTTCATCTTCAAGTATATCTATTTTATTAGCAACAACAATTTGTGGTCTAGTTGATAATTTTTCATTGTATAACTTAAGTTCATCATTTATCTTATCAAAATCTTCTAATGCATCTCTACCTTCTAGTCCTGATATATCAACTATATGTATTAATACTTTAGTTCTTTCAACATGTCTTAAGAAGTCGTGTCCAAGACCAACCCCTTCAGCAGCTCCCTCTATAAGACCTGGTATATCTGCTAACACAAAACTATCACCAAATTTAGTTTGAACAACACCTAAGTTTGGTGTTAATGTTGTAAAGTGATAGTTTGCTATTTTGGGCTTAGCCTTAGTAACTACTGATAAAAAAGTAGATTTTCCTACGTTAGGGAATCCTAGTAACCCAACATCAGCTATCATTTTAAGCTCAAGAGTTACCCATCTTTCTTCTCCATCTGTACCAGATTTAGCAAAAGCTGGAGCTTGTCTTACTGAGTTACCAAAGTGTTGGTTCCCTTTTCCACCTCTACCACCTTTAGCTATTACAGCTCTATCTCCCTCTTCTTTTAAATCCGCTAATATAAGTCCTGTAGCTTCATCTCTAACTACAGTACCTGCAGGAACTTTAAGAATTAAATCCTCTCCATTTTTACCTGCTTTTCTTTTTTTACTTCCGTCTCCACCGTTTTCTGCAGCATATTTTCTCTGATATTTGAAATCCATTAATGTTCTAAGACCTAAGTCAACTTCAAATATAACACTTGCACCGCGTCCACCGTCTCCTCCATCTGGTCCACCAGCTGGAACATATTTTTCTCTTCTAAAAGATACCGATCCGTTACCACCGTTCCCGGCCTTAATAAAAATTCTCGCTCTATCTATAAACAAATTAATCACCTACTTGATCGACCTTCAATTAATTTAATTAGGGTCTTTTTGATTATTTTTCCCGATTTAACTGACTTTAATCAGTAAAATATCTATCTACAAGAAAAAGGAGTGCATTAACACTCCTTTTTTAAGTATTACTCAGCTATAGATACTGGGTATACACTTACTTTCTTTCTCTTCTTATCTTTTCTTTCGAATTTAACAGCACCGTCAACTAATGCAAATAAAGTGTCATCTCCACCTTTACCTACGTTAGTTCCTGGATGTATCTTAGTTCCTCTTTGTCTTACTATTATACTACCAGCAGTAACTACTTGTCCGTCAAATCTCTTAACACCTAATCTCTTAGATATAGAATCTCTACCGTTCTTAGAAGATCCTACCCCTTTCTTAGATGCAAGTAACTGTAAGTTCATGTTTAACATTTGGAGTCACCCCCTACTTTTTTAAGATTTTTATGTTTTTGGGATATTCCCTTTTAATTCCTTCAATAGCTAATTGAAAATGATTTAATAATAGTTGAGAATCATTTAGATGTTTATCTTTAACTATACACTCTATATGACCTTCTTGACCTACTACCTTTTCAAATTCAACTTTAACAAGCTTGTCTAAAGAATTTATGACTGCAATTGCATTAGATGTTACTGCAGAACATACTATATCATAGCCTATTTCAGCGAAATCAGCATGACCTTTTAGACAAAAGCCTTTCATTAAGAAATCATCGTTGTAATAATATTTAACTTTAATCATTACTATTCACTAATTAAGCGTTTATTTTTTCAACAACTATCTTAGTGTATGGTTGACGATGTCCTTGCTTTCTTCTGTAGTCTTTCTTAGCTTTGTACTTGTAAACTACAACTTTCTTAGCTTTACCTTGCTCAACAACTTTTGCTTGAACAGAAGCACCTTCAACAACTGGAGCTCCAACTACTAACTCTCCGTCTTTAGTGCAAGCTAATACTTCGTTTAAAGTAACCACATCACCTTCGTTAGCTTCTAACTTTTCAACGAATAATACATCACCTTCAGCAACTTTATATTGCTTTCCACCTGTTTTAACTATAGCGTACATTAAATACACCTCCTCGGTCTCAAACTCGCCATACAGGTACTTCAGTAAGAAGTTTTAAACCTGTTCTGTGCGGCATTACATTTATTAATATTACTACGTTATTATACATTTGTCAACTAACTATTATAAATTATATTCACTTTTTCTATATTAATTTCAGGTAAACCTTTTAACTCAAGATTTATACTATATTTTTTACTTATACTTTTAATTATATCCTCAAAATTTTTATTTATATCTTCATATACTTTTTTATTAATTTCAATTGTTATATTGTTATATGATGTATGTTCTTTAATTCTCATAGTTTCTTTTTCTATATTATCTATTATAGTTTTGGTAGATATAACAAAAGAGTCGCCCTTGCATAAATTGCACTCATCTAAATAATAATTATATATAGGGTCTTTTTCTCTTCTTCTTGCTATCTCAACTAAACCTAATTTTGTCATCCCTAATACCTTAGATTTTCTTTTATCTTTACTTAATTCTTCTTCTAGTACCTTTATAAGTTCTCTTTTTTGACTTTCTTTTTCCATATCTATAAAATCAATTATAATTATTCCAGATATATCTCTAATTTTTATTTGTCTAGCTATTTCTATAGCTGCTTCTAAATTAGTTTTATATATTGTGTCTCTTAGTTTTATATTGCCTATATTTTTTCCCGTATTTACATCTATAACCGTTAAAGCTTCAGTTTTTTCTATTATTAAGTATCCACCACTACTTAACCATACTTTTTTATTAAGACATTTTTGTATTTGAGAATTTACATTGTATATATCAAATACATCTTTATTTTTTTCTAATATAATTTTGCCTACATATTTTTTATCTATAGATTTTAATAGTTCTTTTAATTCATTATACTTTTTTTCATCATTTGTAACTATTTTACCTAAATCTTCACTTATATAATCTTTAATGTATTTACTTGCAAAATCCAATGATTTATAAAGTAGCTTAGGTCCTATTCCTAATTTAAACTCTTTTAAGATTAACTCATATTGACTTTTTAAGTTTTCTATGTCCTCTTTTAAATCTTCTAAGCTACATCCTACTGCTTCTGTTCTTATAATTATACCTGTATTGTCTTTAATAATTGATTTAGCTAGTTTTTTTAATCTAAATCTTTCTTTCTCATCTGTTATTTTGTTAGACATAGTTATTCTATCATTTGACGGTATATAAACTATATATCTTCCAGATAAACTTATTTCAAGATTTAATTTGGCTCCTTTATTTCCTATCTCTTCTTTATTTACTTGAACCATTATTTCTTGCCCTGCTTTTATATTGTCTTCTTTTTTTAATTGAAGGTATGCAAGTCTATCGAAACCTATGTCTACAAAACATGCTTCTATTCCTGGCAATACTTTTTTTACTATACCTCTATATATATTAGAGACTTTTTTGTTATTTTTATTGTCCTCTATATATACCTCACTTAATTTATTGTCTTCAAGTACAGCCACTTTCTCAGATGATATAAGAGATTCTATTATTATATCCTTCATACTTCACTCCTAATAAATCAATAATCTTTTTAACTACTAAAAAAGGTGGATAAATCCACCTTTTTTTACATAGGACTTACTAATTGTCCATCTTTCACTACATATAAGTCTCTTCTTAATATATCTACATCTAATGGGTCCATTTCTAATTCTAACATTTCTAATATTTTTGGTATAAATATAGAAGTATTTAAGTTAGCCTTAGATCCTGTCGCTATTGTAGCTTCTAAAATTATTTTATTATCTTCTGCATCTAATAAATCAAATAATTTTATCATAGGTCTTATATCTGACTCTACTAACTTACCTTTTTTATTTCTCTTAGTTATCATTATTTCTTTTTGAGCCATAAAATCTAATATTTGATTTTTTATGAACTCTTTAGTTAATATTTTTTCTGTTTCTATAGTAAATACATATTCTCCATACTCTATAGTAGATGATAATGATGGAGTTTGTTTAGTTATTTCCTCAGCTTGTATAAATTTTATACCTTCTGGTAATTGTTCATTCATTCTAGATAAATACTCATCTACAGTTATATCACCTTCTATTTCAACGTCTACATACTCTCCTTGACTTTCTGTACCTAGAGCTAAAGCATTTCCGTAACTTATTTTTGGATGGGGATTGTATCCTTGAGAATGTGCTAAATCTATTTCAGCTCTTCTAAAGGCTCTTTGTAAAAGTTTTTGCAAATCAAGATGCGATATATATATCATATCTCCTTCTTTGTTAAATTTAGTTCTTATTATTTTGTTTTCCATTAACAAAGCCCCCTTCCTATTTCATGTGCATTTATTCCACAACCATTACATTTATGTCTACAATCTACTGTAACTGTGTCTTGTTTAGCTTTTTCATTTTCTCTAACTAAGAATTTCTTAGAAACTCCAACGTCTATATGGTCCCAAGGGAATACTTCTTCATATTCTCTCTCTCTATTAGCATAAAATGCTATTTCTAAGTTATTTTTAGCCATAGCTTCTTTCCAAGTATCTAAATTAAAGTGTTCTGACCAACCATCAAATTTGGCACCCATTTTGAAAGCATCATATATAACTTTACCTATTTTTCTATCTCCTCTAGCTACAACAGCTTCCATTAAACTAGTTTTTGAATCATGGTAGTTATATTTTATATTTCCATTTTTTAATTTTTTAACTAAATATCTTTGCTTTTCTATAACTGTTTCTGTTGTATCTTGTCCATGCCATTGGAATGGTGTAAATGGCTTAGGTACAAATGTAGATGTACTTACTGTAACACCAAATGCTCTTCTTAACTTTCCACCATTTACATCTCTGTAAGTATCGATTACATCATAAGCAAGTTTTGCTATTCCATCTAAATCATCATAAGTTTCTGTTGGAAGACCTATCATGAAGTATAATTTAACACTATTCCATCCCATTTCAAATGCTTTTCTAGTTGCATTTTCTAAGTCTTGTTCGCTTACACCTTTATTTATAACATCTCTTAATCTTTGTGTTCCTGCTTCTGGAGCAAATGTAAGTCCTGACTTTCTTACTTGTTGTATTTTTTCTGCTATCTCCATAGAGAAATTATCAAGTCTTAATGATGGTAGAGATATTCCTATATTTTTAGGAGTATATTCATCAACTAAATAATCAGTAAGCTCTGCTAATTCACTATAGTCACTAGTACTTAACGAAGATAATGATATTTCATCATATCCAGTGTTTTTAACTAGTTTTTCTAGTAATTCTTTTAATCTCGCTACACTTTTTTCTCTTATTGGTCTATATATCATACCTGCTTGGCAGAATCTACATCCTCTTGTACACCCTCTAAACAGTTCAAGTACTATTCTGTTATGAACAGTTTCTATAAAAGGAACTATTAATTTTTCTGGATATGGAACTTCTTCCATATTTTTTATTATTCTTTTTCTTGGTTTTTGAGGTACACCTTCTCTATTTGGTACTACTTCTTTGACAGTTCCATCTTCATTGTATGAAACATCATAGAAGCTTGGTATATAAACCCCTTCTATTGTAGATATCTTTTGTAAAAAGTCTTCTCTAGTTGTTTTATTTTTTTTCCATTCTTTATAGGCATTTATAACTTCTGGGTTTACTTCTTCACCCTCACCTAATATTACTATGTCAACAAAATCAGCTAAAGGCTCTGGATTGTAAGCACATGGTCCACCTACTAATATAAATGGATCATCTAGCTTTCTTTCTTCTCTTAATAATGGTATATTAGCTAAATCTAACATATTCAATATATTAGTGTAAGAAAGTTCATATTGAAGCGTAAATGTAACAAAATCAAAATTTGTTATAGGTTCTCTTGATTCTAGAGCAAATAATGGTATATTTTTTTCCCTCATCATCGCTTCCATATCTACAGCTGGAGCATATACCCTTTCGCAAAATACTTCTTCATCCTTATTTATAACATCATATAATATATGACTTCCTAAGTGACTCATTCCTACTTCATATAAGTCTGGGAAACAATGTGCATATCTTATTAAATTTTCATTTGTTGTATCTTTATGAATTGAATTTATTTCATTTCCAAGATATCTAGCAGGCTTTTCAACTTTTTTTAAAATTCTTTTTAAGTCTACTTTATTCATTTATGTTAAAACCTCCAAATAAGTTTATTGTTTATAAGCATAAGTATTATTATACACGATATAGCATTATCTATCAAAATATTATTAATTATTTTATATAGTTTTAAGTTTTTAAAATTAGTATATTAAAACATTGTGCCTATATTTTATAATTAATAAAAAAAATCTAATTTATACCTTTTATAAAAAGTATTTTTTGTTACAATAATAGTAGGTATCAAATAAATAGCTGCCTAAAGTACATAAGTTATTTATTTTTTACATTTAATTTAAAATTAAATTGTTTTAATGTAATTTATATGGGTATAATCTTTATATAATGTTTTTAGGAGGATTTATAATGAGTAATGTATTTGAAGTAAAAAAAGATATTTACTTTACAGGTGTTGTAGATAAAGATTTAAAAGTATTTGATATTATAATGGAAACAGAATTTGGTACTACTTATAACTGTTATGTTATAAAAGATGAAAAAACTGTATTATTCGATACTGTAAAACCAAACTTTAAGGACGAGTTTTTAAAAAACGTATCAGAAGTTACTGATATAAAAGACATAGATTATGTAGTTATACATCATACAGAACCAGATCATGCTGGTTGCTTAAAATATATATTAGATATAAACCCTGATGTGGAAGTTTACTGTACAGCTGTTGCTAAAACTTACTTAGCTGAACAAGTAAATAGACCTTTTAAGTGCCACGTTATAAAAGATGGAGAAACTTTAAACATAGGTAAGAGAAATCTTAAGTTCATAACAGCTCCATTCTTACATTGGGCTGATACAATGTTTACTTATGTTGAAGAAGATAAAACTTTATTCACTTGCGATGCTTTCGGATGTCACTTTGCAAGTGTAGATCCTGATGCTGTAGAAAGTGAAGATTACTTAAAATCAGCTAAGCACTACTATGATTGTATAGTTAAACCATTTGCTAAGCATGTTTTAAGTGCTATAAATAAAGTTGTTGAACTTAAAATAGACTTTGATACAATATTAACTTCTCATGGTCCTATGCTTACTAAAGATCCAATGGCGGCAGTTAAGAGATATTTAGATTGGTCAACTGAAGTTGTTAATACTACAAACCAAAATCAAGTTGCAATATTCTACTTATCAGCTTACACTAATACTTTAGAAATGGCTAAAAACATAGAAAAAGGATTAGTTGAAGAAGGTGCTGAAGTTAAACTTTATGATTTAGAAGAACTTGATTTAAAAGAAATGCATGATGCAGTAGTTATGTCTAAAGTAATATTATTAGGTTCTCCAACTATAAACAGAACTATGGTTAAACCTATGTGGGATTTATTCTCTACTATAGACCCTATGGCTAACCAAGGAAAAATAGCTGGTGTATTTGGTTCTTACGGATGGAGTGGAGAAGGTATAACTATGGCTGAAAACTTATTAAAGGCTATGGCTTTCAAAATGCCAGTTCCTACTATGAAAAAGAAATTCTTCCCTTCAGAAGAAACTTGTCAAGAATGTGTTAACTACGGTAAAGAATTTGCTAAATTAGTTAAATAATAATATATTAAAGTACCTCATATATGAGGTACTTTTTTAGTTACTTACAAAAATTAATAAACTTCTTCATATTAAAAGAGTATAAAAATAAGCACCTAATATTAGGTGCTTATTTTTATACTCTTTGACTTTTAGTTTTTCTAACTTCTCTCCAAGAAAGCTCTCCCCTATCTAAAGCTTTTATAAAAATCTCTGCTGATGCTAAATTTGTAGCTACTGGTACATGATATACATCACACAATCTAATTAAGGCTTGTATATCCGGCTCATGAGCTTGAGATGTAAGAGGATCTCTTAGAAAGATCACTAAATCTATATCTTGAGAAACTACTAATGATCCTATTTGCTGATCTCCTCCTAAAGGTCCTGAAGCTAACCTAGTTATATTAATATCTGTAGCATCCATTATTATTTTTCCAGTTGTTCCAGTTGCATACACCTTATACTTTTTAAGAATTTCTTCATATCCTATACAAAATCCTACCATTGTATTTTTCATTTCATCATGTGCTATTAATGCTATATTCATATTCCCTCCCGTTTATATTTTGACTTTATCTAAAAGTTAATTTTCTTTCTTCTCATACATACATTTAGTACCAGTCCTAAGTTTGCTAAAGATGTTAAAAGTGAACTTCCTCCATAACTTATGAATGGTAATGTTACCCCTGTAACCGGTATTAAAGCTACTGTCATACCAATATTTTGTATTATCTGGTATGCAAACATACTCATAACCCCAACTACAATTAAGGTTCCATAAAAATCTTTTGCTTCTTTTGCTATAATAAGCATTCGTATCAAGAATATTGCATATAAAACTAAAACAGCTATCATACCTATAGCTCCTAGTTCTTCTCCTATGACTGCAAATATGAAGTCACTTTCCTGAACAGGTAAGAAATCCTCCTGGCTTTGTGTACCACCGTATAGTCCTTTACCTGTTACTCCTCCTGACCCTATAGCTATCATTGACTGCATAACCTGATAATTACCCTTTTTAGTTGGATCATCAGGATGTAAGAAAGCATCTATTCTTTCCTTTTGATGCGGCGCCATTACCATATACATAAGTGGTGCTGCTACTAAAACACCTATTATAACTCTTTTTATCAGTTTCATATCAAGCCCTGCTGTAAACAACATTCCACCTATTATACAACTAAATACTATAGCTGTACCTAAGTCTGGCTGAGCAAATAATAATCCTATAAAAGGAACTGCATACATCACAACAGGTATTATCTCCTTTAAATTATTAAGTTTACCTTTTTTTGATTCTACTATCTTTGCATAGCTTAATATAAATGTAAACTTAACTATTTCTGAAGTTTGAAAATCTAAAGGGCCTAAATTTAACCAAGATCTAGCTCCTCCTCTTGACGCACCAATTACTGGTATTAATACTATAGCCAGTAAAATTAAACTAACTATATATAAAGCCTTATAGTACTTTCCTAAAAAATTATAGTCTATTAATAATATTCCAATGACCATAACCATACCTAGGCCAAAACCTAATCCTTGTTTGTATATCTGTCCATAATTTCCTGTCATATGGGCATGAGTTGCACTACTTAATACAACTAATCCAAATCCAAATATTGCTAAAACAGTAGCTATTAGCTTCCAGTCTAGTTGTTTTATTAACTTAACGGTTGACTTATATTCAATCACATTTTCACCAACTTCCTAATGTCTTTTGTCTTATATTTAGTATATTAAAATATGGGGGACTTAACAATCCCCCATTTAGTCTATTATATATTTCTATCCTTTAAATTCTTTAGTGGTATATTAGCGATTAATGCAGATACTGGCATATCATCATCTTCTCCTCTGGTTTTAGACATTTTAATTTCCAGTCCATCTTCTTCTATTTCAGCATAATTCGCTATTACTTTAAGTATATCTGTCTTTATAAGCTCTAAAAACTTTGGAGAACAATCCGCTCTATCATGCACTAAAACTAACTTTAATCTTTCTTTTGCTACTGATTTACTAGTTTTAGATTCATTTGAAAAAACTTTAAATAAGTCTAACATGAATATACTCCCCCCTTTGCTACTTAGCCATACCAAACATCTTCTTTATTTTGCTAAAAAATCCACTTTCTGCTTCTATTTCTAGTATAGGTACATCATTACCTAATATTCTTTGTGTTATATTTTTGTAAGCTTGTCCTGCTAATGATTTTGAATCAAGTATTGCAGGTTCACCTTTATTTGTAGATACAATTATACTTTCATCATCTGGAACTAATCCTAATAGCTTTATAGCCAATATTTCTATTATGTCCTGCTTGTCCATCATGTCTCCACGTCTTACCATATCGTGTCTTATTCTATTTATCACTAATTCTATAGTTTTTATCTCATTGGCTTCTAATAATCCTATTATTCTATCTGCATCTCTTACTGCAGAAACTTCCGGATTAGTTACTACTATCGCTCTGTCTGCTCCTGCTATGGCGTTTTTAAATCCTTGTTCTATACCGGCAGGGCAATCTATTAATACATAATCAAATGTTTCTCTAAGTTTTTGGCATAAATCATGCATTTGCTCAACAGATACTGCATTTTTATCTCTTGTTTGAGCTGCTGGAAGTAAATATAAATTTTCAAATCTTTTATCTTTGATTAAAGCTTGTTTTAATCTACATGTTCCCTCTACAACATCAACAATATCATAAACAATTCTATTTTCAAGTCCCATTACTACATCTAAATTTCTAAGACCAATATCTGCGTCTACTATAACTACTTTTTTATTTTCCAAACTTAAAGCAGTTCCTAAGTTTGCTGCGGTAGTAGTCTTTCCTACTCCGCCTTTACCAGACGTTATGACAATAACTTCACTCATGTTACTACCCCCTATGGATTAATACTTATTTTTAAACTTTATTTGAATAGTTTTCTATGACTATAGTTCCATCGCTTACAAAAGCTATTTCTGGATTAATTGTTTTTCCTTCAAAAAACTCATCTTCTGGAGCTTCAGCTATATTATTTGCTATTTGTAATATTCTAGCATCTAGGTGGTTAGCTACTACATAAGCACTTTCATTTCCATCTGAACCTGCATGGACAAACCCCTTAACACTTCCCATTATTATAACATTTCCATTAGCTACTATTCTTGCACCTGGATCTACATTTCCCATAACTACTACATTTGACTTTGAGCTTACTTGTGATCCTGATTTCATATCATTCATAACTACTACATCTCCATCAAACTCTATGTTTTCACCAGATCTTAGATTATTGACATATTTTGTTTTAAATTCATACTTTTCTTTTTTATACTCATCATCAATAAATTCAACATCAAACCTTGATGATATGTGTTCTTTTATCTCTAAAATTTGTATATCACTTAAACAATCACAATTAATCTCACATATTTTAGCTCCATTAAAAAATCCTACTGATGACTCTAGCCTGTTTATTATACTTTGTTTTATTTCTTCAAAAGAGGCTTCTTTCTTTATATTTACAATTATCCCTCTTTTGCTACCCTTGAACTCCACAAGTTCTCTGGTACTAAACTCTTTAAAAGACATAACAACCTCCAGAGTAATGTATCATTTTTATATATTCTTCAAAAAATATTTTTTTCCTCTTATTTTTTCATCTGAGAAGCAAAATTTATATCATCATTATTCGATTTATTACTACTTTCTTCTTTCTTGGCAGTACCTTTATTAGCTGCTAAATAATCATCTGTCAATCCAAGATATGTTCCTATTAACTCTCTTACAGGTAACATTGCATAAGTACTTGAATCACCTTGAGGTATCATACATACAACTGCTATCTCTGGATCATCTGCTGGTGCAAACCCTACACTCCATGCAAAAGAATCATAATCTGCTTTATATCTATCTATTTCTTTATCTGTTATTTTAGGGTTTAATTGTTTTATAGCTTTTCTTAGGTATGCAGCGTTTATTTTATCATCATTTTTATCTAATTTAACGCTTACACCTTCTTTTAATTCTTCTTCTATTTCTTTCTTTCTTTCTTCAGTTATATCTTTAGATTTTAGTTCTTCTTTTAATTCTTTTTCTCTTTCCTCTGATAACTCTTGCTCTCTTCCCTCTTTAAGAGTTTCCGCAAGACTTAGCGCTTGATCTAAAGCCACTCCATAAGATCCCATATGGCTTTTTAAATAATCAACCTCATTTTCTGTAGGTATCTTACCACTTTTTTCAGCTGTTCCTGTTTTTGCTGCTACACTAACAGGGAAGTTCTTAAATAAACTCTTAACAGAACTTGAAGTCGTAACTCTCTTCATACCTTCAGTTATATGCTTTAGATTTTCACTATTTTTAAATGGTATCTTTTCTTTTTTATTTTCATCAATATCAACAGATTTATAATCACTAGGTACAACTCTATTTATAACTGATAAATCAACTAAATCACCACCATTTGCTATGGCTGCAGTATATCTTGCCATTTGAGCTGGCGTATATTGATTCTCACCTTGTCCTATAGATAAGTTAAATGTATCTGCTATACTCCATTTAGCAAATTTTAAGTGATTAAACACTATTTCATCAGCTAAAGGCTCTATGTCTTTTTCTTTAACATTTAACTTAGCAAGCCTTTCAATAGCTTCACCTCTAGTGACTGTAGTTGGTTCGTCTGCCCAACTAACAATTTCATCTATTCTTTTTTCATACTCAGCTTCATTCTTTTCCTTAGTTATATCAGTAAACTTATTTTTCATTTCTTTCTCTAAAAATGTTCTAAGTAAAGCTTTAGCTGATTTTAATTTAGTTTCTATACTTGGTACACTACCCTTTTTTTCATCTATTTCGTCATTAAGACCTGTATAATCATCTAATCCAAATAATTTAGCATATTTAAGAGTATCATTTGGACCTATTTTTACATTAGGGTCTTTCCCACCTACTCTATTTTCACCACTACCAATTGTGTAGAAGTAGATATTACATGATTCTTGTATAGCTTTGTATAAATTTGTTGCTCCATGATTACTTCTTGACTTATGCCATACATAATCGGCAAATGGTCTATTTCCAAGCATTATAACACCTGGATCATTTATTGTGTAATTTGGATTCATTCCATTATCTATAGCTGCCATACCTGTAACCATTTTAAATGTAGAACCTGGTTGGAATACCCCTTGAGTAGCTAAGTTTACTTGAGCGTTAGGTGCTAGTACATCATTTTTATTTTTAGGTTGTAATTTTTCATAGTCTTCATAAGATATACCATTTACAAATTTATTAGGATCGTAATCTGGATAACTAGCCATAGCTAATACATCCCCAGTTTTTACATCTATAGCTACTACAGCTCCTGAATTTGCACGAGGTGCAGCTTGTGAAAAACTTTTATTTCCAAAAGGACTTTTGAAAGTTCCTGCTGTTCTAGCTACATCTATAGTTCTCTTTAATACATCTTGAGCTACTTCTTGTAGGTCTTTATCTATACTTAGATATACAGTATCTCCTGATTGCGGTTCTTGTACATCTAGTTCTTTTGTTACTCTACCTAGTGCATCTACTTGAACTTTTTTATGCCCATCAACACCTTTAAGCTTCTCTTCATAACTCTTTTCAACACCAGTTATACCTACTGTATCTCCCTTTGAGTACTTTTTACCTTCTTTTTCAGGATTTAGATATTTCTCTTCTTGATTATATGGCATTTTACCCATATGACCTATTATGTGAGAAGCTAAATTTGTTTCTGGGTAATATCTAACTGGCTCTACTGCCACAGATACCCCTGGAAGTTCCATTCCTTTTTCCTCAATTTGAGATATTGTATTTTGATTTATATCTTTTGCAATGGTAACTGGATTATATCTAGAATAACCTTGAGATTTTATAAGGTCTCTAACTATAAGTATTTTTCTAGCGTCCGTATTACTTAGCTTAGGGTCTATCTTATAGTCATTTCTAATATCTCTAAATGCATTTTTAGCACTAATATCAGGATTTTTTATTTTATAGCTTTCTAACCAATCTTTTTTATTCTTTTCTTCAGTAAACATCCATTTACTTACAAGTATAGGAGGATATTCTCCATTTTCATTAAGCTTTTTTTGTAGCTTACTAGGGTCTAAATTTCTATCTTCTTTCGTAAGTACACCTTCACTAATTAGCTTATCTACAATAAAGTAGAAACTTTCTTTAGCATTTAATTCTTTTGGTATACCTTCTTCTTCTTTGTATTTATCTATTTTATCATCAAACGTATAATAGAATTTACCATTTTTAAAGTATATAGGGAATTCATCTATATATTGCTCTTTATTAGACTCTAAAAGATTAATTATGTCTAATGATATTTCATTAGCCATAGGCTTACCATCTGCGCCTTTTTTGCTTATACCATCTGCAGATACTTGTACAGTAAATAAATTTTTATTTCCTGCAATTAGACGTCCATATCTATCTCTTATTTCTCCCCTTGGAGCTTTTATAGGTAATTCCTTATATGTCTTATTTTCAGCTAATTCTTTATAATAGTCATGTCTAAAAATAGTCATATATAATATTTTAAAGGAAATAACTATAAATACACATATGATGATTCTCTTTATTATCAATAATCTATCTATCTTTTTGTTTTTCTCCATTAAATCACCAACTAATCTTCTTTTAGTTTTAATATAGATTTTTTAGATATTTTGTATAAAATAATACTTAAAAGGCTATTTAAAGTAGGCATTATTAAAATTCCTACAATCAGTAACTTAACTATTCCATAGCTATTATAAACCAAGATAGTGGTTGCTATATTTACAATAGAATCAACTAGCGTAGTTAAAAAAACTAGCGCAAATATAGTCATACTACTTTCCTTGTATATTTTATCTTTTAAATGGCTTATTGTGTAAGAAGTTAAAAATAATATTAAACCATTAACTCCAAATATTCCACCTACGGCTATATCTTTAGTTAAACCTACTATAGCACCTATTATACCTGCTTCTAATTCATCTAAATACAGAGATATAATAGTCATATATATTATTACTATATTAAAGCTCACGCTAAATATATTTATATAGTTAGTAACACTACCTTCTACTATAACTAACAAAATACCTAAAAGACAAAGTAAAACTCTTTTCATATCTATAGTCTCCTTTATCTTATATTTCTAGGTTCAATGATTTTAACATCATCTATATTTTTAAAATCAGCATAAGGTTTAACAACTACAGATTTCATAGATTTATTCTTGTCATCTATAACTTTATCAACTTCACCTATAGGTATACCTTCTGGATATAACCCAAGCCCTGATGTTACAATTACATCTCCTGGGATTACATCATAATTACTATCAAACATATATCCATATAAATATCCTTTATTTTTGTAGTTTTCCTTATTATCTAAAGTAGAGTTTTGAGTTAATACGCCTTTAAATTTAGAGTCTTTTAATAGTCTAAAACTTACTGATGATTTACTATCAAGTAATGAAACTGCTTTGCTATAGTTTTTAGAAACTTCATATACCATACCAACTAAACCATTACCATTTACTACTAAACTATCTTTTTTAACTCCATCTGCACTACCAGCGCTTAGTACAAAACTTTCGTACCAATTGCCATCATTTTTTGAGACAACACTAGCTGCTACAGACTTAGCTTCGTACTTTTCGTCTATAAAGTTTAATGATTTTTTTAAACTTTCTAGTGATTCTACTTCATCTAGTTTTTTATTCAATTCAGCTATTTCTAATTTTAACTCATTCTTTTCTTTTTCTAGCTTATCTATTTTATTAGCATTTTTCTTATAATTAATTAGATCACCAAGGCCATCACCTAGGAATTTAAAACCTTTATTAAATGTCGATTCTACAGCAGATACAGCATCTAAAATAGGTCCAGGACCTATTGGATTTCTACCTGAAAATTTACCTATTGATATTCCTATAATTCCAATTAAAGTGATAGCAACAGTTCCTGTTGCTATCACTTTAACGTTGATCTTTTTCTTCCCTTTTTTATTGTTATCAAATCTCAAAGATATCACCAACTTTTAATTACTTTCTTGCATTCATCATTAATACTTTTTCAAATATTTCTTGGTCTTCTACTGATTTACCAGTACCTAAAGCAACACAATCTAGTGGGCTTTCTGCTATTGTAACAGGCATGCCTGTTTCTTGTTTAACTAACTTATCAAGACCTCTAAGTAATGCTCCCCCTCCAGTTAACATTATTCCATTTTCCATTATGTCTGATGCTAATTCTGGTGGTGTCTTTTCTAAAGTTGATTTTATCGCATCTACTATTGAGTTTATAGGCTCTTTTAAAGCATCTCTAACTTCTGCTGATCCTATTTCTATTGTTTTAGGAAGACCTGATATTAAGTCTCTACCTCTTATTTGCATATTAGTTTCTTGATCACCTTTAAATGTTGATCCTATGCTTATTTTAACATCTTCAGCTGTTCTTTCCCCTATAGCTAAGTTATATTCTTTTTTAACATATGCTACTATAGACTCATCAAACTCGTCCCCACCAATTCTTATTGACTTAGCAGTAACTATACCTCCTAAAGATATAACAGCTATTTCAGTAGTACCTCCACCGATATCTACAACCATATTTCCTTCTGGCTCTTCAACTCTAAGACCAGCTCCTATAGCAGCTGCCATAGGTTCTTCTATTAAGTATGCATCCCTTGCTCCTGCTTGTCTTGCAGCTTCTTCTATAGCTCTTTTTTCTACTTCTGTAACGCCATAAGGTACACATATTGCTATTCTAGGACTTACTACACCCTTTTTAGCTGCTGCTTTTTGTATAAAGTAACTAAGCATTGCTGATGTAACATCAAAATCAGCTATAACCCCATCTTTCATAGGTCTTATAGCTACTATATTACCTGGTGTTCTACCTATCATCTTTTTAGCTTCTTCTCCAACTGCTAAAACTTCCTTGCTATCATCTCTTATAGCAACAACAGATGGTTCTCTTACTACTATACCTTGTCCTTTTATATAAACTAAAGTATTTGCTGTACCTAAATCTATACCCATATCCTTTGTCATCTTTTTAAATCCAAACATCGACATTAACCCTTTTTTCTCTTTTTTTTCTTTTTTTTCCTTAGACATACTTAATTCTCCTTCCTTACTATATCCAATTAGATTATCATACTCTCTTTAAAGCTAAAATATAATCCGTCACCTATGATTATATGATCTATTACTTCTATTCCTATTAGTTCTCCGCACTTAATAAGTCTTGATGTAATGTTTTTATCTTCATTTGATGGCTCGACAGAACCAGATGGATGATTGTGCATTAGAATTATCTTATTTGTACTTCGTTTTATAGCCTCTCTAAATACATCTCTTGGATGTACTAAAGAAGAATTTAAAGTACCTTTTGATACTTCTACATCTGATATTATTTCATTTTTCGTATTTAAAAGAACCACCTTAAAAACCTCTTGCTTTTCATATCTTAAAATATCCATATAATACTTGTATATATCCCAAGGGTTTTTTACCTTATATCGACTAGGCTTAAAACTAGCGATTCTAGACCCTAGTTCTAGCGCTGCCTTTATTTGCGTTGCTTTAGATAGTCCTACTCCATCTATTTCACATAACTCTTCTATGGTCATATCCTTTAGGTATCTTATACCTTGAGTGTCTTTATTTATGATATAATTAGCTAATTCAATAGCATTTTTTGATTTAGTGCCTGTTCGGATAATAATTGCTAACAACTCTGAATTAGATAAGCATTTTTCTCCTTTAACAAGCATCTTTTCTCTAGGTCTTTCTTCTAATGTCATATTCTTTAAAGTCATTTTAACATCAAAAGAGTCCTTCAGTTATATCATCCTCCATAAAAAAAGTTTATATCAAAGTGCATTTTGACTAAATCACTTAACTTTGATATAGGTAATCCAACTATATTGAAGTAATCACCTTGTATCTCCTCAATTAGTAATGATCCATACCCTTGAATTCCATATGCTCCAGCTTTATCTAATGACTCACCAGTATTAATATAATCATTTATATCATCTTCTGATAAGTCCTTAAATTTAACTTTACTAACTACATAATCGATTATTTTTTTATTTGCACTTAAATTAATTAAACTAATACCTGTTATTACTTCATGAGTATTTCCAGATAATAACTTAATAGTATTTCTAGCATCTTCTTTGTCCTTTGGTTTCCCTAATATTGTGTTATTAAACACAACAATTGTATCTGCTCCTATAACCAAAGACTCCTGATTAGATTTTGCTACATCCATACTTTTCTCAAATGCAAGTCTCATTACCACTTGAGGTGGTAACTCATCCTCTAATATAACCTCATCTATATCACTTTTAACTATATCAAATTTTACGTTGATATTTTCTAGAATTTCTTTCCTTCTAGGAGATGCTGATGCTAAGATTATATTCATTTTATCACCTCATTTGGTACTTAGAATTGTACTTATTTAGTCTATCATTATATTGTAAAAAATTCAACACAAATGTCGAACGATTTTTGTAACATAATTGTTATATTTCAATGAGTAGATTTTATTTATTTATAAATTTATTATAATTCCATAAAAAATAAAGGTATGGAAAAAACCATACCTTTATCTTATCCATATTATATAGTTTTAATAGCCTTTTTAGGACATTTTTCTAAGCATAAATGACATCCAACGCATTTTTCCTTATCAACTTTATGCTTACCTTTTAATTCACCTTCTATGGCGTCAAACTTGCATTGCTTTTTACAAATAGTACAACCTATACATAAGCTTTCTTCTATCATAACTTTTTTTCTATTTTCTAAGCTACCTTGTATAACTTTGGTTGGACATTTTTCAACACATACCATACACCCTACACATTTATCATAGTTTACTTTAGCAATTTTATTTTCAAATTCTATTGCATCAAATTTACATGCCTTAGCACAAATTCCACATCCTATACATCCAGCACTACATTTTTCCTTAACTTCTTTTCCAAAATCTTTACTGTTACATTCAACTACAATTTCTTGTTTTGCTGGCTTTTTCGATATTATTCCCTTTGGACAAACTTCAATACATTTTCCACACATTACACATTTTTCTTCATCTATTACTGCTAATCCATCTATTATAGATATAGCACCAAATTTACAATAATCTTTACATGTTCCAAGACCTAAACATCCATATTTGCATAATTTAGCTCCAGAGTTCAATGTAGCTGCTGATCTGCAGTCATAAATACCTTCATATGTATATTTATCTTTTGCTACATCACATCTTCCTTTACATATAACCTTTGCTACTTCTTTCTCACCTTCTTGAGATGATATTCCCATTATTTCTCCTATTTTTAAAGAACAATCAGAACCTCCAACAGGACATCCATTTACAGGGGCATTTCCTTCTACTATTGCATTTGCTAATCCCCCACATCCTGGAAATCCACATCCTCCACAATTAGCTCCTGGAAGTATACTTAATATTTTTTCAACTCTTTCATCTACCTCAACATAAAACTTTTTAGAAGCATATGCAAGTATTGCTCCAAATATAAGTCCCATACCTCCTAAAACAAAAATCGAATTAAGTATAGACATATTATCCCCCCTATTTTATAACTTTATTAATCCAGCAAATCCTAAAAAAGCAATAGACATTAAACTTGCTGATATAAGTGTTATAGGGAACCCTTTAAAACTTTCTGGTATATCTGCTAGTTCTAATCTCTCTCTTATTCCCGCAAATAATACTATAGCTAATGTAAATCCTATACCTGCACCAAATCCGTTAACTATAGTTTCAATTAAGTTATACCCCTCATTTACATTCACTAAAGCTATACCTAAAACTGCACAGTTAGTTGTTATTAATGGTAAAAATACACCTAACGCTTGATATAAGGCTGGACTCATTTTTTGTATTACCATCTCAACAAATTGAACTATAGATGCTATGACTAGTATAAACGCTATAGTTTGTAAAAATTCATTATTAGTTATAACCAATAGTTCTTGTATAAAGTATGTTATTATTGATGCTAATGTTAAAACAAAAGTAACTGCTGCTCCCATACCTAATGCAGTATCAACTTTTTTAGAAACTCCTAAGAATGGACATATACCTAAAAACTGACTTGTTATAACGTTATTAACAAGAACTACACTTAAAAATATAAGTACTAAATTCATTTAATCCACCCCCCTACGCTTTTTTACTTCTTATTTTATTAAATCCTGCTAAAAGAAAACCTAATGTTAAAAAGGCTCCAGGAGGAAGTATAAATAGCAATATAGGTTCAAATGAAGCTCCAAATATACTCATTCCAAATATACTTCCATTTCCAAGTATTTCTCTTATAGTTCCTAAAACTGTTAATGCTAAACTAAACCCAAGTCCCATACCTAATCCATCTACAGCTGATTCAACAGAACCATTTTTAGATGCAAAACTTTCTGCACGTGCTAATATTAAACAGTTTACAACTATTAAAGGTATAAAAAGCCCTAGTGCTTTATCAAGTGAAGGCACATATGCCTTTAAAAGCATACCAACTATTGTAACAAACGTTGCTATTACTACTATAAATGCTGGTATTCTTATTTTATCTGGCACTATCTTTCTAATTAATGAAACAACTATATTTGAACAAATCAAAACTGCTGTTGTAGATAATCCCATACCTAATCCGTTTATAGCTGATGTTGTAACAGCTAATGTTGGACACATACCTATTACTTGGACAAAGGCTGGGTTTTCATCTATTAAACCATTTTTGAATATTTTACCTAATCTCATATTCTTCCCCCTATTTATTCAAGCTTTCATTAAATACTTTTATTGCTGCATTAACTCCCCTAGTTACAGCTTCAGATGTTATTGTAGCCCCTGAAATCGCAGCTATTTGATTATCACTTGTTGCACTACCTTTTACTACACTAAGTTCTTTGGCTTCTTTTTCACTAAATTGCCCTTTAAAATTAGGTTCATTTGCTTTCGTTCCAAGCCCTGGAGTTTCAGCCATATTTCCAATATTTACTCCTGTTATTTTTCCATCTTTTGATATCCCTACTATAACTTCCATAACCCCACCATATCCGCTAGGTAAAGTTTTTATAGTATATCCAACAACATCACTTCCACTAATACCTTCATATACTTCTGATACTATCCCCTCTTCTAATCCATCGATATTTTCTATTACCTTTTTATCTAATTGCTTAAATTCTGTTGCGTCTTCAAGCACTAATTGTCTTAATTCATTGTTTGCTTGTATATTTCTATCTTCAATAATTGGCGCTGTTATTTGATTTATAAACCCAAGTGCTAAAGCTGCTACTGCACATATTGTAAATAATATGGCTCCTAGCCTTAATATATTTTTCATTATTTAGCCACCTCCCCAAATACTCTACCTTTCATGTATTTGTCTATAAGTGGAGTAGCTACATTGGCTAATAATATAGAATATGAAACTCCTTCTGGGTATCCACCATACATTCTTATAACTATAGTTATAACTCCTGCTAAAATAGCATAAACAATTTGACCTGCTTTGGACATAGGTGATGTTGTGTAATCTGTAAGCATAAAAAATGCACCTAACATAAGTCCACCTGCCGCTAATTGATATATAGCAAAGTTTATGTCAAATCCTCCTAGTATAAATGCTAATATAAAAACTGTTCCTATGTAAAATACTGGAATTATGTAATTTATTATTCCCTTATAGATTAGATAAAGCCCACCTAGTACTATGAATATAGATGATGTTTCCCCTATACATCCTCCTATATTACCTATTACCATATCTGTTAGGCTAATTCCATTTGATGTTAATCCTGATATGCCTATTGCTCCACTTTTTAGAAAACTTAATGGAGTCGCTGTTGTATATGCATCTATATTTCCCGAACTTACCCAGTTAACTCCAGGTATTGTCCAAGCTGTCATAGCTACTGGAAATGATGCAAGTAAAAATGCTCTTGCACCTAATGCTGGGTTTAAAAAGTTATTTCCTATTCCACCAAAAACCATTTTAACCACTATTATAGCAAACGCTGAGCCTAATATGCACATCCACCATGGAAGAGATGCTGGCACATTAAATGCTAATAATATTCCTGTAACTACTGCTGAAAAATCTCCTATAGTAACATCTTGTTTAGTTAATTTTTGATATAAAAATTCACATCCTACTGCTCCTACTGTACAGAAGAAAATTACATTTAATGCACTTAATCTGTAAAGAAACACTGCTGATGCCATAGCAGGTAGTAAAGCTATTATTACTTGTTTCATTATGTAAGACGTATCTTGGTTACTTCTCACATGCGGAGAAGACGATACAATCAATTTATTATTCATTTAAATTCCCCCTAGCCCCAATTATTTTTTAGCTGATTCTTTTCTTCTATTTGAAATAATTTCCCTTTTTGCATTTCTTACTGATTGAAGTAGCGGTCTTCTTGCTGGACAAACAAATGAACAAGATCCACACTCTATACAATCTAAAGCTCTATAACTTTCTGCACTTTCAAAATCATTTTTTAAAGAATAAGCACTTATATATAACGGTTGTAAAAATGCTGGACATACTGTTAGACATTTACCACATCTTAGGCAGTTTTGTGGTTTTGGTGTTTTAGACTCTTCATCGTCTAAACATAATATACCTGATGTTCCCTTATTTGTAGGTATGTCTATTGTATACTGCGCTAGTCCCATCATTGGACCACCCATTATTACCTTCCCAACTATCTTATCTTCTTTAAAGCCTCCACATTGGTCTATTATCTCTGATACTAGTGTTCCAACTTTTGTAACTAAATTTTTTGGTTCATTTATACAACTACCTGTAACAGTAGTAATTCTTTCTATTAATGGCATTCCTGTTTTTATAGTTTTAGCAATTTGTGCTGCTGTTCCCACATTATTTACTACTGCCCCTGCATCCATAGGTAGCCCACCGGATGGAACTTCCCTTTTAGTACATGCATATATAAGTTGCTTTTCTGCCCCTTGTGGATACTTAACTTCTAGACCTACAACTTCAATATCATCATATTTTTGAGCTTCTTTTTCTATTGCAGAAATTGCATCAGGTTTATTTACTTCAATTCCTATATATCCCTTTGATACATTTAAAGATTTCATAAGTACTTTTAATCCATAAACTACATCTTCTGGATTTTCAAGCATTAGCCTATGATCTGCTGTTAGATATGGTTCACACTCAGCTCCATTTAATATAACAGTATCAATTTTCTTATCTGGTGGTGGTGATAGCTTTACATGAGTTGGAAAAGTAGCTCCTCCCATACCAACTATTCCAGCCTCCTTTATTATTGATACAATTTCTTCTTTACTTAAATCTTCTAAATTCCCTTTAGGTTTTATGCTTTCGTGTATTTGTTCCTTAAAATCGTTTTCTATAACAATACATGTGCCTCTTCCACCAGCTAATTCATGTTCTTTTATAGCTATTACTTTACCAGATACAGAAGAATGTACGTTACAAGAAACAAATCCTTGTTGCTCACCTATTTTTTGACCAACTTTTACTAAATCCCCAACCTTAACTATCTCTTTAGCAGGTGCACCAATATGCTGTTGAAGTGGTATATAAACTACCTTTGGTGACTTAGCTATTTCAATAGCTTTTTTCTCTGAGTACTCTTTTTTATATGGAGGATGTATTCCTCCTTTGAAAGTTAAGAGTTTCATTCCTTTACCCCCTTACTTATGTATTTAAACATTCCTATCCCTTAGTATAAGTATACTATATCTCATATTAAAACTTAACTATTGTTAAAACTTTATCAACTTAAAAAGACTGTTAATAAAACAGTCCTTTTAAGCCTTACTTATTGATGTTATAAATGTAAAATATCCCTGCATTGATGATAAATACAAGCTTTTTGCCATACTATATTCTCCTTTGTCTATAGATGCAATAGACATATCTATTTTTTCCTCTAAACCTTCTACATACTTAATTAGGTTATCTTTAAATAAATCAGCTGGTTTATAATCAATTTTATCGGCCTCTTTTTTCATATTAGCCACTATATTTTTTCTATCTATTAATATTTTTTTATATTCTTTTACATCAATATTTTCATTACTTTTATCCCAAAATTCTGATTCTAACTTAAAATTAGATACCAATTCATTTAAAAAATTTGATAATTCACCTAAATATGAGTACTTACTTGTATACTTCATAGATAATACTGGTACTTTAAGTTCTGATATAAATGCATCATCAAAAACTTTTTTAACACTATCTATATTATTTTTTAATGAATCTTTGCTAAATGATGAATACGTCTGTACTTTTTTTGTTCCATCAACTTCTATAACAGAAAAAGGTAAATTATTTTCATTCAATTTAGCTTCTATTTTATTCATTTCATTTTCATTATCTATTGATGCCACTTGAATAGTATATAAACTCCAAGAATCTGCTATAGCTACTTTAACATCTCCTTCTACTTTTTCACTAGCTTCTTTTACAACTTTTTTTTCAACTTCTTCTTTGTTATTTTCTTCAGAAACTTCTTTTATTCCAAAGTCTTCAAATCCTTTAAACTTGTCCTCTTTAATATTTATACTTTTAAGAGATGCAATCTTTTCATCCATAACTTTTACAATATCACTATTTTTTAATTTAATAGCTCCAAATGTTCCTATTGATATAACAGGAATCATAATTAAAATTAATCTTAACGTTTTTTTCTTTCGTCTTTTATTAAAACCTCTATATATAGTTTTTCTTTTATTCATTAGTTTGTCCCCCCTAAAACTATTATTACTAATATATATTTTAGGGTTGTACAGATTATGATTAATTTTTGGCTTTAATATAGAAAATAACTATTTTGTATTAATTTATATCCTTATCTTAGCTATTATAGGGTAATGATCTGACATACTCTTTATTAACACATTATAGTCTAATATTTCAATATTATTAGATACAAATATATAATCTATTCTATCAAGACCCGTTGCAAAGGTTAATATGTTTGACTTTTCTAATTCTATAGCTACATCTCTTAAAATATTTTTATCGACACCTATATTGCCTTGATTAAAATCACCAACAACTATATATGGTTCATTATTTAATGTATTTATAAATTCTATAAGTTCATTGAGCTGCCTCTCTCTTTCTTCATTCCCAAGCCCAAGATGTACGTTTATAATATTTAACTTACTTCCTTTTACATTTACTACTGTATGAAGCATCCCCCGTTGTTCTCTTTTGCTACTTAAATATATATGATTCTCATATTTTATAGGATATTTAGAGTATGTAACCAACCCATAATTAGATCCAAGTTTTGTTACGTTTGCACCAAAATGAGAATACATTTTTAACTCTTCTTTAAAACTACTTACTTGAAATCCAGCCTTAGCAGATTCATTTACTTCTTGAAGACAAATAATATCTGCGTTACATACTCTTAAAAAATCTATAATATCAAATAATGTAGGAAACATATTTTTATCTAGCCCACTATGTATATTGTAACTAACTACTTTTAATTCTTTTTTAGGTGGAAGATAAACTATTTCTATAACTACACTTATAGCTATACATATAAATACACATACAAGACTTATTATCTTTCTGATTTTTATACATATCAACTCCTATCATAGTTTTATTTTATATTATATGCCTTTTTATAAAATTAAAGACGTCTCAAAGACGTCTTTAATTTTATATTTATTTTTTATTTAACTTTTCTTTCATAATATAATTTATAACCTTTCTTCTTATATCCTCCGCATTATCTTCATCATCAACACTTATTTCTAGCAATTTAGCTATAGACTTCATATCATTTCTAGCTTTTGATTTATAACTTTCAATTAAGTCTTCTTTTATTCTCTCAGGCTCTAAAATATATTCTCTATCTCCTCTTTGGTATGAAAAATATCTTTTGGAATACTCACTTCTATTTGAATAAATATGGCTAGCTATTCTTCTTAATATACTATTGTAAGAGTTTTTTGTTGTGGCATTTATACCTAAGTATCTAGCAAACTTAATTAATTCTTTTTTGGATTTAAACAAATCTTCTGATTTTATAGACTTTACAATTAAGGATATATTTTTCTCATTAGATCCATTTTTCAATATATTTAAATATACATTGTTACAAGACATATCACTCGATGCTTTTTTTATATTTTCATTTATTATTTTATCTATATTTCCTTCAAGGTATTTTTTTATACCTCTCTGAGATGCATTTCCTTCTAAATCTTTTTGAGTCATTTCAAGTACAATTTTTTTTAAATCATCTCTATATCCTCTTTCATCCACGACACTCCCCCCTTAATTATTTATATTATATTCAAAAGTTTTTTTAATTGTGAATTTTGCTATTGGATTTCTAATTATATGAATTATTTTTTATATTGCTTATGTATATATTATTGATATAAGGACATAATATTAATGTAAAATCAAACATACTCAATCTCCCCCATTTAGACTTCTATTATTTCCCCCAATAGAAGTCTTTTTTTATTTCAAAAATCTTATATAAAAAATTCACTTCGCCCATGTGGCAAATAACTTTGTCCATTGCTCAAAATATTATTTTTTACATTATATACAAAAAAATATGCACAACTGTAAGTTAACAGTTGTGCATATTTTTTTATTCAATTCCAACTAATTCATAACCTATATCTTCTATAACAGATTTTAATTCATCTTTACTTACTGAATCATCCATTTCTACTATAGCATATTTACCTTCTAGATTAACTTCTATTACATTTACACCTTGTATATCTTCACTTAATGCTGTTTTTAAATGATTAACACAATGTCCACAGCTCATTCCATCTATAAGTAATTTTTTTCTCATAGTAATTACCTCCTTTTATACCCTATAAGGGTATTTTATCATACTTTTTATAACTTGTGTCTATATTTTTCTCAAAAAAATTAATAATATTTAATTCCAATATAAATCCTTGTATAAAAAAAGTAGACATAATGTCTACTTTCTAATGGTGCGGAAAGCGGGACTTGAACCCGCACGAGCATAAGCTCGCTACCCCCTCAAGATAGTGCGTCTGCCTATTCCGCCATTTCCGCATATCCTTTATATTATAAAGGATATGACTTTTGCTTTTTTAAGTCAATTATTTTTTTATTAATTTACTTATTTTTTATAGTTAAATTTGTTATACCCTCATAAACGTCAAAATCATTTGGTTGTATTTTACCTTCTATTCTACTATTTGTAACCATATAATCATTTCTTATAACTAAACTTATCATAGGCACATTGTTATTTACATATTTTTGTATAGAATCATATATGTCTTTAACTTGGCTTTCGCTAGTTGCTCTTGTTAAAGAAGCCATATAGTCATTAAGTTTTTCATCTTTATAATCTAAACTTTTTATTATAGGAGTTGCATCAGGTATAAATGATAGTTCCCATCCAACTAGTGCTAAGTCATATTTTTTCCCAGAAATAGCTTTTTCAAGATCTTCACCTTCTAGTTCATCCACCTCAGATTTTATTCCTATAGCTTTTAGATTTTCTGAAATAATATGTGCAGACTTTACCCTATCTGTATTATTCTTATTTACAACTATTTTTAAGTTTATCTGTGAATTACTCTTTGTATTACTTTTGTTTTCTTTTTGATCTTTTGAGTTACTCTTATCACCATCAAACTTAACTTTACTTAAATATTCTTTAGCTTTTTCTTTATTATAATTAATAGATTTTATATCTTTGTTGTAATATTTTGAACTTGTATTAAGTGGGAAATTAACAATATTAGCATCCCCCATATAAGCCTCTTCTAATATTTTTTTCTTATCTATTGAATATGCTATAGCTTTTCTTAAGTTAGAGTCTAATAATATTGGATTATCGTAATTAAAGATTATATTCTCATAATCTCGTCCTTCATATTTAGTAATATTAAATTCAGTTTCATGAAATTTACTTAAATCATTTAAAGATACCTTGGCTATATCACTATCTAACGCCATAACCATAGCAACTTGTGCCTCTTGATCTGGAACTATACCTACTCTTATATCTTTGGCTGTACTTGGTATTTCTTTATAATAATCTTCATTTTTAGTTAAGAACATTCCGTCTCGTTCTTCATATTTTTCTATTTTGTAAGGTCCATTTCCTATTAAATTATTCTTATTATTAGTTATATCTTTTTTAGATAAAGAAGATAAATTATTTTTAGATAATATAGGGAATATAAGTGTCTCTATAGAAAATGAATAATTTTCATTTAAGTTTATATTGAATTCTTTATCATTTATTATATGCACTGATTTTATATTTTTCACTAATTCACTATAAGGATTTTCTTCACTTTTTTTTATAAAATCTACTGTAAACTTAACATCACTAGATGTAACTGGGCTTTTATCATGCCATTTTGCATCTTTTAGTTTTATATTTATTTCCTTACCACCATTTTCAATTGAGTACTCTTTTACTAGTTGCGGTACTACATTGTAATTTTCGTCTATTGTAAATAAGCTATCATATATTAGATTCATTACATACCCAACAGACTTGTCTTTGTTTAATATAGGATTTATAGTCTCGGGCTTTACCATAGTTAAATTTATATAATCTGAGTTTATATCACCCTTACCACTTTCTTTTTTATCTTCAGTTTCAATTTTAGAACTACATCCTACTACAATCATTGCTATAACTAGGATTATAGATAAAACCTTAGTTTTTTTCATTAGTTTTTTCCTTCCTTGCCATATATACTATTATAGTTTTTATAATTATTTTTGACTTTATCTAAATAGTTAGATGTTTCTGTAAATGGTATATTGTGAAGCATTTTACCATCCTTGCTATACTCATTATTTCCAAGCCATTTATTAACGTTACCTGAACCACCATTGTATGCTGCTACAACTAAATCCAAGTTTCCAAATTCTTTATATAGCTTACTTAAATACCAACATCCTATTTTTATGTTAGTTTCAGGATCAAATATATCTATATTATTTTCTAGATTAAGCTCATCTATAGCCCAATTTCTAGTTATATCACTTATTTGCATTAATCCTTTCGCTCCCTTATTAGATATGGCATCCTTTTTAAATTTGCTTTCAGCCTTCATAATACTATAGACTAAATTTTCTTCTATATTAAATTCTTTTGAGTATCTTTCTACATAATCTGAATACTTTTTAGGATATAAGATTTTATGTATTGTTTTAGTTTCTATTAAAAAACCAGTTAATATAATCAATGAGATAGATAATATTATAAGTATCTTTTTATTATTCACACCAATTCTCCTTTATATATTCAATGAGTTGGTTAGCTTTTATCTCTAATTCTTCAAATGAATAGGAATTATCTATTGTATAGTCTGCATATTTGATTTTTTCTTCTTGACTCATTTGAGACATTATGCGACTTAAAGCTTCATCTTTTGTACAATTATCCCTTTTTTGTATTCTTTCTATCTGTATATCTTGATTACATGTTACAACTAGTAATTTATCTACTACATCTAAATATCCACCTTCAATTAATAATGCTCCATCAATTAAAATAATATCGTTATGTTTTAACCTATATTCTTCAATTTTACTAATTATCTTCTCATAAATTTTAGGATGGGTTAAATTATTTAATTCTATAAGTTTTTCTTCATTGTTGAAAACTATATTACCAAGTGCCTTTCTATCTAAAGTCCCATCTTCTCTTTTTATATCCATTCCAAATTTATCGAATACTTCTTCAAGAAGCAAATTATCTTCAAATATATTCCTTGAAATTATATCTGCATCTATTACTTCTATGTTTTTACTCTTAAATATGTTAGATAGGCTACTTTTTCCACAGCCTATATTCCCTGTAAGTCCTAATATTAGCATATACTCACCTACTTTGTTTCATACCAAGAATTACCTATATTTAAATCTACATCTAAATGCACATCCATGTTAACTGCATTTTCCATTTCATCTTTAACTATTTTTTTAACTTCTTCTACTTCATCATCATAAGCTTCTACTATAAGTTCATCGTGTACTTGAAGTATTAATTTTGACTTTAATTGTCTTTCTTCTAACTTCTTGTAAACATTTACCATAGCTATTTTTATTATATCAGCTGCACTACCTTGTATAGGCGCGTTCATTGCAGCTCTTTTACCTGCATTTCTTAGCATAAAGTTACTTGATTTAAGTTCTGGAATATATCTTCTTCTATTTTGTATAGTAGTTATATATCCATTTTCTGTTGCATTTTCTACTACCTTATCCATAAAATCTTTTATTTTACTATATTTATTAAAGTAGTTTTCTATATATTCTTTAGCTTGCTTTACAGGTATATGTAAATCCTCTGATAGTCCAAAATCACTTTTTCCATAAACTATGCCAAAGTTTACAGCTTTTGCATCACTTCTTTGCTTACTTGTAACTTCATCCATATTAACATTAAACACTTGTGATGCTGTTTTTGTATGTATATCTTCATTGTTTTTAAATGCTTCTATCATAGTTTCATCTTGACTCATGTGAGCTAATACTCTTAATTCTACTTGAGAATAATCCGCATCAACTAAGCTACAACTTTCATCTGATATAAATACCTTTCTTATGTTTCTTCCCATTTCAAGTTTAACAGGTATATTTTGAAGATTTGGCTCTGTTGATGAAATTCTTCCTGTTGTAGTTATAGTTTGATTAAATGATGAATGTATCCTACCATCTAATGGATTTATTATAGCTAATAAGCCTTCAACATAAGTTGAATTTAACTTAACAATTTGTCTATACTCTGTTATTTTATCTATTATTGGACTTTTATCCCTTAGCTTCTCTAATACTTCTGCATTTGTTGAATACCCTGTTTTAGTTTTCTTGATTATAGGTAATTCTAGCTTTTCAAATAATATAACACCTAATTGTTTTGGTGAATTTATATTAAATTCTTCTCCAGCTATATCATATATTTCTTGTTCTAATTTTTTAATTATAGTTTTAAATTCTATACCTAATTCATGTAATTTTTCTTTATCAACCTTTATTCCTTGATATTCCATCTCACCTAAAACTTCTACTAAAGGCATTTCAACATGATAAAGTAATCCATCCATTTCACTTTCTTTTATGCTTTTTTCCATTATAGGATATACTTCATATACTGTATTTATAACTTTTCCTATATAATCACATAGCTCTTCTAATTCTAAATCCTCATATTTTTTTGCTTTTACACCCTTACCTAGCAACTCTTCTTTTGACTTAACTTTTTTAGTAAGATATTTCATAGCTATTGCACTACATTCATAAGATGTAGATGATGCTGAATCTATTAAATACTCTGCTATTGTTATATCAAAGTGCATGTTCTCTAATTTTATATTATAAGGTCTTAAAGCTATATAATCCTCTTTTAAATTATATCCAAATTTCTTTACTTCCTTACTTACAAGTACTTCTTCTAGCTTATTTATCTCTTCTTCATTTATATAATATATATTAGTTCCATCTACACTTATAAAAATATGTATAATATTTTTTTCTAATATGTTCCCTTGTCTACTTACAGTATCTATGTATAGCTTTCCTTCTTTTTTAATATCATTTATAAATGCGTCTATATTTTCTAATTTTTTTATATTTAAATTAGACTCAATTTCCTCTGTTTCATTTCCTCCATCTATACTAGATAGTCTAGATAATAAACTTGTAAAACCTAAATTCCTAAATGATTCTATTACCTTATCTTTATCATAATCTCCATATTCTAAATCATCTAGATTTATCTCTATAGGCACATCTCTTATTATAGTAGCTAACCTCTTACTCATTATGGCAAGTTCTTTATTTTCTTCTATTTTCTTTTTCACACTACCTTTTAGGTTTTCTACATTTTCTATTATATTTTCTATGCTAGAATATTCTTTAATAAGTTTTATCCCTGTTTTTTCACCTATACCTGGTACGCCTGGTATATTATCCGATTTATCCCCCATAAGACCTTTTAAGTCTATAAATTGAGTTGGAGTCATTTCATATTTTTCCATTACAGAATCAAAATTATACTCTTCAACTTCTCCTACACCTTTTTTAGTTATTAAAGTTGTAGTCTTATCTGATGCTAACTGTATAGCATCTTTATCTCCTGTAACTATGTATACATTGTATCCATTTTCTTCACCTAGCCTTGATACTGTTCCTATTATATCATCAGCTTCATAACCATCTATTTCTAATCTATTTATATTAAATTTGTCCAATAAATCTTTTAATGGTTCAAATTGTTCTCTTAATTCGTCTGGCATTTTCTTTCTTCCAGCTTTATATTCATCAAACTCTAAATGTCTAAATGTAGGAGCCTTTCTATCAAATGCAACACTCATGTGAGTAGGCTTATATGTATCTATTATCTTAAATAACATTGTTGTAAATCCATATATAGCATTTGTTCTTAGCCCTTCCTTATTAGTCATTTCTGGTAATGCATAAAATGCTCTATTTATTATAGAGTTCCCATCTATTATAATTAATCTCTTATTCAAATTTATCACTCCTAGTTTTTGTCTATCTAGTATAATAGTTATTATATACCACTCTTATACTATTTATATTACCATAATATTAAAAGTATATTAACCATAAATATGTTGCAAACGTTTCATTAAGTTGCTACAATATTTATATACTAATACTTGCCGAATTGGTGGAATGGCAGACACGACAGACTCAAAATCTGTTGATAGTATTATCGTGTGGGTTCGAGTCCCACATTCGGCACCATTTAAGTTCTAACTATAACAGTTAGAACTTTTTTATTTATAAGTACTATTTTTTTGACTTTAAGTTTATTTGTACTATTTCAGGCTTACAATTTATTCTTATTACTACCTTAGAACCGCCTAATCCTTTACTTAAAATCATCTTAGATCCATTAAGATTGTATTCACCTAAATCGTATTTTGGGAAAAACTCTCTATTTGGTGAAAGCACCCCTCCTATTTTAGGTATCCTTACTATTCCTCCATGAACATGTCCTGAAAGTACCAAATCTGCTCCCCAATTAGAATAATTTTCAAAAAAGAATGGATTATGAGCAAGTAATATATTGTAGCTATTTTTATCTATTTTACCTAAACTTTCATCCATGAAATTTTTATCTAAAGCTTTATTTTTATTTCTATAGTTACTGAAAAAATATGGATAATATTCTAGCGGTACTACTACCCCATATAAATTTATATAACTACTTCCTTTATTAACTTTTATCTTATCATTATTTAGATCTATTATGTCTTTATCTTTAAGTAATCTAAAATATTCTTTATATTCTTTTTTATATTTCTTATTAAGAGATTTCTGCTCGTGATTTCCAACTACATGGACTACTTTATATTTACAAGATATATAATCAATTAAGTCTAAAGCCACTTTAAAATTATCTTTTTCTCCATCTACTAAATCTCCAGTAATTACTATTATATCTGGATTTATTTTGTCTATCTCTTCTATAAGTTTTATATTACTTTTTCCAAATGTTTTATTATGTAAATCACTAATTTGTAATATTTTATAATTATCAAATTCTTTAGGTATCTTTTCATCTTCTATATTATATTCTATTTTTTCTAATGTAGTTGCTTCTCTTTTTAAAAATTTATATGTAATACCAACTGCTATGCCTGTTATTAATATTTCACTTATCATTGATTTACCTTCCTTGTCTAAATTTAAAAGAGCGACTAATTACAAATTAATCGCTCCTTTAAGCTTAATCCTTTTTCTTTACTTTGCTATAAAGTTTTGATGTCTTAGTCCTATCGCTTCCACTATCTTTTGCTCCTATATGAAGACCATCTTTTATCCCTAGTTCTGATCCATGCTCTGAAAGCATGTTTCTCCTTTCAGATTTAGTCTTAGGTCTATCTTTTAATCTATTTTTATTGTTATTCATTATTACTTCCTCCTAAATACTTAGTATTTAGGATTAATTTAACCAAAAAAAACTTATTTATTATCTAAATATTGCTTTAATATATTAACAAGTTTTTCTTGATTAATGATTTTTATATCCTCTATCTTATTTTCTTTGCTAAAAATTACTAGTAATTTAATCTCTCCGCTACTTTCAACTTCATACAAATCTATATTTCTATTACCTGCCTTGCTATATGCTTCTAAACTTGGGGATTTATCACCAAAGTATTCATATACTAACCTTGTATCCTTTCCTATGAAATTGTTAATATCTATTTTTTCTACACTGCTTAATGATATAGGTAATGCATCATTATATCTATCTACAATTATATCAGCACCATCATTAATATATTTTTCATTTAAATCTTCCTTAGATATCTCATAGGTTTGTACTTCTACAACATGATCATCTCTTAAATTTATATATAAAGCACTCTTATCTAACTTATTGCCTTCAGTATATTTTGGATATATAAGCCTTTTATCTCTTATTTCCCTTGGATTATCCGAGTCTATATAATAAGTTGTACAATATGGTTTCCCCATATTTTCTATAACATATTCATAGTCTTTATTCATTATCTCATTAACATTATTTTGAACCTTCGTCATCATCCTATGTTTCATTTCTTCATTAGGTAGGCTTTCATTTGTATTAATATTCTCGCTCTTACTACATCCCGTTACAAATGCACTAATGATAATGATGCTATATAATAATTTCCGTAGCTTCATAAATTAGTCCTCCTTTTGTTTATTAACACTTATTTTTTCCGATTTTATTTTACACATAATTATTCTAGTCTATCATTTATATGATTATATACTATTTATATAATAATAATAATACTTTTATGTATTTTGTAATGATTTTGTAACAGGTCATTTTTATACTATGCTATAATACTTATAAACAATATAAGGAGGTTTTGTCTTGGATTTTAAGCAATTGGAAGTGTTTGTTGCAGTTTGTAAGTATGAAAGTTTTTCTAAAGCTGCGAAGGAATTATTTTTAACTCAACCAACAGTTAGCTCTCATATTAATAACCTCGAAAAAGAACTCGGTACTGTTCTTATAAATAGAAATAATAAGAATTTAACTTTAACAAAATCAGGAGAAATACTTTACAATCATGCCATATTAATATTAAATAATTGTAAAAAAGCAGTTTATGATATAAAAGAGTATTCCGAAAAAATAGAGGGTATTATAGATATAGCTTGCAGTTCTATCCCTGAATCTTATATTATTCCTAATTTTTTAAATAATTTTTCTAACCAATTTAAAGATGTTAAGTTTAATATTAGTCACTATGACTCTAAGTCTGCAATTTCAGAAATCTTAAATGAAAGAATAAGTTTCGGACTTGTTGGTTCAAAGTCTAACAACCCACAAATTGAGTACATAGATTTAATGGATGATGAGTTAGTCCTTATAACTCCTTTAGACGTTGTCCTTCCTAATTCTAATGGATTTATAGATATTGATTTATTATATTCTCTTAAGTTTATTATGAGAAAAGAAGGTTCTGGAACTAAAGATTTAATTATAAATAAGCTAAAATCTAATAATTTTGATACGGACAAACTAGATGTAATAGCCCATCTTGAATCTAATGAATCTATAAAAAAACTTGTACAATCTGGTCTTGGAGTTTCTTTTGTATCATATATATCTTGCATTGATGAATTAGAATCTAAAAAACTAAACATCTATAGAGTAAAAAATATAGAATTTAAAAGAAAGTTTTATTTTATTTATTCTAGAAAAAAAGTTTTTTCACCTTTAGAAAATAAATTTTTAACAGGACTATATAAATATTTCAATATAAAAAGATAGACCAAAATAAAAGGTCTATCTTTTTTAATAGTCAATTACTTCTAATATTACTTAAAGATTTATGTTAAAGAATGCTTTATATCCTTTATACATCTCATATATATCAACTTTAGAAACTATTTCATATGGAGCATGCATATTTAACACACCTACTCCACAATCTATAACCTCAGCACCATAGTTTGCTAATATATAGGCAATAGTTCCACCACCACCTTGGTCTACTTTTCCAAGTTCAGCAGTTTGCCATACAACTTCGCCTTGGTTGAATATTCTTCTTACTTCTGCCATAAACTCTGCATTAGCATCATTGCATCCGCTTTTTCCTCTTACACCTGTATATTTGCTTAAAACTATACCATGTCCCATGTATGCAGAATTTCTCTTATCATACACCTCTGGGAAATTAGGATCATATCCTGCAGATACATCAGCCGATAATACCTTAGTATTTGCCATAGCTCTTCTTACTCTTAAGTTACAATAGTTTCCTTCTAAAGCTATAAGCTCTGCTACTGTATTTTCAAAGAATTTAGAGTGCATACCAGTATTTCCTTGAGACCCTACTTCTTCCTTATCTACACATAATGCTACTGCACAGTATTCAGGTTCAGTAGTTTCTATTAAGGCTTTGACAGCACCGTATGAACAAACTCTATCATCATGCCCATAAGCTAATACCATAGATTTATCAAATCCTAAGTGACGAGCACGACCAGAAGGTACTATTTCTATTTCAGCACTTAAGAAGTCTTCTTCTACCATATTGTATTTTTCATTTAATATCTTTAATACATTTTGTGCTACAGTTTCTTTTTCTTCGCCTTCAAGCGGCATATGACCAACTAGTAGGTTAAGTCCTTCTCCAGTTATACCTTCAGAAAGTTTCTTTTGCATTTGATCTCCTGAAAGATGTACTAGTAAGTCAGTTATACAAAATACTGGATCTTCTTCATCTTCACCTATACATATATCAATTTTTTTACCATCATTTAGGATAACTACTCCATATATTGAAAGTGGTATTGCTGTCCATTGATATTTTTTTATTCCTCCATAGTAATGAGTTTTAAAAAGTCCTAGATTAGCTTCTTGATATAGAGGGTTTGGTTTTAAGTCAATCCTTGGAGCATCTATATGACCACCTACTACTTTCATACCTTCTTCTAAAGATTTTTTACCCATAACAAACATAGCTACTGATTTATCTTTATTGACTGCATATATTTTGTCTCCTGGATTTACCTTTCCTTTTTGTATAGCTTCCTCTAGTGATATGTATCCATTTTCTTTTGCCATATTTACTATTTCTCTAGCAGAGGTTCTTTCTGTTTTTCCTTTGTCTAAAAATTGCATGTAATCTTTAGAATAAGACATTACATCTTCTATATTATTTTTACTTCTTTCAATATCCCATGCATTTTTAGCTTCATACTTTAAATTCATATTGCCCCTCCTTAAGTAATTATTAAATTTATATTATATTTAGTTTTGACTATTTTGGTTATTTTTCATATGCTCGTCGTATTCTTCTTTTGATACTACCTTTATATTATCTAATCTAGATCTAAAGTGCGCTCTAAAATGTTCTAGATATTCTTTTCTTAATCCTTCTCTTTCTATAGTTTCTTCTTTTGTTAATCCTTCTGCTTTATTCTTTTTAGCTAATTCATTTATTCTGTCTAGTTTCTTTTGATCAAACATTATTTCATTCTACTTAAAATAAATTTATTTTAAGTATTCTCCTTTCTATTTTCTTGTCTTAATAAAAAAATTTATTATTTTTTATTGTTATATTATCTTTATATTTATAAAGAAATTCGTCTAAGTTATCACTTATTATAGATATTCCCTTTTCTATATCTTGTATACTTGCCCTAGCTATATTTATCCTAAAAAACCTATCATCTACTATATTATCAAAAAAGTAAGTTCCTGGAAGAACAGATACTCCTTTATCTAATAAAAATTCTGTTAAGTCATGTGATAAATAGCCTCTTGGTAGTTCTATAAAAAAGTTAATACCTCCACTTCCATTTCTTATCTTTAGTCTATCGCTTAATTTATTATATATCAACTCTTTTGCCAAATTATATTTTTGTGTATATTGACTTTCCACACCTTTAAGATATTCATCCCAATTAAAGTTTTCCATATAATAATACATTGATTTTTGAATCAAACCTGGCGTTGATATATCAGATGAGTACTTAGCCCAAAGTACCTTTTTTAGTAATTCACTTGGAATTTCAACTATACCTATTCTAAGTCCAGGCATAAATATTTTAGAAAAACTTTTTATGTATATAACCCTATTTTTATCATCATAACTCTTTAATGGTTTATTATCAAGAGAATTAAATTTAAAATCACTTATAAAATCATCTTCTACTATATAAAAATCATATTTTTCAGCTAGTTCTATTAGTTTTTTCTTTTTATATGTAGAATATGATATGCCTGTTGGATTTTGAAAATTTGGCATAGTATATATTATTTTAGGCTTTATCTTTTCAAGTTTAAGTTTTAATACTCCTATATCGATTCCATCATCTAACATTGGTATTGATATTATCTTTGCTCCTCTACTCTTAAATACTTCTATAGCTCCATTATAAGTTGGCTCTTCAACATATACTACATCTGAGTAATTTATAAGACCTTTGCAAACAATGTCTATACCTTGCTGAGCTCCTGATATTATTTGTAGATTATCCTTAGTTGTATTTATATCTTTATTATGTAGATATTGTGCTATTTTTTCTCTTAATGGTTCATATCCTAAACCTTCATCATATTCGAATATAGTACTTCCTTCATTAGTCAAGGCCATATTTATAGCCTCTTTAAAATCATCTATTGGAAATATTTCTGTAGAAGGATTTCCTGTATCAAAACTTATTATACCTTCTTTTCTTTGTATAGTACTTGAACTTTCTTGATTTATAGATGTAGCGAAAGTTCCACTTCCCATACTTTTATTGACATATCCTTCTTTTTCTAATAATTCATATGCCTTTACTATTGTCGTATTATTAACCCCTATTAACTTTGCTAACGTTCTTATTGGCGGTAGCTTTTCATATTCCTTTATTTTATTTTCACATATAAGTCTCTTTACATGATTATATATTTGTAAATATTTAGGACTATCTTTGATTAAATCTAAGTTATATTTTTCCATACTATCCCCACTTGCTTCTTTGATATTATCACTTGATGGTTATTACTATATTTGATAAGATTTATTATGTATATAATACCAAAATTTTATCAAAAAGGGGAAGTTTTTATGTTTTATGATTACCATATGCACTCAAGTTTCTCAAATGATAGTAAGACCGATATGGAAGATATGATTAAAAAATCAATAGACTTGGGTCTTAAAGAAATATGCTTTACAGATCATGTTGATTATGACCTTGCAAATGATTTTGATTGGGGTATTGATTATGATAAATACTTTGAAAAATTAGATTTCTTTAAATCTAAATATGCTAATCAAATATCTATAAAAAAAGGTATAGAACTTGGTCTTCAAAAGCAAATAATAACTAAGTGCAGTAATGATGCTAATAAATATCCTTTTGACTTTATAATATGTTCTTTACATGCTATAGATAGAATTGACTTATATTTTGGCGAGTTTTTTAAAGATAAAACTCAACATCAAGCTTATGAAGCTTATTTTAAAGAACTATATAATATTGTTAAAAACTACAAAGACTATTCTGTATTAGGACACCTAGATCTAGTTAAAAGATATGGAGATTATAAAAATATTTTAGATGATAGCTTATTTTCAGATATAATAGAAGCTATATTAAAACAAGTTATACAAGATGGAAAAGGAATTGAGATAAATACATCTTGTTATAGATATAATCTTCCTGACTTAACACCTTCAAGAAGTATAATAAATATGTATAAAGACTTAGGTGGTGAAATAATAACTACAGGATCTGATTCTCACCATCCATCTCAAATAGCATATCAATTTGATTATATTTACTCTTATCTAAAAGAAGTAGGATTTAATCATGTATGTAAATTTACCAATATGAAACCTGAATTTGTAAATATATAATTATTTTTTCACCTCCTTATGAATATATTTAAACATAAGGGGGTGATTTATTGAGAATACCCAATCTTATTTTTTCTACAGCCGTGTTGTTTATTTCCAACTTAATAGTTAGGGTAATTGGTTTTTTATATAAAATATTTTTATCAAGGTCAATTGGTGAAATTGGTCTTGGAATATACCATATATTATTTAATTTCTTAATGATTTGCTTAGCTTTAACTACTACAGGTATACCTACTACTTTGAGTTGTTTAGTTGCTAATAAAAAGGCTCTTAATGATAAACACAATAGCAATGTATTGTTTATATCTACACTTTATGTAGCATTTTTTATATCACTTGTGATTTCTCTTATAATAGCTTTTAATGCCCGTTTTTTGTCATTAAAACTATTAAAAGATGCTAATTTAAGTTTATTAATTTTATCTATCTGTCCAGCAATAGTCCTTATAACAGTATCAAATATATTAAGAGGATACTACTATGGTTTGAAGGAAGTCGTAGTTCCTGCTATAGGGCAAGTTCTAGAGCAATTAAGTAGAATATTTTTCGTAGCTTTAACTATTTTATTTATAAATAATAAATCTTTTAATTGTTATATTGCACTTTTAGGTATTTCTATTGGAGAGGCCATAAATATATTATATATATCAATTTGCTTATATAAAAACTCAAATTTATATAATACCTATACTATAAAAATAAATGATTTTTACAATGCTTCTATAGAAACTATTAAAATGTCTATTCCTATAACTTGCAATCGTATGTCAAATATATTACTTCATTCTTTAAGCTCTATAATTGTTCCTTCTAGGCTAGTCTTATCAGGCATTAGCTATAGTCAAGCATTAAGCATGTATGGTGTTATAAATGGGATGGTTATGCCTTTTATATACTTACCATTTACCTTAGGTTCTGCATTAATTGTAAACTTGATACCTAGCATATCTCAAGAGATGTCGCTTGGTAGATACAAAAGTGTAAAAGAAAAAATTAATTTTGCTATGCTTTTAACACTAGGTGTAGGAATATTTTCATCAGTATTTTTTTATATATTTGGTGAAAAATTATGCCTTTTAGTATATGATAATGAACTCGCAGGTACTTACTTAAAATCAATGTGGTTAATACCTCTATTTATGTCTTTAAATCAGACATTATCAGGCATACTTCATTCTATAAGGAAAGAGGTAATTTCAAGTTTAATTACTATTTTTAGTATGTGTATTCAGCTATTTGGAGTATATTTACTTACTCCTCTACCTAATCTAAATATTTATGCATATATCTATACAACAACTTTAATGTCATTTTTCACATGTATATTACATATTTTTGTTGTTATCAAAACTTTAAAAAACTTTTCTAAAAATATTAAATCTTAGGAGGTTATTATGAAAAATATTAATCCATTTTATATATATACAGATAAAAATGTTTTATATATTAAAAATATAAATGGGCAAACAGAAAGATTATCTCACAATATACATTCTTATTGCGCAACTATAGATAATTCTAGTAATATACATATCTGTGCACTTGACACTAGGGGTAGACTAAATCATTTTCTCAAGCACAATGGCTCTTGGAAAAAAAAATCTATTTTGAAAGCCCTTAATACTACAAAAAATATTAAGGATATGAGATTGTATTCTATTGATGATTCCTTAAATGTTTTTATCGTCGAAAAATACCCTCTATCAGATAATTTGCATAAGCTATCTCACTTTAACTTTGATGTACCTAATTATCGATTATCTAAATATATAATTGATAATGTTCTAAAAGATAATGGATACTTTTATAAACTTGATATAGATGATTTTTCAAATATAGTACTAGAATATAAACCTTCTTCATCTTCTGATCGAACTACATCTAAACTTTTTTTTAATAGTAGTTCTAAACAATGGTCTAAATCTAATATTGAAAATACCATTCATTCAAGTAGATGTTCAAATGAAGGTAAAACAACTATAAAAGATGATATTTTTGAATATTGTTATGGGATAACATATAAAATATGAAAAAGAGCTATCTAAAACAGATAGCTCTTTTTCCTTTATATACTATTCTCCACAACTTCCAAAGTCACAAACTTTAGAGAATGTATCTACAACTCTTGGTTGCACACCATTTGGTGAAGTTAAAACAACTAGTTGCTCATTAATTAAAGTACTGACATTATTTTGTAAGCAAAGTATTAAATCTATATCATTTGGTATGCTTAATTCACAATGACATTCACAATCATCATGATCTATACAGCTTAGTAAAGCTTTTCCGATACAATCTACTGTTAAATGTGTTTGGAATTCTTGTCTTAATGTAAATCCTCTTCCATCTGATGGCACACCTATTGGTGCTGATAATGTATTAAATAAGAATTCAACATCACGGCATCTCTTAGATTGACCTCCATGGCATTTTACAGCAGGAAATGCAAAAGCTATAAATTCTGTGCATCCGCATCTTCCTCTTAATTCTAGTACTAAATCTTCTACAAGTACACTTAATCCTTTTTGTTTATATACTACTGATTGTCCTTTTCCCCTATTACAACATCTTCTATGTGTTTCTCCACATACTGCATATTCAAAAGTAGTTTCACATCTTTTTCCTACTGTTGGTTCTAACGGTTCTATATCAAAATCTTCTAAAGTTGTCATTCCTGTATTTATTATTATTCCATTATGGTTTATACAAATTTTTTCTATTTCTACATTTACTTGACCTACTCTAGGTATTGGACCATTTATTTCTACTAATTCAACATCAAATACTAATGGAGCACCATTTGGAGCTGTTGCATCTGTAAATGTTTGAAATACCATAGTATCAAATATCCTATTGGCCTCAATTACAACTGGTACACTGTTTGATACATTAAATCTTGGTGGATTTATAGGACCAAGACACTCAGGTCCACATTTATTTTTTATACATGTATCAGCATCTGGTTCACAAGGCTCACAGCACTGTGGTTCTGGATGACATACACACTCGCACTCGCACTTCATATTGTGGTTACAATCTGAATGTTTATCACAGTTTGAGTCTTTTTTACATCCACATCCTCTAGTTAAATCATCATCTACTTCTTGACTTACATGTTCTTCTAAACAGTCGTTTTCCATTTGATCTATATGCTGATTAGGAACTCTTTTTCTATTTCTTTTTAAATCTTGCATATAATGTCCTCCCCTTAAATGAATTATTGTTAATATTCAGCTTTTCACGCTTAATAAATATTATGCATTTAACTTATGATTTGTTACTTACTTGTACTTCTATTTACTAAAACTAGAATAATTTTCTATTATGACAATATACATTTAATATGAATTAATTTACAGGGAGATGATTTTTTGGGTTTTGTTAATGATTGCCATACAATAATTAGACGTTCTAACAAGGATATATTTAGATTTAGAACATCTAATGTTTTAACTTATGATTATTTTGATACCTATAGTAATCTGATCAAATCAACATATATTACAGATAAACCTTTAGATTTTACCAAGTTTTATTTTAACCTAGATAATAATGATAACATATATGGTATTTACATAGATAATAGCTTAAAATTAGTTGATATAAAAAATTCTGAAACTACATTTACTAATTTTGATGTGTTTACTTATAATAGCAATAAGTTTACTTTATTATTTCCTTATATTAAAAAATTAGATAATGAAATTCATATTTTATACTATGTTTATAGCAATGATAGCGGTAATATTTGTGCACTTATTCACCATCATAAATTAAATGGTGTTTGGACGGAAAATAAAATAGATTTTATAAATAATACTATTTTAAATAATTTCACAGTGATTTGGATTCAAAACTCACCTACAGTTTTTTACCTAAACCTCGTAAACGGATTTGAAGAAGTTTTTATGTCAAAGTTTAATTTAAGTACTTCAACTTGGTCTAAGCCTTCTCAATTAACTAATACAAGAAAAAATAAAATATACTTATCTGTATTAAAAGATAGCCTAAACTTTTGTCATATAGTATTTTGTGAAAATGTTGATAATGGGTATGCTGTTAAATATATAAATGGTTATTTAATGGATAATAAACTAGATATTAATATATCTAAATATATAACAGGTTCTTCATCCTGCATGTATCCAAGTATTATGAAATTTAAATCTGATATATATATTATGTGGGTTAACTATAATAGATTACATACATCTATTTCAAATGATTTAGGAAAGACTTGGAGTGATCATAAGATTGATGAGTTTAGTTTAGAGGAAGAGTTTACTAGATCTTTATTTTACTCTAATTATAAATATGACTTAGATTACAATACAACTTCAGTATTTACTACTTTTGATGACATAGGTATATTGGGATTTTAAATTAAAAGAGTGTTGCTTTTGCAACACTCTTTTAATTTAAAATCCCGAAACACCGTTAGCTTACGTAAATTCATACCCGAGATACTCCCAGGTGGGTGACCTGCCAATAACTTTTAACTTCCCAGTTAAAAACTAGGCTTGTTATCCATCATTAGACTTAGTCTCCCTTATAACATTTGTCGGTTGAATTTAAATAAGCAATATCGTATGCTTCAGGATTTTATATACTTATTATATAACAAAATCAGTAATTTTAAAAGTAGTTTTATATAGTAATTAATGAAATATTAAGATATATTTCCATATTACTCATCTAAATCATCTATGTACTCACAAAAGTCGTCATCATCTTCATTAAAATCATCATATGCATCATATTCACTATCATAACTATAATATTTTTTATCATCTTTATCATCATCGACTCTTAAAAGGCTTCCCAATAATTTTAAATTATTCATGCTTCCCAAATTATTTAAACTCGCTAGAGAACTTATACTAAATCCATTTTCTTCTATATCATCTGGTAAAAATAATTCTGCAAATAAATCTATTTTCTTTTTCATATCTATAGCCTTTTCTATAGATTCTTTCCTTTTTTCAGGAAAAACTTCTAAAATTTCCCTAATCATCATATTCTTCTTATCTTCCTCATCCATACATCTAAAAAAGTTTGTTTCTTCTTCCTCGATATCCTCTATTGAACTAAGTTTCTTTATTCCCCTAACTAAGTCTAATACACTCTCAATCTTAACTAAAAACTTTCTTTCATCTTGTGACATATACTTTTTAGTTCTAGTTATTATTTCCATGCCACGCTCTAAATCTTCATCACTTAAATCCATAAGTTTTAAACCTTTATTTATATCATTTATACTAAATGCAATAGAATTATTATTTGAATTATCACTACTCTTTTTTCTTCTTTTTTTATTAACTCTTACTTTTTTTGTTTTATCTCTACTATTTCTATCATTTTTTTGAGTCATATCAATATTTTCCTTAACCCCCTTTGATTTAGCTTTATTTTTATTATCAAATAAGGATAAATCTCCTAATGATATATTCCCGTTACTAAGTGCAATCATTCCAAGTATTAAAAGTAGATTATTCAATAATCGTCACCCCTTAAAATATACTTCTCCCTCATATATATTTATGTTTTATTTGTTATTAGTGTTACTTTTTTTTATTTCGTGTGCATATATATTATCTATAGAAATTTTTATCTAAGATAGAATCTCTTCACATTTTATAATTTTTTCTATATATAAATAGTATGAGAAAAATTCAATATATATTATAGAAAGGGGCATTTTTATGAAAAAGATAAATGCAGAAGCTTTAGAGAAAATGGCTAAAGAAAAAAATATAGATAAAGATAAAATAGAACAAATTGCTGACAGCTATAAAGGTAAGTCTGAAGGTGAGTTAATGGATGAACTAATCAAAATAGGTCAAACTCTAAAGGGAAGAGATGAAGTTGTCTCTAAATTTAAGACTTTCCTAGATGAAGAACAGCGAAATAAACTAGATGTTATAATGAAAAAAATATCTGATGCTGAAATTGAAAATAAAATTAATGCTAAGAAATCTAAAACTAAAAAAGGATCTGGAGCTTCTACTAGTGAATCTAAAAATTCTAAATCTAGTAAAAAGTCTAAGCCTAGCAAAAACAAAATATCTTCTCCTAGTGAGTCATCTTCCCCAGCACATCCAAAAAAAGTAGTTAAAAAAGTCAAAAAAACTAAAAGACCATAAATAAAAAAAGCTATCCTAAAATTAGGATAGCTTTTTTTAACTTATTTTAGAATGTATATCCTCTATTACCTTATCTTTAATCTTATTTCCTAGCTCTAATATTTCACCACAACATTTAGTATAGTGATTTTTTGTATTATCATCCTTAATACTAGATAAATTTACCTTTACATTAAGTATAGCACCTTCTAACCCTGTATAAATCATTAATGTCCCTACACCTATATCTGTTATGGCATTTTGATTTCCATAAGTAGCTATATAATCTACTAATTTTAATGCTTCTAGTGATAATTCTGCTGTCTTATACGGAACTTCTATTGAAAATAAAGTTGCATCTTGAATTGCACTATTTCTATTTTTTATTTCTTCCTCACTATTTTTAGGCATTTTTAAAGCCTTCATAACTTCATTAAATGCTTCTGTATCTTTATCAACTAAGTTTACTAGTTCTTGCCTTATATCTGATAGTTGATTAAATATATTTACAAATTCTATTCTTATAGCTTCATCTAAATTTTCATATTTTTTCTTTCCAAAACTTAAATGAGCCATCATTTTGCAAAGTCCTACCCCTATATTACTAGCTAAAGCAGCTACTGAACCTCCACCAGGAGCTGGTGAGCTAGAATCTACTTCATCAGAAAATTCATTTAAACTCATATCTATTAATTTCATACTTTCCCCATCCTTTAATTGTTATAACATACACGCTTATCTTTTACTACTAGTTTTCCATCTTTATAAACTCTATCTACATGGTTTATTCCAAAGTGATACATTAAGTATTCTATATTAGGAGAATCAAATATAACAAAATCTGCTCTTTTACCGACTTCTATTGATCCTATTTCATATTGCCTATCAATACAATACGATGCATTAATAGTTACTGCATTTAAAACTTCATTTGGAGTCATTTTCAATCCTAAACATCCTAATTGCATTGCAAATTGAAGATTTTCACTTGGACAACTCCCTGGATTATAATCACTAGATATAGCTACTCTAACACCTAAATCTATCATTTTTCTTGCATTTGCATATGATTTATTTAAATTAAATGATGTTGCTGGAAGAATATTAGCTACTACATTTTCTTTTGCCATCATTTTAATACCATCTTCACTAGCTGCCATTAAATGGTCGGCTGATATACAGCCTAATTTTGCAGAAAGCTCTGCTCCTCCTAGTGATACAATCTCATCAGCATGAATTTTTAGTTTATATCCACATTCCTTTGCCTTTTTAAGTATTAATTCACTTTCTTCTATTGAAAATACACTATCTTCACAAAATACATCGCAAAATTCAGCTAAATCTAATTCCTTTATCTTCTTCATGTCTTCTAATATTTTAAATATAAACTCATCATGATTTTCTCTATATTCTAACGGTATAGCATGTGCTCCTAAATATGTATGTACTAAATCTATAGGATGATCATTATCTAACTCTTTTGCAACTTCAAGTTGTTTTATTTCTGTATCTAATTCTAATCCATAACCACTCTTAGCTTCTACTGTTGTTACTCCAAACTCTAACATTCTATCTAAGCTTTTTTTAGCTTTATCGTATAATTCTTCTTTAGTAGATATTTTAGTAGCATTAACCGTGCTTAAAATTCCTCCACCTTGTTTTAATATGTCTATATAAGAAACACCCAAAAGTTTCTTATAAAATTCATTTTCTCTTGATCCGCCATGCACTAAATGAGTATGTGAATCTATAAGCCCTGGTGTTACTAATAAACCATTTGCATCTACTACCTCTGTTTTTTCATCTATCATGCTATGATAATCATCTTTACTTCCTATTGAAATGAATTTACCATCTTTTATTGATATATATGCATCTTCTATCATTTCTATATTGCTCATATCTTTTTTACTTTTAGTTTCATCACTTTTACAAGTAGCTAATTTACCAATGTTTTTTATAATCAAATCTGCTATCATACTATTACTCCATCAAACTAGTTTCTAATACTTTTTCTAAATCAAAGTTTTCTAATCCTAAATAATAAGAAGCAACATCTATAAGTGCCTCCATAGGGCAAAGTCCTACTACTTCACTTCCAGTAACATTTACTCCAAACCTTCTAGCTTCCATTTTTACAGCTTCAAAAGCCCTATACATACTAGTTTTTGTGTAATCAGTTAGATTCATCGTTACTTGAGTAATTTTTCTTTCTGGTATTTCAACAGGTCCCGCTTTTATATACCTATAACCTCCGCTTGAGTGTCTAATAGTTTTAGCTATTTTATTTGCAATTTCTATGTTATCAGTATCAAGGTTTATATTATATGCAATAAGAGGTCTCCTAGCACCTATAGCTATTGCACCTGCGCTTTCATGCTTTTTAGCTTCTCCAAAATCAGGTATCCAATTGCTATCTTTTAGCTTTTCATCTAAACCTTCAAATTCTCCTTTTCTTACGTTAGCAAGATTTTGTCTATCAGGTTTTGTCGCTGCATCTTCATATAAAAATACTGGTATACTTAATTTATCTGAAACTTCTCTTCCAAGTTCTTTAGCTAAATTGACAGCATCCTCCATAGTCATATCTTTTATAGGTATAAATGGACAAACATCAGTTGCACCAAATCTTGAATGTTGCCCCTTATGATTATTCATATCTATTATATTTTTAGCAACTTCTATAGACTCAAACACTGCCTTTTTAACTTGTTGTGGTTCTCCTATAACTGTTACAACCAGTCTATTGTAATTTTTATCAGCTTCATAGTTTAATAGCTTTACACCTTCTTTTTTTCTTAGTGGTTCTACTATTTTCTCTATTTTTTCTAAATCTCTTCCTTCACTAAAATTTGGTACGCATTGAACTACGGCCATATACTTCCCCCCCTATAACTTTATATGTTTTATATAGAATTTAAAATTTATTATGTGGTTAATATTTTCTATAATAATTTGCTAAAAATTTAAATTCTCTATAATCTCATCTATAACTTCTTCTTCTACCAAATATGGTAATGTTATATGATCTTTGCCTTTACACATTTTATTATATTCAATAACTGTACTTATAGAATTTTCATTTCTAGCCCATGCTCTTCTTGCAACACCACTCATAACATCCCAAGGCATAGAACTTCTTAATATATCGTCAACTCTTAAAGATCCATCTAATACCATTCCAAACCCGCCATTTATAGATTTACCTATACCAACTCCTCCTCCATTGTGAAGAGCTACCAAACTCATTCCTCTTGCACAATTACCTGCAAAACAATGAGTTGCCATATCAGCCATTATATTACTTCCATCTTTTATATTTGATGTCTCTCTAAATGGAGAATCTGTACCTGACACATCATGGTGATCTCTACCTAACATTACTGGTCCTATTTCACCTTTTCTTACCATGTCATTAAATTTAAGTGCAATGTTAGTTCTTCCCATAGCATCTTGATATAATATTCTAGCTTGAGTACCTACAACCAAAGCGTTTTTCTTTGCATCTCTTATCCATATCCAGTTATCTCTATCTTGATATCTTCTGTCTGGATCTATTATCTCCATCGCTGCTTTATCTGTTTTTTCTAAGTCTTCTTCTTTTCCTGATAGGCATACCCATCTAAATGGACCATATCCATAGTCAAACAATTGAGGCCCTAGTATATCTTCAACATATGATGGGAATATAAATCCATCTTTTTCATCTACTTTATTTTTTGATATTTCCTTACACCCTGCATCATATATAGCTTTCATAAAACTGTTACCATAATCAAAGAAATATGTTCCTCTTTTATTAAGTTCTTTTATCAAATTAAAATGATTTACTAGAGTTTTATTTACAAGTTCTATAAATCTAGTTTTATTCTTATCTAAAAGCTCTGTTCTTTCTTCAAATGTAATACCTTGTGGGCAGTATCCTCCATCATAAACAGCATGACAAGATGTTTGGTCAGAAAGTAAGTCTATAAATATGTTATTATTAACAGCATATTCTAATAAATCTACTATATTTCCATGATATGCAATGGCACATTCTTTTCTTTTGTCCATATACTCCTTCGCTAAATTAAATGCTTCTTCACAGGTATTAGCAATTTTACTAACCCAACCTTGATTATATCTTGTTTCTATTCTTGAATAATCAACTTCAGCTATTATACCTACTCCACCAGCAATTTCTATAGCCTTACCTTGAGCACCACTCATTCCTCCAAGGCCCGAAGTTACAAATAGTTTGCCTTTTAAATCTTCTTCCTTCCCTAAACCTAGTACTAATCTTCCTGCATTTAAAAGTGTTGAATAAGTTCCATGAACGATTCCTTGCGGACCTATATACATCCATCCTCCAGCTGTCATCTGTCCATAATTTGAAACACCTATAGCAGCTGCTCTTTTCCATTCTTCTTGGTTATCAAACATTCCTATCATAAGACCATTTGTAAGTATTACTCTTGGGGCATCTGGTTTTGACTTAAAAAGACCTAATGGATGGCCAGATTGTATAACTAATGTTTGATCTTCAGTTAAAACTTTTAGATACTCTTTAACCAGTACATATTGCATCCAATTTTGAAACACTTGCCCTGTTTCTCCATAAGTTACAAGCTCATATGGATAAAGAGCTATATCAAAATCTAGGTTATTATCTATCATAACCTGAAAGGCTTTACCTTCTATACATTTTCCTTCATACTCTTCTATAGATTTTCCTTTTATATTTCCTTTTGGTCTAAATCTATATCCATATATTCTTCCCATTGTCATTAGTTCTTTTAAAAACTCTGGTGCTAATTCTTCATGATAATTTTCAGGTATATATCTTAATGCATTTTTAAGCGCTAACTTTATATCCTCTTTAGATAGTTTTGCCTCTCTTTTTGGCGCTCTTCTTATTCCTTTAATAAATTCACAATTATCTTTAGGTATTTCATTAATTTTTATAGACATTCCTTCAAATATTTCTTGATTTAAAATATTTAATGTTTTCTCCATTAGCATCCTCCTTATAGTGCTTTATATAAAACTTACTTCTGGAATTTCTTCATTTACTAAAATATCTTCTTCTATAGCTTCTTCTACTTTATCAATTATTAAATTTGAAATTATTATATCTTCGCATTTATCAATATCTTTATACATTATCCTATCTTTATCAACAAATGGTATATTATCTCTCACAACTTTATAGGCAGCCTTACTTCCTACTCCTAAATTATTATTTTCTCTTAAATCTATGGCTTGGACTGCTCCTAATATTTCCATTGATAATACTTTTCTAGTATTTTTCATTATTTCTCTTGCTTTTCTAGCTGCTATAGTTCCCATAGAAACATGATCTTCTTGATTTGCTGATGATGGTATTGAATCTACACTTGCTGGATGTGCTAAAACTTTGTTTTCAGATACTAGAGATGCTGCACTATACTGCACAATCATAAATCCTGAGTTTAATCCACCTTTATTTACTAAAAATGCTGGCAAATTATGATTTATTGCTGGGTTTACTAATTTTTCTAATCTTCTTTCTGATATATTAGCTATCTCTGCTAATGCTATTGATAAAAAATCAAAAGCTAATGCCATTGGTTGTCCGTGGAAGTTTCCACCTGATATAACTTCTTCTTGATTTGGAAATATTATTGGGTTGTCTGTTACTGAGTTGATCTCTATATTTACTTTATTTTTAACATATTCTATAGCATCTTTGCTAGCACCATGTATTTGAGGAGAACATCTTAATGAATATGCATCTTGTACTCTTATTTCTCCTTGTTTTGTTGTCATTTCACTATCTTTAACTATATTTAATATATTTTTAGCCGTATTTATTTGACCTTTATGTGGTCTTACTCTATGAACCTTCTCGTCCATTGCACAAGATATTCCATTTAAACCTTCCATAGTTAAAGCTAATGCTATATCTGCATGCTTTAATAGATTTATGGAGTCATATAGTGTTAATAAACCTATTGCCGTCATAACTTGTGTTCCATTTATAAGAGCTAAACCTTCTTTATAAGATAAGTCTTCTAATATATCTATGTTTGCTTTTTTCATTGCTTCTTTTGAAGGTAATCTTTCACCTTTATATATAGCTTCACCTTCTCCTATCATAGTTAAAACCATATGAGATAGTGGCGCTAAATCTCCAGATGCACCAAGTGAACCTTTCTCTGGTATTATAGGATGTACTCCTTCATTTACCATACTTATTAATACTTCTAATGTTTGTAATCTTATCCCTGAATATCCCTTTGACAAAGCATTTATTCTAAGTAGCATAATAGCTCTTACTATTTCTTCGTCTAGTGGATTTCCCACTCCACAAGAATGACTTATAATTAAATTTCTTTGTAATTCTTTTGCGTCATCTTTAGATATAACTATATCTGAAAATCTTCCAAAGCCTGTAGTTATTCCATAAGATACTTTATCTTCTTTCACGAATTTATCTACTAAAGCTCTAGATTTTTGAATATTATCTATAGCTTCCTTACTAAGCTTTACCTTATAATCATTCCTTGCTACTTTTACAACATCTTCTATGGTTAAATCATTTCCATTTAGTGTAATTATCCCCACAGCGTAACCTCCCCAATGTAAAAATATATTCTATTTAAAAGACTTCTATACTTTTTTATGCAATCCTCCTTAATAATAATTAAAATTATATGATATAGCTATAATAAAAAAGTGTCCTAAAATAATGCTAGTATTATTTTAAGACACTTTTTTATTATCTTTCTATTACACTTTCTCTTTCAACTATTCTGTATGGTAATTCTATTTTCTTTTCGTCTAACTGTTCTTTATTTATCATTTTGATTACCATTCTTATAGCTACAGCTCCCATATCATATAATGGTTGATGTACTGTAGTTAATTTTGGTCTATACATATTAGCTATTTTTACATCATTAAATCCTGCAACTGATATATCTTCCGGTACTTTATATCCAGCATCGCATATTGCATTTATGGCTCCTATTGCAGCTTCATCTCCCGTTACAAATGCTGCATGAGGTATTATTCCTTCATCAAGTAGTTCTTTCATACTTTCATATCCAGCTTCATAAGTAGTTCCACCATATTTAACTAAGCTCTTATCTAATTGTATATTTCTTTCATTTAAGGCTTCTTCATATCCCGATAATCTTTCCATTTCAAGTACTGTATCATCTTTACTAGTCATCACAAATGCTATTTTTTCATGCCCTTTATCTAAAAGATATTTAGTCATATCATAAGTAGCTTCTTTATTACTTGTACTTACTGTATATATATCATAATTTCTTGCTGTTTTACTTATATAAGTTGCTGGTATTCCACAGTTTTGTATATAGTTTATATGATCTTCTTCTACTTTCCAAGATATCATAACGATACCTTCAACTTGTTTTGCTCTTAGTAAATTTATACTTTTTAATTCTTGTTCTTTATTTGAGTAAGTATTAGCTAATAATATCTCATAATCATACATTTTAGCTACTTCCTCTATACCATTTAATATTTCATTTACAAAAGAATCCGATACTTCTGGTACTATAACTCCTATTAGCTGACTTTTTTTAGTAACTAAACTTCGAGCTAGAGGGTTTGGTATATAACCTGTTTCCTTTATAACATCTAAAACTTTTTGCTTTACTTCATCAGTAACTGGTTTTGAATCATTTATAACTCTCGATACCGTAGATATAGAAACTCCAGCTCTTTTTGCCACATCTTTTATAGTTATGTTGCTTTTCATTTTAGTTCCTCCTTATACATATTTTATGTATTTTAAAGTTTAATCCGTCTACTTTCTTAAATTTTAATTTTACCATATATTATAAATTTTATAAATATTTTAAGACGATTATTTATTAGTTTTATTATGTAATATAATTTTTATACCCAAAAACAGCGTATTAATTTACCTTCATAAGTAAATATTTTATCTCTAAATTAAAAAAAAAGCAACGGTATTTAACACCGTTGCTTTTTTGGTAAATATTAACAGCAATCTCCGTCTTCGAAAAGACCTCCACAAGAACATGTTATTAATAATAATATTAAGAATGGTATCCAATCAGTTATACAAATCTCACTCCAACATTCTTGGAAAGCTAAGAATAAGAAGAATAATACTATTATCCACCAAGCTCCACCTGCGAAAAATCCACAATCTCCAAAAAATCTATCTAGCATAACAAATTCCTCCCTTTGATAAATTTTTTAATGAATTAACTTTTAGATGTCTATACATAATCTAAAATTTTGTATAGTATATAATATGAATCTTTTAAATTTTTGTTACTCATAATGTTTTTTATTTTTTAATTTTACTAACAATCTCCTCCAATTTCTCCACAACTACAAACTATTAATAGTAATATTAAGAATGGTATCCATTCAACTATTTCTATTTCACACCATTGTTCTCCAAATACTAAGAATAAGAAGAATAATATTATTATCCACCAAGCACCTCCAAAGAAACCATCACAACCACCAAATAATCTATCTAACATTTTGCTACCTCCTGTTGTTATTATAATTTGAGTTTTCACTCTTAACATATAATATGCAAGAAATTAAATTTGTGATATTAGTTTGTATAATTTTTATTTTTATAATTTAAAATAAAAAAACAAAAGAATGCAAAGCACTCTTTTGTTTTCTTATTTAGCATCCACAGTCGAAGTTAGCCTCACAGCATCCAAAATCTCCATCATTAACTCCTACACATGAACACACTATTAATAATAATATTAGGAATGGAATCCAGTCAGTTATGCATATATCGCTCCAACATTCTTGGAAAACTAAGAACAAGAAGAATAGTATTATTATCCACCATCCTCCTCCTCCCATACAATCAAAAACTCTACTTAATTTGCTACTCACAAAAATCCCCCCTACATAAGAATAATTCTTTAGTGAAGTATATTTATGTCTCGTTAGGGCTTTTGCCCACTTAATACATAGTATGTAATTTTTCAAAAAGTGTTATTATTTTTTTATAATTTATAAAATTTTTTGTTAATAAAGAACTCTAAATAGAGTTCTTTATTAACAACATCCACATCCACAATCAAAATCAAAATTAGTCAATAAAAGTATTATAAGAACTATCCAAATAATACCCATATCATCACATAATATCCATTCAAGAAGATCATCTCCTAGTAAAAGTATTACACCTATTACTATCAATACTATTAGACCAGTGTTGCCAAATAATCCTCCTCCAAAGAATCTTGATAATCCTTGATCTGTTGACATTAATATCCCACCTTTAATTTTATGAATAATAGTATATTACTAACTATTTAATAAATATTATGTAATAATGTGTAAAATTGTTACCCTTTTATTAAATTAAATCATAATATATTTGTCTATTACTAAATTTTTTTACACAAAAAAAGAAATCAAATGATTTCTTTAAAAAAGCTTATTAACAAAGACTTTCATCAAAATTAAATAATAAAAGTAGTACTAATATAATCCACATCCAAGCATTATCGTTTTCTAGAAAGTCATCTAATAAATCTGTAAATATAACAATAAATACTAATACTATAACTATTAGCATTCTATTGTTTAAAATATTATTATTCCCTCCAAACAAACGAGTTAGGGTATCTTCTAATTTTGCCATTAAACCCCCCCTTTTAATTCATGATGTCTTTATTAAATGTATATAAGATTACTATACTAAGTTTTTATTGATTATTAACCTATCAATCTCTCTATCACATAATTTATTGTACTTTTCTACTTCTCCTAAATATATCTTTTTACCTTCTGTCTCTTTTAAGCTTTTTACTAAACTATCTATGGACTTTACCTTATAGTTTTTATAATTATCTATTAAAAATGTTGTATCAGTATTATTTAATCCTTCTTTAAGACTATTAAGTCTTTTTATATAGTCTTGTTTATTTTCTAATACATAATATTCCTTATCTATTATATCTTCTAGTATAATATTTGTTTCTGCCACATAATCTTTAATCTTTTGCATATCTAATGTTACTGAATTATAATAAAAATTTCCTAATATTACTAAAAATACTCCAATTGAAGATATTAGTAAACTTATATACTTCATAACAATTCCTCCTATGTATAAAATTTATATATTAATTTATATTCTCATTAAAAAAGTTTATTACATTTTCTTAAAAACTCTATTGAAAAATTTTTAATATTATATTAAACTACAAGTAAATTTATAAACCGTTTCTAGGAGGGTTAAACCATGTTTGAAAAAATAAAATCAATAATAGCTGAACAATTAGGAATAGATAACACAAATGTAATGACTAAAGATACTTCTTTAATAGAAGATTTAGAAGCTGACTCTTTAGATGCTGTTGAAGTTATAATGGCTCTTGAAGATGAATTTGGAATAGAAATTCCAGATGAGGAAGCTGAAAACTTCAAAACTATAGGTGATATCTGTAAATATATAGAAGATAACCAATAATCTAAAGAAGTAAAGCCGAGCATATGAAGCTCGGTTTTAACTTATTAACAGCAAAAATCATCATGGCAACCATCATTTCTCCCAAGCATAAATACTAAAAATACTAAAAGTATAATCCAAACTAATGAATTATTTTGGTCGAAAAAACAATCTAAGTTTCCATTTGAATTAATTAAAAGAAGTACAACCAATCCTATTATCAAAAAAAATATCATTGGATTATCATCTACAAAATCAAACCCTCTTAACATATCTTTTAGTTGTTCCATATTTACCCCCTTAATATGTAACAATTTTAGTCCTATTATATTTATATGGCTTTCAATAATATATATTGCATGTACACTAAAAATTTAAATTTACTCCTATTAATTAAAATCTTATTTTTAATATGCTTAAATTTCTTGAAATTACTTTACGCTAAAAATTAAATATGTATTTTGAGTTTAATACAAAATATTTGTATACAAAAAGCACCAAAGCTTTATAAGTCTTTGGTGCTTTTTACTACTTCTCTTCGTAAAATCTAATATTTTTTAATGTTATATCTATACTTCCATCTGGGTTTTGCTTTACACTGTATTTCATTGGGTCTTCAAAATCTTCTAAATTTCCTTTTAAATCAAATCCATTATCCGTTTTTATACTTCTTTTCTTAAGCTTTTTTTCAACCCATGTTTTATCTATATTGAAACCTTCATCTAATCCCTTATCTTCCATATGTTCTTTGAAGCTTTCTTTTAGATTTTCATCTTTTATATTATTTTCTATAAAATCATTCACATCTATTTCATGCTTTTCTTTTAATGTATAATTAAGTACACTTCTCATATCTTCTGCTTGTTTTATATTTTCTGTTAATGCATTTGTTATCCAATTTTCCGCTGACTTTTTAAATACCTTCGTCTTATATTTGTCATCATCAATTCTTTCTGCATTTAAGAATTCCTTAATGAACTTTGATTCACTTTCTTCCTTCTCTGCATCTTTATCTAACAATCTTAAATGAAACTCATCATTTATTCCACTTACTCCTATAATTGCACATTGCTTTTGTCTTCCTGTTTCTGGTATACCTATTTCATTTGCAACCATTTGTATATTAAACTTATCATCTATAAATTCTATAGAGTGAGTGTAAAGTTTTTTATAATCTAGCTTAAGTATAGCTACATATTTTTCATCCTTAACTGTATATAAACATATTGCTAAATCACATGAATCTATTTCTGAATTGATTTTCATTATATCAAATAAATATGCTGCTATTTCCTTAGAATTTTCTAAGAAAGTGATTTCATCATATATTATCTGCTCACAGCAATTTTTTATTATATTATTGTTATAATCCTTAAATATTCCTTTTCTTAAATCATCATCTTTAGTTACTCTTTTTATTATTTTTTGGAAAAACTTATCTACCTCAGGATTTATTTTTCCCTCATAGTCATTTAGTATTGGAACATCACTATTTTTATCTAATACATGTATTATAAACTTATGAATTATCATAATCTCACCTCTAATTATATTTGTTATTTTAGCTTATTTATTAAGTCTTCTATATCTTTTGGTAAATTAGCCTTAAACTCTAACTCTTCTTTCGTTCTAGGCTGATTAAATTTTAAGCTATATGCATGTAATGCTTGTCTATTTATGAGATTTTCATCTACATATCCATAAAGCTCATCACCTATTATACCATGACCTATATAGTTCATATGGACTCTTATTTGATGTGTTCTCCCTGTTTCAAGCTTTACTTCTAGTACTGTAGCATCATTTAATCTTTCTAATACTTTATAATGAGTTACAGATTCCTGCCCTCTTTCATCCACAACTCTTTTTATACTATCTTCCGTGGGTCTATATATTGGTTGATTTATAGTTCCAAAATCTTCTTTTACTATTCCTTTTACAACAGTTATATAAGTTTTTTCAACTTTATCTTTGCTCATATCTAATGATAAAGTATGATGTGCATAAGCATTTTTAGCAACTATAACTAAACCAGATGTATTCATATCTAATCTATTTACAAACCTTACTTTAACTTTTTCATTTTTCTTGATTATATAGTCAGTTATCCCATTTGCTATTGTGCTTTCACTATGGCTTTTAGTCGGATGTACCACCATAAACGGTGGTTTGTTAACCATTATTATATCAAAGTCATCATACAATATGTCTAAATTTAAATCTTGTGGTGTAAAATTCGCCATATCTTCTTCTATTTTTACTTCTATTAAATCACCTTTTTTAACTTTAGTACTAGGCTTTTTAAATTCACCGTTTACTAACATACTTTGTTCTCTTTTCATCTTTGATAATGATCTTACAGAGAAATTTAATTTATCTAATAGTATCTCTTTTAACGTTGAATTTTCTTCACTCGTATAAGATATGATATTATACCTTTGTTCTTCCTTTTTAAACAAATCTGCACCTACCTTCTTTTCTTATAACATTATATATTTTATACTATTTTAGATTAATAGATAAGACCTTTTATTATTAATATCTTACTTATATTTGTTTATAAACTTTAAATTTTACTTATTTTTAGTATACATAAATTCTTTCTTTATGTATTATCTTATATATGTACCTCTATAATCAACTATTTGAGTATAAAGAGTTTATTTGTCTACTTTTAATTAACTATAATTTAACCTATTAAGTTATGCTATAATACAAAGTATAGAGGGGTGGAAAAATGAGAAAAATTATAACTGTAAAATCAAATGAACTTAAAAAATCTATTGCAACGAAAAACTTATTAACTAACAAACTGATCTCTGCTGGATTTGAGGTAATCGATTATTTCCATCCAGATACAGAACTTGTTATATCAATTGGTGGGGATGGATCTTTTTTAAAGACTGTTCACGATTTTAATTTTCCTGATGTTCCAGTAGTCGGGATAAACACAGGGCACCTTGGCTTTTTCCCAGATATTTCTCCAGATGATATTGATAGATTTATAACATCATACATAAATGAAGATTATTTGATACAAGATATACCTCTTCTTGGTGCTAGTATCTGTACTGATAAACATTGTAATGATATATTTGCTATAAATGAAGTCGTTGTAAAAGGAGATAAATCTAGGATTATACACATTGACGTAAATATAAATGATAGACATATACAAAAATTTAGTGGAGATGGAATGATTATATCAACTCCTACAGGTTCAACAGCCTACAATTATGCAGCAGGAGGTAGTATTGTTGATCCAAGTATAAGCTTAATGCAGCTTACTCCACTTTATCCTATAAATACAAATGCTTATAGAAGTTTTACTTCTAGTATTATATGTTCTAATGATTCTGTAATAAATATTACTCCTGAATATAGATTTGAAAACTCAATTATAATAGTAATAGATGGAGTCGAGCATAAATTTAATCGTATTTCTAGCATTAAAACTTTTATGTCTGATGTTAAAATAAAATTACTCAGAATGTCAAACTATGAATTTTGGAGTAGGGTTTCTGAAAAATTCTTGTAATCTTAACTTAGGAGGAAATGAAATGAAAATAGGTGTAATGAGCGATACTCATGGAAGTTTACTTTATTTTGAAAAGGCACTAGATGCATTATCTGAGTGTGATGTGATTTTACATGGTGGTGATGTTCTGTACCATGGACCTAGAAATGATATTCCAGAAGGTTATAATCCAAAAGGAGTAATAGCCAAAATTAATGAACTTAATAATATAATTATCGCTAGGGGAAATTGTGACGCTGACGTTGATCAAATGGTTATAAATCATCCTATCCAAAGTCCGTATGTTATGAATCAATTTGGTGAAACTAGAATAATAATGACTCATGGATATACTAAGTCTAAAGAAGATACTATACAAGATGCTAAAAATATGGGTGGAGATATACTTATTCTTGGTCATACTCATGTTAAAGAACTTTATATAGATGAAAATTTAATAGTATTAAATCCTGGAAGTACATCAATTCCTAAAGATGGCACTCATTCAGTCGCTATCATAGATATAAATCAAAGTGATGATGAAGTTGATATGGAATTTAACTTACTAGATATAAATAGCGGTGACGTAATACATATAAATTAAAAGGGAGAGGTTATTTTAGCCTCTCCTCTATTTATATATATCTACTTTTTATTCATCGTTTCCACTTTTTTTAACCGTTTTAGAATCGCTCACTTTTTTACTATTTTTTATTGGTTCACTCTTACTATCATGTTTGCTATCGTGTTTGTTGTCATGCTGGCTATCGTGTTTGCTATCATGTTTGCTATCATGTTTACTATCGTGTTTGCTATCATGCGAGCTTTTACTACTCTGCATTTTTTTTCTAAAATTCATATCCCATATACTCCTTATTTTTTAATAATTATATTTTCCTATTTTCTTGCTAGTCCTAACAACAATTGTTATTGTTATTATCATTATCACAATTATCATCATCGCAATTGTTATTATTGCAATTTATTTCGTCATGTTCAAATTTATGTTTTTTTCCACAACATCCACAAGTAACATATATATTTATAGGTGTATGAACAGTTATTGGTCCTATATTGTTGTTTGCATTTGATTGATTGTTTGCACTAGATTCTGATGTTGAATCTACATCTGCACTTGCATCTGCTGTTGAGTCTGAGTCTGATGTTGAATCAGATGTTGCGTCTGCATCTGCTGTTGAGTCCGCATCTGCTGTTGCATCTGAGTCTGATGTTGAATCCGCATCTGCTGTTGCATCTGAGTCTGATGTTGAATCAGATGTTGCATCTGCGTCTGATGTTGAATCAGATGTTGCGTCTGCATCTGCTGTTGCATCTGAGTCTGATGTTGAATCAGATGTTGCGTCTGCATCAGATGTTG